>NZ_AP025171.1:0-732291 GCF_003402535.2 Cupriavidus sp. P-10
ATGCCCATCAAACGCTCCCCGGCCGCCACGGGGGATCGAAGTGTCCTCAACCTGGATGCCGAGCCCTCCCGCATCATTGTTCCCGGCAACGAGAACAGCCTGATTCCGTCCGAGAAATTCCAGCGTCTGTTTGACGAGGCGCAGGCCATGGAACGCGAAGACGCCTGGCAAAGCGGCGAAGTTGGCTTCCTGAGCCGCGCCAGCGTCCAGGTCACGCTGCCATATCGCGCGCCCAAGGGCGCGCCGCCGGTATGGACTCGCACAAGCGGCAATATCTCGCTGATGATCCAGCCCGGCTACTTCACGCAGCAACGCTCCGAGCGGGCCGCCAACGGCCGCCAGAAGCTGGTGTCAGAGACGGTCTCGCTGGGCTATCCCTATGGCTCCTATCCGCGCCTGATGCTTGCCTGGATCGGCAAGGAGATCATGGCGAAGAAGAAGCGTGGAGAGTTCACCGGGACGGTGGAGGACCGCCGCATTTCGCTGGGCAATTCGTTGTCCGAGTTCATGTACAACCTCGGCATCCCGATGGCTACCGGGGGCAAGCGCGGCACCATGACGCTGGTACGCCAGCAGATGATCCGGCTGTTCTCCGCGACCATTGCGATCGTGCAGAACAAGTCCACGCCCAGCCAGAACCAGAACCCCAACCACGAGCCGTTGTCGATCGACCGTGTCGGCTACCTGCTGGCCGACCAGCTGTCGACCTGGTGGGACCCGATGCAGCCGGGGCAGGGCTCGATGTTCGAGAGCTTTGTGGTGCTGTCCGAGCCGTTCTTCAACGAACTGGTGAACCGCCCGGTTCCGGTGGACATGCGGGCGCTGAAGGCACTGAAACAGTCGCCGTTCGCGCTGGATGTCTATTCGTGGCTGACCTACCGGTTCTTCACCATCCAGCGTCGCACCGAGATCCCGTGGGAAGCGCTGCAGATGCAGTTCGGCACGGAAACCGAAAGCGAGCGCAAGTTCCGCGCCCTGTTCCGCAAGGCGCTGAAGGACGTGCTGGTGGTCTATCCTGGCGCAAAGGTCGATGCGGACTCGTCCAAGGCGCTGATCCTGCAGCCGTCCCGTACCAGCGTGCGCAAGCTGGGCTGACCGCGTGGCCGCGATGGCCAGATGCAAAAAAGGCAAGCGTTGAACGCTTGCCTTTTTGTTTGTCCGCCGCGGCAGGCTGCTGCAGCGGGCAAAACAGCTGGATCAGGCCGGCTTGATGGCCGAAGCCTGCAGGCCCTTCGGACCCTGCTTGACTTCGAACGTCACGCGCTGCCCATCCTTCAGGGTCTTGAAGCCAGAGCCCTGGATTTCGGAGAAGTGCGCGAACAGATCTGCACCACCGTCGTCCGGGGTAATGAAGCCAAAGCCCTTGGTCTCGTTAAACCACTTGACCGTACCGGTTGCCATAAGAAATTTCCTTTTCGAAGCAAGTTCTAGTACACCACGCAAACAACCGTTCAAGCACGTTGAGTTCTCGTAGATACCGAACGGAAGCCGACGAGGTTGACACGACTTGACTCGACTGTAGCGCGCATCATAACCACTTTGGATTGCGGTGTCATGTGCGGCGTAATGCGCACTACAAATACTTTAGACACAGGGGCCGCCGCATATCAAGCAAATTTATTGTAGGAACGCCATTGCCTGGCGAAATGCCGTGTGTCGCTCGACACATCTTAATAAAACATTTGTAAATTTGTAAAACGGTTGAAGCGTCACCTGCTTTTGGCTACAGTTGCGCCTTAAGAGTCAACTGCGCTTTCAGCGCTGAAAGAGAGGTCCAGTGGCAGCCAAAATCATCACCGTCTTCAACCAGAAGGGCGGTTGCGGGAAGACCACGGTCAGCATGCATCTGGCGGGAACGCTTGGTTTGCGGGGCGCCCGATCCATGCTGGTCGACATGGACGAGCAAGGCACCGCCACCCGCTGGGCCGCTCAGGCCAGCGATGAGCGCCCGTTTCCCGCGTCGGTGATCGGGCTGGCGCCGTCGGGCGGAGCCATGCACCGCGAGGTCCGTAAATTCGTGCAGGACTACGATTACATCTTCGTCGACTGCCCGCCTGCGGTCCATTCGGCGGCGCCGTCCAGTGCGCTGCTGATTTCCGACCTTGCCATCATCCCGGTGGTGCCGTCGCCTCCGGACCTCTGGGCTGCGGTTGCCGCAAAAACGCTGGCACAACATGCGCAAGTCCAGAATGAAACGCTGCTGATTCGCGTGATGGCAAATATGGTGCAGCGGCGCGTGTCGATCGCACGGCAGGCAATCGAGATCCTCGGAGACGATGGCGAGGTGCCGTTGTTGAATTCAATGATTGGATCGCGCTCGGCATTCCGTGAATGCCAGGCGATCGGCTGTACCGTCCATGGCGTTGCCGGGGCGCGCGAGGCGGTACAGGAGGTCGACATGATGGTCGACGAAGTGTTGTCTTTGATTGAGCAATAAGGCATGGCTACAAAACTGAAGAGCCTCAAGGCCGGCATGCTCGCCGGCATGGTGGCGGAGAAGCACCGCAACGACACGCTGGACAGGTTCGCGCGGGCCGAGGCAGCGATTTCGCAGCATCCGAACGGCCTGCTGCAGGGCAGGGCAAACGATGGCGCCACCGTTTTCAGCGCTGAAAGTGCGGGCGAGATGGCATCCGGCCGGCAGCTGATGCGGATTCCGCTGGCGCAGCTCCATGACAATCCGCTGAATGCGCGCCGGATCTATGATCCCGCTGTCGTGCAGGAGCGCGCGGCGTCGATCGCAACGCATGGCCAGAAGACCCCGGGCCTTGCTGCCCCGGACCCGTCGCGTCCCGGCCACTACATCCTGATCGACGGCCACTACCGTAAACGAGCACTGGCGTCGGCCGGCAAGCTCGAGATGGAGTGCTTTGTCGAGGACGACCTGAGCGACCTGGACTTCTATCGCCTGTCGTTCATGCTCAATGAGCAGCGCTCGGATCAGTCGGCGCTCGACAATGCGATCGCCTGGCGCCAGTTGCTTGACGAAGGCAAGGTTCAAAAGGAAGAAGAAATTTGCGAACTGACCGGGATGTCCGCCGGAACGGTCAACAAGACGCTGGCGCTGTTGCGCCTGCCGGAATCCGTGCTTGGCGTCATGCGCGAGCGGCCGAGCGCGATCGGCATTGCCGCGGGCTATGAGCTGACTTTGTTCTGCAAGCTGGCAGGGGAGGAGCGGACCCGCGAACTGGCGGCGCGGATCATCAACGATGGCCTGTCGAGCCGTGAAGTCGAGGCGATCCGCAAGCACGCCCAGGAAGGCAAGGCGCGCAAGGTCAAGGAAATCAGCCGGCAATACAAGATCCGAACCGACGGCGGCCAGTTGCTCGGGACCATCAAGGAGTGGGACTCGGGGCGTGTTGTCCTCGATGTCCAGCTCGGCGACCGCAGCGCCCGCGAGGATCTGGTCGAACTGCTCAAGGCTCGCTTCGGGCTGGACAAGACCTTGCTCTGAATTACCGTCGAACCGGGGTGTGGTGGAGCATGGCGGGCCACCACAGCCCCGGGACATCCGTCCCCGGCCCTGCCAGGAATGGTCGATAAGATCCTGCTGCGTACCAAGTTCTTCGGTGGCAGCATCGCCACCAATCCCGCTTTCTACTGCCGATCCCCTACGGCAATTCTCCCTCCGTACCAATTTCTTCGACAGGCGCCAACGTTGCCCGGCAACGCTCCGAGTCGCGCACGAGGTCACGTGGCGACCGGACCGGGAACGCCGCATCCAACCTCCGATATCGGGTAATCGCCATCGACAGCAATGCATGCAGCCCTCGCACCGAGTAGGGCGGGTGGGGCGTGCTGGCCAGCTTGCGCTGTGCCCGCCGCGTGGGGGGCGCAGCGGGCGGGCCAAGCAAGGGCACATCCACCGCGGCCGGCGCATCCAGGTCCAGCCCCCGGTCCTGCCAGTGGCGACGTAGCGCGGCCAGCGCAGAATCGCTGAGCGCAAGCCGCCTATCGGCTGGCGCATCCGTCACCGTCGTTGCCGGCGCGTGATCGAGGATCGGCAGGTCATCCCAGCGCAATGCCACCAGCCCGGTGAACCGCGGCCGGCATTCACGCAGCAGCGCGACCGCCGCCGCCGCGGCACGATAGCGCATGCCGCCCGGCTGGCTGCCTTCACTCTCCAGCCAGGCGGTAAAGCGCACCAATGCCATCTCGTCGACAATCCCCTCGCCGGTGGCATCGTCCGTGTCCAGCACGGATGACACAGCCTCGGCCGTCGCCATATCGACATCCACCGCTGCAGTCCTTGCCGGCCCGCCCATTGGCAGCCACTGCGCGGCCGCGCCGTACCCATTGCGCGCCATCCAGCCCCACAGCGCGCCCAACACACGCATGCTATGGCGCACGCTGGCGTCACCCAGCGGCCCGGTAAAGGGCCGCCAGGCCCCGACTTGCCTGGGAGCCCGCGGTCCGCACCAGCGCGCCGCCGGCTGCGGGTCCGCAAGAAAGGCCAGGTATGCCTCGCGATCCTGCTCGTCCAGTGCAGAGAGATCCTTGCGGCGTTCGATCGCCGACCACAACAGCAACCGTTCGGCTTCCTTCCGGTACGCCGCAAACGTGGCGCCAGCGGGAGAACCGCTGGCATGCAGCCACTTGCGCACCACGTCGACGCCGCGGGCAAACGGACAATCGGGTGGCGCCCCGGCGCTGTTGGCGAGAAATTCCAGTGGCAGCAGGCGTGGCATGTCAGGCGCCAGCGCGCCAGGCGCCAGCGGCGTGCGGTTGCCCAGATGCGCGGCCAGCATTGGCTGGCCCTGGGCAGTGCGAACCAGTCCGCGATGCTCCGCCAGCCAGCGATTGATAGCCTGGCCAGCGAGTGCGCCGATCCGGGGCACTCGCCGCCACCATCCCGCGCCGCGAACATTAGCCAACCCTATAAGTGCTTTAATCGTAACAATTTCTGCGTTGCGAAGGCGCCGCGCCAGCGATGGCCCGAACCATAGTTCGACGCCGTGCTCCGCCCGCGGCGCCGCCGTGCCGAGCCGTTCCAGTTCCGCCAACGCGTCGACACGGCGATCCATGCCCCGGTTGGAACGGCCCGGACCGGCCACCAGGAGTTCGGCCAGATCCGCCCGGCCGTGGAGATGCGCCAACTGGACCATGCGGTCGCGCAGGCCCAGCAGCGTGCGCAGCGCCGACTCTCCGGCATCGTCGTCATCCCCGTCGTCGGCAAGATAGCGGCCGACGACCATCGCCGCAGGCATGCCCTGGACATAGGCGCGGACCGCAGCGAATTCACTGCGAGTCAGGCTGACGGGGTGCGATCCGGGCAACATGGTCAGCGGCGTGGGACGGTCGGTGGGGGAAGGCACATAGCTTGGCGATAACTTCTTGATTTATAAGGCACTTGAAGCCAGGCCAAATTGATCCGGCCGGAAATGCACACCAAAGCGCAATGCCGATAATTTTATGCGAGGTAAGCGGCATTCCGCCAGCCCCTGCGCCACCCGAACGCCTGTTTGCCCGGTTAAGCTCGTTGCCAGGGTCGCAGTGGACCGGCCGGAACGAGGTTCCGGGGCAAGGGGAGGGTCCCCCTCGGGAATACCCGCTGCAACGCAACAGAGGCTTGCTTTCGACGCCCCTGTTTAATAAGCTGAAGATCAGAATTAGATTCTTTTAAATCTGATTGAGAAGTTACTAAAGCGTCAGTCATGAACTGCGCGGCCCGGCAATGCCGGTCCGGAGCGGCTCGAACGGCGCAAACGGGGCGATTCGGCACTCCAAGGGAAGGGACAGGCGCGGCAACCGACGGGACGCCGTACCAGGCCAGGAACAAGCCGGACCGTATGGATCGACGCGAGCCGCAGCATAGTGGAAGCCGGTCCAACAGCAAGAACGGGTTGTCGCAGGACCTGGGCTTGCCGCAATAAGAAGGAGAGCGGCCATGGCCAGCATCCTCTTGATCGAACACCATCCACTCCTGCGCCTGGGTCTTCGCCACCTCCTGGCCCAAGCGCATATCCCAGGCGACCTGATCGATATCGATCCGCTCGCGCCAATCGACTCCGACCTCTGGCTGACGGAGCCCGACTTGCTGGTCTATGGGCTACCGCCCGACGCCGCGGCAGGCTGGGCGCAGCTCGATGACCTGTGCGAGCGCCTGCGGCCCCGGCGCGTGCTGCTGCTGACCGAGCAGCCCGCCGCGGCACTGTCCCGACCGGCCCTGCCGGAGTCTGTACGCGGCTGCCTGCACAAGGCCGCGAGCGCCGAAGCGCTCGACGCCGCGGTGCGGCTCGTGCTGGCCGGCGGGGAGTGCTTCCCTTCCGTGCTGCTGTCCGAGCCGGCCGCCGGGCGCGGCGACGAAGGGCGCATGCAAGCCACACCCGCACCGACCAGTCACACCTCCGCCCCGGTCGTGGTACCGCTGCATGCGGTGCGCGGCGAAATGCCGCCTGCGCCCGCGAACGAAACGCCGTCGAGCGGCGCGCACCTGCTCAATATCACCGAGCGGCAGTACGAGGTGCTGGCCTTGCTCGCGCGGGGCTATCCGATCAAGACCGTCAGCCGGATGCTCAATATCTCCGTCGCCACGGCCAAGACCCATGCCTGCACGCTTTACCAGCGTCTGCATGTCCGCAACAAGGGTGAAGCGGTCTACGTGGCGCTGCAGCGCGGCGCTACGCTGGACTGGGCCGGCCCGCCGGCGGTGCGGCCGCTTGGCGCCTGCCAGGCCGCCTGATCCCTGCATGACTGGTCGGGGGAGCATCGGTCGCAACTATGCCGGCGCCGGGCGGATCCGGTGCCGGGGCCGTCCCCCGCAGGTCATCCTTTTGACGTGGCGGCCTCCACCAAAAGCATGAGGCGGTGGCAGGTAGCGCTTGCTACGTTGAGAAGGAGGCGTTCGCCGCCGCCTGCCGCACGCCATGCGGCGGGTGCCGACAGGCAGGGCGGCGCGCTTGCCGCGAGGCTCGCCAAGTTCACCACGGCGGGCCATTCCGGCCACCTGACCTACTGACCCTGCGGGCCCATCGCGCCGTGATCCGGCCGTGGGCGCCATTGCTGAATCGATGCCGACCTACCTGATTGCCAGCAACGAAATGATGTGCCGCACGCTGGTGCGGCGCCTGGAAGCGCTAGGCCTGCCGCGACCGATCCGGTGGCGCGCGCCGCAATGGCTGCAGGAGAGCGCTGCCAGGCGGCAGCGGCACCCCGACGCGGATGACCTCGGCAGCGACCCGACCGACGTGGCGCTGATCGATTGCAGCGGCCTGGAAGGCGATCCGCGCAAGCTGCTCGACCAGATGCAGGCCCGGCTCGCGCCGCGCCGATGGCTGGTGTTGTCCGATCGGCTGGACGCGACGCTGATCGTCCACGCTGCGCTGCTCGGCGCCAGCGGTTGCCTGGCAGTGCCGGCACCCGCCGAGCTGGTCTGCGCCGCGACCGCGCTGGTGTGGGCCGGCGGCCAGTGCTTCCCGCGCATGGCGCTCTCGCTGATGCCCGCAGCGTCCCAGGACATCGTCGGCGCTGCCTGAGCCTGCGTAACCCTCGCACGCTTCCTTCCATTGGCCACGACAGGATTACAGCCTGCGGATGAGGGCGCGCTGTGCATGCAAGCACTATGCTTGAGATGCCCGGCGCGCGAGTGGCCCCGTTTCAAGAGGCAGGCCGCCCCGGGATGCTAGGGGGTCGTATGGAAGGCGGGATGGATTACCTGGTCGTGCATGGCTTCGCCGTGCGCGAGGGCCGGGGCAAATGGGCTTGCTGCTTCGAGATCCGGTTGGCTGGCGCGGGTGAACAGCCACTGCTGTATCGCGGAGAACTGCATGGCCGCAGATTCGATTGCGAGCACGCTGCAGCGCAGGCCGCGCACGAAGCAGGACAGCGTGAAGCGGTATTGCGCGTGGAGAGCCTGCGCGCGCTGATCCTGGCGCAGCATCGCCTGCGCCTGCCGGCGGCCACGCTGCCCTGAGCTACGGCGCCACAGAGCGCCTTTCCGGTTTCCGCATGCCTCGCCAGCGCCAGGGTGGGGCGCGACCGGAACTGCCGTGGCGCAACGGCAGTGCAGCCATGCGGCCTGCATCCAGCCACGCTGCTTCCGCCGAACCTTGCCGTGCATCCACAGGTCATGCGCGCACCTGCGCGTCGCCCGCGACGGCGATCGTCTTCGCGCGAGCGATGCCATGCCCCAAAAAAAGAAGCCCGCCGACCGGGGGACCATGCGGGCTTTGAAGGCGTGCGGGCAATACTGCCCGCCCACACGTCCTCTTGACGATATCCAATCGGCACGCGCGCCTGTATCCACCAGAAGCATCATGCGCGTCACGCATGCGGCTGAATGCCACTAAACCGACTCAACCGGACTCAACCTCTCAAGCGATTTCCGGTACCTGCGGCGATCCGCGGCAGAACCATCATAGCCTTCTGCGCATCCCATCGATGCCATTGGCGTGCGCCGCTTCGGGCCGCGTCCTGACGCCCTGGCGTCATGGCCCGTGCAAGGTTTGTGCGCCGTCCAACAGACTGTCCTGAACCACGCGCGCCAAGATCGCCATCACGACCGATGACGCAAGCATTTGGCTCGGTGCAGGGAGAAGGCGGGCATGACAACAGTCAGTGCACGGCGGCCGGATCGCAACGCGCCTTGGCGCGCATCCGGCGCGGACCGTGCATACCCGCAAACGGATCGGCATGGCAGGCGCGGAGGTCTCTAGTGTACGGCGACACCAAAATGCGTGGACGTGGCGGGCCCGGGTTGCGTGGCGGCAATCCGGTGTGGTCGCACGTCAACTGCCATATCGACCTGTGGATCGAGTTGCTGCACGGACTCGAGTTGCCACCGGTCGCCGCGCTGCCGTGCGCAGTGCGCCAGGATTTCGAAGCCGACCATTTCACGCAGTGCCGCTTCCCGGCCGCGGACCTGGAGCGGCTCTACGGGCTGACCGCCCATGCGCTGACACTGTACGACACGCTCGAGTCGCACGTGGCGGCGCAGACCGCGCGCGGCCATCTGGTCGTGATCGAGCTGGACAGCAGCCAGTTGCCACCGGCGCCCGGCGCGGGCTACCAGCGCCACCGCACGCCGACCTGCATTGCCGTCGACGTGCTGATCCCCGAGGCGGGCGCCGTCGGCTATTACCACACCGACGGCTACCACACCGCCAGCGGCGAAGACTACGCCGCGATCTTCCGGCTGGCGCCGGGTGCGCGCAGCGCCGAGACGCTGCCGTTCGTGCATGCCGACGTGGTGCGCCGCGATGGCCGCCTGTGCGGGCGCGAGCCGCTGCTCGATGCTTCGCTCGCACTGCTGCGCAAGCACCTCGGCAACCGTCCGCAGCAGAATCCCGTCACACAGTTCCGCGCCGTGTTTCCCGCGCACCTTGAGCGGTTGATGGCGCGCGGCGAGCCGGGCTTCCACCACTACGCCTCGGGCGTGCTGCGCCAGCTCGGCGCCAATTTCGAGCTGCTCGCGCGCTACCTGCGCTGGCTGATGATGCAGGGACAGGATATTCCCGAGAAGGCGACCGAAGCTTGCTACACGATGGCGTCGGAAGCGATGGTGATGCAGTTCCGGCTGATGCGCGCCGTGATCAGCCGCAAGCCCGACCGCTGCGAAGATTGCCTGGACCAGCTCGAGGCCTCATACCAGGCCAGCGTGCCGGCGCTGGCCCGGCATTTTGGCGAGTATGTGCCATGACCGCCGATGCCGATGCCGATGCCGATGCCGATGCCGACGCCGCGGCCACGGGCCGGGCCGCCACTGCCCCCGCCACCGTCTCGACCGTCACCACCATCACCCCCGTCAGCGCCGTCACAACCTTCACCGGCGTAACGTCGTGCGTGCCTTGCGGCCCGTGGCGATGGCTGCAGACGCTGCCGGGCGCGGCACCGTCCCCTGCGGTGCTTGACGACGGCGCGTGCTGGCTGCCGGCACCGGTGCCCGGTTCGGTCGCGATGGCCATGCGCGCGGCGGGCCGCTTGCGCGAAGGCGCACCGGTGCCGCTGCACTGCCACGACTACTGGTACCGGCTGCGCTTTGCCGGACACGGGCCGCGGCTGCTGCGCCTGCGCGGCCTGGTGCGCGGCACCGAAGCGTGGTTCAACGGGCGCCTGGTGATGGCTGTCGAGGATGCGATCGGTTGGGGAGCCGGGGTGCACGAGGTGCACGAGGCCGCGATCGAACTGTCGGGCGTGAACACGATCGACCTGTGCTTTCGCGCGCCGCGCGTGCTGCATCCCGCCGCGGCGGCAGCGCGCGGCTGGCGCTGCACCACGATCGCCGGCGCCGGTCACCTGGTCGGCTTCCTTCCGCGCGCATTGCCGCTGGATGCGATCGGGCCATGCCAGCCCGTCGAACTGATCGCGCCCTTTCCGTCGCTTCCGTTACCAGTGGTTTCCTCCTGTCGCCCCGCACTTCATCCCGTCTCCGACTTTTGCACGAGGACCCGGCGCCTGCCGGCCCCGCTGCCCCGCGCCGCACGCTGAACGCGGCGCGCAAGCGCGCCGCTCGGCTTTCCGGCCAACCTCCCGATGGATGAGCGCTTCCCCACCATTCGCCTACTGTCGGAACGTCTCGCCATGACGCTAAATAGAGTCACTGGCTTGCAGTCAGCGCCGCAGCAGGGTCAACGGCGTAGCCAGGCAGTCGGATACCAGTCATGCCGGCCACGCTGGCGCTGAACGGGGGGCCGGCAAGGCCAAAGCCCGTTTTCCCGAGTGGCGTTCGCCGTGCCGGCAGGACGTTGTTCCCGAAAACGGGTTTGGACAGGGGGTACGAAAAATGATTACGCATCGGTCGGATCTGCATGTCAATCATCTGCTCAGCGCACTGCCGCGCGGCGAGTGGGAAACGCTGGCCCAGCATTTCGAGCTGGTCCGGCTGCGCGCCGGGGAGTTGCTCACGGATTCCGGCCAGCGCATCGTCCACGTCTACTTTCCAACCACCGCAGTGGTTTCGCTGCTGTCGCTGCTCGAAGACGGCGCCACCGTCGAGATCGCCGCGGTCGGCCATGAAGGGCTGGTCGGGATCCCCGTGGTCACCGGTGGCGACACCATGCCCAGCCGCGTCGAAGTGCGCAGCCCCGGCCTCGCCTACCGCATCCCCGCGCGCATGCTGCGCACCGAACTGCCGCGCCTGCCCACGCTGCAGCGCGTGACGCTGCTGTACGTGCAGGCGATGCTGACGCAGATCGCGCAGACCGCTGCGTGCAACCGCCACCACTCGCTGAACAAGCAGCTGTGCCGCTGGCTGCTGCTGGCGATCGATCGCCTCAGCTCCAACGAGCTGGTGATCACGCAGCAGGTCATCGCCAACATGCTTGGCGTGCGCCGCGAAGGCGTGACCGAGGCCGCGGGTAAGCTGGAGGACCTGGGATTGATCCACCACAGCCGTGGCCACATCACGGTGCTGGATCGCTGCGGCCTGGAGAAGCATTCATGCGAGTGCTACAAGCTGGTCAAACGCGAATATGACCGGCTGCTGCCCGCGCTCGCCAGCGCCTGAGCGGCGCAGCTGGCCGCCCCTGGCGGCGTGCGGCTGACCACGCGCGGCGCAGGACGCCGCGCTGATCCCATTTGAGGAGCGGTACCCGTGAGCAGACTGTCATATGCCGGTGCACCGGCGGAAGGTGCGGCCCCCCGGCGCGAAGCCCAGCCCGCCGGCACGCGCCAGGCGCGCGCACTGATGGACCATATGGGCTGGATCGTCGCTGCGGGCGTCGTGGGCGCCGGCTTCGGCGCGCTGGTGGCGTTCTCTGAGCCCCCGCAGTACCGCGCCCAGGCGCTGGTGCAGGTGGAAGGCCGTGACGGCGGCGTGCGCAACGTGGCGCAGACGCAGGGCGTCGCCGGCTTCGACGCGGGGCTGCTCAAGAGCCGTGCCGTGGTCGGCCCCGTGGTCGAACGGCTGCGCCTGGATATCACCGCGCAGCCGCTGCGCGCGCCGCTGGTGGGCGCGCTGGTGGACCGCTTCTCCACCCCCGGTAACGTGCGCGGCACCTGGCCCGCCAGCCAGGGCTATGCCTGGGGTGGCGAACGCCTGGTGATCGACACCATGACCGTGCCGGAAGATCTGGTGGACCAGCCACTGCTGTTCGAGACGCGCCGCGATGGTGCCTACCGCCTCTTCAACCAGGACACGCTGCTGCTCGAGGGGCGTGTCGGCGAGACCGCCAGCGGCAACGGCGTCACGCTGCGCGTGGACAGGATCGAGGCCGCGGCCGGCACGCGCTTCGCGCTGACCCGGCATGACCTCGCGCGCACCGCCGAGTCGGTGCGCCGGGGCCTGCAGGTCGAAAGCGAGGGCGCACAGGCATCCGCCGGTTTTGGCGGCACACCGGCGCAGCCGGGCGGCACGGTGCGCGTGAGCTGGCAGTACCCTGACCGCCAGCTTGCCGCCGAGCTGGTCAACGGCGTCACGCGTGCCTATATCGACGGACAGACCACCAAGCGCCGCGAAGACGCCGCCGGCACGCTGGCCTTCCTGTCGAACGAACTGCCGCGCGTGCAGGCAGAACTGACCCGCGCCGAAGAGGCGCTGACGCGCTACCGCGCGCGTACCGGCTCGCTGGCGCCCAGCCGCGATGCGCAGTCGTTCCTGAACAACAGCATGGAATACCAGCGCCAGATCGCCGGGTTGCGGCTCGAGCGCACGCGGCTGCTGCAGCGCTTTACCGCCGAGGCCAATGAAGTGCGCATGGTCGACAGCCAGATCCAGCAGATGACGCGCGAGCGCGCCGAGATCGATGCGCGCATGCAAAGCCTGTCGACCTCCGAGCGCGAATCGGTGGCACTGACGCGCGACGTCAAGGTGGCCGAGGACATGTACATGACCCTGCGCAGCAAGGTCGAGCAGCTGTCGCTGATGCTGTCCGACAGCTCCAGCCAGCTGCGCGTGATCGACGCCGCGATCGCGCCGGTGACGCCGGTGGGAATCGGCACGTGGCCGTTCGCTTCCGTGGGCGCGCTGCTCGGGCTGTGCCTGGGCGTAGCCGGCGTCAACCTGCGCCAGCGCCTGCGGCCGTCGGTGGCCAGCGCGGCCGATGCCGAAGAGCGGCTTGGCATGGCCATGCTCGGCGACATCGCCTTCAGCAACGAGCAGGCCGAGCTGGAACGCCAGATCGAAACCAAGCGCCGCCTGGGCATTGCCGCGGGCTTTACGCTGCCGACCGAGGCGCGCCTGGGCTGGCCCGAGCCCGGCACCGAGGTGATCGATGCCGACACCGCCGCGGCACCCGAGGACGATCACGCGCGCGCCGAACGGCTGCTGCGCCAGGGCCTGCACGACCAGTTCCTGCTGGCGCGGCGCGCACCGCATTCGCTGGCGGTGGAGGGCCTGCGCACCTTGCGCGCGGCGCTGCACTTCGCGTTGCGCGATGCGCCCAATTGCGTGGTGGCGGTCACCAGCCCGGCCAGCGGCGCGGGCAAGACCTTTACCGCGGTCAACCTCGCGGTGCTGTTCGCCGAGGCCGGCCAGCGCGTGCTGCTGATCGATGCCGACCTGCGCCGCGGGCGCGTCGCGGACTGGTTCGACCAGCCCGTGGAACCGGGCCTTGCGGAAGTGCTGGCCGGGCGCGCGGCAATCGCCGATGCGGTCAGGCCGAGCGTGGTCAGCGGCCTGTTCCTGCTCAACCGTGGCGCGGCACCGGCGAATCCGTCCGAACTGCTGATGCTGCCGGCGCTGGCGGAAACGCTGCGCCTGTGCGCGGGCCGTTTCGACCTGGTGCTGGTCGATACCCCGCCGGTGCTGGCCGTGGCGGATGCCACGCTGGTGGCGAACCTGGCGGGCTCCACGCTGGTGGTGGTGCGCGCGGACGTGACGGCGGCGGGCCAGGTCGACGACACCCTCAAGCGCCTGGCGCATGCCAATGCGCGGCTTGCGGGCGGGATCCTGAACGGTGTCATGCCACGGCGCAGCAACCGTTCGGACTTCAATACGATCAATCCCTACCTGGGCATGCCGTTGCCGGTGCCGCAGAGCAAGCACCTCGCTTTGGAAAAGGCAGAAGCACCCCGGCGATCCTGAGCCGAGGCACGCGCGGCGTACCCGTTTCTGCGGGGGGCCGCGCGTGCCGGTTCCAGGGATGGGGCGCACCGCCGGGAAGGGCGGTGCGGGGGGCGGTGCGGCGGGTGGTGCGGTGGTCGGCACGCTGGCCGCTATTGCGCGAACAGGATGTGCGCGCCAACGTTGTTGTTCGCGGCATCGGCCCCTGGGCTTACCTTGATCGTGTAGCTTCCGCCAGTCAGGTCTGTGGTGATCGAGTTGTTCCTGAAGGTGGATGCCTTGATAAAGCCGACCACGGATTTGGTGCCGAAATTCTGCTGGGGATAGACGATCTTGTTGCCCGAGAAGGTGGCAACGCCAGCCCGGATATTGGGGAAATCGTCGCGATAGTCCGGCTTGTGCGTGCTGATGAGCGTGTTGTTCTCGATCAGGACCCTGGCCCCGGCATCGAGTGCCTGCAGTCCGACGCCACTGCTCTTGATGGTATTGCCCCTGACGATCGTGTTCACCGTCTTCATGTCGCCCATGCCCTCCGAAAACGCGGGATAGACGCCGCCATCGATGGTATCGATCACGTTGTTCTCAATGACCGATCCGGGCGCTGACAGGATCATGACGTAGGGATGCTTGTTGCCGGCGCGGCCCACGATTTCCGAGTTCCGGATGGTGACGTTTTCGGTGTTCCTGCCATTGTCGCCACCGACGAACTGCGAGCCCTTGTTGTTCACGAAGCGGCAGGCATCGAAGACGATATCGCCTGTTCTCGCGGTCACGCGCTCGGCAGGCGCGTCGGGTTCGATATCCACCCCGGCAGCGGGGGCGTGGGTCGGGTAGGAACCGTCGGTAATACCCGTGTTGCGGAACGAGGACCTGGTGATCCGCAAGGTCCTGGCCTGCATGATGCTCATTCCCTGCCGCGCATTGTTGTAGGAATCCACATTGTGGATGACGCCATTGCGATCGGCGTTGAACTCCCCGCCGATGTACAGGCCGTCGCAGGCAAAGTGATGGATTTTCAGGTGGCTGAGTTCATAGTTGGAACTCGCGTTCGTCTGGATGCCGTGTGAAGACGTTTCACTCAGGGGTTTGCCATCCGGCGAAGGCGGCCGCGACATCTTGTCCACGTTGCCGTAGAGCTCCAGGCCAGAGATCCTGAAGTTGGTGGAATGCCTGACCTCGAACCCGAGCTGGTGCCTGTAGGAATACCAGGATTGACCGCTGCTCTTGTCGTTGGTGATGGTGAAGTCCCCCTTAAAGGAAACCACGGAACCGGTGCAGCCGATCAGGCTGAAGTTGCTGGCTTTCGAGAGCAGGATATTCTGGATCCCGTTCGCAGCGGGGCCGGCGATCGCGAAGCGATCGATGTTGTAGGTGCCTTTGGGGAAATAAACGATCTTGCGCTTGATATACCTGTAGTTGGATATCTCTGCCGCCATTCTCTGGAAGGCGGCATAGTCGTCCGTCACGCCATCCCCCCTGGCCCCGTAGGCGGTGATGGACTTCACGATCGCGCCCGGATAAGCCCGTTTCTCGGCAGTCAGCAGAGGACAAGGGTCTCCGGCTTCATTCGGGTCTCTGGCTGCCGCCTGGAAGCCTGTCTGTGCATAGCCGGGAAGGGGCAGGAATACACAACAGACGGCTGCTGCGATGGAAGTCCGGAACAGCTTCGGCTTCGTTCGCCTCTGCGAAGCAGGCATATCGGTTCCCCTTCAGTGATGCCGTGGTTGAGCCGGATCCGGCCCGAAGCCGGCAGCGGCGTTGCGGATGAATCCTTGCAAGCAGTCTGCTGGCCCGGTTGCCGTGGTCGCGTGCCGCCGCGAGCGCTAATGGCAAGCCCTCCGGTCCGGCATCGGACGGAGGGCAGCCATGTCGGCAAGGAGCGGGAGGCCACGGACAGTTTCCTGTCCTGCGGCCTGTTCAATGTTGCCGTTCTCAGGCGCGCTTGGCGGGTTTGGCTAGCTTGGCTAGCTTGGCGGGCTTGGCGCTGTACTCGCCGAGGTAACGGTACTTGCCGAAGTAGTAATGCGCCCGGTACCAGCGGCCCTCGATGCGCAGCCCGTTGAGCAGTACGCCCTTGACTTCCGCTCCGCTCTGCAGGAGCGCTCGCTGCGACGCCTGCAGCTCGCTCACCGTGGTCTTTTCCGCGAGCGCGACGAGGAAGACCGCGGCCGCCTTGCTGGCCAGGATGCCGGCGTCGGTTGCGGCGAGGATCGGCGGGGTGTCGATCATGACCAGGTCGTAGCGCATCGTGAGCGTGTTGATCAGGTTCTCCATCGCCGGGCTGAGCAGGACGTCCGCCGCATGCGGCGGCTCGCTGCCGGTCGAGATAAAGTCCAGGCCGGGCGCAACTTCCCTTTGCACGACCTGCTCGAATGGCGCCCCCAGCAGCAGTTCGGTGAGCCCCGGCGTGCGCCGGGCGCCAAAGCGGCGATGCAGTGATCCGCGCCGCAGGTCGGCATCGATCAGCACCACGCGCTTGCCGCTGGCGGCGATCGCCGAGAAGTTGGCGCAGATAAAGGACTTGCCGACACCCGGCGCCGGCCCGGTGATGACCACGGTGCGGTTCTTGTTGCCGGCCAGGGCGAACTGCAGCGCGGTGCGGAAGCTGCGCAGCGTCTCCACGGCAGGATCATCCGGCTGCCGGCGAACCAGCAGCCCGTCGCCGTTGGGGACCTCCTGCGAATGTGCTTCCTCCGGGGTGAAGGGGATCGTGGTGTAGACCACCATGCCCGTGCGCCGCTCGATCTCGTCGGCGTCCGCCACGCCGCCGTTGAAGGCATGGCGCAGGACGACCGCCGCCAGGCCGGCGAGCAGGCCGAGCACGACCGCCAGCGTGGAAATCACCTCGCGGTTCGGGCGGATCGGGCTGATCGGCACTTCCGCCGCGTCAACCAGGCGCGAGGTGCCTACCTTGCTGGCCTTCATCAGCCTCAGCTGCTGCATGTCGTTCAGCAGCGACTGGAGCATCTCGGTGCTGACCTTCACGTCGCGCATCAGGCGCAGTACGTTCTGCTCGACGTCAGGCAGCTTCTGGATGCGGCCAGTCAGGCCGTTGATCTGTGCGTTGACGCTGGCGATCTGGCCGTCGATCAGCGAGATGATCGGATGGTTTGGCGTAAAGCGGGCGTCCAGTTCCTGCCGCTTCTGGCGAAGCTCCTGCACCTTGGTCTGGAGCTGCACCGACTGGTTCAGCATCAGTTTCGATTCCTCGGTCAGGTCAACGGTGCCGCGCTGGTTGCGCATCGCGTTGTAACGGGTCTCCGAGGTTTCAACCTGCTGCTTGAGCTGCGGCAGCTGCTGCTCCAGGAAGGCCAGCGACTTCTCTGCTTCGGCGGCCTTGCGCAGCAGGTTCTGCTCGACATAGGCATTGCCGATCTCGTTGAGCGTGGCCGCCACCATTGCCGGGTTGCTACCTTCCAGCGAGATGCCGATCACGCCGCTTTGCCGGCCGCGTTCGGTGATCACCAGCCTGCTCTGCAAGCTCGAGATCGCGGTGCTGCGCGGCACGCGGCGCAGGTCGAACCTGGCGCCGCTGTTCCCGTCGAGCTCCCTGACCAGCAGGCGCACGGGACCGGCCGGCGTGGCGATCGCGAGGGGCGCGCCGACCTTGCCGGTGCCCTTGACGCCCTCGCCGAACGACACCGTGTAGCCACCGTTGCCGGTCGCCGTCAGCAGGATCTTGCTGCCCTCCATCGATGCAGGCACATCCAGTTGCTGCACGGCAATGGCTTCACGCCCCCAGGCATAGCCACCCCATCCGAACAGGCCCGGCTTGGACAGTTCCGCGTTGAAGTTCGCAATGGTCGATCCGATCACCGGGAAATAGCGCGGCTGCGCCTCGATATCGAGATTCAGGGCAGCGATGGCCTTGCCCACCACCATCCGCGAACGCAGCAGCTCCATTTCCGCCGAAGCGGCCGGCTTGATGTCCAGCCCCGGCGATATCGACGTGGACAGCTTGCTGGCGTTGTTCAGCGGACTGTTGCTCTCTTCCACCTGGACCACGACGTCGGAGCGGTAGACCGGCGAGGCGACCATCGCGTAGAGCAGGCCCAGCGCGACGATGACGATGGCGGTGCCGAGGAACGTCCAGCGGTAGCGGACCAGGATGTCGACGTACGAGGTCAGGTCGATGGCTTTTTCGCGCTCGACGCTTTCCTCGATGGCATCGTCCCGTTTGCTTATCGTTCTCATGTCGCCTCCCTGTGGCATTCAGTCGCTGCAACCGGGTACTCCTTTTCCAGTTGCGACGACCATGACGAGATTCCCTGCTTGATCAATTCCAGGACGATGCTGAACATCTGCTGCGAGCAGCCGTACGGGTCGGGTACGTCAAGATCGAGGCCTTCGCAAAGCCTGAACGTCTTGCCGCGCGACTGTGGGAAGCGCTCCTCCAGCGTTTCGCGCTGGAGGCTCTCCATGACCAGTACCAGGTCCGCGGATTCCACCAGAGCTTTGTTCACGGCCTGGGCGCGGTGTCCGGCAAGGCTGCAGCCTTCGTTGGCCAGCAAGCGCACGACGCGCGGATCGGCCGAGGCGCCGACTGGCGGCGCGAGCCCGGCCGAAGTCACCCGGCAATCGGGCAGGGCGCGGTTGAGCAGCACGGCCGCCATCGGGCTGCGGCAGACATTGCCGAGGCAGACGACGAGGATGGTTCTGGGCATACCTGTATCACTCACTTATTTGATCCCTGATGCCGTGCCGATCAGCGACGTGGACGGCAGCAGCAGGTTCATCACGCGACTCCAGCGAACCAGGTCGCGGGCGTCGACATAGACCACATCCTTCGGCTCCAGGTCGAAGCCCTCGGCGATGGCCAGCGCGGCCGGCGAAGTGCCGTCCAGATGGAACACCTTGGGTTCGCCGTTCGCCTCCTTGCGGATGACGAAGATCTGCTCCGCGTTGGCTGTGCCGGGATTGACGCCGCCTGCGTCACCCAGCGCCTCGTTCAGTGTCATGCGGCCATTGCGCATCAGCAGCGACGACGGCTTTGCCACTTCGCCAGTCACGAAGATCTTGTTGTCCTCGCGCTGCTCCACGCGCACGATGTCGCCGGAGCGCAGCATGATGCGCGCCGGATCGACGCCCTTGGTCAGCAGGGCCGGGATGTTGACGTACCAGCTGCGTTCGCCGCGCGTGACCCGTATGCGGCTGTTGTCGCCGGTCAGGTTCAGCACGCCGCCGGCGCGATTGAGCGCTTCAACCAGCGTCATCGGCGCATCGTCGATGGCGAGCATGCCGGGCGTGCGCACTTCGCCGTCGACGTAGACGCGCTGGCTGCGGAAGCCCAGCACGCGCACCGTCATCTGCGGATCGCGCACCACCCGGGACAGGACGCGGGCCATCTCGTTGCGCACCTCGTTGGCGGTCTTGCCGGAAACCTTCATGACGCCGGCATAGGGAAACTGGATGTCTCCCTGCGGGCTCACCACGTAGCCGGGCAGGTTGGAGCCGCCACTTGACTGCGGGATCTCGAGGCTGGCGGCGGGGCTGTAGGTCTGGGTCGGGAAGACCAGTTCCGGGTGGTCCCAGACCACCACGGAAATAATGTCGCCCGGGCCGATCCGGTACGGCTGCGCCTTGGCGAACAGCTCTTCGACGCGTTCGTTGGCGGGCTTGCTCTTGCTGCGCAGCTCGCGCACGAGATCAAGCGTGATCGGTGTCACGCTAGGCATTGCGTCGGGCCCGACCGCCTTGACCGGTGCCTTGCTGTCGAAAACCATGCCGGGAGAGGCGGCGCATGCCGACAGCAGCGCAGCGCTCAAGAGGGACAGCATCAACGCCGCAGGACCGCGGCGCTTGGCCTGGTCGGGACGCTGGGTATTGCAACTGCAGATTGATCTCACGACGATCTCCTCGCGAAGCGGGCAGGCACCCAAGCCGATACTGCACCCACGATGCGCTGATCGTAGGAACGGTGGCTGAAAAGCTCGGTGCGCTGACACACATTGCTTTCGAGCGGAGATACCCCAACACTGCCGGAGCGAAGGCAGCACGGCGCGGACCGCGACCCATCTCCTCCATCAGGAGGAGATGGGCCATCTGGACGATGCCGCTGCCAGGGCAAGGCTGTAATCTGCGGAAACATACCGCCGGTACGGCAACATGTCTGGTCAGCGAGTCGAGCATAGGCAATGACTCGGAAAACCGACATGACAGGATGCGCTGCAGTGTGCGGGGGACAACAATGAGCGCGGCGGCGGCGCTGCCAGAATGCTTAGAATCGGTGCAAACAATCGGGCGACGGCGCAATGCGCAACCGGGGGGTTGGGCATTCAGAGCCAGAGGCGCATCAGCGCGCCTTGTGCAGGACACGTGGCCAAGGACAACAAGGCTTGCACTGCAGGCCCGCGCAACGACGCCTGATTGATTTCTTACTTACATAAGGGGTTCCAACGAAGACCGGCTGGACCGGCAGGCCGAGAGGTTGTTTCACCCAACGGCACTGCAGGCGACGACTCTACCGATCTTCTTTCCGGAGAAACCTGGCATGCGTATGCAGATCGCCCGCAATGTGCTCTGGCTGGTGCTGGAGCGGGGCCTTCAAGTAGTGTTCGGCATCGTCAGCGTGGCCTTGATCGCGCGCGCCGTCGGTCCCGAGGGCTTTGCGGAGTTCCAGTACGCGCAGTCACTGGTGCTGATCGCCTCGGCGTTCGCGCTTATCTGCGGCAACGAAGTGGTCATCCCGCGCCTGGTCGCCGACCAGGCGCCAGCCGCGCAGCACAGGCTGCTGGCCCATGTGTTCGGCTTGCGCGAGCTGGCCGCGGTGGTGGGCTACGTGCTGCTCGTACTGGTCGTGGCAATGACGGAAGAGGACCAGGTCATTGTCGTGATCGTCATCATCGTCGGCATCCCCATGCTGTTCCGCGAACCGTTCGGCGCGGTCCGCTCATGGCTGCAGGCGCGTACCGACAGCCGCCCCGGCGTGATCTTCGGCATGGTCGGCCTTGCCTTCCGGATGCTTGCGGTTGGAGCGCTCTACCTGGCAGGCACGAAATCTGCCCCGGACTATGCCTGGGTGGTCGCCGTGGAGTCCCTGTTGTTTGCCGTGCTGCTTGCCCGCTATTACCGCAAGCGCAGCCCCCGCGTCGCGGTGCAGTTCGACTGGTCGCTGGCCCGGACACTGCTGCGTGACGGCACGGTCTTCTGGATGGGCATGATGCTGATGCTCTGCGCGAAGCGCATCGATCAGCTGCTGCTCAAGCCGCATATCTCTCTCTACGAGCTGGGCGGTTACGCGGCCTGCATGCAGGTCCTGGACAACTTCATGATGCTCAGCGCGATCGTCGCGAGCTCGGTGGCGCCGTTGATGATCTACGCGCAACCGAACCTGGCGCTGGTACGGCGCAACGTGATGTATGTTGCGGCCGGCATGATCGCGATGGGGGCGGTGGGGGGCGCGGTGCTGGCCTACTGCGCGCCCTGGATCATCGAGCTGATCTACGGCTCCCACTATGACGCTGCCGCAAGCCTGCTGCGGCTCTCCGCGATGGCATCCGGGCTGGTGTTCGCAGATGCGGCGCTGTCGCTGCTGGTGATCTATCTGCGCAAGCCGAACTGGCTGGTGGAGAAATGGCTCCTGGTGCTGTCCACCATGGTCGTGGTGGACCTCATCGCCATCCCGACCTACGGTGCCCAGGGCGCCGTCTATGGCTATATCGCGGGCAACGCGGTGGCTGTCCTTGCCGGCATCGGATTCTTCCTGCGGTCCCGCGAGCCGGTCGCCGTGGAGCAGGCGGCCGCGTGAGCGCGGCACGCCTGTAGTGGCCAACACTCTCGCTTGGGGCTTCGACCATGGAATATGCATCTTCCGCGTGGCATGTAATCAGCGCGACACTCGTACTGCTGATAGGCGTGCAAGTGACGCTGAGCGTGGGCCGCAAGTTCGGCACCCGGCCGAAATGGGCGCTGTTGCTCTATGCCTGGCACACGATCTTCTGCATCGTCTACGCGAAGCTGGTGATGGAGACCGGCGGCGACGCAGCGGACTACTTCGAGGCTTCGCTGTTGCCGTCACCGGAGTTTTCGATCGGCACGCGCGCCGTGACCTACTTCACGCATATCTTCTCGAACTACCTCGACTTCTCGTACCTTGGGGTGTTTTTTGTCTTCAATATCTTCGGGACGATCGGCCTGCTGGCCTTCGACGCGGTGCTGCGCACGGTGACCCGCGGCCGGAGCCGGTTCCTGCGGGGCCTGGCCATGGTGATCGTGCTGTTGCCCTCGGTCAGCTTCTGGACCGCCGCCCTTGGCAAGGATTCGGTTGCCTTCATGGCAACCAGCCTTGCGCTGTGGGCAAGCTTGTCCATGCCGCGCCGCAGCTGGCTCATGATCATCGCCATCACCTGCATGTTCCTGGTGCGGCCACACATCGCGGCGGTGATGATCCTGTCGCTCACGGGCGCGATGGTGATTTCGGCGAAGATGCCGTGGAAGTGGCGGGTCGCGCTGGTCAGCGTGGCGTTGGTCGCAACCGCGGCCATCGTGCCGTTCACCATGCAGTACGCGGGCCTGGGCGAGGCGAAGGACGCCGCCACCATCGAGGCGTATGTCGAGACGCGCCAGGGCTACAACCAGCAGGGCGGGGGCGGTATCGACATCGCCAGCATGTCGCTGCCGATGCAGCTCTTCACCTATGTCTTCCGGCCTTTGCCGCACGAGGCGAACGGCATCTTCGGCCTGGCGGCGTCGCTGGACAACGTGGTGCTGCTGCTGCTCGCCGTGCGTGGCGTGTGGGGCATGATCCACCGCCGGGGCAGCCACGTGGTGCTGAAGAACCGCGCGTTTCTCTGGATCTACTGCATCGGCGCCTGGCTGATCCTGGCGCCGATGACCGCGAACCTGGGCATCTCGGTGCGGCAGAAGTGGATGTTCGTGCCGATGCTGGTCTGCCTGCTGTTCTGCAGTATCAGGGAGAGGCGGGTCAGCCGCCGCGCGCCGGCGGCAGATTACCAGCCGCTGAATACCAGCCGCTAAATACCAGCCGCTGATTTGCTGATTTCCAGCCGCTGACCACCTGCCACTGATTCCAGCCACTGACTACCAGCCACTGACTACCAGCCACTGACTACCAGCCGCCAGGCCCGCCGGCGGCTGTGCAACGCTCCGTCCCGCAAATCAGGTGCGGGCCAACTGCCTGGCCTGCAGCGCCTTCCCGTTGATCCGACGATTGATATAGGCGCGCATCGGCTTCTCGATGACGAGATGAAGCAGGATGGCGAGGCTGACGGTCAGCGCCAACAGCAACATCGCCTGCACTCCCCCTGGCAGGGTGGCCACGCCCATCGCCCGGCCGCGCACGAATTCGAACAGGTATTGGGGAATGCGTTGCACGATGTAGAGGCAGTAGGAGATCTCACCGAGGAACACCAGGCCGCGCAGCGAAAACAGGCGGGTCAGTACATCCTTCTCGTAGGAGAGGAAGAACACCAGCCCGGCGGCGCCGGCCACGAACAGGACATCCAGGCCCAGTTCGACGCCGAGCACGCAGACGCCTATTGCCAGCAAGCCGCCGGCGGCCAGGCCATGATGGCCAGGCAGCGCTTCGCGCAGCCGGCAGAGCAGGACCCCCAGCAGGAACTCGGGAACCAGCCGCGCCACGCCGCCGCTCAGCGACAGATGCTCGGGAGAGGTGACTTCCACCACCGCCAGCGCCGCCAGGGCGATGCCGCTGGCCAGCAGGATGCGGGTCCTGTTCAGCCGTGGCGCTACCAGGAGGAACAACGGGAAGAACACATAGGCGAACCACTCGGCACTGACTGACCAGCCGACGTCATTCCATCCGCTCTCGCCCGCGTAGCGCCACGCGCCCAGCATCAGCATTTCCCGCAGGAAGTTGGACACGGTATAGCCGCCTGCGCCTACGCTGTGCGTGTGCAGCAGCAGATCCCGGGCGATCACGGCGAAGGCGAAGGAGAGCAGGCAGACAAGGTAGACCGGGTAGATGCGGGCGATTCGCGCCACGATGAACCGCTTCCACGAAATCGACTTGCCCGGCGCCGGATCGTAGTTGTAGGCGAGGATGAAGCCGCTGAGGATAAAGAAGCCGTCGACGCCGAGGTAGCCGTGGTCGAACCAGGTGCTGGTGAAGCCGATGTTGAAGAAGGTGCCTTCCGCTCCGTAGACATGGAACCAGTGCCTGCACAGCACCCATAAGGCCAGGAACAGCCGCAGGCTCGTAAGAGGTTTGAATTGTTGCATTGCAGGGCTCTGTGCTCTCGATGCCAGGGCCGCGGCACCCGGATCGCGGGTGCCGCGGCATCGGCCATGGCAGGCTTGCAGGGGCCCGGCCTGTCCTAGTCGGCCGGGAGCTTCGCTTCCTGGAACGCCGCCGGGGGGTGCGTCAACGCGCCGGGGTTGCCTTCGGCACGGGCCTGCGGCACGCCATGCGGCTCGATGTGGCGGCTGCCGCCCTCCCCGGCATGGCGGCGACTGACATGCTGCGCAATGCGCGGCGCGGCAAACTTGGCGCCGTAGACAAAGCGCAGCACCGGGCCGAAGCTCATCGCCGTCGCGGGTCCGGTGACGTAGAGGCCCGGCACGCGGGATTCAAAGTTGCGCGACACGTCGGGCCAGCCATCGACGAGCGAAAGTCCGGCGACGATATCCGGTGACAGGAAGGGATGTTTTGCCAGATCGACCCGGAAGCCGGTGGCGACGACGACGTGGTCGCCGGTGACGGTTGACGGGCCGCTCTCGCTGCTCACCTCCAGCACGACCTCGCCGTTGCGCACCGCGCCACGCCGGACAGTGGTCTGCATCCGGATGTCGACCTTGCCCACCACGCGGTCACGCAGCCACCACGCGCCCGAGGGTCCGAACGAAGTCTCGGCGATACGCCTGCGCAGCCGCTGTCCGAGCGGGCGGAACAGAGACGGGAATTCCGAAAGGACGTACGGATACCAGCCCTGGGCCAGTCCGCCCTCGGGATTGAGCACCCGCGAGACCAGGCTGCGGTCGACTTCCGGATCCTTGTTCCAGGTAATGATGCTGTCGCGGACCAGCACGCGGACATGCGCGCCCAGCTCGTTGAACAGCGCTGCGAGGCCGAGGGCCGACTGCCCGCCGCCGACGATCACGATGCGCTTGCCTCGCGCCCACATCAGGTTGCCGATCTCGCCGGAGTGCAGGACCTGCGGCCTGGGCAGCCCTTGCAGGGCAGGCGGCATGTGCTCGAACCCCTTGAGCCCGAGGGCAATGACCGCGCGCCGCGCCAGCAGCGCGCCCCCGTCGCTCAGGGACACGCGGAAGCCGCCGTCCTGGCGGCGCAGCTCCGTGACTTCCACCGGGCGCACGTGGCTGACCAGCTGCGACTGGAACCAGAGTCCGTACTCGACAAACCTTTCCAGCGGCAAGCGCATGCCGATCGGGGCATACGGCAGGTGCATGCGGCGGCTGTAATCCTCCAGCCTGTAGCCAGCAAGGGGCGCATACAGGTCCGAGGCGAAGGCCTCGGAGCGCATCAGCATCCCGGGCGGCATGAAATTGCGCCAGGCCAGCATCGGCTCGCCGAGCACCTGGTGAGGTACCCCAAGATGGCTCAGGTGGGCCGAGATCGACAGCCCATATGGGCCCGCCCCGATGATCGCGGTATCTGTGGTCGAGATCATTGCTGTTCCTGTTGGACCTGCTCGCGACGATTGGAAGGAAACCAGCCGCTCCACCATTGACGCAGGCGGGTGAGCGGAGGGCTCAGGCAGTATTGATGGAGGGCCGGCAGCGGGTCATCCCAGCGGAAGTAGCCGTCGAAGGTTCGCGCGCCGGGCGGCATCAGCCCGCCCGGTGCTCCGCGGATGAAGGTTGCGCGCCAGACCGAGCCCGTCTGGGCGGTGGCCGCAGGCAAGTCGGGCAGGTCCAGTTCATGGCGATACGCCGCCAGCGGGATGTTGACCCCGCACAGTGTGGCGATTTCCTCCTGCCAGTCGATCCGCCCCACGGTTGGCTCGATCATCACGAAGCGCTGGTGTTTGTCGTCCCACTTGTACTCCATGCTGCCCATGCCGTCGAAGCCGGCACACCTGGCAAAGTCGAGCGTGATCCGTTCGAGTTCGGCGTGCGCCTCCGGCGCGGCGACGCAAACGGCGGTGCTGCCGATATCGGGCGGCCAGCACGCCAGTTTCCTGCCGGTAAACACGGCCGCCGCCTTGTCATCCTTGCCGCGGTAGAAGAGGGTGAAATAGATATTGCTCTGCGGGCCTTCGATCCACTCCTGCGCCACGATGCCCCCGGGAGTGCGCAGCATGGCGCGGGCGTGCTCCTGCCCCTCGGCCAGCGATTCCACGCGGATGGCGCGTTCCTTGTCTCCGCTCAGGGCCTGGCGCTTGTCGTCGGGCTTGATCACGCAGGGAAAGCGCAGGGAAGCCAGCTGGGGCACGTCGAACTGGCCGTTCAGGATGACCGTGCGGGGCACCGGGAAGTCATGGTCCTGCGCAAAGCGGTGGAACGCCGCCTTGCTGCTGAGCATGCGCACGCCCTGCGCGGACGGCATGCGCAGCCGGTACCACAGCGACAATTCCTCCCGCGCTTCGGAGACACTGTGGACGGCATCCTCGTCAGTCAGGAACAACACGGGACGGTGCCCCAGCCGGCGCGCGAGCGCAATCATGTCGTCGATGAAATCGCGCCCAACGAAGCTGCGAACGCCATGCCGGCGGACATGGCGGGACCACAGCGCCGGCGCGGCGTGCTTCGTTTCCGCCACGATGACGGGGATCCCCTGGCTCGACAATGACCGCACTAGTCCAAGCCCGCCGAGTTCGCCGCCGACGACTACCGCCGCGGGCATCTCTGCCGCATCGAGCCTGCTTTTCATCATGATCTCCAGGAGGGATAAGCGCTGTACCGGACAGCGGGTGCGGAGAGGATTCAGGTTGGGTCCGCGCGCCCGTCGGGCGACGCACGCTAGGCGTCGTGCACCGGGTCGACATCGCAAATCTAGATCGACGCAAACGGGGTATCCGTACGGGGCCACACATACGTCGACTTTGAAACAGCGGGGCGCCACGACTGGCCTCCGGGTGGCCTCCTACCTACCTACCGAAGCATGAAGGCGGCTACGCCCTAAGGCTACTGTCCGCGCCGTGGATGGTGGTGCTAAATACAGGTCAGGTGGCGTTGCGCCCAATCGCCAAGGGGGAGAGATGTCCTGTCGGTTTCCGGAGGCCGCCGCGCCGCAGGGCCCGGTCGTCGTGATCGTGGTGACTGCGCACGCGCCCGCAAGCTGGGAGGCATCTGTCATACAGCGCCTGCGGGATTCGGGCGCCAGCCGCATCGTCGTGCGCGCGTTGGATGCCATGCGCATGCCCGGCATGCCCGGCAAGCCCGGCGATGGCACGCATGCGCAGCAGATGGGCGGGCCGGTGACGGCGGTCGTCGACCTTACCGGCGAACTCGATCCGGGCTGGCACGGCCACGCCGTGGAGGGCGTGTGGCGCCTTTGCGACCGGCGCGGGCTCCCCCTGGGACATCCGCACCACGGCCTGGAGACGCACGCCAACGGCGCCGGCATCGTGCTGGAGCTCGTGGCCTGGAAGGACTCCGGCGTGTTCCTGGTCGACACGGCCCGTGGCTACGCCGAACCCTGCGAGACGGTTCCGCGCGAACGCCTTGCCATCATGGGCGCGTCGTTGCTCGACGGCGCGCTGCGCGAGATCCGAGCCCTGGGCAGCCTCGCAGGGCGCGCGGCGTGGCAGGGTCGCCGCGTGGACCCCACCGCATGGCAGCGCCTGATCTGGCGCACGCGTGCGCTCGCGGCGCACGCCGCGATCCAGTTCAAGGGGTTCGTGCTGGTCGAGCACTGGATGGTCGGGCTGGTCGACATGACGTTTGCCGAGGCCGTGCGCGCGCAGCGGCTGCCGGTGCGCTGGCTCGGCACCCGCATGTTTTCGCATTGCTGGGCCGATCCCTTTGGCGTGCCAGGCAGGCGGGACGAAATCTATTGCGAAGAAGTCGACCTGCGGCAGGGCCTCGGCCGCATCATCAGGCTGAAACTGGACGCGCATGACGTGCCGTCCGGCGCCGGGCAGGTCGACCTGGGGCTGCCGGGGCATCTGTCGTTTCCGTACCTGTTCCGCCACGACAGCGCGCTGTATTGCGTGGCCGAGTCATCGCAAAGCCGGCGCTGCGTGCTGAACCGCCAGGACGAGGCAGGCGGCTGGCAGCAGGTCGCCGTGCTGCTGGAAGACGTCGAGGCGGTCGACCCGACCATCTTCGAGCATGACGGCCGCTTCTGGCTGCTCTACACCGATGTCGCCATGGGGCAGTTCGACAACGTCTGCCTGTGCTATGCCGACAGCCTGCTCGGGCCATGGCAGCCGCACGCGCAGAACCCGGTCAGGTTCGACAACGGTTCGGCGCGCGCGGCCGGCTCGGTCGTGCGCGATGGCGGCCAGCTGTTGCGCGTGGCGCAGGTGTGCGAGAGCGGCTACGGGCAGGCCATCGCGGTCAACCGCATCGTGCATTGCACGCCGGAGTTCTATCGGGAAGAGACCGTGGGATGCGTCAGCCCCAAGGGCGATCGCCTCAACCCGGATGGCCTGCATACCATGTCAGACTGGGGCGACCGCGTCGTGGTCGATGGCAAGCGCTACCTGTTCCACGCAGGCTCGCTCTGGCACCGGATCGTGACCCGTGCCAGCCGTGCCTTGCGCCTGCCGGCGCCTACTCGAAGCCCATCTCGCGAAGCATCACGGCGTTGACCTTGTGCACGTCGTACTTGGTCTCGGCGATCTGGCGGGACCGTTGGCCCATGCGCACGACGCGCTCCCAGTCCTCGATCAGCTGCATCATGGCCTGCTCCAGCGCGCCGACGGACTTGACCGGGACCAGCACGCCGTTGTCGCCGTCGACCACGGTTTCGCGGCAGCCTGGGGCGTCCGTGGTGATGACCGGGCGGCCCATTGCCATCGCTTCGAGCACGGAGCGCGGCGTGCCTTCGCCGTACGAGGGCAGCACATAGACGTTGCAGCCGGCAATGGCGGGCCGGACATCCGACAGGCGCCCGAGATAGTCGACGGTGCCGTCCGCGATCCACGCGTCCAGCTCGTGCTGGGCGATGGCATCGGGACTGGCATCGATAAAGCCCGCCAGGCTGAAGCGTGCGCCGGCGCGGCGGGCCCGAACCCGCCGCGCGGCCTCGGCATATTCGCGCACGCCCTTGTCGCCAAGCAGCCGCGCGATCAGCAGGAAGCGCGGGCCGTCGTCGGGCAGGGGGGCCACCTGGAAGCTGCCGACGTCCACGCCGGAGCCATTGACGATGCACGAACGCCCGCCAGCCGGCAGGATGTCCAGCCGGCGGAACAGCGCCTCGTCGTCGGGGTTCTGGAAAAAGGTCGTATGCGCGCGGCCGAGGGCCAGCGCATAGAGCCGCTGCACCACCGCCCGCAGCCTGCTTCTGCCGCTGTCCTCGCGGAACGCGTAGCCAAGCCCGGTAATCAGCGCAAAGCGGCGCGGCACACGCGCCAGCCAGGCGGCCAGCAAGCCATAGATCACCGGCTTGATGGTGTAGCACATCACGCTGTCGGGCCGGACCCGCCGCATCAGGCGATGCAGCCCGAGCAGCGAGCGCGCATCGGCCAGCGGGTTCATGCCGGTACGTTCGAGGGCGACGTCATGCACGATCACGCCGCGCGACTCCAGCGCGGTGCGCACCGGCGCTCCCGCGGGCAGGCCCGGCGCCGCCACATGCATTTCCACGCCCTTTTCCTGCAAGGCAGCGATGAGCGGACCGCGAAAATTGAGCAGTGACTCGCCGAAGCTGGCGATCATCAGGAAGCGCATGCCGGTCTCCCGCTAAGCAATGGCCTCGCAGGCCTGGTCTTCAATGATTGGCTGCTGTGCGCGCTCGTGCGCCAGCCAGGCCTGGAACATCAGCACGCACCACAGCGGATGCTGCCAGTTGCGCCGCCCGGACAGATGCTCGGCCCAGCGGCTGCGGATCGGTTCCGGATTCAGGAAGCCCTGCTGGCGCAGGCGCCGCTCGTCGAGCAGGTCCTCGGCCCAGGGGCGCAACGGTCCGCGCAGCCATGCGTCGATCGGGATGCCGAAACCCATCTTCGGCCGCTCGATCAGCGTCCTGGGTACATAGCGGTCGAGTACCTGGCGCAGCACCCATTTGGTCGTGTAGCCGCCGGCTTCCTTGCGCACCTTGCAGGCCAGCGGCAGGCGCCAGGCGAACTCGACCACACGGTGATCCAGGAATGGTATGCGTGTCTCCAGGCTGTGCCGCATGGCCGCGCGGTCGACCTTGGTCAGGATGTCGTTGGGCAGGTAGCCCAGCATGTCCAGCGCCATCATGCGCTCCACATCGGTCAGGGCGCCGAGGGGCTGCAGGGCGCCCAGCACCGTGTCCGGCTCGGTGCCGCCGATGACAAGCGTCTCCGGGTGGTGCCAGTGGGACACCATGCCACGATACAGCTCGGCCGACGAGCGCGCGGCCATGACGCCGGCTCCCTTGTGGACCTTCTCGCCGAGATTGTTCCAGCGTGAGGCGACGGGGAGCGTGGCGGCGAGCTGGTCGATGCGCTGCGGCGAGAAGCGCGTCAGTCCCCATGCCGCGGCGGCGCGCATCGGGGAGGGGATGCGCGACAGCCGTTGCCACAGCTCGGCAGTGATCTGGTAGCGGTTGTAGCCGCCGAACAGCTCGTCGCCGGCGTCGCCGGACAGCGACACCGTGACATGGCGCCGCGCCAGCTGGCTGACCAGCAGCGTCGGGATCTGCGAGGAGTCGGCGAACGGCTCGTCGTAGCTGCCGGGCAATTCCGGGATCACCGCCATCGCATGTTCCGGCGTGACGTATAGCTCCGTGTGGCTGGTTCCGAGATGCTGCGCGACCGCCTTGGCGTACGCGGCCTCGCTGTAGTCCGAATTGTGGAAGCCGATGGAGAAGGTGCGGACCGGCTGCGACGATTGCGCCTGCATCAGCGCCACCACCGTCGACGAATCGACGCCACCTGACAGGAAGGCACCGAGCGGCACGTCTGCCATCATCTGGCGGCCCACCGCCTCGCGCAGCAGCGTCTCCAGGCTGTCCACGGCCTCCTCGGGGGTGCCGGTGAACGGATCCCGCACGCCATCAAGCGCCGCCGCGGCGCCCGACCAGTAGGGGCGCAGCACGGGCTCAGGGGCCCGCAGCGAGACCGTCAGCAGATGCGCCGGCGGCAGCTTGGCGACGTTCTGGTAGATCGAATGGCTGCCGGCCACATTGTTGTGGCGCATGAACAGGCACAGCGCGTCGCGGTTGATGCCGCCCTCGAATGCCGGATGGCGCCGCAGCGCCTTCAGTTCCGAGCCGAACAGGAAGGTACGGGCCTGGCCTGTCCCCTGCCAGCCGTAGTAGAGCGGCTTCTCGCCGAGGCGGTCGCGCGCCAGTGTCAGGGTGCCCGTCTGCCGGTCCCACAACGCGAACGCGAACATGCCCTGCGCACGCCTGACGGTGGCATCGGCGCCCCACGCGTCGATGCCGGCAAGCAGCGTTTCGGTGTCGGAGTGGCCCCGCCACCGCGGCGCGGCCCCCGTACGCTCCAGTTCGGCGCGGATATCCAGGTGGTTGTAGATCTCGCCGTTGTACGCGATCACATAGCGGCCGCTGGCTGCCGTCATCGGCTGCTGCCCGGCCGCGGAAAGATCGACGATGGCCAGGCGCCGGTGCGCCAGGCCGAACGGCTTGTCCGGATCGCACCAGGTGTCGCCGTGGTCCGGTCCGCGATGGCGGATCTGCCTGGCCATCGCGGCCAGCAGGGCCGCCCGGTCGGCCAGGGGAGTGGGTAAGCCGCCGAGAAATCCTGCGAGTCCGCACATTGTCGTATTCCGGTTGTGCTCAGGCCTTCAGTGCCTGCTGCATCTGCACGTACCAACGCATCGCTTCGGCCAGCCCGTCGCGGATGCGGTGCGTGGGCTCGTATCCCAGCAGGCTCTGCGCCTTGCTGATGTCGGCCTGGCTGTGGCGCACGTCGCCCGCCCGGAAGCCGCGATAGACCGGCTCGGTACTGGCGGCAACGCCATAGGGCAGCAGCCCGTCGCGCAGCAGCTCGAACAGCGTAGTGAGCGTGGTGCGATCGCCGACCGCGACGTTGTAGACCTGGCTGGCCGCCTCGCGGTGTTCGCTGGTTGCGGCCAAAAGGTTGACCTGCACGGCGTTCGCGACGTAGCAGAAGTCGCGGCTGGTCTCGCCGTCACCGTTGATGCAGACGGCCTCGCGCCGCAGCAGGGCCGCAATCCACTTCGGAATCACGGCCGCGTAGGCACCGTTCGGATCCTGGCGCGGGCCGAACACGTTGAAATAGCGCAGGCCGACGGCATGCACGCCGTAGCAGCGGTGGAAGACGTCGGCATACAGCTCGTTGGCGTACTTGGTGACCGCGTAGGGGCTCAACGGCTTGCCGATCAGGTCTTCCACCTTGGGCAGGCCCGGATGGTCGCCGTAGGTGCTGCTGCTGGCCGCGTAGACGAAGGTCTTGACCTGCGCGTCGCGGGCGGCGACCAGCATGTTCAGGAAGCCGGTGATATTCACGCTGTGGGTCGAGACCGGATCCTCCAGGCTGCGGGGCACGGAGCCGAGCGCCGCCTGGTGCAGCACGAAATCCACGGGATGCAGGCCGGCGGGCGTGCCCGCGCGCGCCGGCGCACTGAACAGCATGGCGTTGCGGCAGTGGTCGGGGTTGCGGATGTCGCCCTCGATGAACTGGAAATTGGCCCACTGCCTGGGCGGCACCAGCGACTCGACCTCGCACAGGTTGCGGCGGTGCCCGGTGGAAAAATTGTCCAGGCCGACCACGCGCTGGTCAAGCCGCAACAGGGCTTCCAGCAGGTTGCTGCCGATGAATCCGGCGACGCCGGTAATGAGCCACGTGCGCGGCGTGGCGGCCAGGCGGGCCTTGAGGTGCGCGTAGGCGGTCTCGTGCATGTTCTGTGCTTCCATGGCGCGGGTTCCGGTGGGCTTGCGTGCGTGACTAGAGGCGTCCGTCGACCTCGCTGCGCGGCAGGATGCCCTTCACGTCGAACAGCACCGCGTGCTCCTTGCCGAAGGACTTGATCGCCCGCACGCCCATGGTGACGAACTGGTGGTGCGCGACGGCCAGCACGATGGCATCGTAGTGGTCGTGCCGCGGGGGGTGGCGCAGGCATGCCAGCCCGTACTCTGCCTCGGCGTCCTCGACATTGATCCAGGGGTCGTAGATGTCGATCTCGGCGTTGTAGCCGCGCAGCGTCGTCACGATGTCCACGGCCTTGGTGTTGCGCACGTCCGGGCAGTTTTCCTTGAACGTCAGGCCGAGCACCAGCACGCGGCTGCCGAGCACCGGAATGCCCCGGCGCAGCATCAGCTTCACCACCTCGTCGGCGACATGGATCGCCATGCGGTCGTTGATGCGCCGGCCGGCAAGGATGACCTGCGGGTGGTAGCCGACCTCCTGCGCCTTGTGCGTGAGATAGTAGGGGTCGACGCCGATGCAGTGCCCGCCGACCAGGCCCGGGCGGAACGGCAGGAAGTTCCACTTGGTGCCGGCGGCCTTGAGCACTTCGAGCGTGTCGATATCCAGCTTGTGGAACAGCAGGCTGAGTTCGTTCATCAGTGCGATGTTCACGTCGCGCTGGGTGTTCTCGATGACTTTCGCGGCTTCCGCCACGCGGATGCTGCTGGCCCGGTGCGTGCCGGCCACGATGATCTTCCGGTAGAGCGCGTCGATGGCTTCGCTGACCTCGGGCGTGCTGCCGCTGGTGACCTTGCGGATATCCGGCAAGCGGTGCTCCTTGTCGCCGGGGTTGATGCGCTCCGGGCTGTAGCCGCAGAAGAAGTCTTCATTGAATTTCAGGCCGCTGTGCCGCTCCAGCACCGGCACGCAGATTTCTTCGGTAGCGCCCGGATACACGGTCGATTCGTAGATCACCACGGCGCCCGCCGCCATCGCCTTGCCCACGGTCTCGCTCGCCAGGATCAGCGGTGTCAGGTCGGGGCGCTTGGCCCGGTCCACTGGCGTGGGCACGGTCACGATAAAGACCTGGCAATCCTTCAGTGCGTCGGGATCGCTGCTGTAGCGCAGGTGTCGTGCGCCGCGCAGTTCGTCCGCACTGACCTCCAGCGTGGCGTCATGGCCGGAGCTCAGCTCTTCGATGCGCGCGGTATTGATATCGAAGCCCACGACTGGCTGCTGCTTGCCGAACTCCACCGCGAGCGGCAGGCCGACATAGCCCAGCCCAATGATGGCGACTTGTGCGTGACTGAAGTCCATGACAGTGATCTTCCGTGTTTTACGAGCCTGTCGGAGGGGCATGGAAAGCCAGGCTCGTGAAAATTATCATGCGCAGGAAGCACGCCGTGCGCGGGGGTTCGTGTCTTGGCGTACACAATCCCGCACCCGCGCGGCGGTCGCAGCCCGCGTCATGCCACGCCGATTTCCTTCGTGCCTGTTTCCCCCGAGATGCGGGACAGCAGCTGTTCCCAGCGCATGGCGATCTCGCCCGGCGCGAACTTGTGTACGTTCCGGCGGCCGGCATCGGCCAGCCGAGCGGCAAGCTCGGGACTGGCGATCACCGCCGCGATCTCGCGCGCCAGCGCGGCGGGATCGTCGACCGGGCTGAGCCGGGCGTTTTCGCCGTGGGTGAGCAGCGCCCTGACGCCGGTCTCGCAGTTGGTGGCGACGATCGGCAGGCCGTACGCCATCGCCTCCACCAGCACCAGCGAGAAGCCTTCATACCGGGAGCTGAGGCACAACATGGCAGCGTCGCGGTACACCGATTCGATATCGCTGCGCGCCGGTTCGAGGCGCACGCATTCCCGCAGGCCGAGCCGGTCGCGCAGCTGGGTCAGCGAGGCCAGCAGTTCGCCGCTGCCCACGATTCGCAACGTCCAGTCGGGAAAGGCCGTGGCGATGGGCACCCATGCCTGCAGCAGCACGTCGAAGCCCTTGACGTCGGTCAGGCGCCCCACGGCGATGGCAGTGCGCGACGTGCGTGCGGCCGGCTGGGCGGGAAGGGGAATCGGCAGCGAGTTGGGGATGACCTCGACGTTGCTGCAGCGCAGGCTGCGTACCCATTTCTCGCGGTCCAGTTCGGTCAGCACCACGATCCGCCGGCAAGTGCGTGCGCTCAGGCGGCGCGCAAGGCGGCGCAACGGCAGCCCCAGGTCCTGGTCGAGATTGCAGTGCTCCCAGGCAATGCGGCGTACGCCAAGTCCCAGGCATGCCGGCAGTGTGAACAGGGTCAGCAGCGGGTCGACTTCCACCAGCAAGGTAATCCCATGCTGCCTGACATAGCGGCGAATGCCGGCTACGGTGTGCAGGAAGTGGGTGCGGAAGGAGGGACATTCGTCGAACAGCGCCTCATGCCGGACCGCGGGGTCGAGCGGGAAGCAACTGCGGGGATCGCTCAGGCTGAGGATGTGGATACGGTGCCCGCGCCGGGCCAGCTCGTTCGCCACCGTGGCCGTCATGCGCTCGGCGCCGCCGAATACGTTCAGCGTTCCGGTCAGGAAGCAGATCGCCGGCCCTTGCGTCGCGCCGGCCTGCGGCTGCCGGCCGGCCTTAGCGGTAGTGCGCGGCGGCATCGGGGGCCTCCATTTGTGCCGGCGCGCTGGCGCGTGCATACCTGCCGTACAGGCGCAGCCAATCGCGCGCGATGAGCTCGATATTGAACTTGGTCGCGATGTGCTTGTGCCGTGCCGCCTCGTCGGCAATATCTCCCCGGCCTTGCGAGACGGCGTCGCGCATGGCTCGTGCCAGCGCCGGCGTGTCTCCACGGGGAACCAGCGTGCCGATACCGCGGACCATGGCGGGAACACCCGAGGCATCCGTGGCGACCACCGGGCAGCCGCTCGCCAGCGCCTCTCCCACCACCAGCGGCATGCCTTCGATCAGGGAGGACAGCACGAACAGGTCTGCCGCATTCAGCAGTGCTGGCACGTCCATCCGCTTGCCAAGGAGGATCACGCGTCCGGTCAGCCCGTGCTGCTCGATGCGCTGCGTCAGTGCATCGCGCTGCGGCCCTTCGCCGGCGATCATCAGGACGGTGCGGTCTCCGAGGGATGCCTGCGCGAAGGCATCGATCAGGGCGGTCTGCGCCTTGTCCGGTACCAGCCGGCCCACGTTGAGGATGAGCCGGTCGTCCGGGCGCAGCCCGAGCTCGGCACGGGTGGCGGCGCGCAGCCCGGCGCTGGGCCGGTAGCGGGTCGTATCAAAGCCGTTGGGCACGTAGATGATGCGCGACGCGGGGGCCGCGCGCACGTCGATCATGCGCTGCCGGCCCTCTTCGCTGACCTGGGTGGTGAGATCGGCGCAGCGGTCGGTGAGTCGATACGCCAGCATGCGCAACGTCCCGCCCTCGAAGTAGTTGTGTGCCGTGCAGATCGTTGCCGGGACCGTGCACACGCGCGTCAGCAAGCGTGCCATCAGGTTGGCATGAACCAGATGGGAATGGACGACGTCGGGGCGCCAGCGCAGCACGAACCGACGGATCTGCATTAGCGTGGACAGCAACGCCGCTGGCGTCTTGCGCATGTTCAGCATCAGGATTTCGATGCCTTCCGGGAGGGTCAGCTCGCAGCCCGGCATCAGGCTAACCACAGAGACAGCGTGTCCCAGCGAGCGGTATTGCGTCGCGAGCGCGGCCACTTGCTGCTCAGCGCCGCCCAGCTGCATGCAGGTAATCAGCAGCATGATTCGCATCGGTATGGCGGCGCTTCCGTTTTGACTCTGGTCCATCAGGACTCCGGCGGGAGGGTTTGTGCAGTTCCGGTTACGCTACCGCACCCGCACCGCAGCATCCGTTCGGCGTCGAACGCAAGGCTCGCCCGGCGCTGCGCAGGCCCGCGGAACCTGCCGGATCACGGTCCGTGCGCAGTGGCAGCGGGGACGCCAGGTGGAATGCCGCGCCGGTGCGGCTGCAGTCCGCATACAGTCGCAGCCAGGTGCGGGCGACGGCCTCGATGCTGAAGGCGGAATCGATGTGCCGATGCCGCGCCGCTTCGTCCGCGGCCGCACCGCGTCCTCGCGCGAGCGCGTCACCCATGGCTCGCGCCAGTGCCGGCGGATCGCCGCGCGGCACGACGGTGCCAACGCCGTCCACCATCGGCGTCACGCCGGAGGCGTCCGTGGCCACGACCGGGCAGCCGCACGCCAGTGCTTCGCCCACCACCAGCGGCATCCCTTCGACCTGTGACGACAGCACGAACAGGTCCGCTGCGTTCAACAGCGACGGCACGTCCTGCCGCCTGCCCAGCAGGCGCACCCGACCGTCCAGACCATGTCCGGCAATGCACTGCGCCAGCGTGTCGCGCAGCGGGCCGTCGCCGGCGATCATCAGCACCGTGCCGGGCGCCGGGGACAGTTGCGCAAAGGCATCGATCAGGTCCGTCTGCGCCTTTTCCCAGACGAGCCGTCCCACGTTGAGGATGAGCCGATCGTCGCCATGCAGCCCGAGCGCGGCCCGCGCGACGGAACGGGTTTGCATATCCGGGCGGTAGATAGCCGTGTCGATGCCGTTGGGGACGACGATGATCCGTTGCTCGGGCGCCGCGCGGGACTCGATCATGATCTGGCGGCCCTCGGCGCTGACGTGGGTGCTGAGATCGCTCCATCGATCGGTAAGGCGGTAGGCCAGCATGCGCAGCGCGCCGCCCTGGAACACGCTGTGCGCGGTGCAGATCGTGGCCGGGACCGGGCACACGCGCGTCAGCATGCGGGCGAACAGGTTGGCGTGGATCATGTGGGCGTGGACGACATCCGGGCGCCATTGCAGCACGAAGCGGCGCACCCGCATGAGCGCGGCCAGCAATGTCTGCGGCGTCTTGCGCATCGACAGCATCACGGTTTCGACGCCATCGGGCAGCGTTACCTCGTTGCCTGGCAACAGGCTGACCACCGATACCCGGTGACCCAGCGCCACGTACTCGCGCGCGAGCGCCGCCACTTGCTGCTCCGCGCCGCCAAGCTGCAGGCAGGTGACGAGCAGCATGATCCGCATCGATCCGCTGTGCTCCCCGTGTTGACGCTGCTCCATTGTGCCTCCCGCGGCATGATCTGGCGCACGCACCCTATCGCACCGCAGTGCCCGCATCTGTTCGCTGCCGAACCCACGCAGACGACCGTCGGAAGATTGTGGTGCAAGCCACGTTCCGACGGCCCTGGGCGCTTCACAGGGACGGACGAATCCGATTAGATATCTCCCGATACAGTTCAGAAGTGGGAAAGGATCATGAAGCGTGTTCTTGATGTCGTGCTCGCGTCTGTGGCGCTGCTGGTGCTGGCGCTTCCTCTTCTGGTCGTGATGGGCCTGGTGCGCTTCAAGCTTGGCAGTCCGGTCTTCTTTCGGCAGACGCGGGCCGGCCTCGATGGCAAGCCCTTTGAAGTCATCAAGTTCCGCACCATGACGGACGAGCGCGGCGCGGATGGCGAGCTGCTGCCTGACGCCGAACGCATCACGCCCTTCGGCTGGGTGATCCGGCGCACCAGCATCGACGAGCTCCCCGAGCTCTGGTGCGTGCTGAAGGGAGAGATGAGCCTGGTCGGGCCGCGCCCGCTGCCTACGTTCTACCTGCCGCTTTATTCCGCGGAGCAGGCGCGGCGGCTGGCCGTCAAGCCGGGCATCACGGGTTGGGCCCAGGTCAACGGGCGCAATTCACTGAGTTGGGAGGAGAAATTCCGGCTGGACGTCTGGTACGTCGATCACCAGTCGACCTGGCTGGATCTCAGAATCCTGTGGCGCACGATCGGCACGGTGCTTGCCAAGGAGGACATCAGCGCTGAAGGCGAAGTCTCGGCGACCCGCTTCTGCGGGAGCGAGAAGACGCCATAGGCACCGTGCCCCGCAACGCAAACCTTGGAAATCGGCGATGCTCAATTCCGGATTCTCACCCTGGCCGAGCTTCAGCCAGGAGGAAGCGCAGGCAGTGCAGCGCGTGCTGCTCTCGAACCGTGTCAACTACTGGACCGGCACCGAGTGCCGCGACTTCGAATCGGAGTTCGCGGCCTGGTGTGGCGCCGCGCACGCCATCACGCTGGCAAACGGCACGCTGGCGCTCGATGTGGCGCTGCGCGCGCTGGATATCGGGCCGGGCGACGAGGTGGTTGTGGCGCCCCGTACCTTCCTGGCCAGCGCATCCTGCGTGGTCAACGCGGGGGCGACGCCTGTGTTTGCGGACGTCGATGCCGACAGCGGCAACCTCAGCGCCCGAACCATCGCCGCCGTGCTGACGCCGCGCACGCGCGCCGTCATCTGCGTGCACCTGGCGGGCTTGCCATGCGACATGGACCCCATCATGGCGCTGGCACGCGAGCACGGGTTCAAGGTGATCGAAGATTGCGCGCAGGCGCACGGGGCCGCCTACAAGGGACGCATGGTTGGCACCATCGGCGATGTCGGCGCCTGGTCCTTCTGCCAGGACAAGATCATGACCACCGGGGGCGAGGGAGGCATGGTCACCACCAACGATCCCGCGCTGTGGTCGCGCATGTGGTCGTACAAGGATCACGGCAAGAGCTGGGAGGCCATGTATGACCGGGCGCATCCGCCGGGCTACCGCTGGGTGCACGACTCTTTCGGCACGAACTGGCGCATGACCGAGATGCAGGCCGCGATCGGCCGCATCCAGCTGCGGCGCATGGCGGACTGGCACGCCCGGCGTACCGCCAACGCGATGGCACTGGCAGACGCGCTTGGCGCATGCAACGGCCTGTACGTGCCGTTGCCGCCTGCTGGCGTGGAGCATGCCTGGTACAAGTTCCATGCGTTCGTGCAGCCGCAACGCCTCGCCGAAGGCTGGAGCCGCGACAGCATCATGGCTGCCATCAACGCGGCGGGGGTGCCTTGCTATACGGGCGGCTGTGCCGAGGTCTACCTGGAAAAGGCGTTTGACGGAACCGGATGGCGTCCGGCCGCACGCTTGCCGGTGGCGCGGGCGCTGGGCGAAACCAGCCTGATGTTCCTAGTGCATCCCACGCTGACGCAAGAGGAAGTGCACAAGACCGGGCAGGTGGTGCGCAGCGTGATGGAGCAGGCGACGCGCGCGGCAGCTTGATGACGAATTTCCTGTGGAACCATTACCTCTATTTTGGCGAGAGCCGTCTGGCACTGCCGCTGGCGGTCTGGATCGCGGTTTGCCTGGCGGTGGCAGGCCAGGGCGCGCGCGCGTTGCGCTGGTCGGTATCGTTCGGCATCGGTGCCGCGCTGGTGATGGCGGCCAAGTCCGCGTTCAGCTACTCGGGCTGGTCGCTCCCGTCGATCGGCGTCTACAGCGTCAGCGGGCATGCGTTGCTGACAGCCGCGGTGTATCCCGTGCTGCTGATGTTGCTGGGCTCCGTGCTGGGCAGGTACACGGCCTGGCTCGGGCTGGCGACGGGAGTGGGGCTGGCGCTGTTCATGCCGGTGGTGCTGGTGACGGATTTCCACCATACGGTGGGCGAGTCGCTGATCGGGCTGTGTGTCGGCCTCTTGGTTGCCGGCCTGACGCTGTGGCGCTGGCAGCCGGTGCGGTGGCACCACGCCGGCGCGACCGTGGCCATGCTGTTGCCATTGGCGCTGCTGATCGATCCGCGCGACGCCGTTGAAGACATGCAGGACGCGCTGCACAGCCGCGCCATGACGTGGAGCGGCGCTGATGGCGAATACTGGCGCAGCATCGACCCCGATCCCGCCACGGGGCGGCGGGTCGTCTCCGTCGGGTTTTTCAAGGCGGGAGGCGCGTAAGGCCGGCCGTGCCATGGGCGTCGGCCCTCCCGGTACCGGCCGCGACAGGCTGATGCCGATGCCCCTCAGGCCGGAATTCTCATTGAGCACGCGGGATAACCCATGAAACCTGCCTCGGAATTCGGCTCATTCTTTCACCTCGATCCTGCGGCCCCGCTGGGCGGGGTGCCGTGGCTGCGCCCGGGCGACCTGCTGACCGGCACCGGGCGCGATGCGCTGCGCGCGATCGTGGCGCAGGGACGCTCGCGCGGCTGGCGGCGGCTCTACGCGCCGAGCTACTACTGTCATGCGGTACTGGACGACGTTGCCGGCGACATCGACGTCCGCATGTATCCGCACGCGCCGTTCGGCGACCCCATGATGCTCTGGCTGGCGTCGGACGAGGCTGCGATCGTTCCCGAATACTTCGGCCTGCGGGCGGGCGTTGAAGTGCAGGGCGGCAGCGTCCTGCTCGACCGCTCGCACGATCTGCTTGCCGACTGGTCGTATGCGCGTGCGCCGGACTATGTGTTCGCGTCGCTGCGCAAGACCTTGCCCGTGCCCGACGGGGGGCTGGTGCGGCCGCCGGCCGGGCAGCCGTTCACGCACGTGCTTGCGCCTGCTTCCGGGCACGTGCGCGCCGCCGCCAGCATGGCCGCCGCCATGTCGATGAAGGCCGCTTACCTGGCAGGCGCTCAGGCCGCCAAGGCAACCTTCCTGGCACTTGCGGGCGAAGCGGAATCCACCCTGCGCACCGATGCCGAAATCTCCGGGCCCTCGGCGCTCACGCACGCGCTGGCGCCGGCGCTTGATCTGGGCCGGATGCGGCAGCGGCGGCGCGATAACCTGGCGCTGCTGGGTGCCTGCATGGCCGGCCTGCCCGCCGGCCTGCAATGGCAGGAAACGCCGGCGTACGGCATCCTGCTGTGCGCCGACGCGCCACAGCGCGATCGCATCCGGCAACGGCTGATCGCGAAGGATGTCTACCCGGCGGTCCTGTGGCCCATGACCTGGCCCGGCGCCACCGAGGACAACCGCCGGCTGTCCGAACGCATCCTGGTGGTGCATGCGGACCATCGCTACGGCCCGCGCGACATTGAGCGCCTGGGCGAAATCATCCTGCACATTGCCGCCAATCCCGATACTTCCGACGAGGATCGATGATGATGAACACGAATCTGCTGGAGACTTCCAGCGCCGAATGGCTCGCGGTGCTCCAGCGTTGCCGGCATGACAGCCACCACATGCCGGGCTGGCTGCGCGCGTCGCAGCATGAAGGCGGCGGCAAGCCGTTTGCCGTCCACGTCACGGACGGCAGCCACGAGCTGTTCCTGCCGCTGCTGAACCGGGACATCAACGGCAAGGACTGGGATGCAAGCTCGCCCTACGGGTTTGCCGGCCCGCTGGTCAGCGACGACGCCCCGGCCTCGTTCGCTGACGAGGCCTTGGCGGCGGCCATGGAGGTGCTGCGCGGGCAGGGGTGTGTCTCGTGCTTTATCCGGTTGAATCCGATCGTCAATGCGCAATGGAGCAGTTCCATCGGAACGCTGATCGAGCATGGCCAGACGATCTCGATCGACCTGTCCAAGAGCGAGGCCGAGCACTGGCGGGACACCTCGCACGGGCACAGGCTGGAGATTTCCAAGGCAATGCGGGCTGGGGTCACGGTGCGCCTGGACGAGACGCTGGAAACGCTGCCGCATTTCATCCGTCTCTACAACGCGTCGATGGACAGGCTGCGCGCGTCCGACTACTACTTCTTCGACGACGCCTACCACTACAGCCTGGCCCAGGAACTCGGTGACCGGCTGCGGCTGTTCGTGGCAGAGGAGGAGGGCGTCATCATCGGCGGCGCGACGGTCATGGTGTCCGGCGACGGCGGCATCCTGCAAGGCCACCTGATGGGCATCGACGCGCGATACCGGCACCGGCAGCCCAGCAAGATCATGCTGCACGCCATCCGGCAGTGGGGACGGGAGCAGGGGCACCGGTACTACCACCTCGGCGGCGGCCTGGGCGGATCGGCGGAGGATTCGCTGTTCCGCTTCAAGCGCGGGTTCTCGCCGGACACCCATGTATTCTGCACGCAGCGCGTGGTGGTGGATCCTGACCGGTACCAGGCACTGTGCGGCGATACGCCCTCGGTGCTGGAGGACCTGAGCGGGTTTTTCCCGGCTTATCGTAAGGCAGATAAGGCAGACAATGCAGATAAGGCAGATAAGGCAGAGAGGGCCGGTTAGCGCTCCGGCATAAGCAGCGAAGGCCGCCCGTTGAGGCGGCCTTCTTTTTATGCGCGCGCCAGGGAGGGTTGCCCCCTGGCCGTGAGCGGATCAGAGCAGCTTGCCCGAGCCCAGCAACCCAGCCGGTTCGACTTCGCTGCCGGCTTCGGGCTGGCTGCCCGCCTGGAACGCGACCCGGCGCAGCGCGACCGGCAGCGGCCCGAGCTGCCGCGGTGCCCTGGCTTCTTCCTGCACATCGTGGCTGCCGTGGCTGCCGTGACTGCTGTCTGCCGGCACGGTCCGCTCCGGCTTGCGCGAAGACTCGCCGAGCGAGGAGTATGGTGCATATTCCGGCACGATCGACTGCACCGCCGTCTGTATGCTGACCTCGTCGCGGGAGTCGCAGGCCGCGTAGAGCCTGGCCAGCTTTTCCCGTAGTTCCGTCTCCTCCAGGCGCGGCTCCTCCGAGCACATGATGCGTTCGTGCTCGCTCGGCGTGACTTGCCCGCCGATCAGCAGCTCTTCGTAAAGCTTTTCTCCGGGGCGCAGGCCGACGAACGCGATCTCGATGTCCCCGTTCGGGTTCTTGCTGGTGCGTTCCACCAGCCCCGCCATCTCGATCATCGTCCTGGCCAGGTCCACGATGCGCACCGGCTGCCCCATGTCCAGCACAAACACCTCGCCGCCGCGCGCCATGGCGCCGGCCTGGATCACCAGTTGCGAGGCCTCGGGGATCAGCATGAAGAAGCGGATGACATCCGGGTGGGTGATCGTGATCGGCCCGCCCGCTTCGATCTGGCTGCGGAACAGCGGAACCACCGAGCCGGAAGACCCGAGCACATTGCCGAAGCGGACCATCGCATAGACCGTGCGGGTACCGGGCCGGGCCGCGGCGGCCTGGAAGATCAGCTCCGCGATGCGCTTGCTCGCGCCCATCACATTGGTAGGCCGGACGGCCTTGTCGGTCGAGACCAGGACGCAGGTCTGCACGCCGAAGCGATCGGCCATGTTGGCGATGGTGAGCGAGCCCAGCACGTTGTTGCGAATGCCTTCGGGCATGTTGTCCTCGACCAGCGGAACGTGCTTGTACGCCGCGGCGTGGTAGATCGTGTCGACCTGCTGGCCCTGCATTGCCGCGGCCACCGCATTGGCGTCGCACACCGAGCCGATGCGCGCCATCAGCTGCACCCCGGGGAAGGTGCGGCGCAGGTCCTGCTCGATCATGTACAGCGCCCACTCGGAATGGTCGAGCAGAATGATCTTGCGTGGCTGCTGCGAAGCGACCTGGCGGCACAGCTCACTGCCGATGGAACCACCTGCGCCAGTCACCATGACAACCTTGCCGTGCGTGCACTTGGCGAACAGCGCCTCGCGCGGCGGCACGGGAGGCCGGCCGAGCAGGTCCTCCAGCTTGACTTCGCGGATCGACTGCATGGTGATCTTGCGGTCTACCAGTTCCAGCAGCGTGGGCAGGGTGCGCACGCTCACGCCACACCGGTGCAGCTTGTCCAGGATCCGCTTGCGCTGCTCCGGCGACAGCGATGGCACCGCCAGCACGACTTCGTCGACGCCCAGCCGCTGCAACTCTGCCTTCAGGCGCGAGGTATGGAACACCGGCAAATCGGCGAACGTGTGGTTGCCGAGCGAGCGATCGTCATCGAAGAAGCAGACGGCCTCGTGGTCGACGCTGGCGCGCATGGCGCTGGCGAGCTGGAAGCCGGCCTCGCCGGCACCGTAGATGGCGACATGCCGCGTCGGATGGCCGCGGGAGGTGCGCCACAGCTGGGTTCGCCGTACCAGGGCGCGGATCAGGAAACGCGAGATCACCACGTAGGCGAAGGCAATGAACCAGTAGATCAGCAGGCCTGCGCGCGGCAGGCGGCTATCGTTGATCAGGAACGATACGGCGTAGGTCAGCCCGACCAGGGCCGCCATGCTGATGCCGGCCGCCCATAGCACCTTCAGGTCGATATACCGCAGCACGGTCCGGTAGAGTCCGCTGAAGGCCAGCACCGGGATCGTCAGCACCGCGATGAACAGCGGCGGCAGCATCCCGTACTGCAGGATCAGTCCGCCGTCGCCGGCACGCAGCAGCAGCGCCAGCGTGAAGCACAGCGGCAACGCGAGCAGGTCGACCGTCATCATCACGACGATCTTCTGCCGGCGCGTCAGGGACACGGGACTTGGCAAGCGCATGCCGGTCATGGGCGCACCTCCTGCCACGTCAGTCGGGCCATGCCGTCCGGCATCGCCTCCAACATCGTCATTGCTGTCCGCACGCCCTGGGACCGGCAGGGGGCGGGTACCGCTCTAAGCATCCATATCGGTGTGTTCATGGCACGGCTCTTCTTGTTCCCGTTCAGGGCGAACGCCACCCGCCGGTACGTTGCGTGCCGGCTACTGGCGGCGCTTCACGCGGCACGACGTGCCGGTGTGAATCGCTTTACTGAAAGCTATCGTGTCTGCACGGGGTGGCGCAATTAGGCTACGTGCGCTGCCGAACGCGGATACGGCGGGTGGGGCGAAGGGCGGGGCGCGCGGCGCGTGTGCGCAGAAACGGGTACGCATGCCGGCCCGGGGGAGAGGACATCGCGGGGCCGCAAGGCGGCGTTGCAGGCCCTGCCAGGCGGGAGAACGGGCACCGCCGAGGCATCGACGGACGATACGCAGGCGCTTGTTTGTGGCCCGCAGAAATGGGTACGCCCGGGTCATGGCCCGGGCTTGCATGTCGCTCAGTCGCGCGGCAGCGGGGTGCCCAGCCCCGCGGTGCCGGCACGCTCGCCCAGTTCGGTGCGCGGCCCGCGCAGCAACTGCCACAGGCAGCCCGCGGTGGCGTAGAAATCGCCGGCGCCGCGCGCGCCTGCGGTGCGCAGGTCGCGGCCCAGCGCGTGCGGCAGCGCCAGCAGCAGGAACAGGGCCGCCTTCACCGGGCGCCGGTGGCCGCGCCGGTAGCGCTGGCAGGCCACATACAGGCGCGCGGCTTCGCAGGCGGGGCCGGCGCGCTCTGCGCGCGCCGCGGGGCGTGTGGCAGGCAGGCGCTGGTTGACCGCGCTTGTGACCAGCTCGATGCGGTAGCCCAGCTCCTGGACCGCACGGCCGGTCAGCTCGAACTCGTCATAGCCGCCGGCAAGCTGCTCATCGAAGTGCACGTGCTCGAACAGCTCGCGCGGGAACACCGCGCTGTGCAGCAGCACCGAGCTCAGGCGTTCGCCGCGCCGGTAGTCCTGCGTGGGGTCGCCAAGGAACGCCGGCTTGCGCGGGCGTCCCGGCTGGCCCTGGCACACCTCGGTGCCGGTCAGGATCAGCGGCGTTGCGCAGCCGGCCGTGGCACGGCGGATATGGTCGTCGGCAATGCACTCGGTCATCTGCTGCAGGAAGGTCGGGCCCAGCAGGGTCCAGTCGTCCAGGAACAACACGTGCGAGCCGGTGGCCGCGCGCAAGGAGCGGTTCCGGTTGGCAGCCCCGGAGCGGCGCGGGCCTTCCAGGTAAGTGATGTCCGGATAGTCGCGGCGCATCATCTCGCGCGTGGCGTAGCCGCTGCTGTCGTCGGTGACGATCAGCTGGTGCGGCGGCATGGTGGATTCGGCGACCGACTGCAGCGCGCGCTGTAGTCCCTCGGGATGGTCGCACGTAAGGATGCACACCGAAAAGGTGGGCAGGAAAGTGCTTGCCGGCATGGTTGACCCCTCCGATGTTCGGCGTGAGGCTGGCACGCGCGCCGGCGCCGTCTGGCGCGGGCACGGCGCGGTGCCAGTGAAGCTGCTACAGCGTCTGGCTGGTGCTGCGGAACGGGGCTTCTGCGTGCGGCGAACCCACCACCGAGCGGCTGCTGTCGCGCGTGAACGGTTCGTCGCCGCTGACCCACTCCAGCGTCGCGCCGCGCTGCAGGGCGGCGTAGACCGCTTCGCCCTTGTTGCGCACCTTGAGCCGCTGGTACAGCGTGCAGGCGTGGCTCTTCACCGTCGCCACCGAGATGTTCAGCATGCGGCTGACCGTCTTGATCGGGTAGCCGCGTGCCAGCAGCACCAGCACTTCGTACTGGCGCGGCGTGATCTTGAGCATTTCGGCTTCGCCGTAGCTCGGCTCTTCCTCGGCCATCGGCACTGCGCTGGGGGCAGCTGGCGCGGCCAATGGCTGGCCCGGCCTCAGGTCGGTCAGGTCGCGCACCGCCACGGCAGCGCGCGGCATGCTGCGCGGCGCACTGGCGCAGGAGGCGAGCGAGAGCGAATCGGTGGGCAGGCTCGCCGGCAAGGGCAGCGGCGCTGCCGAGGCGAGCGACTGCACCGCCGGCATGGCTGAACGCGAGGCAGAAGGCGTGGCTCCGGTCTCGGCCGAGAACAGCAGGCCTTGCACTCCCGATATGGCCAGGCGGATGGCCGCCTCGATTACCGCCAGCGAGGCAGTTTTCGGCAGGCAGCCGCACACCCCGCGGGCACTTTCCGGATTGGGCACGTGCAAGGGCAACACGTCGGCCAGGATCAGCACACGCTGCGGCTGCAGCAAGGTCTGGGCCTGTTCGAGTTGTGCCCAGCCCGGACCGGGTTCGGCGGGCATGCCGAACACGAGCAGGTCTGCATGGTGGTGCCGGCTATCGAGCCTGGCGATGTCCGCGGGCGCAATGGCTGCCACCTGGGCGGATTCCTGGATGTTCTCGAGCATCTGCAACAGCCCGAGCCGGAGCAGCGGATGCTCCTCGATCAGCAACGCGTTCATTGACTTCACTCCCCGTTACTCGGGAGCGGACTGCGGGACGCTTTGCGTATGGAGGACAGTGCAGGACGGCAGCCACCATTAGTGTCTGACCGTGTGTATGACCCCCATGCTTCCATGCCCCGGCAGTCCCGTTCTTCTGGATGGAACTTGTCGATGGCTGGATGGTTGACCCGAACCCGAACCCGAAAGATTCTCGCTCCTAAATCGGCTTAAATTCATCTTATGGGCTGGTTGAGTGGATTGCAAGCGAGCTGAATTGGGACGAGACAGGGTGGGAATGACAGGCCCGTCATAATCCTTTAAGAATTCACCCGAATGCGCCATACCAGGTTCCGCAAACGCCGCCCTGGCAGCGGGTTTCGGCAGTTTCACCGATGTGACACTTGTTTTTAAAATGGTTGCAGCACTGAAACAGATCGCATTATTCGAAGCCCTCATGAGAGGGTTTGGTAACCCTATAGTGGGGTGTACGGAATATATGGTGCATGCAGGTGACGCAATTATGAAACGGCAGCTTGATACGATGTTTCGTAATATATCTGCGCGATAAATGACCCGCTCGGGCGCATGGCCTAGTGCTTCTGGATGAGGGGGTGCTACACCCTCGGAATGAGACCTGGAACGGCTCGTGCACCGGCCTGCACCGGGCTTGCCACCAACTGCGTCCGACAGGGTGGCAAGCCGGTACCGGGACCCTGGTCCGTCAGCGGGTTCGTCAGCGGGTCCAGTAGCCGGGGCGCATCACCCAGCCCTGCGGTCCGCGCACCCAGCGGTCGGGCACGAAACGGTGACCCGGGCGCTGCGCCTGCCAGTAGCCGGGGCGCCAGTCGTAGCGGCCGCGCGCGCCGGCCCAGTGGCCGGGCACCCAGACCTGGCCGCGGCGTGCGGCGGGATGCGGCTCATAGCGCGGCGGCGGCGGCGGATGGCCATAGCCGCGGGCCTCGGCGGTGGGATGGGCTTCGGCGGGGGCGATGAGGCCGAAGGCGCCGCCCGTGGCGAGGACGGCTGCGGCAAGCATGAGCTGGCGTTTCATGGGAAGGCTCCTTGTGGGCGGTCGTTAAGGCAGACAGTCGATCAGTCAATCGGTTTGTGGATCAATCCGTGGATCAATACCGGTCGTAGTGATGGTGGTAGCGGGGCGGCGGTCCGCCGCGCGGCGGCACGACGATGCAGGCGGAAAGCAGTGCGGCCGTGGTGGACAGCAGCACGACCAGGGAGAGGGCGCGTTTCATTTCTTGGGCTCCTGCGGGATCGCGTTGGACACGGCTTCAATGTAGCGACCGGCCCCCTCGCTGCGTGCTTGCACTTGTAAGGCTGTCTCACATGGCGCTGAATCGCGCGAGATCGGGCGCGCGGTGCCTGGCGATGCCTGCGGAGCCTTGCGCGGCAAGGCTCGCGGGGCGCGGGAGCGGCACTGCCGAAGGGTGCGGCAAGCGCACGGATGGCGTAATGTGACGTTACATCGGAAATAGATCTTGCAAGCAAACGGGAGCCCGCTGGCGGCGCCAGGGTAGCGGCGTGATGGTGGCGGGCGCATTGCCGCGGCGACGCAGAAACGGGTACGGTCGGCGGGTTTGCCGGGGTCTTGCGCAGATGGGCCCGGACGGTGCAGCATGCTTCAGCATGGCTCGCGCTGCGTACCGGATGGGTTCGTTACGGTGCGCGCGGGATCCCGGAAGGCCGGGGTACGGCCGCTCCGGGCCACCGCGCCAATGGCACGAAGCTTGCGCCTGGGCCATTGCCAGACGGAGCCCGGTCGGGCCAGGAAGCGGAATCTGCCACGTGTGCTTGAAGGAGGCGCCATGCCAATCATGCTCATCGTGCTTGCCTTGCAGTTCTTGCAGGGACTGTCGCCACCCGCCGCGGCGCTGTTCGCGCTGCCCCAGGAGTTGGAGGCGCCGGATGCCACGGCCACGGTCGAAACCGCGCTGACTCGCTGACCTGCCGCCAACGGGCGGTGGCGCTCCGCATGGCTTCGATCCATCCACGCCATTGTCACGGAGTCAGCATGAACCGCAGCGAAGTCACCGATCTCATCATCGAAGCCAAGGTCCGGCGCGGCATTACCTGGGCGCAGGTTGCCGAGCGCGTCGGCCGCAGCAAGGAATGGACGACGGCCGCGTGCCTCGGCCAGATGGCTTTCGACGCGGCCGGGGCGCGCGCGGTGACGGAAATCTTCGGGCTGCCGCCCGAGGCAGAGGCCTGGCTGCGCGAGGTGCCGTACAGGGGCTCGCTGCCAACGGCGGTGCCGACCGATCCGCTGATCTACCGCTTCTACGAACTGATCAGCGTGTACGGCACCACCTTCAAGGCACTGATCCACGAGGAGTTTGGCGACGGCATCATGAGCGCGATCGATTTCCGCATGGACCTGCAGCGCGAAGCCGACCCCAACGGGGATCGGGTGCGCATCGAGATGTCGGGCAAGTTCCTGCCCTACAAGACTTACTGAGGGCTGTCAGCGGCGGCGCGCGCCGTGACCGCGGACGCCGGCGCGGCATAAGCCGCGCCATAGCCGGCCGGGTCCAGCCGCAGCGTCAGCACGCCCACCAGCGCGGCGCAGCCCAGGTGGTACCACCAGCCGGCGGCAAAACCGCCGGTATGGGCCTGCAGCATCGCGGTCAGCCACGGCGCCAGTGCCGCCAGCAGGAAGCCGCCGCCCTGCATCAGCGCGCTCAGCGTGCCGGCGCTGTCCGGGTCGGGCAGGTGGTCCAGCGCCACCACAAGGTACAGCGCAAAGCAGCCGCCCAGCCCCGCGCCGCCGATCATGGCCCAGGCATAGGGTGCCGCGTCGGGCCAGAGCGCCAGCCCGGCAAAGCCTGTCACCTGCATCGCCAGCGCCAGCACCATCCACCCGCGCCGGTCCACGCGCCGTGCCGCCAGCGCCGGCAGCAGCAGTGCCGCGCCGGCCTGCGCCACGGCCATCAGCGCCACCAGCGCGCCACTGGCGGGCGCGCTCCAGCCATGCCCCTGGTAGAACGGCGCCAGCCACGCCACCAGCGAGGCATAGCCGCCGTTCATCACGCCAAAGCATCCCATCAGCAGCCACGTGCGCGGCCGGCGCAGCAAGGCGCGCGTGGCGCCGCGCGACGGTTGGCGCGCCGCGGTGGCCGTGGCAGTCGCGGTGGCGCGAGGCAGCGCCACCCATGCCAGCGCCAGCGCGGCCAGCGCCGGCAGCGACCACAGCGCCAGCGCCTCGCGCCAGCTGCCGGACAGCTCTGTCACGTACGGCGAGAGCTGCGCCCCCAGCGCACCGCCGCCCATCAGCGCGGCCGAGTACAGCCCCATCACCGGGGCCACGCGGCCCGGGAATTCCTGCTTGACCAGTCCCGGGCAGGCCGCCTGCACCACGGCCACGCCCAGCCCGCACAACGCCGCCGAGGCGATCAGCCAGCCGCCGCCGGTCACGCCGAGGCGCAGCGCGCAGGCCGTGCCCAGCAGTGCCAGCGCCCCCAGCACCGCGTTGCGCGCGCCCAGGCGTGCACGCAGCGCGGGGCCGAAGAACGCGCCCACGCCCATCAGCAGCATCGGCAGCAACGTCAGCCAGGCCATGCCTTGGTACGTAAGCCCGGTGCCCGCGCGGATCGACGGCGCGAGCGGCCCCACCGCGGTCAGGAACGGCCGCAGGTTCAGGCCGATGCCCGCCACTGCCGCCAGCACCAGCCAGCGCGCCGGGGCTCCCCTGCTGCGAGCGCACGCCGGGGCGCTGGCGAGGTCGGATGCCTGTGCCATGTCCGCCATGTCAGCCGCGCGGGGAGCGCGGGCCGTAAAGCTGGGCGGCGGACAGTTCCACCGCCACGCGCGTCAGCGGCAGCGGCGGCGGATCCAGCGGCAGGCGCAGCGCCTGGTAGGCGGCTTCACTGGACATGCCGTAGGGCGCGGCGTCGTTGTTGTCGAAGGCGTAGTAGACCGCCTGCACGCCGGCCATGGTCATGGCCGCCAGGCACATCGGGCAGGGGTGGCCGCTGGCGTAGACCACGCTGCCGCGCAGATCCGGACGGCCCAGCTTGCGCGCCGCGGCCCGCACCGCTTCCATTTCGGCGTGGGTGGTCGGGTCGTGGCTGTGCACGATATCGTTGACGCCGGTGGCAATGGCCTGGCCGTCGATGGCCAGCACGGCACCGAAGGGACGCCCGCCGCGGTCGCGGTTGGCCGCGGCAAGGCGCACCGCCTCGCGCATGAATTCCTGGTGAGTGGTCATGGTTTTGCAGGGATCCGAATAAGTGAGTCCACGCTCGCAAGACTTGCGGCATGGCTGTTGGCAGGCTGCACACTCTACGCCGGGGCTTGGTGATTGGGAAATTAAATGATGAAATCGCCTGCAGTGGAAAACCCAATGAAAGGCCGGCCATGCAGGACCCCCGACTCGATCCCGTGCTGTTGCAGAGTTTTGTTGCCGTGGCGGAAAGCGGCAGCTTTACCCGCGCCGCGCAGCGCGTGCACCTGACGCAATCGACCGTCAGCCAGCAGGTGCGCCGGCTGGAAGACCAGCTCGGCTGCGTGCTGCTGGATCGCGGCGGGCGCTACGTGGTGACGACGCCGGAAGGCGAGCGGCTGCTGGGCTACGCGCGCCGCCTGCAGCAGCTGATGGCCGAAGCGGTCGGGCAGTTGCGCCAGAGCGCCGGCCAGGGCGAGATCCGCATCGGGGTGCCGGAAGATTTTGCCGCGCGGCCGCTGACGCCGGTGCTGGCCGGGTTTGCCGACGACTGGCCCGGGGTTCGGCTGGAAGTGACCAGCGGCATGAGCCACGAGCTGTGGCAGCGCTTCCAGGATCGCGAGCTGGACCTGGTGCTGGTCAAGCAGCGCGTGGCGCAGGCACCGGGCATGGCCAGCTGGCCCGAGCCGCTCTGCTGGATCGACAGCCGCAGCCGCCCGGCGGTGACGCGCGATCCGGTGCCGCTGGTGGCGTTTCCCGCCGGCGGGCTGTACCGCGGCGAGATGACGCACGCGCTCGATGCCGGCGGGCGGCGCTGGCGCATCGCCTTTGTCAGTGCGAGCCTCGCCAGCATCCTGGCCGCGGTGGCGGACGGGCTCGGCATCACACTGCTGCCGCGGCGGCTGGCCACGGCGCACCACCAGGTGCTGGACGGCGGCGGCTGGCCGGCACAGGTGCCCGACGTCGAACTCAGCCTGCACGCGCAGCCGGACCTGCAGGCCCCGGCGCGCGACATGGCCGCACGCCTGGCTGCGCTGTGTGACCGCGTGATGGACCCCAACCCGGCCCCCGGCGCCGCGGCGCCGGAAGCAGGCTAGCGCAACGGTCAGCCGAAGAATTCGTTGTAGTAGCCGGTGCAGGTGCCGGACGGACGGAAGGTGTACGGCAGTTCGGCGAGCGCGGCGGCCTCGAGCGAGCCGAAGGGGATGTCGGGCGCGTTCAGGCTGGCGGCGTCGGTGGCGTCGGATTGGTGGGCAGGGTGCAGGGCAAGGGCTTGCGAAGTCATTTTCAGTGCGTCGAAGGGCCGGCCGGGCCGGCGGTTGGCAACGCAACAATCCTAATGCGCCAGGCGGCCGGGATCAGCCCCCCTGCCTTGAACACACTGTTGCGCAATCGCATCCAATCATGGCGCCTTGGGTGACGTTGACGGCGGATGAGAACAACTCGCGAGTTGCGCCGACGCCTTGCGCGGCAGGGTCTATATTGGCCGAAGGGCCACCCCGGCCGGGAACCCTCCCGGCCGGCCAGCCAGCCAACCGGGAGCGCGCCATGCCAGTCCCACCGTGCTTTGCCGATCGCCGCGAAGCCGGCCATTACCTCGGCCGCCACCTGGCGGAACTGGGCTTCGGCGCCGACAAGCTGGGCCAGCCGGCGCTGGTGCTGGCGCTCCCGCGCGGCGGCGTGCCGGTCGCCTTCGAGGTGGCGCGCGCCCTCGCGGCGCAGCTTGACGTGCTGCTGGTGCGCAAGATCGGCGCCACCGGTTACCCGGAGCTGGCGCTGGGCGCCGTAGTCGAGGGCGATGCCGGCGGCGGCGGGCCGCATACGGTGGTGAACGACGATCCCTGGGCGCGCCGCGCGGTGGAAAGCGGCAGCTTCGATGCCGAACGCGGGCGCCAGCTCGACGAGATCGCCCGGCGCCAGCAGCGCTATCGCGGTGGGGCGCCGGTGCCGACGCGGGCCGGGCGTACCGTGATCGTGGTCGATGACGGCGTTGCCACCGGGGCGACCATGCGCGCCGCACTGGAAGGCGTGCGCATGGCCGGCGCCGCGCGCGTGATCGCGGCCACGCCGGTTGGCGCGCTGGAAGGGCTGGCCAGCCTGCAGCCCGCCGCCGACGAGGTGATCTGCCTGAACACGCCGCCCAACTTCGGCGCGGTCGGCTCCTTCTACCTGGATTTCACCCAGACCAGCGACGACGAGGCACTCGGGCTGCTGCGCCAGGCGGCCACGACGCGCGCCGGCTGACGCACAGGCCGGCACAAGCAGGCCGGCACAAGCAGGCCGCCTCAGTTCCGGGCGGCCAGGCGCCGCTTCAGGTGCGGCACCAGCCCGCCGGCGGCGAGGATCTCGCGCAGGAAGCCCGGGATCGGCTCGCACGCCAGCGTGCTGCCATCGTCCAGGCGCAGCAACGCGGTCTCCAGGTCCAGCGCCGCCCGGGCGCCGTCGGCCAGCCGGCCGGCGTCCGCGCATACCAGCACCGGCAAGCCCAGGTTGATCGCATTGCGGTAGAACAGCCCGCCGAACGACAGTGCTACCACCGCGCCTACGCCCAGCTCGCGCAGCGCCTGTGGCGCCTGCTCGCGCGAGGAGCCGATGCCGAAGTTGGCGCCCGCTACCACCACATCGCCCGGTCGCACGCTATCCGGAAACTCCGGGCGCAGTGACGCCAGGCAGTGCCGCGCCAGCACGGGCAGCGGCGATTTCATCAGCACGGCAGGGGCCATGGCATCGGTGTCGACGTTATCGCCGAAACGCCAGATGCGGCCGGCCGGGGCGGGGCCCGGGGTTGGGATGGTAGGGGCAGTCATGCAAAGAGATCTGGCCCGCCTGCGCGGGCACGTGGTCAGGCTGCGTCGTTATTGATGATTTATGCCAGCAAGGTGCGCGGGTCGGTAATGCGGCCGGTGACGGCGCTGGCGGCCACGGTCATCGGCGAACCCAGCCACACCGCGCTGCCCGCATCGCCCATGCGTCCGGAAAAATTGCGGGCGGTCGAGGCGATGGCACGGCTGCCGGCGGGAAAGCGCGCGGCGCCATAGCCGGCGCAGGCGCCGCAGGCATTGGGCAGCAGGCTGGCGCCGGCCTCGGCCAGGATGGCGAGCGTGCCTTCGCGTTCGGCCTGTTGCTGGTCGCGGCGCGAGGCGGCGGCCACCTGCAGCGTGACGCCCGGTGCAACGCGGCGGCCGCGCAACACGCGCGCGGCCATGCGCAGGTCTTCGAGCTTGGCGCCGGTGCAGGCGCCAAGGTAGGCGATCTGCACCGGCTCGCCGGCGGCCTGGTCGACCGGCGCGCTGTTGGCCGGCGAATGCGGCGCGGCCACCTGCGGCGCCAGCGCGGCGGAGTCGAAGCGGTGGTGCGCCAGCACCGGCGCCTGCGCGTCAGTGCGCCAGTGCGCCAGGTCGATCTGCGCCAGCACGTGCGCCGGCACGCCGGCCTGGGCCAGCCAGTCCAGCGTGACCGCATCGGGTGCGACCAGGCCGGTCTGCGCGCCCAGTTCGGCGCTCATGTTGGCCAGTGTCATGCGCTCCTGCAGCGGCAGCGCGGCGACGGCGCTGCCGGTGAATTCAAGCGCTTCGTAGCGTCCGCCACCCATGCCGAGCGTGGCGCACAGGAACAGCATGATGTCCTTGGCGCAGACCCCGGGTGCGAGCACGCCGTCCCATTCCAGCCGGATCGTATGCGGCACGCGCAGCCAGATCTCGCCGGTGGCCAACACGCCGGCCATCTCGGTGGCGCCCACGCCGAACATATAGGCGCCGAACGCGCCGCCGGTCGGGCTGTGGCTGTCGCCGCCGACGATCAACCGGCCCGGCAGCACATGCCCGCGTTCGGGCAGCACCACGTGGCAGATGCCCTCGGCATCGATCAGCTCGGCGCCGGCCTGGCGCGTCCAGTCGCGGGTGAAGCGCAGGATCGATTCGGCCTGTGCATCGCCACCCGGCACGAAGTGGTCGGTCACCACGACGTAGCGCGACGGGTCCCACACGCCCACCCCAAGCTCCTGCAGCAGTGGCGCGACGCGGCGCGGGCCGCTGGAGTCATGCGACATCGCCAGGTCGACCCGGCACATCGCCACCGTGCCGATCTCGGCGTAGTCCAGCGCGGCCGCGCGGGCGACCAGCTTCTGGGCCAGCGTCGCCGGCCTCGTGGTTGCCGGCCTGGCAGTTGCCTCGGCGCAAGGGGAGTCCGCAAGCATGCTCATTCCGGCGATGCCCCCGAATACTTGACCACCGAGGCCCAGCGCTTCACGTCCTGGCGGACAAAGCCGGCGAACGCCTCGGGCGCCATGCCAACCGGCTGCGCGCCGTCGTTTTCCAGGCGCTTGCGCACCGCCGGCGATTCCAGTCCCTTGCGGGCTGCCTGGTAGAGCGCCTGGGTGAGTTCGGCCGGCATGCCGGCCGGCCCGAACAGGCCGAACCACGCGCTCGACTCGAAGCCCTTGACGGTCGCGCCGATCGGCGCGGCGCCCGGGAACTGCGGCAGCGGCGCCGGGCTGGTCACGCCCAGCACCTTGAGCTTGCCGGCGCGCACGTGCGGCAGCACGTTGATCGTGCTGGCGAACATCAGGTCGCACTGGCCGGCCAGCACGTCGGTGAGCGCCGGCGCGGTGCCCTTGTACGGGATGTTGACGATATAGGTGCCGGTCATCATCTTGAACATGTCGCCGGCCATGTGCAGCGACGAGCCGACCGAGCCGATGGCGAAGTTCAGCTTGCCCGGCTGCGCGCGCGCCAGCCGGATCAGCTCGGGCACGTTATTGGCCGGCAGCCTGGGCGTGGCTACCAGCACGCTTGGCACGGTGGCGACCAGGGTGATCGGCGTGAAATCCTGCACGGGGTCGAACGGCAGCTTCTTGTACAGCGTGGCGTTGATGGTGTGGCTGGTGAAGCTCATCAGCAGCGTGCTGCCGTCCGGCGCGCTCTTGGCGACCAGGTCGGCGGCGATATTGCCGCCGGCGCCGGGGCGGTTCTCGACCACCACGGACTGCTCCAGCAGTTGCGACATCTCCTGGGCGATGGTGCGCGCCAGCGTGTCGGTGGTGCCGCCGGCGGGGGCGCCCACCAGGATCCGGATCGGCTTGCCGCCGGCAATCCCCTGCCCGTGGCCCTGCCCCTGGGCGGCGGCGGCGAGCGGCAGGATCAGCCCGCAGGCGGCCATGGCGGCAACCCGGCGCAGCGCGGTGCGGCGAGCGTGCGCGGGCGGAGACAAACGGGTCGGGCTGGACGAAACCAGGCGGAACACTGGCATGACGACTCCTCGCTTGATGTGATCAGGAGAGCGCAGTATCGCCCGACTCCGGGTGCCCGCGCATCCTTTGCCTTAGCGGCGCGCGGGCAGGCTTAGTCGCGCAGGCCCGGGCGGGTTTCGCTTTCCACCCAGACGTTGGCGCTGTCCACGCCGGCGGGCGACAGTTCCATGCGGTACTCGTAGCGGTCGGGACGGTACTGGCCGAGCAGCAGCTGCACCGGGCGGCCGGCCTGGTCTTTCACCACGCGGCGCACCGCCAGCAGCGCGCCGCCGACCGGCACGTCCAGCAGCGGCGCCACCACCACGTCGGCCAGGCGCGCCGACAGCACCTGGCTGGCACGGCCCAGCTTGACGCCGCCGGCTTCGAGCAGGCGCAGCACCGGCGTTTCCTCGAGCGCCTTGCGCGAGATCGGGCGGCCCAGGTCCGCGGGCAGGTAGACCGTGATATGCGACAGCGGCCGGTTGCGGTAGTGGCGCACGCGCACGATCTTGATGACAGGGTCGCCCGGCTGCAGCCCCAGCGACTCTGCCACGTCGGGCGTGGCATGGACTTCGTCGATCGAAATCACCTTCACGGACGTCTTCTGGCCCATGTCGATGATGTTGTCGAGCAGGCTGGAGCCGCGCTCCTCGGTGGCCGATGCGGGGCGCACCGGGTGCGGATTGACGAAGGTGCCGAGACCGCGGTGGCGCCGCACCAGGCCTTCCTGCACCAGGCGGTCAAACACGCGCCGCATGGTCACGCGAGAGGCGTGGAACTGCTTGGCCAGGTCGATCTCTCCCGGGAGGGGACCCTGGCCGAAGCGGCCTTCGACGATCTGCTGGCGCAGTACCACGTAAATCTGGTGATACAGGGGAACGACGGCTTCACTCATGGTTTCCCTTGTGGAGAGATGACAAGTCTGTAATGCCTCTAATGTACTGTAAATCAGACATAGAGCCTAGCAAGGATCGCGGCTGAGACGCTTCGGATACAACCTCCGCGCGCGGCGCTGCAGCATGACCGCCCCTTTGCGCCAAGCCTGTGGCCGATCACACGCCATCGGCCGCGCGCGTGCCGGTGGCGCCGCGCCGGGGCCGGGTGGCACCCCGCCCGGGTGAAGGCAACGATGGCCGGAACCGTGCGGCGAAAAACGGACATCACCGCTATGTGTGGGAGCCCACATGGGCGGCGGGGGCGGCACCTCGGGGATCGTGTTTCAGGCCCGATACGTGGCATGGCGCCTCGGGCAAATCCTAGGTCCGTCGGTAAGGCTTTGAAAATTAATGGGTTTTTTTAGGGTCTTGGCGTTACCCCTGAGCCGCGTCAGGGGGCGCTGTCACACCGATGTGACATGTCGTTTGCCGTGCACAGCGGCCGGGCCCCCATTGATGGCGCAAGCGGCCAGAAAGTTCCCCGGCTGGCGGCAGGCAGGCCTTGTATTACAAGGGTTTGCCGTCCGACGTGGAGAAGCTGGCACCGATTATGCGCAAGGGCTGGTCGGTTTGGCAGGTGCCGGACCTGAACCTCCAGCCGTCGTTCCGGACTTGAGCGCCGGCCGGAGGCTGAGCCGCAGTGACACTGTGAATACTCCTGGGAGCTAGGAATGAAAAAGACCTTACTGGCGTCGGCAATTGCCATGGCATTTGCGAGTTCCGCGTGGGCAAATCCGACCACCAACAACGATGGCGTAAGAGGCGGTGGCGATAACAATCAGAGCGCTACGGCAACCTCGACGCAAAGCGGGTCCGGAGCGTCGGCGAATGAATATTCGAAGGCTATCCAGGCGAACGACAACAGCTCGCGTACGTTCACCGACAGCAGCACGAGCACGAAGACCAACACCGTCACGGTCGGCATCGACAAGTCTGGCTCGAATAACAAGACCAAGAGCAATTCCGACAACGTAACGAAGGCTTCGGCCTCCGGTCTCGGCAGCGCCGCTGCCGTCGGCGGTGCCGCATCGTCCAGCATTGCCAGCTCCTTCAACAAGACCACGGCAATCGCGCTCAGCAAGCTGAACGGCGCCGTGAGCGGCAACAATGTCTATGGCATCGGCAACATTGCCACTAACAGCGGTAACGCCAACGGCGGCACTGGCTACGGTGGCAAGGGTGGCACGGGCGGCGCCGGTGGCACCGGCCAGGGTGGCTCGGGCGGCAACGGCGCAGTCGGCGCCGCGGGCGGCAGCGCCAGCGCTTCCAATGGCAGCGCCACGGCTGATTGGGCCAAGGCCGGCTCGGCCAAGGCCGGCGATGGCGGCGACGGCGGACGTGCCTCCAACTGGGGTGCCAATGGCGGCGACGGCTATGGCAAGGGTGGCAGCGCGCTTAGCGCGGCGGGCGCCAAGGGCGCCAGCGGCGGCGACGGCTACGGCAAGGGCGGCGGCGCGCTTGGCGCGGCAGGTGCCGCGGGCGCCAGCGGTGGCGACGGCGTTGGCAAGGGTGGCGGTGCTCTGAGCGCTTCGCTCGGTGCAGGCGGCCGCGGCGGCAGCGCCGGTGCGATCGGTGGTGATGCCCTGGGTGCCAGCGGCGCCCTTGGCGGTCTGGCCGGTGCGGCAGGTGGCTCGGGTGGTGCGGGTGGCAGCGCCAATGGCCGCGGTGCCGACGTGGGCGGTGCGGGCGGTGCGGGTGCCGGCGCAGGCGCGACCGGGACCAATACGGCTGGTGCTGGCTCTGGCACGGGCGGCGCCGCGGGCGCTACCGGTGGCACAGGCGGTGCCGGAACCTCCAGCGCATCGGCGACCGGTGGTGCGGGCAGCGGCTCCGGCGGTGCCGGTGGCACGAACGGTGCGGGCGCCACGGCAGCTGGCGGCGCGGGCACGGGCAGTGGCGGTGCCGGCGGCACGAACACCGCGGCCTCGTCGTCGACTGGCGGCGCGGGTTCGGGCACTGGCGGTGCCGGCGGCACGCAGACTGCTTCCGGTGGCGCCGGTGGCGCTGGCGGTGCGGCATCTGCAGGCAGCGCCAGCACTTCAGCCTCGAACGGCAGCGCTACCACGGGTAGCGGCGGCGCCGGCGGTTCCGGTGGTGCTGGCGGTGCGGGCACCGGCGGTACCGGTGGCGTTGGCGGTGTCGGCAACGGCGGCGCTGGCGGTGCTGGTGGTGCTGGCGGCTACAACTACGTCGACGCGGGTACGTTCAATATGTCCAACGTCATGACCAGCGTTGGTCAGACCGCGGCGGGCGTCATGATGGCGAGCCAGAACAGCGGCGCCGCCTCGCTGACGCAAATGAGCGTGAACGTTCAGGCCAACGTCAACGCGGGCAGGTAAGACGCGCGCAGCATCGGCCCGGCCTGAGCCTTGTGCCAGGACGGGCCGCCACTTCGAAGTCTTGCCGGCAGGACTGGCGCCCGCATCCTGTGCGCGGGCGCCAGGTTCCTGTCCATGCCTACGCAAGCCTAAATGTCTTCGCTGCCGCCCGGATGGCGCGCGCGCGGGGCTGGGGAGGATGACACCATGCAAACGGTCCGCTTTGCCGTCGGAGCACTCACGACGGTCCTGCTGGCCTGGCCAGCACTGCAGGCTCACGCAGAGCCGCCGGGGCTGGAAGCCGCCATGGCTGCCGCAAGCAGTGCTGCGGCAGGCACTCAGCAGGCGGCGACAGATACAACGCCTCCCGCCGCAGTCAATACTTTGTTTGGCGGGGTGGCGAAAGCTGTACCCGTGTCTAAACTAGACGATATCCGCGGTGGCGCCGAGGTCACCGTGAACGATATGCGCCTGCACGGCACGGTCGCTGAAAACGCCGCGGTCAATGTCGTATCCGGCGCAAACCGGATCACCGAAGGAGCTTTCGCGAACGCGGCCGGCATACCTACCGCGATCCAGAACTCCGGCTCCAACGTGCTGATCCAGAACGCAACGATCGTCAACGTCCAGTTCAGATGATGAAGCTGCTGCGCAACCTGTTGGCGTCTGTTCCGTTCGCACTGGCGGCGGGGCTCATCCCCTGTGCCAACGCCGCGGATGTCTATCTCTACGGTCCGGTCGGCGAACCCTACAGCGTCAGGGTCACCAGCGTTCGCGAAGCGCGCTTCAAATCCACGATTCGCCAGCAATACGATTTCAGCTGCGGCTCGGCCGCGGTGGCCACGCTGCTGACTTACCAGTACGGCCATCCGATGAACGAGGCCACGGTGTTCCAGAACATGTACCTCAACGGCGACCAGGAAAAGATACGTGCCGAAGGGTTCTCGCTGCTGGACATGAAACGTTTCCTGGGCGCGCTGGGCTATGAGGCGGACGGCTATGAGCTGCCGCTGTCCAAGCTCGAGGAAACACAGATCCCTGCCATCGTGCTGATCGTGGAAAACGGTTACCACCATTTCGTGGTGGTCAAGGGTGTGAAAGGCAACCGCGTACTCGTCGGCGATCCCGCGCGCGGCACGAGAGCGCTTTCACGCGAGCACTTCGAGAAGATCTGGCAGAGCCAGTTGTTGTTCGTGATCCACAACCGCACGGACAACGCACGCTTCAACGTGGCTGCGGACTGGCGCCTGGCGCCCAGCGGCCCTTACTGGATGGGAGTCAACCGGGATAGCCTGTTCTTCACCGTCATGCCCAAGCATGGCGTTGGCGACTTCTGAGGAATGCATCATGTTGCAGACTTCCCTCCCGACCCCTGCTGCACCGCGAACCGCCATTTCGGCGGCGGCGATGCTGCTCGGTGCCGGTCTGGCCTGTGCCGGCGTGGCGCATGCCGGTTCGCTAGCGCAGCCCGACAGCCTTGACCCGTCGGCGCTGCCGTCGCAGGCGGCCACGTCGGCCCGCGACCAGGACAACTCACCCGTGGCTGCCGCGCGCGGCAGCATGGCCGGCTGGAAGCCGGTCGCACAAGAAAAGCTCGACGACATGCGGGGCGGCTTCGAGATGCCGGGCCTGCAAGTTGCGTTCGGTATCGAACGCGCGGTGTACATCAACGGGGCCCTGGTCGTCGCAACCAGCATTAACATCCCGGACGTCAGCCGCATCACAGCGGACCAGGCGGCTCGGCTGGCAACTTCGCTCGGTCCGGCAATCGTCAATGCCACCAACGCGTCGGTCAACGCCGCGCTGGCCAGCAATCCAGTCACCGCAGGCACGCAACTGGGCTCCAGTGGCGGCAGTGCGAGTGCAGGCAGTGCAGGCAGTGCCGGCGCTTCGGCGTCGGCAGCGGGCGCTGCCGGAGGTAGCTCGTCCTCAGCCTCGGCGGCCGCGGGTGGCAGCGCCAGTGCCAGCGGGGCTGCCGGCCTGCCCGGCACGGTCGTCAGTACGGGCACTGGCCAGGTGACGACCAACGGGTTGCTCAATGTCATCCAGAACGGCGCTGGCAACGCGGCCGCGGTGGGATCGCTGGCCGGCACGCCCACCACGGTGATTCAGAACAGCATGGACAACCAGAGCATCCGGAGCCTGATGACAATCGACGCAAGCGTGAATACGCTGCAGGCTTTCCGGTCGCAATTGGCTAACTCGACGCTGCAGGATGCGTTGATGCGGGCCGCCAGCATGAGGTAATCGTAGCGCAGCAGAGGGCAGTACAGGTTGCGGGCTCCTGACCAACAGCCCGCCCGTCCCGGGGGAGGAAGACGTGATGAAGAAGCGGTCGATGCAGGGCATCCGGAATGCCGGATGCTCGACGTTGCTGTTGCTCGGCGGCCTGGCACAGGCCCAGACGCCGACCGATGCGGGCGTCCCCGCAGCGGGCCTGGAAACGTTGCAAAGGGAACTCGCCGATCAGGCCACCCAGCTCGACGCCATGAAGCGGGCACTGGCCGAACAAGAGGCAGTCATCCGCGAGCTGCGCAGCGTCATCAGCAACGAAGTGCTGGCCACCAAGCGCGGCGGCCAGGGTGTCGGCGGCGGTGTGTCGCCGTCCAACAACGCCACCAATGCCGCCACCGCTGCAGCGGCGGCCAGCGCGGCGCAGAGCGCGCCCAATGCGGTCAACAACCCGCAGCAGATCACGCTGCAGCCGCCGCAGGATGTCGCGCAGGGCCCGCAGGCGGGCGAGTCCGCCAACCCGCAGACCGTGGCCGTGGAAGAGCCCGTGGGCCGTCCGCCCGAGCGCGAGACCCGGCCGCCCGAGATCGCGCCGATCATCGACCAGCCCGGCGTGCTGACCGCGCAGGGCAAGCTGGTGGTCGAGCCTGGCTTCCAGTACGGCTACTCGTCAAACAACCGCGTGGCGCTGGTCGGCTACACGGTCATCCCCGCCATCCTGATCGGCCTGCTCGACGTGCGCGAGGTCAAGACCTCGACCTACATCCCGTCGATCGCGCTGCGCTATGGCGTGACCAAGCGGTTTGAAATCGAAGCCAAGGTGCCTTACGTGAAGACTTCCGGCTCGACCATCAGCCGCGAGGTCTTTACCGGCACCGCCGTCGACAACGTGTTCAATGCCAGCGGCGCCGGCCTGGGCGACGTCGAAGCGACGGTGCGCTACCAGCTCAACTACGGCAACGAGAAGATGCCGTACTTCGTCGGCTGGCTGCGCTACAAGTCGGCCACCGGCAAGGATCCGTTCGAAGTGGTGACCGATTGCGTGACGCGCTGCGTGGGCAATACCACCGGCACCGGCCTGCCGCTCGGGCTGCCGACCGGCACCGGCTTCCAGGCGCTCCAGCCGGGTATCACCTGGCTGCTGCCAACCGATCCGGCGGTGTTCTTCGGCACCTTCAGCTACCTGCACAACTTTGCGCGCAACAACGTCAGCCGCACCGTACTCAACGGCCAGACCGAAAACCTTGGCAAGATCGCCCCGGGCGATATCTTCGAGTTCAGCTTCGGCATGGGCCTGTCGCTCAACGAGAAGGCGTCGTTCAGTATCGGCTATGACCAGGCCATCATCTGGCCGACCAAGCAGAACGGACAGACCGTGCCGGGCTCGGTGCGCATCACGCAGGGCACGCTGCTGGTGGGCTACTCGTATCGCTTCAATGACCGCTACACGCTGAACCTGTCGGTGGGTGCGGGCCTGACGCGCGACACTCCCGACCTGCAGGTCAACCTGCGCCTGCCGATCACTTTCTGAGGCGCTTTCGCCGCGCCTGTCGAGGCGCTTTTCGGAGCGCTATTCCAGGCGCTTTCCCGCCGTATTTCGCTCACGTGACGCGTGCCTTGCACCAGCAGGGCACGCGCGCGCATCACATGCGCGCGCGCATGCCAAGCGCTCCAGAAGTTGCCTTGCGCTTGCCCCCCGAACGGCGTACAACGAAATAACCCCGCGCCGTCAGCGGTACTTTCTCACCGGTCTACCCACACCATCGGCGCGGCCTGAACAAGGAGAGAGACATGCGCAAACGCATCTTCTGGTTGTTGCCCGACCTGGCGAGCGCCCGCCGCACGATGGACGACTTGCTGCTCGCCCGCGTCGAGAACCGCCACATCCACTTCGTGGCGCGCGACGGTGCCGACATGACGGGCTTGCACGAAGCCAACCTGTTCCAGACGTCCGACATCGTCCATGCCGCGGAAATGGGCCTGGTGGTCGGCGGCGGCGTGGGCGTGGTGGCTGGCGCGGTGGTGGCGATGTTCCCGATCGTCAGCGATACGCCGCAATGGGGCCTCGTCGGCGTGCTGGCGGTGCTCGGCGCGGTGTTCGGCGCCTGGGCCGCGAGCATGATCGGCAGCTCGGCGCCCAACAGCCGCCTGCGCGCGTTCGAGAAGGACATCGAGTCGGGCAAGATCCTGCTGATGGTCGACGTGCCGCGCGGGCGCGTCGAGGAAATCGAAACGCTGCTGCAGAACGCTCACCCGGAAGCCCGCTTCGCCGGCCTCGATCCGGCAGTGCCGGCCTTCCCCTGATCGGTCCGCAGCAAGCCTTGCCGTCCTGACGGCAAGGGCTTTCGCAGTCTCTCTCGCGCGCCCGTGCGGCGCGCCCTCACGCGCATCTCTTAGCGCGTAGGTGGCCACGCCGGAACCGCCATCCGGTTCCGGTGTGATGCCGCTGCAACACCCCTCCACCTCTTGTTTGCCCTGACGTGACGCATGCGGTAATTTGCGCTACGGCGCATTGTCTTTACAGTGCGCAGCGCGCCCAGGCGCGCAACAGAATAACGACAGACAAGAGGGGACAATCGATGAAAGCGAAATGGATCGCGTGCGGCGTGCTGGCCGCCACGCTGGGATGGGCTGCGCAAACGGCGCAGGCGGAGCCGGGCGTGACCCGCAATACCATCCGCATCGGCCAGTCGGCGGGTATCACCGGCCCGGTGGCCGGTTCGGTCAAGGAACAGATCGCCGGCGCACAGGTTTACCTGCGTAGCGTCAACGCCAGCGGCGGCGTGGGCGGACGGCGCATCGAGCTGGTCACCTACGACGACGGCTTCGATGCCAAGCGCACGCCGGACAACGTGCGCAAGCTGCTCGACGAAGACAAGGTGTTCGCGCTGTTCATGGTGCGCGGCACGCCGCAGAACGAGAGCATCCTGCCGCTGGTCGCCGAGCACAAGGTGCCGCTGGTGGCGCCGCTGACCGGCGCGATCACGCTGCACCGCCCAGTGAACCGCTACGTGTTCAACGTGCGTGCCAAATACCAGGATGAAGTCGCGCGTGCGATCAACCACCTGGCCACCACCGGCATGAGCCGGATCGGCATCTTCCACACCACCGACGGCTTCGGCCAGGACGTGCTCGAAGGCTTTACCACCGCGCTCCAGGCGCGCGGCGTGCAGCCGGCGGCGAGCGTCAGCTTCGCGCGGCCGATGGGCGACATCAGCCAGGGCGTTGCCGCCATGAACAAGGCCAACCCGCAGGCGGTGCTGGTGATCGGCTCGGGCTCGGAAGCCGCGCGCATCATCCGCGAGCTGCGCCGCGCCGGCAGCCAGGCGCAGTTCGTCACGTTGTCGAACAACGCCGCCGACTCCTTTATCCGCGAACTGGGCGACGATGCGCGCGGGCTGATCATCACGCAGGTGGTGCCGGGGACCAACTCCAGCCAGATGACGCTCGCCAGCGAATACCGCAGCCAGGCCCGGCAGCAGGGCGTGGAGCCGTCCAACGCCGGCATGGAAGGCTTCATGTCGGCCAAGGTACTGGTCGAAGGACTGCGCCGCGCCGGGCCCGAGCCGACGCGCGAGCGCCTGGTCAGCGCACTCGAAGGCCTGCGCGACTACGATCTCGGCGGCATCCTGATCAGCTACAGTCCCACGCGCCACACCGGCTCGTCCTTCGTCGAGATGTCGATCGTCTCGTCCACGGGCAAGCTGATCCGCTGATGCGCTGATCCGGCGGGCGTGGCCACGTGGCGCACGCCGGCGCGCGCAATGTGGCCCGGCCTGCTGCGGTATATTCGCCCGCATGGCTACTCCTACCTCATCCCCCGATGCCGGCGTGCCCCAGGCAGCCGGCCGTACCCCATTCTCGTTGCAGGGCCGTGTCGCGCTGGTGACCGGTGGCGCGCAGGGCCTGGGCCTGGCGATCGCCGCCGGGCTGGCCGATGCCGGTGCCCACGTGCTGGTGGCGGCGCGCAGCGAGGCACGCGTGCATGACGCGGTCGCCACGCTGGCCGCGCGCGGCGGCAGCGCCGAGGCGCTGGTGCTGGACATCACCGACGAAGCAGCGGTCGAGGCCGCGTTCGCGCGGATCGACGCCGCCCACGGCCGGCTCGACATCCTGGTCAACAACGCCGGCGCGCGCAACCGAAACTCGATGGCGCATCTCGATGCCGGTGACCTGCGCGCCATGCTCGAGACCAACCTGGTCGCGCCCTACACGCTGTGCTGTCATGCCGCGCAACGGATGCAGCGCGGGCAGTACGGCCGCATCGTCAACGTCAGCTCGATCGCGGGCCAGGTGGCGCGCGCGGGCGACGTGCTCTATCCCGCCACCAAGGGCGGCCTGGATGCGCTGACACGCGCGCTGGCCGCCGACCTGGGCCGCTTCGGCGTCACCGTCAACGCGATCGCGCCCGGCTACTTCGCCACCGAACCGAACCAGCCGATGGTCGATGACGCGAGCGTGGCCGAGTGGCTGCGCCAGCGCACCTCACTGGGCCGCTGGGGCCGCCCGGACGAGATTGCGGGGGCGGCGGTGTTCCTGGCATCGCCGGCGGCGTCGTACATCACCGGGCATGTGCTGGCGGTCGACGGCGGCTACCTCGGCCACTTCTGACAGGCCGCCAGCGGCCAAGCGTACCCAATTCTGCGTGCCACCCCGAGACGGTGGTGGCGGCATTCCGGTGGCATTTCAGCGCCGCGTTGGTGTCTTGCCGCCGCGGTAAAACGCCTGCAGGCTTTCGATCATTGCAGCGGCCGCCGAGGAGTCGCCGCGGTCTTTCATCCGCACCAGGCAGATATCGCGCACCAGTGACGGCAGCTGCAGCGGCCGGATCGCCAGGCCCTCGCGCCGGAACTGGAACAGCGCCAGCGACGGCACCGCGCTGATGCCCAGTCCCGCCTGCACCAGCGCCGCCACGGTCGCCAGGTGCTCCACCTCCATCACGCTGTGCAGCCGCAGCGGGTGCAGCGCCGCGTCGAGATGCTGGCGCACGCTGGTCGTGCGCGACAGCTGGATAAACGGCTCGCCCGCCAGCGCCTGCGGCGCGATGCGGCGCTTGCGTGCCAGCGGATGGCCGGCCGGGCACACCAGGTGGAAGGTGTCGCGCACCAGCGGCTCGACGCGCAGGTCGTCGTCCTGCGCCGGCGCCGGTGCCAGCGCAAAGTCGGCGCGGCCTTGCCGGACCAGTTCGATGCAGCCATCGGCCAACTGGTCGAACAGCTCCAGCACGATGCCCGGATAGCGCTCGCGGAACTGCGCCAGCAGCGGCGGCAGGTCGCCGCCTGCCAGCGACGGCAGCGCGGCGATCGACACGCGGCCCTTGCGCCGCTCGGCATGCGCGCGCAGGTCTTCGAACGCCGCTTCGAAGTCCGCCAGCAGCCGCCGCGCGGTCTGCTCGAAGCGCACGCCGTCAGTGCTCAGCTCCACGTGGCGCGTGGTGCGCTCGAACAGGCGGCTGCCGGCCTGCTCTTCCAGGGTCTGCACCAGCGCGCTGAAGGCCGACTGCGACAGGTGGCAGGCGCGCGCCGCGCGGGTGAAGTTGCGGTAGGTCGCCAGCGCCACGAAGGCGCGCAGGTGCTTGGCCGACAGGTTCATCATCGTGGATTCGTATTTATCCAGCAAGTCGATAGATTAATCCAAATAATCCATTTTTTGGCTGGACGGGTGCGGCCTAGAATGGCTTCGACCCCGCCAACAACCTTGCCCCCCCGACCATGACTGCTTCCTTGCTCATCGGCTCCGGCGCCGGCTTCTCCGGCGACCGCACCGACGCCGCGCTGCCGGTGGTGCGCACGCTGATCGCCGCCGGCCAGCCCGCGGCGCTGATCTTCGAGACGCTGGCCGAACGCACGCTGGCGCTGGCGCAACTGGCGCGGCGCAACGATCCCGCGCACGGCTACGAGCCGCTGCTCGATGCGCTGCTGGTGCCCGTGCTCGGCCTGTGCCTGCAGCACGCCATTCCCATCGTGGGCAATTTCGGCGCGGCCAATCCGCACGCGGCGGCGCGGCGCGTGCTGCAGCTCGCCGCCGAACTCGGCCTGCCGGCGCCGCGCGTGGCAGTGGTGGAAGGCGACGATCTCTCGCACGACGCCGGCCGTTCGCTGCTGCAGGGCATCCTTGGCGACGCTTTCGATGCCGAGCGCTTTGTCTGCGCCAATGCCTATATCGGCGCGCAGGGCATCGCCGCGGCCCTGGCCGACGGCGCGCAGGTCGTGGTGTGCGGCCGCGTTGCCGACCCGGCGCTGGTGGTGGGGCCCGCGATGGCGCATCACGGCTGGTCGTGGGACGACTGGGACCGGCTGGCCGCCGCCACCATGGCCGGCCACCTGCTTGAATGCGGGGCCCAGGTCACCGGCGGCTACTTTGCCGATCCCGGCATGAAGGACGTACCCGACGTCCACGCGGTCGGCTTCCCGATCGCGCAGCTCGCCGCCGACGGCAGCATCGAGATCTTCAAGGCAGCCAATACCGGCGGCTGCGTCGACCTGCGCACCGTCAAGGAGCAATTGCTGTACGAAGTCCACGATCCGGCTGCCTACCTGACGCCGGACGTGGTCGCCGACATCGGCGCCGTCACTGTCACGCAGCTCGGTCCCGACCGCGTGGGGGTGTGCAATGTGCGCGGCCACGCGCGGCCGGCGCAGCTCAAGGCCAATGTGTTCAGCCACGGCGGCTGGCTGGCCGAAGGCGAGATCTCCTATGCCGGCCCCAACGCCGCCGCCCGCGCGCGCCTGGCGGCCGATATCCTGCGCCGGCGCATGCAGATGCTGGGCCATGACGTGCCGATCCGCTTCGACCTGATCGGCGTGCTCAGCGTCCTGGCCGACGACGCCGGCGCGATGTTCGCCCAGCGCCAGCCGAATGAGGCCGACGCGCAGGACGTGCGCCTGCGCGCGGCGCTGGCGCATGACGATGCCGCGGTGGCCCAGGCGCTGCTGCGCGAGGTCAACGCGCTCTACACCTGCGGCCCCGCCGGCGGCGGTGGCGTGCGCACGGGGCAGCGCGCGCGCCTGAACGCCGTGTCGTGCCTGGTGCCGCGCGAAGCCATCACTGCCACGCATCGCTTCATCGCCTGAGGAGGACGACGCCATGAACACGATCGACGCCATGACCGGTGCCCCCACCGGCGCCCCCACCGGCGCCACCGCCGCGCTCTACCAGTTCGCCCACGGCCGCACCGGCGACAAGGGCGACCGTTCCAACATCAGCGTGATCGCCTACGACGCGCGCGACTACGAGCACCTGGTCGCCCACGTCACCGAGGACGCCGTGCGCGCGCTGTTCCGCGAACGCCGGCCCAGCGCCGTCACGCGCTACCTGGTGCCGTCGCTGCAAGCGATGAACTTCGTCATCGACGGCGTGCTCGACGGTGGCGTCAACGACGCGCTCAACCTCGATACCCACGGCAAGGCGCTGTCGTTCCGCCTGCTGCAACTGCAGATACCGCTGCCGCCGCGGCTGGCGCATGCGCCAGCCGCAGCCTGAATCCGCACCAACAACGATTTCGACAGGAGACAACGATGCACCGATTCCTCAAGCCACTGGCAGCCGTCGCGCTGTGCGCACTGGTCCTGCCCGCCGGACAGGCGTGGGCCGAATTCCCCGACAAGCCGATCCGCTTCGTGGTGCCGTTCGCCGCCGGCAGCGCCACCGACCAGCTCGCGCGTGCCATCGGCCAGGCCATTACGCTGGACAGCAAGGTCACCGTGGTCGTCGACAACAAGCCGGGCGCCAATGGCTTTATCGCGGCGTCGGACGTCGCCAAGGCCGCGCCCGACGGCTACACCGTGCTGATCAGCACCAACACCACGCATGCCGCCAACGAGCACTTGTTCAAGAAGCTGCCCTACGACCCGGTCAAGGACTATGCGCCGTTGACCGCGCTGGGGCGCGGCGGCCAGATCATGGTGGTCAATCCGCAGGTGCCTGCCAGGACCGTGGGCGAGTTCATCGCGCTGGCGAAGAAGCAGCCGGGCAAGCTCAGCTTCGGCAGCGGTAGCTCGTCGTCGCGCATCGCCGGCGAGCTGTTCCAGCAGATGGCGCATGTCGAGCTGCTGCACGTGCCGTACAAGAGCAACCCACTGGCGATCACCGACCTGCTTGGCAACCAGATCCAGATGATGATCACGGACACCGCCACGGGCCTGCCGCAGGTCAAGAGCGGCAAGCTGCGCGCGCTGGGCGTGTCGGGCAAGGCGCGCTCGCCGCTGGCGCCCGACGTGCCGACCATCGACGAGGCCGGCGTCAAGGGCTACGAGATGAGCTATTGGTTCGCGGCCTATGCGCCGGCCGGTACGCCGCAGCCGGTAGTGGCCAAACTCAACGCGATCATGGTGAAGGCAGCGCGCAGCGAGACCGCGGCAAGCTTCTACCAGTCGACAGGGACCGAGGTGTTTACCAGCACGCCCGCCGAGCTGGCGAAATTCCAGGCGCAGGAGTCCGGCAAGTGGGGCCGCATCATCAAGGCGGCGAATATCCAGCCTGAATGACGATGGGCCGCTGCAAGCTCGCATGAATGGAAAACGGGGCCACGTGGCCCCGTTTTTTACGCAGAAGTAGGTACGCTTTTGCTGGGCGTACCCATTTCTGCGTGGCTTCGCTGTGTCGTTCCTGGTTTCTGATTGTCGCTGTCCGCCGCGTCCGGCCTGCGTTTCCGGTGAGTCGCCATCCGGCTTAACATACGCCTTCGGCCGGTGTACTCGCCGGCCCACGCTGTCTCCCTCGACAACAACCAACAACAATCAACAACAAGGAACCAGACATGACGCTGCAGTCCGCCGCGCGCCACGCCAGGCACAAGGTCCCGCGCCTGCCGGCATTCGCCATGGTCGTCGCAACGGCCACCGCGATGGCCACCACCATGCTGCCGGCCACGATCGGCACCGCCCATGCCGCGGCGGCGCAGCACAAGACCCAGGTGCCGGGCTACTACCGCATGATGATCGGCCAGCTGGAGGTCACCGCGCTGTACGACGGCTACATCGACCTCGATCCGCGGATCCTCAAGTACACCAGCGCGCGCGAGGTGCAGAGCCTGCTGGCACGGATGTTCGTCGAATCGACACCGGGCATGCAGACGGCGGTCAATGCCTACCTCGTCAATACCGGCGGCAGCCTGGTGCTGGTCGATTCCGGTGCGGCGGCATGTTTCGGTCCCACGCTCGGGCGCATCGGCGACAACCTGCGCGCGGCGGGCTATGCGCCGGAACAGGTCGACGCCGTGCTGCTGACGCACCTGCACGGCGACCATGCCTGTGGCCTCGCCGCCAACGGGCAGCCGGCCTTCCCGAACGCGACGGTCTATGTCGACAAGGCCGACGCCGACTACTGGCTCAACGAAGCCAATGCCGCAGCGGCGCCAAAGGAAGCACAGGGACTGTTCGCGATGGCACGCGCCGCGGTCGCGCCGTACCAGGCGGCGAACCGGTTCCGCACCTTCCATGGCGGCAACGGCGCCGAACCGGTCCCGGGCGTGCGCGCGCTGCCTGCCTACGGGCATACGCCGGGCCACAGCGGCTACCTGTTCACCTCGGGCAAGGACAGCCTGCTGCTGTGGGGCGACATCATCCACAGCCATGCGGTGCAGTTCCGCCGCCCGCAGGTGGCGATCGAGTTCGATACCGACAGCCACGCCGCGGTGATCACGCGCAAGCGCATCCTGGCCGATGCGGCCAAGGGCAAGCTGTGGGTGGGCGGCGCGCACCTGCCGTTCCCGGGGCTGGGCCATGTGCGTCGCGACGCCGCCGGCTATACCTGGGTGCCGGCCGAGTACGGGCCGATCCGGGCGGATCGATAGTCCGGGGCGCACGCCGCGCCTGGGGCGCCATCGGCGGGCTGTGGGTCAAGGCCGGATTCCCCGTGCTGTCCGCCTCGCGCCACCCGGTGAAACCCTCAGGCCGATGGCCGCAGAAATGGGTACGCTTGCCCGCGCCGGGCGGCCCGCTGTTCAGGCAGGTTGGTACGGCCGAGGAATTCCGGCGCAAGATGGGCGCGCAGTGAGGCGCGCGAGGATCATTCGAGGATGGCCGGCACAGGTCAGGGCCGGCGCCGCTCCATCGCCACCATCGACGGCGTAAAGCCGAGCTGGCCGAAGAACGCTGCTTCGGAAGAGCGCGCCGCGCGCAGCACCCAGGTGATATCGGGATCATTGCCCATGACGTAGCGCACCAGCGCGCGGCCGATCCCGCGACGGCGGTGGCTCGGGGCCACGGCAACCATCGACAGGAAACCGTCGGAGACGTCGTCGCACAGGGCCCGGGCGAAGCCGACGATCTCGCCGTCTTCCACCGCCACGGCCACGCGCTGGGAATTGGCCACCAGCCGCGCGAACTTGTCGGGACCGCCTATCCGGTTGGACCAGCCATTGGCGATCAGTAGTTGTCTGGCTGCCTCGATGTCTCCGGGCAACAGGTTACGGATTTCCATTGGCGGCTCTCCCAGTAAAGCATGTACGGCCCCTCGCCGCCCCTTGCCACCAGGGCCGCCGCGAGTCGAGAACGGCACGGGAACCCGTGCCGCACAATTGGCGGAGTGTAGCGAGCGGGCGCGGGCGCGTCAATTTGGCTTCCGGCTGGGTGGGGGTGCTGCTCACGCCAGCGCGCGGGCGCGGTATGATGGTCTGCATGAATGCCCCCGTCTTCTCCTCAGCCCATCCGGCCGACCAGCTCGCCGAATTTCCTGACGCGGATGCGGCGCTGGCGCGCATCCGCGACATCTACGACGCTTCGGTCGGGGCGGTGCGCGCGCGCTTCGAAGCTTTCGCCAGCGGCAAGCCGCTGCCGTCGGCCGCGCACGCGTGCTATCCGTACCTGGGGATCTCGGTCAATATCGAGACCATGGTCACCGACAGCCGCCCCTCGTGGGGCACGGTGGCCTACCCCGGGGTGTACGGCACCACGGTGACCCGTCCCGACCTGCTGGCGGACTACTACCGCGACCAGATCGAACGGCTGATGCGCTACCACCGGGTCCCGGTGGTCGTGGGCCTGAGCCGGCGCCCGATCCCGCTGCCGTTCGTGATCGAGGCCTCGACCACCGACATCAGCTACACCCAAGCGCGCGAACTGGAGGCCTCGTTCGTGCTGCCCGAGCTGAGCCGCATCGACGATGGCATCGCCAACGGCACCTACGAGCCGATCCCGGGCGAGGCCTGGCCGCTGTCGCTGTTCCCCGCCGAGCGCGTGGACCTGGCGCTGCAGCGGCTGTACCACTACACCGGCACGGCGCCGCAGCATTTCCAGCGCTTTGTGCTGTTCACCAACTACCAGCGCTATGTCGATGAATTCGTCGCGCTGGGCCGCGGGCTGATGAGCAGCAGCGACGGCGGCGGCTACACCCGCTTCGTCGAGCCCGGCGACGTGGTGCAGGACCTCGGCGGCGCCGAGCCGGACGATGCGACCCGCCCGCGCGCGCTGCCGCAGATGCCGGCCTACCACCTGGTGCGCGAGGACAAGCTGGGCGTGACGCTGGTCAATATCGGCGTGGGCCCGTCCAACGCGAAGACCATGACCGACCATCTCGCCGTGCTGCGCCCGCATTGCTGGCTGATGGTCGGCCACTGCGGCGGCCTGCGCCGCTCGCAGCAGCTGGGTGACTACGTGCTGGCGCACGCCTACGTGCGTGACGACCACGTGCTCGATCACGACCTCCCGCCCTGGGTGCCGGTGCCGCCGATCGCCGAAATCCAGGTGGCGCTGCAGGAAGCGGTGGCGCGCGTCACCGGCCTGTCGGGCAACGAGATGAAGACACGCATGCGCACCGGCACCGTGGTCTCCACCGACGACCGCAACTGGGAGCTGAAGTCCAAGTCGCTGTACGCACGCTTCAACCAGTCGCGCGCGATCGCGATCGACATGGAAAGCGCCGCGGTGGCCGCCAACGGCTTCCGCCTGCGCGTACCCTACGGCACGTTGCTGTGCGTGTCGGACAAGCCGCTGCATGGCGAGCTCAAGCTGCGCGGCATGGCCAATGCGTTCTACCGGCAGCGTGTCAGCCAGCACATGACCATCGGGCTGGAAGCAATTCGCATCCTGCGCGAGAACGGCGTCGAGCAGCTGCATTCGCGCAAGCTGCGCAGTTTCGACGAGCCTGCGTTCCGCTAGGCCGCGACGTTTTCCCACGGCCAACGTAAAAAGGCCGGCGCCCGATGGCGCCGGCCTTTTTTACTGTCGCAGTGGCCGCTCAGAAGCGGTAGCCCACGCCCATGCTGAACAGCCACGGGTCCAGGCTCACCTTGGACACCTTGACGTCGCCGGCCTTCACATCGCTCGACAGCCAGATCTTCTTGATGTCGGCATTCAGGAACCAGTTCCTGGTCAGCTTGTAGTCCATGCCGATCTGCAGCGCCGGACCCACGCTCCAGCTGTCGAGTTGCAGCGCGTTGTTGGCGAGGTTCTCGCCCCAGATACGGGTGAAATTCAGGCCCGCGCCGATATACGGGCGGAAAGTACCGTTGGGGATGAAGTGGTATTGCACCAGCAGCGACGGCGGCAGATGCTTGAAGGTGCCGATCTTGCTGCCGTCGAGGTAGACATTCTGCTTCTGCGGTACGGTCAGGACCAGCTCGGCGGCGATATTGGGGGTGAAGAAGTAGGTGACGTCGAGTTCGGGGATCCACTTGTTGTTGACCGTGATGCGATCCGATGCGCCCACGCCGCCGACCGGATCCGAACTGTTGGCCATGTCGAGGTAGGTGCCGCGCAGGCGCACCATCCAGTTGCCTTGCGCATCGTCGGCGGCCATCGCGGGCGCGGAGAACGCGCCAAGCATGGCGCAGGCGGCGATGGCGGAGCAGGTAACCCGGGTACGGAGAGAGAGCTTGTTCATGATGTTTTGTCTTGGTCTGGTAAGGAGTCCGCGGCCAGTTTGGCCGAGCGGCTCCGTGCGGACCTTGATGCAGAACAAGTCGGGAAGCCGCCACACACGGTGCGTCGCGATCGCGCGACAACGGTATTGGGGCAGCAATCCTCCGCTAATAACCACATGCGGAATCATTCGTGGCGCGCCGGCGCGCCAGCCCTTACGCTGTGCAGGAAATCAGCGTCCGCAAGCTTCCAGGCGAGGCGGGCGCCGACGCACCGAGCATGTCGTGGGCGTCCGCAAGGGCGTCTTTCCGGGTGTGCCCCGTGGGGGCGGGGCACACCGGTTTTCTTCGGATCCCCTTGCGGCAAGCGTGGTATCAGGCCGCGGCGGCCTCGTCTGCCGGCTGGCGCCGCGCCACGCCAAAGCCGGCCTGCAGGTGCCGGTTCACGCCCGAGACTACCGCGCGCAGCGACGCCGTGACCAGGTTCGCATCGATGCCCGCGCCGAATCCCGTCGGCGAATCGCCCACCCGGATTTCCACATAGCACGCCGCGCGCGCGTCGGCGCCGGCGGTCATCGCGTGCTCGTGGTAGTCCATCACGCGCACCGGCAGGTCCAGCGCATTGACGAAAGCATCGATGGGTCCGTTGCCGCTGCCGCGCACGCTGCAGGGCTGGCCGTCGCGCACCATCTGCACTTCGATCTCCACCGCCCCGCCGCTGTCCGACACCAGTTGGTGCGAAACATAGCGCAACGGCGCTTCCTGCTCCAGGTACTCGCGGCTGAACAGCGCATACAGGTCGTCCGCGCTCGCTTCCAGCCCGGTATCGTCGGTCATGGCCTGCACCGCGCGGCTGAACTCGATCTGCAGCCGGCGCGGCATGTAGATGCCATGCACCTGCTCGAGCAGGAAGGCCATGCCGCCCTTGCCCGACTGGCTGTTGACGCGGATTACCGCATCGTAGCTGCGGCCCAGGTCGGCGGGATCGATCGGCAGGTACGGCACTTCCCAGACCGCCCCGGGCTGCTGCTGCGCGAAGCCCTTGCGGATTGCATCCTGGTGCGAGCCGGAGAACGCGGTGAAGACCAGGTCGCCCACGTATGGATGTCGCGGATGCACCGGCAGCTGGTTGCAATGCTCGACGCACTGGCGCACTTCATCGATATCGGAAAAATCGAGGCCGGGCGCCACGCCCTGCGTGTAGAGATTCAGCGCCAGCGTCACCAGGTCGACGTTGCCGGTGCGCTCGCCATTGCCGAACAGGCAGCCTTCCACGCGATCGGCCCCCGCCATCACCGCCAGTTCGGCGGCAGCCACCGCGGTGCCACGATCGTTGTGCGGGTGGACCGACAGCACGATGTGTTCGCGCCGCGCCAGGCGCCGGTGCATCCATTCGACCTGGTCGGCAAACACATTGGGCGTGCTGCATTCCACCGTGGTCGGCAGGTTCAGGATCAAGGGGCGCCCAGGACCGGCTGCCCACGTCGCGGAGACCGCGTCGCTGACCTCCAGCGAGAAATCGAGCTCCGCCAGGCTGAAGGTCTCGGGCGAGTACTCGTAGGTCCATGCGGTCTCGGGCATGGCGTCGGTCAGGGACTTGATCAGGCGCGTGCCCGAGACCGCTACTTCCTTGATCTCCTCGCGTGTGGCATTGAAGACAATGCGCCGCCACGCCGGCGCGATGGGATTGTAGAGATGCACGGTGGCGCGCGCGGCGCCGCGCACGGACTCCACCGTCCGGTGGATCAAGTCTTCGCGCGATTGCGTCAGCACCACGATGCTGACGTCGTCGGGGATGCGTTTTTCTTCGATCAGCATGCGCACGAAGTCGAAGTCGGTCTGCGACGCGGCGGGGAAGGCCACCTCGATTTCCTTCAGGCCGATCTTCACCAGCTGCTCGAAGAAACGCAGCTTGCGCGCGGTGCTCATCGGCTCGATCAGCGACTGGTTGCCGTCGCGCAGGTCGGTGCTCATCCAGGCCGGCGCACGCGTGATGCGGCGGCTGGGCCAGGTACGGTCGGGGATGTCTACGGTGGCGGCGGGCTGGTACTTGGTGGCGGGATGGCTGAGCATGGGCATGAGCGGACTCCTTCCTCGCTAAGGAAGATAAGGAAGATACAAAAAAAGAAAAACGGAAAAGGGTGGCGAAAGGCTGCCGAACTGCCACGGGGCGCTAGGCCCGGCAACCGATCGATAGGCTTAGCAGTAGCGAGGAAGCGCGCAGGGCGCGGCCCGATGCCAGGGCAGCCAGCACGCGCGCGCGGACAGCGATGCGGGTCGCATCGGCAGCCTGGCGGAGGGTACTGGCGTAGAGGTTCATCGAGCCGGAATGATGAGGGCAGGAGCCGCTCTTCGGTGTTGCGCACGCGGCGGGCGCCGCATGACCTGGCAAGGTTAGACGACAAGGCCGGCGGCGGTCAAGCGCGCTGAATTGCGGTCAAGCGCCTGCCACGCGTCCGAACCCGGTCGGGGGAAGGGCTGCGCCAAACGGCGGTGACATGCCGGCCCGATGCATCCCTCGCGCTTGTCCGCCTCACCCGAAAGACGGTCGCCTGTGCTCTGAATGGATGAGTCAGACGCCGATTCCGTACGTTATGCCTCAGTCATCTGGCCGGTATTGCGCTGGCAGCGTTGCGCCTAGGCTGGTAGCGCGGGAAAAAACATACGGGGGAACATCATGAGACTGAGAACGTGGGCAACCTGGTTGGCAGGCACTGCCATGACATTCTTGCTGGCCGCGTGTGGCGGTGGTGGCGGTGGCTCGAGTACGCCCGCCACCCCGGCCGCGGCCACGCCGCTGACCTTCAGCGTCAAGATGAGCGCGACCGCGGGCGAGGTGGGCGTCGGCCGCTCGCTGACGATCAGCGCGATGACCGTCGACAGCAACGGCAACGACGCAAGCGGCAATACGGTGTTCACCTGGAGCAGCATCGACCGTGGCGTTGCCACGGTCGAGCCCGTCGCCGCGACGCCCGCCAGTGCCGTGGTACATGGCATCGCCACCGGCACCACCACCGTGCAGGTGGTCGCGACGGTCAAGAACGCCGACAACACGACGACCACGCTGCCGGCGCAGACGGCCACCATTACCGTGGTGCCGGCTTCCGCGGTCAGCTACAGCCTGTCGATCCCCAATACCAGCCTGTCGATGAGCGATGGCCAGGAGTTGCCGGTCAAGGTGTCGCTGATCGACAGCAATGGCAATGACGTCTCGGCCAGCGTCAACAGCTGGGCGTGGGCAAGCAGCGCTACCGCGGTCCAGGTCACGGCCAACCAGAACAGCGCCACGCTGAAGGCGAGCAACAGCTCGACCACCGCGGCGGCGACGGCTGACGTGTCGGTGTCGGTCACCGCGCCGGATGGCCGCGCGATCGGCGGCCTCATCGTGGTGACGGTCGCGAAGAACGGCTCGGCGACCTATCGCGTGGTGACCACTAGCAAGGGCCAGCCGGCGGATGCGCTGCAGGTGTTCAGCGAACGCCCGGCCAACTTCACCTCGCGCGTGCTGCGCAACGACGGCCAGGACGTGACGGCCGACTTCGACGGCACCTGGACCTACACTGCCACCTCGCCGACGCTGTCGACGACGGAAGCCGCGGGTACGCACGACGCCACGGTCAGCAGCAGCCTGGTCAAGGGCACTGGTCCGGTTCAGAGCACACTGACGGTGACCGCCGTCAGCACCAAGCTGGGCGTGCGTCCTTCGGCCGGCCTGTCCGTGACGGAGAATCCGACCTGGGCGCTGGTCAGCGACACCCAGCAACCGCTGACGCTGCTGCAAGCGCTGCCGATCGAGGTAACCGCGCGCATGATGCACCTGGGCGATGATGCACAGGCTGCCACCTGCCAGAACTGGGCATGGGTCAGCACAGGACCGGTATCGCTGAGCCCGGCTCTGCTGCCAATGCCGAACCAAATGCGCGCCACTGGTACGGCTCCCGGCGACTTCACCATCACCGCGACCTGCACGGTGATCGCCGACAACACGCAGCTGAAGCTGGTCTTCGTCGGTACCGTCAAGTAAGCAGCAACGTTCCCGCGCGCAAGTGAAGCGCCCTCCGATCCGGAGGGCGTTTTGCATTGGCGCGGCATCGGCGGCCCCGCGTCACCACTGGTTTGCTCCCCTCCCACGCTCGCGGGAGCGGGCCAGGGGGTGAGAGCCGGCGGCTCCAGGACGACGGCATTTCTCCCGAAGCGTACCCATTTCTGCGTGACGGCGAAAAGCATCTTCCGTCCGCAACATCGCCCGCCGAACAGGCCCCACAACCGCGCGCTTTACCAGCATCGGAGCCCACGCCGGCCATGCCTCGCACGCAAAGCGTACCCATTTCTGCGCCCCACTCAACAGGCCGGCACGGCCTGCGACACACGCTCGCTAGCCCGCTCAGGGAGCCCCCAGGGACACGCACGAATGCGTGCAAACCGCTGCCAGCGCATCCCGCGCGAGCAGCGGGCGTACCCATTTCTGCGTGACGGAGTAAACGAACCCCGAGAGGGGGAATGGAGGGAAAAGGAGAGGGAAAGGACGGGGGAAGGAGAGGAAAAAGACGCGCCGTTCAGCGCTTGCGCACGAAGCGCACGACCTGCTCGGCAGGCTTGTCCTGCGCGTCAGTGGCCCTGGCGGTGTTGGACCCGCAAGTGTTGCAGCCGCCGTCGTCGCAGCCACTGGCGCAGCCTGAGGCAGCCTGCGGCGCGAGCCAGCGTACCAGTCGGCCGCGCCAGCCGCTCGCGGCGCCGCCGCCCAGGCGCGACGCGAGCGCGCCCTTGACGCGCTCGCGCGTGCGCGGCGCATAGCGCGCCAGCACCGATACCGCGCACGCCAGCACGATCAGCGGGACCAGCAGCGTTTCGATGGCGTGGTAGAGCGTCATGGCGGCGATGGTGTCAGCTGAACAGCAGCGCGACGCGATAGGTCACAAACGCGGCCAGGTAGGCCAGCCCGGTCAGGTACACGACCGACGCGGCCATGACCTTCCACGAGTTGGTTTCGCGCCGGATCACGGCCAGCGTCGAGATGCACTGCGGCGCGAACACGAACCACGCCAGCAGCGCCAGCGCGGTGGCCAGCGACCACTGCGCGGCGATCATCGGAGCCAGCTGCGCGGCCATGGCGTCTTCACTGCCAGACAGCGCGTACACCGTCGCCAGCGCGCCCACGGCCACTTCGCGCGCGGCCAGGCCCGGCACCAGCGCGATGCAGATCTGCCAGTTGAAGCCCACCGGCGCGAACACCTTCTGCAGCGCGTGGCCGATCATGCCGGCGAAGCTGTAATCGATGGCCGGCGCAGTCGCGCCTTCCGGCGGCGCCGGGAAGGTCGACAGGAACCACAGCAGCACGGTCAGCGTCAGGATCACCTTGCCCACCCGCGACAGGAAGATGCGGGCACGCTCCCAGAGGCCGATGGCCACGTCGCGCACATGGGGGATGCGGTACGACGGCAGCTCCATCAGCAGCGGATGGTCGGTGCGGTCGCGGCGGAAGAACTTGAGCGCATAGGCCACCACCAGCGCGCTGACGATGCCGGCCACGTACAGCGCGAACAGCACCAGCCCCTGCAGGTTGAACAGGCCCAGCACGGTGCGCTCCGGGATGAAGGCGCCGATCAGCAGCGCATACACCGGCAGCCGTGCCGAGCAGGTCATCAGCGGCGCCACCAGGATGGTGGTGAGGCGGTCGCGCGGATCCTGGATCGTGCGCGTGGCCATGATGCCGGGGATCGCGCAGGCAAAGCTCGACAGCAGCGGGATGAACGAACGGCCAGACAGGCCCGCGCCCATCATCAGCCGGTCCAGCAGGAATGCCGCGCGCGGCAGGTAGCCCGATTCCTCCAGCGTGAGGATGAACAGGAACAGGATCAGGATCTGCGGCAGGAACACCACCACGCTGCCCAGGCCCGCGATCAGGCCGTCGACCAGCAGGCTCTTGAGCAGGCCGTCGGGCATATGCGCGCCGAGCAGTTCGCCGGCCCAGTGCACACCGCCCTCGATGCCGTCCATCAGCGGCTCGGCCCACGAGAACACTGCCTGGAACATCAGGAACAGCAGCACCGCCAGCAGCAGCAGGCCGAACACCGGGTGCAGCACGATGCGGTCGAGCCGGTCGTCCAGCGCCGCGGTGCGCGCCGGCATGCTGACCGCCGCGGCCAGCATGCGGTTGACTTCGGTATGCACGTCGACATCGTTGGCGGGCTCGGGCGTGGACGGCGGCGCGGCGGGCAGGGCGCCGTCGAGCACAGCCAGCAGCGCTGCCGCGCCGTCGCGCCTGACTGCCACGGTGCTGACCACCGGCACGCCCAGCGCGGCAGCCAGCTTGTCGCGGTCGATCTGGATGCCGCGGCGCGCGGCGGCGTCGCTCATGTTGAGTACGACTACCATCGGCAGGCCCAGCCGGCGCAGTTCCAGTACGAAGCGCAGGTGCAGGCGCAGGTTGGTCGCATCCACCACCGACACCAGCAGGTCGGGCCGCTGCTCGCCGGCGCGCACGCCCATGCAGACGTCGCGCGTGATGGCTTCATCCAGGCTGGCCGCATGCAGGCTGTAGGCACCCGGCAGGTCCAGGATGCGCACCTGGCGTCCGGCCGGCGAGACGAAATGGCCTTCCTTGCGCTCGACGGTCACGCCGGCGTAGTTGGCCACCTTCTGCCGGCTGCCGGTCAGTCGGTTGAACAGTGCGGTCTTGCCGCAATTGGGATTGCCCACCAGCGCGATGCGCAGGGCAGGAGTCGGGGAAGCTGCTGCAGACATATTCCGGAAGGGCTCAGGCGGTCCGCTTGGTCCGCTCGTTCGGTGTGGACGCTGTGGCGCCGGCCTGTTCGCCCGCCTCGGCGGGCGCGATGCTGGTCACCGAGGCGCTGGCAAGCTCGACGCCGATGCGCGCCGCTTCCACGCGGCGCAGCGCAAAGCGCGTAAAGCCGATCTGCGCGACCAGCGGATCCATGCCGAAGGGGCCATAGGCGATGACCTGGACGATCTCGCCGGGCACAAAGCCAAGCTCTCGCAGGCGGCGCGCAACCGGATCGCCGGGCGTGGCGTCGTCCACCGATTGCACTACGGCGGGCGTGCGCCGTGGAAGTTCAGACAACCGCATCATGCTTCCAGTCCGTTGGCGCGGTCGTCCGACGCGGCCGTGATGCGGCCGGCATGACCTCGCCGGGTACGTAAATGAAAATCGTTTTCATTGTATCGCAAATAGGGCATGACGATGCCCACAAGTGGCGGGCACGCCAGCCGCCATGCCGCTGCGCGGCAGGAGGCGAATGATAACCGGTGACGGCGCGCGCGGAGGGGCCAAGCTTAAGGCCGCGCGGTGGCCATGTCCGCGCGGTGGCACACATGCGCGCCATCGTTGCAAAGTTCGGCTGTCCGAAACCTAATGCAACAGGTTTCATGCAGCGCGATGCAATTACTGCATTTGCGTTATTGGATGCCGCAAGCCTGCGGAGTTAAGCTGCAAGCACGCTGAACACCCCGTTCCACGCGTACTTCACAAGCCATCGGCCATCGTGCCGGTGGCTTTTTCTTTGATGCGTTGCCTCTTTGGACGTTGCCTCCGTGGACGCTACCTGCGCGGCCACCATCGCCACAAAGTTGTCGCGGGCGGGATGGTCGGGCGCCGTCTTCCACACGCAATAGACTTCGGAGCGTACCGCCGTGCCCGCCAGCGGCCGGAACGCCGCGCCTGCCATGCCCGAGCGCGCCAGCGCCGCCGGCACCACGGCCACCCCCATTCCCTGCGAGACCAGGGACACCACCGAGAGCCAGTGGCGCACTTCGTGCCGGATCTGCGGGTAAAAGCCCTGGGCCGCGCACATATCGAAGATACGGCTGTAGTAGTCCGGCGAAGCCTTGCGCGAGAACAGCACGAAGGCCTCGCCGCGCAAGTCCGCCAGCGCCAGTTCCGGCTGCGCCGCGAGCGGGTGGTCCGCCGGCAGGCAGCAGACGAACGGTTCGGCGTGCACCCGCGTTGCCTGCAGCGGGTCGGGCACGCGGCCGGTGTGGATAAACGCTGCGTCGAGTTCGTCATGGAGCAGCGCATCGATCTGCTCCTGCGAGTTCAGTTCGGTCAGCGCCATCTGGATGCCTGGGTAAGCCGCCTCAAAGGCGCGCAGGGTTTGCGGCAGGCCGCGATACAGCATCGAGCCGACAAAGCCCACCCGCAGCCGGCCGATGGCGCCCGCTTCGATCTCGCGCGCCAGCAGCCGCGCCGCCTCGGCCTGCGCCAGCAAAGCCGTGGCCGATTCGCGAAAAGCGCGTCCGGCCGCGGTCAGGCGCACGCCGCGGCTGTCCCGGTCGAACAGCCGGGCCCCGACGGAGGCTTCTAGCTGCTGGATGTTCAGCGACAGCGGCGGCTGCGAAATGGCGAGCCGGCGCGCGGCCCGGCCGAAGTGCAGTTCCTCTGCCAGCACAAGGAAATAGCGCAGGTGGCGGAATTCCATGACGATACAAAAATTATATGGATCGAGCCAATTTTAGAATTAGACGCAAATCCTTGGGGTTTGAATAATGCAGATCATAGGGCCGCAGCGTGTTCGTCAACCATGCCGGTCCACCCGACCAGGAGACCCGACATGCCGAACAGCGCCGTGCGCGATACCGCACCTCACGCCCAGCCCGACAGCCCCGCCGCCGCCCATCCCGTGCCCGACCGCCAGGGCGGCAGCCTGTTCGCCGCCGACCCCGAGTTGCGTGCATTACTGCCGCTCTACCTGCCGGCGGATCTGTTCAACCATCTGCTGCCACACCTGGAGCGCATGGGCGCACTGGCCGGCGGCGTGCTCGACGAACTGGCCGCCGTGGCCGACCACAATCCCCCGACGCTAAGCTACCGCACCCGCAGCGGCGTCGACGCGCAGCGCATCGACAAGCATCCTGCCTACGTGGAACTGGAGCGCGTGGCGTTCGCCGAATTCGGGCTGGCCGCCGCTTCGCACCGCGGTGGCGTGCTCGGCTGGGACAAGCCCATGCCGCCGGCGGCGAAGTACGCACTCACCTATCTGTTCGTGCAGGCCGAGTTTGGCCTGTGCTGCCCGCTGTCGATGACCGATTCGCTGACGCGCACGCTGCGCAAGTTCGGCGATCCGGCACTGGTCGGGAAATTCCTGCCCAACCTGACCACGCAGGTGTTCGACGACCTGTACCAGGGCGCCATGTTCATGACCGAGCAGGGCGCCGGTTCCGACGTGGCCGCCACCGCCACGCGAGCGGTGCGCGATGCCGGCGCCGAGGGCGGCTGGCGCCTGCTCGGCGACAAGTGGTTCTGCTCCAACCCCGACGCCGCGCTGGCTATGGTGCTGGCGCGCGTGGAAGACGAAGCCGGCAACGCCGTCTCCGGCCACAAGGGCGTGTCGCTGTTCCTGCTGCCGCGCAAGCTGGCCGACGGCAGCGACAACCACTACCGTGTCATCCGGCTCAAGGACAAGCTCGGCACGCGCTCGATGGCCAGCGGCGAGATCCGCCTCGAAGGCGCGCACGCTTATCTAGTCGGCGAACCCGGCCGCGGCTTCGTGCAGATGGCCGACATGATCAACAACTCGCGCCTGTCCAACGGCGTGCGCGCCGCCGGCCTGATGCGCCGCGCGCTGACCGAGGGCCTGTTCATCGCGCATGAACGCCGCGCCTTCGGCAAGCGCCTGGAAGACATGCCGCTGATGCGCCGCCAGCTGCTCAAGCTGACGCTGCCCACCGAGCAGGCCCGCACCATGGTGTTCCAGACCGCCGAGGCGCTGCGCCGCGCCGATGCCGGCGAAGCCGACGCCTACCCGCTGATGCGCATCCTGACACCGCTGATCAAGTTCCGCGCCTGCCGCGACGCGCGCAAGGTCACCGGCGACGCGATGGAAATCCGCGGCGGCTGCGGCTACATAGAGGAATGGAGCGACCCGCGCCTGGTGCGCGACGCCCACCTCGGCTCGATCTGGGAGGGCACCAGCAATATCGTCGCGCTCGACGTGCTGCGCGCGATCCGCCGCGAAGGCGCGCTGCCGGTGCTGCAGGCCCACCTGGCCGGGCTGCTGGCCGATACGCCGATGCACGCGCACGCACGCGCCACGTTCGAAGGCGCCATCGCCGCTGCCGCGAAACTGGCCGCGCACGCCGCTGAGGCCGGCGCCGACGGCGACCTGCTGGCGCGCCAGGCCGCTTCCGCGCTGTACCACGTGACCACTGCGGTGGCGATGGCGTGGGAAGCCGGCCGCATCGGCTCGGTGCGCCGCATGCGCCTGGCGCAGCTGGTGCTGCGCCACCGTGTGCTGCCGCAGGATCCACTGGCGGCAAGCGTCGAGCCGGAATGGCTGGCCGAAACGGTGGCGCCCCCCGCCGATGGCGTGGTGCGCGCAGCCGGCGCGGTCGCCGACGTCAACGTGTTCTGACGCCACCAAGAAGAACCCATTGTTTGCCCCCCCTCCCGCTGGCGCTTGCCTTTACCCACATCTCGATTGGAAAGGTTGTAAACCGGATTGGACGGTGTTAACTTCGTGTGAAGTTGACAATCAGTGGTGGCAATTTTGCCGGATACGGAAGATCTCGAAGACTGGGCCAGCGACGAATTCAGTGGCGCACAATTGGGCGATGCGCGTCGCACGCAGCGCCTTGTGGCATTGGCGCGCGGACTGGCGCAAAAAGCCCATGTTTCGTTCCCGCAGGCCTTGAGTGGTGCCCAACTCAAGGCGGCATATCGCTTCTTTGATAATGAGGCGGTCGACCCGGACGGAATCCTGGCGAGCCACGTCGCTCAAACCGTGGGTCGCATGCAGCGGGTACCTGTCGTACTGGCGGTGCAGGACACCACGGAATTCAATCTGGCAAATTTGCCCGCGACTGAGGGACTTGGTCACGGCACGGGCGGCAATTTGCACGGATTCATGTTGCACAGCGTGCTGGCGGTGACGCCTGAAGGCCTGCCACTGGGCGTGTTGAGCATGAAGACGTGGGTGCGTGCGCCGCAAGCATCGGGCAAGGCCGGGCAGCGCCGGGCGCTGTCCATTCGTGACAAGGAAAGCGTGAAGTGGCTGGAGGGGCTGGAATGCCTTGAGCCGCTCAAGATGCAGTGTCCGGACACGCACCTTGTTGCCGTCAGCGATCGCGAGGGCGATGTGTACGACGTGTTCCTGGCGCCGCGCCCAGCGGGGGTGGACTGGTTGGTGCGGGCCGCCTGGAATCGAGGCGTGGACCACCCAGAGAAGTATCTGTGGGAGACGGTTGCTGCGGCTCCTGTACTTGGAGAGACCGTATTGCACGTGCCCAGGAGCGGCGCCAGGCAGGCGCGTAGCGCCCGACTGGCTTTGCGTTGTGTGCCCGTCCAACTGCGACCGCCGCGCAGCCGCGGTGCAGAGGATCTACCGAGTCTCGAAGTGTTTGCCATTCACGCGCTGGAGATCGAGCCGCCCCAAGGCGTTGAGCCGCTCGAATGGATGTTGCTCAGTTCAATGCCTACCCAAACGCTGGAAGATGCGCTGGAGCGACTGAGCTGGTATGCCCGGCGCTGGACCATTGAATCCTGGCATCGTGTCCTGAAGAGTGGCTGCCAGATCGAAGCGCGGCAGTTCGGGACGCTGGAGCGGTTCCTACGTGCTACGGCGCTGTTCGCCGTGATCGGCTGGCGCATTATGTACGCGACCATGCTGGGCCGGCTCGAAGCCGATATCCCTTGCTCGGTGCTACTGCAACCGCTCGAATGGCGGGCCTTGTACTGCCGCACGCACGGCACAACCAAGCCACCGGAAGAGGCGCCAAAACTCAGCGACGCGGTCCTTTGGATCGCCAAGCTCGGTGGCTACCTGGGTCGCAAAAACGACGATCCCCCGGGAGCCACCGTCCTCTGGCGCGGCTTCCTCGCCCTGCACGAAATCACCGAAATGTATCGGATCTTCCAGAAAGACGAGTAAGCCGCCGCAAGTTGTGGGTAAAGGCAAGCGCTGGCGGGAGAGGGAGCACCCCGCCCCGAAGATGCCCCAACCATCCCGCCCCCGCGGGAGACGTCCTACACCAGGAGACAACGCCATGAAACTCTGGCACCGCTTCGCGGCCATTGCCGCGTGCTCGCTCTGCATCGCCCCCGCCTTCGCGCAGAAGGACTTCCCGACCAAGCCCATCATGATGGTCGTTACCTACCCGCCGGGCGGTCCGACCGACGCCATGGCGCGCACGCTGGCCGCCGCGCTCAAGACCAGCCTGGGCCAGCCGGTGGTGGTGGAAAACCGCGCAGGCGCCGGCGGCAATATCGGCGCGGAAGTGGTCGCGCGCGCCGAGCCTGACGGCTACACGCTGATGTTCGGCACCTCGGCGCCGCTGGCGATCAACGTCAGCCTCTATCGCAAGATCAACTACGACCCGGTCAAGAGCTTTGCCCCGGTCATCCAGATCGGCCAGCTGCCCAACGTGCTGGTGGTGAACCCCTCGGTGCCGGCGAAGAACGTCAACGAGCTGATCGCCTACGGCAAGGCGCATCCGGGCAAGCTGACCTATGCCTCGTCCGGCAACGGCGCGTCGTCCCACCTCGCCGGCGTGCTGTTCAACAACGTCACCGGCACCGACTTCCAGCATATCCCGTACAAGGGCACCGGCCCGGCGCTGAACGACCTGCTCGGCGGCCAGGTCAGCATGACCTTCACCGACGTGCTGACCGCGATGCCCTTTATCAAGAGCGGCAAGGTGCGCGCGCTGGGCGTCACCACCAAGGCGCGCTCGCAGGCGCTGCCGGATGTGCCGACTGTCGCCGAACAGGGAGTGCCGGGTTTTGACGTCTCGGTCTTCTTCGGCGTGGTGGCGCCGGCGGGCACGCCGCCCGAAGTGATCGGCAAGCTCAACCGCGCCTTCGCCGATGCGCTCAAGCAGCCCGAGGTGCGCAAGACGCTGCAGGCGCAAGGCCTGGAATTCGCGCCGTCGACCACGCCGGAGCAGCTTGGGGGCTTCGTCAAGGCCGAGGTCGGCAAGTGGCGCGCCGTGGTGCAGAAGTCCGGCGCGCAGCTTGACTAGGTGACCAAGCGACCAAGCGACTAAGCAAAGAGGAGCCAGCCATGACCCAATCCAGCCCCGGCGCGCTTGCCGGCATCCGCGTGGTCGACCTGTCGCGCATCCTGGGCGGCCCGTACTGCGGCCAGATTCTCGGCGACCACGGTGCCGACGTGCTCAAGATCGAACCGCCCCAGGGCGACGACACCCGTACCTGGGGCCCGCCGTTCAAGGACGGCGTGGCGTCGTACTACTTCGGCCTGAACCGCAACAAGCGGGTGATGCGGCTGAACCTGACCACGGAAGGCGGGCGCGAAGTCCTGCTGGCCCTGCTGGCCGATGCCGACGTACTGGTCGAGAACTTCAAGACCGGCACGATGGAGAAGTGGGGGCTGGGCTATGACGTACTGTCGGCGCGCTTCCCGCGGCTGGTGCATTGCCGCGTGTCGGGCTTCGGCGCGGATGGCCCGCTGGGCGGCCTGCCCGGCTACGATGCAGCGATCCAGGCGATGTCCGGCATCATGAGCATCAACGGCGAAGCCGACGGCGATGCGTTGCGCGTGGGTTTGCCGGTGGTCGACATGGTCACCGGACTGAATGCCGCGATCGGCGTGCTGCTGGCGTTGCAGGAGCGAGCGCGCAGCGGGCGCGGGCAGTTCGTCGAGGCGGCACTGTATGACTCCGGCCTGTCGTTGCTGCATCCGCATGCGGCCAACTGGTTCATGAGCGGCAAGACCCCGCAGCGTACCGGTAACGCGCATCCGAACATCTACCCGTACGACACCGTGGCCACTGCCACCGACCCGATCTTCCTCGCGGTCGGCAATGACCGGCAGTTCCGCATCCTGTGCGAACACCTGCAGGTGCCGGTGCTGGCAGATGACGAACGCTATGCCACCGCGGGTGCGCGTTCGGTGAACCGCGTGGCGCTGAAGGCCGAACTGGAGACACACCTGCGCAAGCACGATGGCAAGACGCTGGCCGACACGCTGGTCGCCGCGGGCGTGCCGTGCGCACCGGTGCTGTCCGTTGCCGACGCCCTGCAGCATCCACATACGCTGCACCGCGAGATGGTGGTGGAAATGGAAGGCGGCTACAAGGGCCTGGGCGCGCCGGTCAAGCTGAGCCGGACGCCGGCGAGTTACCGGTATGCGCCGTTGAGCGAGGGGGACGCGTTTCTCTCGGACGGCCAGTAGGTCCCTACGGCCTGCGGCGCCTGCAGGCCGCGGCCCAGTGCCGGCGCCACAGCCTGGTCAAAGGCACTTGAGCCGCAGCTTCTTTGGCACACCTCAGCCCGGAATCATCCCCGGCAACAGATAGGCCTGTACCACAGTGATGATTCCGATGATCACCGCAAACAGCAGGCTGTGCTTCACGGTAAATCGGAACAGCTCCGACTCCTTGCCAACCAGCCCCGTCGCCGCGCAGGCCACCGCGATCGATTGCGGCGAGATCATCTTCGCGGTCACGCCGCCGGTGGTGTTGGCCGCCACCATCAGCGTGTCCGATACACCGATCTGATGTGCCGTCGTGTTCTGCAGTGCGCAGAACAGCGCGTTGGACGACGTATCCGATCCGGTCAGGAACACGCCCAGCCAGCCGAGGAACGGCGAGAAGAACGGGAACGCGGCGCCGGTGCCGGCCAGCAGCAGCGCCAGCGTCGAGGACATGCCGGAGTAGTTGGCGACGAAGGCAAAGGCCAGCACCAGCCCGATCGACAGCACCGGGCGCGCCAGTTCCACCAGCGTCTCGCCGAAGGTGGCAACCAGGTCGCGCGGCTTCATGCGCAGCAGCACCGCCGAGATCAGCGCGGTCAGCAGGATCGCGGTGCCCACGGCGGACAGCAGGTCCAGCTTCAGCACGGCGTCATACGCCTTGGGCGTCGCCACGATCGGCGCGGCCTTGATCACCATCTGGTCCAGCCCCGGCACCTTGAACTTCAGCACCGTGCCCGCCAGCACGCCATTGGCGGCGAACAGTGCCTTGAACGGCTGCAGGCTCCATACCGTGACGATAGCCGTCAGGATGCCGAACGGTGCCCAGGCCCGCAGCGTTTGCGCCAGCGTGTAGGGCGATGCCTTGCGGCTCACCGGGGCAGCGCCAAAGCCACCGCCGAAGCCGGCCAGCGCCACGGTGCCGCCGCTGGCCGTGCCGCCCGCGCGCTGCGAAGCGCTGCGCGGCTGCCAGACCTTCAGGAACGCCGCCAGCGACACCAGGCTGACCAGCGCAGAGGTGATGTCCGGCAGTTCCGGCCCGATATGGTTGGAAGTGAAGTACTGCGTCACCGCAAAGCTGCCGCCGCACACCAGCGCCGCCGGCCAGGTCTCGCGCACGCCCTTGGCGCCGTCCATCATGAACACCAGCCAGAACGGCACCAGCAGCGACAGCAGCGGCAGTTGGCGGCCGGCCATCGCGCCGATAAGGAAGGGATCGATGCCCGTGACCTGCCCGGCCACGATGATGGGAATTCCCATCGCGCCAAACGCCACCGGCGCGGTATTGGCGATCAGGCACAGGCCCGCGGCATACAGCGGATTGAAGCCCAGGCCGACCAGCAGCGCTGCGGTGATCGCCACCGGCGCGCCGAAGCCTGCCGCACCTTCCAGGAAGGCGCCGAAGGCAAAGCCGATCAGCAGCATCTGCAGGCGCTGGTCGTCGGTGATCGACAGCACCGAGGCACGGATGATGTCGAACTGGCCCGTCTTGACCACGATCTTGTAGAGGAACACCGCGGTCACGATGATCCATGCGATCGGCCACAGGCCGTAGGCAAAGCCGAAGCCGGCCGCGGCCAGCGCCTGCTGCACCGGCATGCCGTACGCGAAGATCGCCACGCCGAGCGCCAGCAGCAACGTCACCGCGGCGGCGGCATGGCCCTTCATGCGCCACACGGCCAGCGCGAAGAAGAAGAACAGGATGGGAATGGCCGCCGCCAGCGCCGACAGCCACAGGCTGCCTAGCGGCGTATAGAGTTGGGTCCAGGGTTGCACGGCTTAGTCTCCTACTTCAGTGGTGTTTCGAAAAATCTTTGTAGTTCTGGCAATCGCGGCGGCATGAGAGCAACCGCTGGTTTGCTCCCCTCTCCCGCAAGCGGGAGAGGGAGCACACAATCGACAGCTGACAAGCTCAGGGCGGCGCCTACTCCGGCTGCCCCTTCTCCTTGAGCAGATCCGCCAGGCTCTTCGCCGCCGGCTTCAGCGGCGTGCGATGCTGGGTCCATCCCATCTGCTTCGACGGCGCGAGCGCGCGCAGCCGCGTGGCCGCCCAACGGAACAGCCGGTAAGTGGACGGGTGCGAATACGCCCCGCTCCAGAACCGCCACACCAGGTGCTCACCCTTGCTGTACTTCGCGCCCTGGCCGCGCAGCGGATTGGCCACCCGTTCCTCGGGATCGCGGTTGGCTTCGGTACGCAGGCGCACCAGCAATTGCGGGATCGGGATGCGCACCGGGCATACCTCGCCGCAGGCCCCGCACAAGCTGGATGCGGTGGGCAGGTCAGCGGTGGCCTCGAGTCCCAGCAAATGCGGCGAGATGATCTTGCCGATCGGCCCGGGATAGGTGGTGCCATAGGCATGGCCGCCGATGCGCGTATAGACCGGGCAGTGGTTCATGCACGCGCCGCAGCGGATGCACTGCAGCGTGGCGCGCAGCTGTGCATCGGCATAGGCCTGCGTACGCCCGTTGTCGAGCAGTACCAGGTGCACCTCGCGCGGGCCGTCGCGCTCGCCGTCGCGGCGCGGGCCGGAGATCAGGTTGAAATACGTGGTAATGGCCTGGCCCGTGGCCGAGCGCGTCAGCAGGCTCGACAATGGCACGATGTGCTCGAGCTTCGCCACCACCTTTTCCATGCCCATGATGGCGATATGCACATCGGGCACCGTGGTGGAAAGCCGGCCGTTGCCTTCGTTCTCGACCAGCCACAGCGTGCCGGTATCCGCCGCGGCGAAGTTGACACCGGACAGGCCGATGTCGGCGCCGACGAACGCGTGCCGCAGCGCGCGGCGGCCGGTCTGGATCAGCGCGTCGACGTCCTCGGTATAGGGCGTGTCGGGGATATGCTGCTCGAACAGCGTGGCGATGTCGCCCTTGGTCTTGTGGATCGCCGGCATCACGATATGCGACGGCTTCTCGCCCGCCAGCTGGACGATGTACTCGCCCATGTCCGACTCGATGCATTCGACGCCGCGCTCGGCCAGGTAATGGTTCAGCTCGATTTCCTCGCTGGCCATCGACTTGCCCTTGATCACGCGCCTGGCCTGCCTTGCTGCCGCGATGCCGTGGATGATGCGGTTGGCGTCGTCGGCGGTCTCAGCCCAGTGGACCTGCACGCCGGCGGCGGTGAGCTTGTCTTCCAGCGCCACCAGCAGGTCCGGCAGGTTGGCGAGCGCGTGCTGGCGTACCGCTTCGCCCAGGTCGCGCAGCCGTTCCAGTTCATCGGCATCGGGAAACTGAGCCAGCCGTTTGCCCTGCAGGAAGTCCATCGCGCCGCGGAAGCTCTGGCGCAGCTTGGGGTCGTCCAGCGCCTCGCGCGCACGCGCCTTGAAGTCTTGCGGCGCGACGAAATGCAGCGTGCTCTGGCTCATTGCGCGGCCTCCGTATGGTCGATGTCCTGCACGATGACGACCCACAGCCGGCGCGGGCCGTGCGCACCGTAGGCAAGCGTCTGCTGGATATCGGAAGTCTTGGACGGGCCCGAGATCATCACCAGGTTGGTCGGCATGCCGTCGCGCCAGCGTTCGGCGCGCGCGGCCAAGTGCAGGTCCTGGTGCAGCGTGGATGCGCGCACCAGCGCCACATGCAGCGGCGGCACCAGCGATACCGTGCGCGGTGAACCCGCATCCGGTGCAACGATCAGCGTGCCGGTGGCCGCAATGCCAGAGCGCGCCACGGTGAAACCGGCGTCGACGGTGTCGAACAGTTCTGCTTTCCAGGCTTCGATGGGACGGTCGTAGCCGATGGCTTCGACCTGCGCCGGCAGTGCGGCGGCGAGCGCCGCGCCGGCGCGGCTTGACGGATCGAGCAGCAGGCGCCGGACGCCGGCTTCGGCCAGCGCCGTGGCCAGCAGCGCGGGCCAGGCTTGTTCATCGGTGCACCAGACTTCCGCGTGCGAGGCTTCCAGTGCGGTGCGCATTGCGTTGACCAATGCATTGACCAGCTCGTCGACGGTCGGAGCGCCGTGCCGGCGCGCCTCGAAATGGCCATCGATGCGGCGATCCAGTTCAGCGGTGGAGGACGCAGGTGCGGGGGCGGCGGCACGCAGCCGGCCGAGCATGCGTTCGCGGGCGCCGGGCGTGCTCATGCGGCACCTCCGGTACGACGCCACAGGAAGCTGGCCAGGTGCTCGACCTGCAGCGGCGCACCGTCGTGCGCGGCGGTGTGGCCGATATTGAGCAGGCAGCCGCAGTCGGCCGACACCAGCCGCTCGCAGCCGGTGGCGCAGGCGGACGCAACCTTGTCGCGCACCATCGCGCCGGAGATATCGGGATGCTTGAGCGAGAACGTGCCGCCGAAGCCGCAGCATTCCGATTCGCGCGCATGCTCGACGCGGGTCACGCCCGGCAATGCATCGACCAGCGCCACGCCATGCTGGCGCGTACCCATTTCGCGGCGGGCGCCGCAGGAGGTATGCAGCACGATCCGCTCAGCCGCCTGGCCCGGCGGCGTGGCATCGTGGAAATCGACATGGAGCACATGGAGCAGGAATTCGCCCAGCTCGTAGATGCGCTCGGCCAGTGCGCGCGCCTTCGGGCCGGCCGCCGGATCGTCGGCGAACAATTGCGGCCAGTGGTGGCGCATCATGCCGGCGCACGAACCCGACGGCACGATCACCGGCCACGGCTGGCTGAACAGGTCCAGCTGCGCGCGCGCCACTGCACGCGCGGCATCGGGGTTGCCGCTGCTGTAGGCCGGCTGGCCGCAGCAGCTCTGCGCACGCGGGAAGTGTACGGTGAGGCCTTCGCGCTCGAGCAGCCGCACGGCGTCGAGCCCGGCCTGCGGCACGAACAGGTCGACCAGGCAGGTGGCAAACAGGTAGGCCTGCGTGGGGGCAGGGCCGGTGGGGTACTGACGATCCTTCATGTCTCGCTCCGGATGTGCTGGGGTTGCGCTGCTGGCGTCGCACATTTGGGCGCATAATTCCCGCTTCCGAGCGGCGGTTCAAATTGGTTGGACCAATCTGCGGGGCGAGGGGAACGGGGCGGACGGCATGACGGTGGCGGCACAAAGGAGCGGGCGCACCCGCGGGCGTGTGGAGGCGGTCATGCGCCAGATGGAAACCGCGCTGCTCGACGGCACCTGGCCGCCGGGTACGCGGCTGCCGGCCGAGCGCGTGCTGGCGGAGCAGTACGCGGTGGCGCGCAACACCGTGCGCGAAGCCATCCAGCGCCTGGCCGCGCGCGGCCTGCTGCAAAGCCGGCACGGCGCGGGCGTCTACGCCACCGACCAGCTGCGTGCCGGCATCGCGTCGCCATGGGGCCAGCTGGTGGCCGACCATCCCGCGCTGCGCGACGACATCCTGGAATTCCGCCGCGTTCTGGAAGGCGCGACTGCCTACTTCGCCGCGCTGCGCGCCGACGCCGCCGACGTCAAGCGCATCCGCACCCTGATGGCCGAACTCGAACGCGCCCGCACCGCCGACGACAAGGAAGCCGAGGCCGATGCCGATGCGCGCCTGCATGACGCCATCGCGCTGGCCTCGCACAACACCATGTTCCTGCACCTGCATACCAGCGTGATCGGCATGCTGCGCGAACACATCACCATCAACGGCACCGGGCTGCGCGAGCAGGACGACAGCGCCTCGGAACTGTTGCTGCTGCAGCACCGCACGCTATGCGACGCGATCTGCGCGCGCCGGCCGGAAGAGGCACGCACGGCCATGCAGACGCATATTGATTTCGTGCGCAGCCGGGTGGAGCAGGACGGCGGCTGAGTCTGCGAAATTGGTCCGACCAGCGCGCGCTACGGCGCGGGAATCGGCACTGTCTCCAGTGCCAGCGACGGCTGCAGCACTTTGCTCCATGCCTGCGTGACCGCTTTGTCCCGCTGCGTTGTCCTGCGGGCAAAGGCCAGGGCGCCGGTCATATCAGGCCGGCACCGGCCAATTCCCGTTTCAGGTAGGCGTAGAAGATCGGCCCGGCAATCACGCCGGGGATGCCGAACAGCGTCTCCATCAACAGCATCACCATCAGCAGCTCCCACGCCGCCGCCTGGATGCGCGCCCCGATGATGCGGGCGTTCAGGAAATACTCCAGCTTGTGGATCACCACCAGGAACACCAGCGATGCCACCGCGATCGGCAGCGACACTGACAGCGACGCCACCACGATGGCCGTGTTGGAAATCAGGTTGCCCAGCACCGGGAGCAAGCCGGCCACGAAGGTAATGACCACCAGCGTCTTCGACAGGGGCAGGTGCACGCCGAACAGCGGCAGCACCAGCAGCAGGTAGAGCGCGGTCAGTACGGTATTGATCGTCGAGATCTGGATCTGCGCAAAGATGAACTGCGAGAACGCCTGCTGCAGCGTTCGCGCCCGCGCCACCAGCGCCGCTGCCAACGGCCGGCGGTTCGGCCGCGCCACCGCGCGGTAAAGCGCCACCATCGCGCCGATCACAAGGCCGATCAGGATATGCACCAGCGTGCGCAACACCTCCGCCCCCAGCTTCTGCGCCATGGCCGCATGCGCGCGCAGTGCTTCGATCAACGCATTGGCCAGCTCGTCCACGCCGTTGGGCAGCGCATCACTGAGCCACGGCGGCAACTGTCCGCGCGACTGGTCGATGATGTCCGCGACATGATTGAGCAGGCCATCCAGCGTATTCCCTTCCCCGCTGACAAAGCGCACCAGCAGCCAGCCGGCCAGCGACAGCCCAAGCAGGATTAGCGCCGACAGGATCGCCACCGCCAGCGCATCGTGCCGCTGGTTCAGCCGCTTCAGCCGCGGCGCCAGCACATCCACCAGCGAATACAGCAGGAGCCCGGACAACAACGCTGCCACCAGGTTGACATGGAGCACCGTCCAGAGCGCCAGAGCGGTCAGGACATAGGCGACGGCACCGACGCTATACCACGCGGCCGGCAGCAGACGCGGGGCGTTGGTCGGGTCGGGGTCTTTCATGTTTACGGTCCCTCCGGCATTGATGGGATTTGGCCAGGCTAGCGCTCGATTGTCGGGGCGGTGGCGGGGTTAGGCAAGTAGCGGGACGATTGCCCCCGAGCCGGTCGGTGTTGGCGGGCCGGATGGTGGGGACGACCAGTTTGCTGCAGGCCCGGAATGCCCGGGGCGTGCGGGATGATCGCGTCCGCTATATTAGGGGCATCGGCCCCGATATCGGAACGGCATTCCCATGGCATATATCCACACCATTGGCAGCCAGCGCCATGTCTTCGACGACCTGCGCACGTTGCTGGCCAAGGCCAGCCCGGCCCGCTCCGGCGATGCCCTGGCCGGCATCGCCGCCGCCAGCGAGCAGGAGCGGATGGCCGCGCGCCTGGCGCTGGCCGACGTGCCCCTGGCCCGGTTCCTCAACGAGGCGCTGGTGCCCTATGAACAGGACGAAGTCACGCGCCTGATCGTCGACCGGCACGATGCCTCCGCGTTTGCCGCGATCGGTGCCACCACGGTCGGCGACCTGCGCAACTGGCTGCTGCGGCACGAGACCGACACCGCCACGCTGGCGCGCATCGCACCGGGCATCACCCCGGAGATCGCGGCCGCGGTCAGCAAGCTGATGCGCAACCAGGACCTGGTGGCGGTGGCGCGCAAATGCCAGGTGGTGACGCGCTTTCGCAGTACTGTCGGCCTGCCGGGGCGGCTGGCGGTGCGGCTGCAGCCCAACCATCCTACCGACGACCCCAAGGGCATCGCCGCTTCCGTCATCGATGGCCTGCTGTACGGCTGTGGCGACGCCACCATCGGCATCAACCCGGCATCGGACAACCTGGGCGCCATCGTCTCGCTGTTGCACATGATCGATGCGCTGCGCAGCCGCTTCGATATCCCGACGCAGTCCTGTGTGCTCACCCATGTCACCAACACGCTGCGCGCGATCGGGCAGGGCGCGCCGGTCGACCTGGTGTTCCAGTCGGTGGCGGGCAGCGAACGCGCCAATACGGCCTTCGGCATCAGCCTGGCGCTGCTGGCCGAAGCGCACGACGCCGCGCAGGGACTGGCGCGCGGCACCGTCGGCGATAACGTCATGTATTTCGAAACCGGGCAAGGCAGCGCGCTGTCGGCCAATGCGCACCATGGGGTCGACCAGCAGACCATGGAGGCGCGCGCCTACGCCGTGGCGCGCGCCTTCTCGCCGCTACTGGTCAATACGGTGGTGGGCTTTATCGGGCCGGAATACCTGTACGACGGCAAGCAGATCATCCGCGCCGGACTGGAGGACCACTTCTGCGGCAAGCTGATGGGCGTGCCGATGGGCTGCGACATCTGCTACACCAACCATGCCGAGGCCGACCAGGACGACATGGACACGCTGCTGACGCTGTTCGGCGTGGCCGGCATCAATTTCATCATGGGCGTGCCGGGTGCCGACGACATCATGCTGAACTACCAGAGCACTTCGTTCCACGACGCGCTGTACCTGCGCGAAGTGCTGGGCCTGCGCCCGGCGCCGGAGTTCGAGCAATGGCTGCAGCGCATGGGCATTGCCGATGCCACCGGCCGCCTGCTGGAGCCTTCCGCACGCCAGCCGTTGCTGCAGATGGCGCACAACCTCTAGGGCCGGCCTGTTGGATGCCGGTGCCAAGCCATTTTTCCCGCCACGCCGTGTTTCCCGCCACGCCATGACCGAGCCCACTTCGCCCGCCGCCAACACCCCCGATTCGCACGATGCCGATCCATGGCAGCGCCTGCGCCAGTTCACCCGCGCACGCATCGCGCTGGGCCGCACCGGCCACAGCCAGACCACCGATGCCGTGCTGGCGTTCGGGCTGGCCCATGCGCAGGCGCGCGATGCCGTGCACCTGCCGCTGGACCTCGACGCCATGAGCAAGGTGCTGCTGCAGGCCGGGCTTGACCACGTGCTCGTCCACAGCGCGGCGCCCGACCGCACGCATTACCTGCGGCGCCCGGACCTCGGCCGGCGTCTCGATGACGGCAGCAGGCAGCGCCTGGCCGCTGCGCGCCCGCAGCAGGCGCCCGATGTCGTGTTCGTGATCGCCGACGGACTCTCGGCACTGGCCGCGCAGACGCACGCCGTGGCGGTACTGGAAGCGACGCGCCAGCGGCTGCCGCAGGACTGGCGCATCGGACCGGTGGTGGTGGCGGAGCAATCGCGTGTCGCGCTGGGCGACGACATCGGTGCCGCGCTGGGTGCGCGGCAGGTGGTAATGCTGATCGGCGAGCGGCCCGGGCTGAGTTCGCCCGACAGCCTCGGCATCTACCTGACCTACGCCCCGAAACCCGGCCGCACCGATGCCGAGCGCAACTGCATCTCCAATGTACGGCCCGAAGGGCTGTCCTACGCGCTGGCCGCGCAACGCCTGGCGTTACTGCTGCGCGGTGCCGTGGCGCTGGGGCGCTCGGGCGTGGACCTGAAAGACGACAGCGAGCATGCACTGCCCGGCGAGGCGCCGCCGGCGGCACCGCTGCAGAATCGTCCATAGAGAAAAACGGCCACCGGGGAAGGATCCGCGGTGGCCGCAGCGCAACATAGCCGCGCTACATCATGCGGCGCGAAAATTTGCCGGGCGTGGCATCCGACATCAGGTCCATGAACTGGTCCCGTGTCATGTGAACCAGTTCCTGGTGGTCGCCGCCTTCGAAATACACCTCGGGCTGCTGCATCAGGCTGTCGTCCACATAGGTCTGCATGCCATAGGCCATGGCGACCGGCGGAATCGCGCCGAGATCGCAATCCTTGAAGATCTCGCGGATTTCATCCTCATGCGCGAGCACCAGGTTGCGGCCGGTCTGTTCGCAGATGGCTGACATCTGCAGGTGATGGCTCGAAGGGATCACGGCAGCGACATAGCCGCGCTCGTCCTCGAGCAACAGGGTCTTGGCCAGACGGTCTCCGGGAACGTGCGCCGCCTCGGCAGTGGCCATGCTGCTGAGGGTGTAGGGGTGGCGGATAATGTCGTACTGGGTATTCTTGCTGCTCAGGCAGTTTGCGAGCGTGCTAGACAGGGCCATGGTTGCTCCTCAGGACAGGGATACACCTACAGTTATCCTTGTGCTCCTAATATAGTGCCTGGCGCCGTGCCCAACGGCTCCGGGTGCCCGATGGGCGGGACCCGGGTCCGCCATGCGCCGCTAGGCGTGCAGCCGCGGCCACACCGCCTGCAGTTCGGTTTTCAGGAAGTTCAGCAGATAGCGCGTGGCCAGCGTCTGGTAGCGGTTTGGCATGGTCAGCATGTACAGCCGGCTGCCGAACACGCTGATGCGGTAATCCGGCAGCAACTGCACCAGCCCGCCGTTCGCCAGCTCTTCGCCGATCGCGTAGATCGGCGTGATGCCGACGCCCAGGCCGGCCACCACCGCTTCCTTCAGGAATCCGAAATTGTCGGAACTGAGCGTCGGTTCCAGCACTACCTGATCGCGGGCTTCCGCGTCGCTGCCGGGCCGCGTTCCCGCGACCTTCAGCTTTTGCCCGACCGGCGAGGCGCACACGATCCCATGCGCCTGCAGGTCGGCGAGCGACTGGGGTGCGGGATGGTTGGCCAGGTAAGCGGGCGACGCGCAGATGACCCAGTCCACCGCGCCGATCTCGGTGGCGATGACCGAATCGGGCGGCGTGGAGATGATGCGCAACGCCACGTCCACATCCTCGGACACCAGGTTGTGCACGCGGTTGTCGAAGACTACGTCGAGGGTGATATCGGGATAGCGCTGCTTGAACTGGACCAGCAGCGGCGACAGCAGCGTATGGCCCAGGCCCGTGGGCACCGACAGCCGCACATGGCCCTGCAGGCTCTTGCCCATGTTGCTGATCAGCGCATTGGCGGCCGCCACCTCGCCAAGGATATTGCGGCCGTGCTCGTAGAGGCCCGCGCCCACGGGCGTGGGCTCGACATGGCGGGTGGTCCGGCGCAGCAGCTGCACGCCCAGCTCTTCTTCGAGCGCCTTCAGCCGGTAGCTGACATTGGCGCGCGTCATCTTGAGCTTGCGCGCGGCCGCGCTCAGGTTGCCGGCGTCGACGATGTCGACGAACAGGCGCAGGGCGTTGAGGTCCATGGCTCGAAAGAATGAAAATGGGCCGGCAGCGCCGTGTGGCAGCTGCCGGCCCCGTATATTGCCATGCCGGCGCGCGCGGTTGCCGTGCGCGCCGCCTTGGCCGGGCTCAGTGCTCGTGGTGCAGGTACTTTGCCTGGCGCGGCAGGCGCAGGCTCACCAGGAAGGCGATCGCCATCATCGCCGTCACGTACCAGTAGAACGAGGTCTCGTGGCCGAGGGTCTTCATGCCGAGCGCCACGTATTCAGCCGAGCCGCCGAAGATCGCATTGGCAATGGCGTAGGCCAGGCCCACGCCGAGCGCGCGCACTTCGGCCGGGAACATCTCGGCCTTCACGATGCCGCTGATCGAGGTATAGAAGCTGACGATGGCCAGTGCCACGGCGATCAGCACGAAGGCCAGTTCGGGGCTGCTCACCGAGCCGAGTGCGGTCAGGATCGGCACCGTGAACAACGTGCCGAGCGCACCGAACATCAGCATGTTGCTGCGCCGGCCGATGCGGTCGGACAAGGCGCCGAACACCGGCTGCATGCACATGTACAGGAACAGGCATCCGGTCATCACGTAGCTGGCGGTCTTGATCGACATGCCGGCGGTATTGACCAGGTACTTCTGCATGTACGTGGTGAATGTGTAGAAGATCAGCGAACCGCCGGCGGTATAGCCCAGCACCGTGAAGAACGCCGCCTTGTGGTTGCGGAACAGCTCGGCGACGCTGCCGGCCTCCTTGCTGCCGCGGCTGGCCGCCGAGGAGGTCTCGTGCAGCGTGCGGCGCAGGAACAGCGCGACGACTGCGGTGATCGAGCCGATCACGAACGGGATGCGCCAGCCCCAGGCCTTCAGCTCTGCCTCGTCCAGCAGCTGCTGCAGGATCACCACCACCAGCACCGCCAGCAACTGGCCGCCGATCAGCGTCACGTACTGGAACGACGAGAAGAAGCCGCGCCGCCCGCGCAGCGCGACCTCGCTCATGTAGGTGGCGGTGGTGCCATACTCGCCGCCCACCGACAGGCCCTGGATCAGGCGCGCGAGCAGCAGCAGCGCGGGAGCCCAGTTGCCGATGCTGTCATAGGTTGGCAGGCCGGCGATCAGCAGCGAGCCGGCGCACATCATGACCACCGAGATCAGCATCGAATTCTTGCGACCGTGGCGGTCGGCGATGGTGCCGAACAGCCAGCCACCGATGGGCCGCATCAGGAAGCCGGCGGCAAACACGCCGGCGGTGTTCAGCAGCTGTGCGGTGGGATCGGACTTGGGAAAGAACGACGGCGCGAAATAGATCGCGCAGAACGCATAGATGTAGAAGTCGAACCATTCGACCAGGTTGCCCGATGATGCGGCGACGATCGCATAGATGCGCTTGCGCACTTCATCGCGGCTCGGGCCGCCGGTCTGGGCGGAGGTTGCAGAGAGATCGGTCATGTTGTTGTGTTGCAGTCAGGGCGGAGCGGAACAACCGCGGGTCAGTCCCAATTGCAATGCGGCGGCGCAAGGGCCAAAAGCAGGACCATGCCGGCGAGGGCCGGCGCGGATGGCGGACCTTGGCATGGGGAACACGGGGAAGGCCGGGCGTGAAAAGCCCGTCGGTCTGGGGCGTGAACTGCGCGCGCTGCGGCGCATTTGCCAGTCAAGCGTAACGCGCTGGCCAGGTCCTGCCCACCCCTGGCCTGTGCGGCGGTGCATCATGCGACGGGGCCAGACACGGTGCCATCAGGGTTTGCGGGCGATTGTCCAGCCAGCGGGACAGTGTATCCCGCGCTTCGGCCGCCCGTGACGGCTTTCCGGGCGCCGCCTCCCTTGCACAGAACGCGGCTCTGGGCAATGATGCGAGGCATATCTTCCACTGGCCTGACGCGCCCCCGTTTGCCATGCACCGCTTGATGCGCCGCTGGTTGTGCCCGCTTTTGCTCGTTGCCGGCGCCAGCGCCAGCGCGTCCGCCCAGGACCTGGTCGAATGCAAGCGGATCGAGCATGACCAGCTGGTTGCCGCCACGCAGGAGACGCTGCTGTTCCTGCGCTGCCGCGCGCGCCAGGTCGCCTACGAAGCGCCGCGCCTCAAAGGCGTATCGCAGCGTTTCAAGGACGACCTGGTGTTCGCGTGCCTGGACCAGGCCGACGCCGTGGAGCACCAGTTGCGCGTACGCCATGGCTATTCGCGCGACTCGCTCGCGCGCCAGCGCTGCGACTTGTCGGCCAGCGCGCCGGGCTAAACATCCAGCCGGCGCACCGTTTCAGGCGAAGCCGCCGTTGACGCGCAGCACCTGCGCGTTGACCCAGCCGCCCTCCGGACCGGCCAGGAACGACACCGCGCCGGCAATGTCCTCGGGCGTGCCCAACCGCTCCAGCGGCGCCGCCTTCGACAATTGCTCGATCTGCACCTCGGTCTTGCCTTCCAGGAACAGTTCCGTGGCGACCGGCCCAGGCGCCACCGCGTTCACGCTAATGCCGCGCCCGCGCAGCTCGTTGGCCAGCACGCGCACCAGGCCTTCTACGCCGGCCTTGGCCGCGATGTAAGGCCCGTAGCCGGGCAACGCACGCGCGATCACGCTGGTGGACAGCGCGACGATGCGGCCGCCCTGGCCCAGGCGCGCGCCCGCTTCGCCCAGCACCAGGAAGGCGCCGCGCAGGTTGGTGGCAATGGTCTGGTCGAAGGCGTCGAGGCTGCCGGGGGCCACCGGCGCCATCGGCATGATGCCGGCGCTGTGGACGACCACGTCGAGGCGGCCGAACGCCTGCTGCGTCGTGTCGAACAGGCGCGCCACGTCCTGCGGCTGCGCCACGTCGCCCTGGATCGCGACGGCATTGACGCCGGCTTCGCGTGCCGCGGCCACGGTTTCATCGGCGCGCGCCGTGCTGCCGGCGTAGCCGATGGCCACGTCGAAGCCATCGGCCGCCAGGCGCAGTGCGATGGCGCGCCCGATGCCGCGCGAAGCGCCGGTCACAAGGGCGGCACGGCGCGGGGTGGCACTGGTTTGTTGGTCTTGATCGCGTTGCATGATGGGCTCCGTGTTGAGATGCCTTCATCATGGATGTTGGCGACGATTGGATAAATACGCCTAAAGCAAAAGGATCAGGCAACAGCGATCAACAATCGCCCGGTTGATGCGTCTTACACCTCCCGCGTCATCCCTTCCAGGTCGATCCATTGCCGGAATTGCTCCTCGGTCACATGTCCGGACGCGATGGCCGCTTCCCGCAGCGACAGGTTGCGCTGCACCGCCAGCTTGGCTATTTCGGCGGCCTTGTCGTAGCCGATGTGCGGGTTGAGCGCCGTGACCGGCATCAGCGAGCGATCCAGCAGCTCGGCTATGCGTTCGCGGTCGGCTTCGACGCCCTCGACCATATGCTCGGCAAAGCTCGACGCCGCCCCGGCCAGCAGGCTCACCGACTGCAGCAGGCTGTAGATGATCACCGGCTTGTACGCATTCAGCTCCAGCGTGCCCAGGCCGTTGGCCAGCGTCACCGTGGTGTGGTTGCCGATCACGCGGCAGCACACCATGGCCAGCGCCTCCGCCTGGGTCGGATTGACCTTGCCCGGCATGATCGACGAGCCCGGCTCGTTGGCCGGCAGGATCAGCTCGGCGAAGCCGGCGCGCGGCCCGGAGCCCAGCAGCATGAAATCGCGCGCGATCTTCAGGAATGACGAGGCGGTGGTGTTGAGCGCGCCCGACAGGTCGGCCAGCGCGTCATGCGAGGCCTGCAGCGCGTAGCGGTTGGGCGCGGGCTCGAACGGCAGGCCGGTGTAGTCGGCCAGCGCGCGCGCGAAGGCCCGCGGCGAAGCCGTGCGGCGCGTTCAGCCCGGTGCCGACCGCGGTGCCGCCCTGCGCCACCGGCATCGCTCGCAGCATGGCCTGTTGCAGCCGCGATTGCGCATCGGCGACCTGCGTCATGTAGCCCGAAAACTCCTGGCCCAGCGTCAGCGGCACCGCGTCCTGCAGGTGCGTGCGGCCCACCTTGACGATATCGGCGAAAGCCTCCACCTTGCGCGCGAAGGTCTGCTGCAGCTGCTCCAGTGCCGGCAGCAGCTGTTCCAAGGGACGCCGCTGCGGGCGTCCGCTATTGCCAAATGGAAGGAACGTGGCGGAATGCGGGCACCGGCATGTCAGGCTGCCTGACGCCGTGCGGTCCGCCAGATTACGCCGCAGGTGTGCAGCGCGCGGTCAAGTCCATGCTGTCCGCCGGGTCAACCGCGAGGGCGACCGACACGGCAGGCCGGAGGCCGGAACGAGGCTGCGCCGGGCTACGCTGTCATCTTGAGGCACTGCTCCATGCATACCGCGCAGGCCCGCGCGCATTCCTGGCAGTGTTCGGCGTTATGGTGCTCGCATTCTTCCTTGCACCACTTGCAGACTTCGGCGCAGTCCTCGCAGACCAGCTGCGCGAACTCGCTGTTGCGCAGCATGTACGAGGCGGCCAGTTGCGCGATGCCGGCGACATCCATGTCCAGCGCGATGCAGCGCGCCATCCTGCGCACGTCCTGCTCTTCCAGGCAGGCCGCGGCGCACTTGAGCGCGGCGGCCGCACAGGCGTTGCACGCGGCGATGCAGTCGGCGTAGCGGGCGGCGTTTTCCTGCACGGTGGGTCGGATCATCGGGGCGTCCTCCTTCGGGGGTAGGTGGGATGGAACCGTGAATGCCGGCGCGTTGCCCGCGGGCGCGGGCCCACCCCGCGCCGCCCGGCGGCGGCGAGCGCGGTTCCATGCGATGTCCCGCGGTGACGCGGTCGCCGCAAAGGCGCCGGCACGGGGCATCGTTATCCACAATAGCAGGCGCAAGTCGATCCTGCGGGCCCGGTACTTGCAGCGCCGTGCTGGTTACAATGCGACCTGCGCGAAGCGTTCCCGATGGCAGGCCACGGGTATCGTGCCCGGCACCCGGCGCGGCCGTCGGGCACCACCGTCCCCCCAACCGCATCTAACAGGAAGCCGCAGACAACAACGCAAGCCCGGGCCCTCCGGCAGGGCGCGCGACAGGCCGGCAGATGGCCACCCAACAACACACCGCACCGCGCGGCCGCCGTGGCCGCGCCGGGGCAAGCACACCGGCAGCACGGGAAGGAAGGACATCATGGGCGAGGCAAAGAAACGGGGCACCCCCGAAGAGCGTGCGGCACAGGCGCGCGCGAAGATCGAGGCCTTGCGTCCGGCGCAGCTGGTCTGCGGGCACTGCAAGACTGCGTTCAAGCAGTTCGACACCCTGAACGTACCGGGACTGCCGGGCATCGACGCCGTGTTCGGCGGCGAATGCCCCGGCTGCGGCAACGACGTGGTGGTGTTCAAGGGCGCCCCCGAGGCCGTGGCGCAGGCCATGATTGCCTGGGAAAAAATGCTGGGCGCCGACGCCCAGCTCGGCTACCAGTCCAGCGACGGGCGCCATGTTCCGTTCGAGCCGGAAGGCAGCGGTGCGGCAACTGCCGATGCCATGCCCGGCAAGCCCGGCGGCACACTGCACTGACGGGCCTCCGGGCCTCCCGCCTCACTGGCGGCTGAGTTCGCCGGCCAGTTCCGGCGGACCGATTTCGTAGCGTCCGCGCCCGGCGCCCTTGGCCTGGTACAGCAGCACGTCCGCGAGCCGCATCAGCTCGCGGTCCTGCGCCGGCCCGCCATGGTAAAGCGCGACGCCGATGCTGACGTCGACGTCAGCCGACACGCCTTCGACGCTGAACGGCTCGTCCATTGCGTGCAGGATCGCCTGCGCCACGCGGCGGGCCGCCGCCGGCTGCGCAAGGTCTTCCAGTACCACGGCAAATTCATCGCCACCCAGCCGGGCGACGGTGTCGGCCGCCCGCACGCAGGCGCGCACGCGTTGCGCGAACGCCTGCAGCAGCTGGTCGCCGGCGGCATGGCCGTGGATGTCGTTGACCGCCTTGAAGCGGTCCATGTCCAGGTACAGCAGCGCCATCAGGCTGCCGTGCTCGCGGCTGCGCGCCATGGCAGCCTGCAGCTGGCCTTCGAAGGCGCTGCGGTTCATCAGCTGGGTCAGGTGATCGGTGCGGGACATGCGCGCCAGGCGCAGGGTTTCGAGCTTGCGCTGGGTGATGTCCTGCACGTGGATATGCACGCCGACCACTTCGCTGCCGTCCGCGCTCCATTCCGGCCGCAGGCTGGTCTCCATGCAGTGGTACTCCGGGTCCTGGTCCTCGGACTCGAAGGTCACCGCGGTGCCGGCCAGCGCGCGCTGCAGAAAGGGCTGCGCGCGCGCGTAGCGGGCTTCGCCCAGCACCTCGCGCACCGCCTTGCCGCGCAGCTCGTCGAGCTTGAGGCCGAACACATGCTCATAGGCGATGTTGTTGAAGACGTAGCGCTCGTCAGGATCGATAAACGCCAGCAGCGACGGCAGCGTGTCGGTCACCGCGCGTAGGCGCCGCTCGCTGCGATCCAGCGCCTGGCGGCGCTCGCGCACGTCGCGCATCAGCTTGACGAAGGCGCGCGACAGGTCGCCGATCTCGTCGCGCTGCGGTCGCGCCGGCAGCCGCTCGAACGCCGACAGGTCGTTGGCGCTGGCCAGCACCACCTTGTGCAGGCGGGTCAGCGGTGCCAGCTGGCGCCGCACCGCCAGCCAGATCAGCATGGCCACGAGCGCCAGCGCCAGGCCGGCCAGCCCAAGGAAGCGCTGCTGCATCTGCCGCAGCGGGGCATAGGCTTCGCGCGCCGGCAGCAGCGCCACCAGTTCCCAGCCTGTGCTCGACATCAGGTAGCGCGCAATCACCGGGCGCACCGGCGTCAGGAATTCCAGCGGCGCCGGGCTGTCGTCCTCGCCGCAGCTGTCGCCCACGCTCAGCGCCGGCTGGCGCGCCTGCGCGGGGTCCGGATGGCGGATATAGACCGGGTCGCGTCCGGCCGAGACCAGGCAGTAGTAGCCCGTGGTGCCGAGCCGGTTGTGCAGGATCTCGACCATGAAGTTGGCACTCGCCATGTCCAGCCAGCCTCCCACGATCCCGACGAAGGTCTTCTGCGGCGACAGGACCGGCACGGCCACCATGATGCCGACCTCGCCGGTGGTGCGCGAGCGGATCGGCGGCGAGACCACCGGCGCGAGCGTGCGCGCGGCTTCGCGGAAATAGCCGCGATCGCTCACTTCCGCGCCGGAACCGATATTGTTGACGATATTGCCTTGCACGTCCGCGACCAGCAGCGCATTGAAGGCGGCCGGCACGGGGATCGCCTTGGACAGCGTCTGCAGCGCCTGCTGCCGTATTGCGCCGGCTTGCGCGCCGTGCGCCTGCGCCAGCAGGCCGCCGAGCTGCGTGGCCTGGTGCGACAGCAGCATGATGCGGTCCGACATGGCGGTGTCGAGCTGGTCGGCGGTGAGCTTGACCACCGAGTCCTGCTGGTCCTGCAGCGCATCATGCAGGTCGCGGTGCGCGTCATACAGCGCGACCAGCACGATACCGGTGCCGAATACCGCGGCCAGCACGGTGGTGATGAGGGCAATGCGCGCTTTCAGCGTTGGCGTATAGACAGGCATGTGGGCGCGAGGTGAATCGCGAGGTGGGCGCAAGGCAAGCGCCAGGTCGATTGCAGGATGGCGCGGCACGCCGGGTGGGGGGCCGGCGAGGCATGGCTACAAGCTACCATAGCGCATCGCGGCATGGCCGGCACGCAATGTGGGGCTGTCGGGACATGCGTAGCCGTGGGGCTTGCACCCTTCACCCGTTTGGGAAATCGCTGGCACAGGGGGCTGTGCCTGGTGCATCGGGCGCGGTATAGTGCCGCGTTATCGCTAGGCACGCAGCCGTTTCCCGGGCGCTGGCCAGCCTCGCGGCAGGCGCGTCGCCGGCGTCAGACGCTATCGAAGACCATGAGACTGACTGCGCTTCCCCCTGCCTTGATGTCGCTGCTGGTCGCGGCAGGCGGGGCGCTGCTGACTGCGGGGGCATGGCGCCAGGTACAGCAATTCGAGCAGCGGCTCGCCCAGCAGCATTTCGATGCGCAACTGAGCCAGGCCAGCAGCGCACTGCGCGAGCGCATGCTCGAGAACGAACGGCTGCTGCGCGGCGTGGCTGGCCTGATGACCGCCAATCCGGCAACCTCGCGCGCGCAATGGCGCAATTATCTCTATACCGCCCAGCTCGATGAACTGCCGCCCGGCACGCAGTCGATCGGCTACGCACCGCTCACGGCACCGCCGCAGGTCGAACCCCTGATCGCGGCCGCGCGCGCCGATGGCCTGACCGATTACTGGATCCGTCCCGCCGGCCCGCGCAGCCTCTACGCGCCCATCCTCTATGTGGAGCCGCTGGCCGGGCGCAACGCCCGCGCCGCCGGCTTCGACTTGTTGTCCGATCCGTCCCGACGCGCCGCGCTGGAAGCGGCGCGCGACAGCGGCGAGCCCCGGCTGACGCGCGGGCTGGACCTGGTGCGCGAGTCCGAGGCGGTGGAACGCCAGCGCGGCGCGCTGCTGTTCCTGCCGGTCTACGGTGGCGGTGTGGCCGCCAGCACGCTGGCGCAGCGGCGCCAGGCGGTGGTCGGCTATGTCTATGTATCGCTGCGCCTGGGCGACCTGATGCGCGGGGTCGGCGCGCCGGCACAGGCGGACCTGGAGCTGTCGCTGCATGAGGGTACGCCTGCCACGCCCGGCCCGCTGCTCTCGGACACGGCTGGCATCGCGCATCGCGATGACGGCAACGACCCGCTGCTGCGCGGCGAGCGCCAGGTCCACTACGGTGGCGCCGCGTGGACGCTGCGCGCGGCCACGCGTCCCGCCTTCGAGGCGGCATATGGCCCGCGCCACGGTTATATCGTGCTCGCCGCGGGCGCGCTGGCCTCGCTGGCGCTGGCCGGCCTGATCTATGCGCTGGCCCGCCAGCGCCGCACGGCCCGGCAACGCGAGGCCCAGGCAGTCCACGCCTGGGAGGATGACAACGCCATGCTGCAGGCATGCATGGCGCAATCCGCTGATGCCTTTGTCCTCACCGATGCCAACGGCACGGTCGTGCGTGCCAGCGATCGCGCCGGCAAGCTGTTCGGCATCGCGCCGGCTGACCTGGTCGGGCGCAACCTGGATATGCTTGCGCCCGGTGCCACCGGTGTCGCGGACGGTGCCGATGGCGCCGGCGTGGCGCGCGGCGCCGCGCAGCGCGAACTGACCGGTGTGCGCAGCGACGGCAGTCGTTTCCCGCTGCGCGCCAGCGCCGCGCACCTGCCCGGCGCCGAGGGCGGCGCTCACTGGCTGTGGGCCATCACGGACCTGGAGCTGCAGCACCGCGCGCAACAGGCCGCCGCTCACCAGGCGGCGCGCTATGCCGGGCTGGTCGACCATGCCAGTTTCGGCGTCATCACCTTCGGCGACGACGGCGTGGTCACCAGCGTCAATGCGGCGGGCATCCGCATGCTGTGGTACGCCACTGCCGAGCTGGTCGGCCGCATGCCGGTCACCGGGCTGCATCTCGCCGACGAACTGGCCGCGCACGCGCGCGCGCTCAGCCAGGAGCTGGGCGAACCGGTAGCGCCCGGCATGTCCGCGCTGGTCGCCAAGGCCCGGCTCGGCCTGACCGACGAACGCGAATGGACGTGGGTGCGCAAGGGCGGCTCGCGCCTGCCGGTGCAGGTAGCGGTGTCGGCACTGGCCGCGCAGCCGGACGGCGCGCCGGCAGGCTACCAGGCCATCGCCTACGACCTGACCGAGCGCCGCCGCGTCGACGAATATATCCGCCACCTGGCGCTGCACGATCCGCTGACCGCCCTGCCCAATCGCGCCGAGCTCAACGAACGCGCGCAACCCGTGCTGCTGCACGCGCGCCGCCATGGCGAACGCGTGGCATTGTTGCTGCTGGACCTGGACCACTTCAAGCACATCAACGATTCGCTTGGCCACCCGGTCGGCGACGACGTGCTGCGTACCATGGCCGACCGCCTCAAGGGCGCCGTGCGCCAGGGCGACCTGGTGGCGCGCATGGGCGGCGACGAATTCGGCGTGGTGCTGGGCGGTCTGCGCGACGACAGCGAAGCCGAATTGATCGCCGCCAAGATCCAGGCGCGCGTCAATGAAGAACTGCAGGCCGGCGGGCAGCGTCTGCGCGTGACCCCGTCGATCGGCATGGCGATCTTCCCCGACGACGGCGATTCCCTGACCGAACTGATGAAGTCCGCCGACGCCGCGGTCTATGCCGCCAAGCAGGGTGGCCGCGCGCAGCTGTGCCGCTTTGCCGCGTCGATGGCGGAAGCCTCGCTGGCACGCTTCACCATAGAAGGCCTGCTGCGCCGTGCACTGGCCGGCAACGAATTCCGGCTGCGCTACCAGCCCATCGTCGATACCGCCACGCTGGCGATCACCGGCGTCGAGGCGCTGGTTGCCTGGGAAACACCCGAGCGCGGTCCGATGAAGCCGTCCGAGTTCATCCCCATCGCCGAGCAAAGCGGCCTGGTCGCGCCGCTGGGCGAATGGACGCTGGCCACCGCCTGCCGCGAAATCCAGGCGCTGCGCCAGGCGCTGGGCCGCGATATCGAGGTGGCGGTCAATATCTCACCGCTGCAGCTGCGCCAGGCCGGCTTCCCGGACACCGTGGCGCGCTGCCTGGAGCAGGCTGGGCTGCCGCCGCAGCAACTGGTGATCGAGGTCACCGAAGGCATTCTCGTCGACGGCGGCGAGACCACTATCGAAACCTTCCGCCGGCTGCGCGCGCTTGGCGTGGCGCTGTCGATCGACGATTTCGGCACCGGCTATTCCGGCCTCAACTACCTGACCCGGCTGCCGATCGACCGGCTCAAGATCGACAAGTCCTTTGTCGACGACGTAGCTACGCCCGGTCACGACCAGGCGGTGGCCGCCGCGATCATCGCGCTCGGGCACCAGCTGCACCTGAAGGTGGTTGCCGAAGGGGTCGAAACCGCGGCGCAGTTCGAGTTCCTGCGGTCGCAGGGCTGCGACGGCGTGCAGGGCTTCCTGTTCTGCCAGGCGGTGCCGCCGCCGGCCTTGCGCCAGTTGCTGGAGACTGGCCTGGGATCGCCGCTGGCCAACGAGGCCACACTGCGGCAATAGGCTGCCCGCGCCGGACGGCGAGCCCGCAGAAACGGGTACGCTCAGGCTTGGTGGAGGCGTGGGAACGCGCAAACTGGTCAGGCTTGGCGCGGCGTGTCGGGAGTGGGAACGTCTGCGTGCAGGCGGCGATACAGTTCGTCGATGCGCTGGCGGCTGGCCGCCAGTTCCTCGCGGCCGCGCTCGGTCAGCAGGTAGACGCGGCCAATGCCGTCGCGCAACACGCTTTCGAGGTAACCCTCCATCTGCAAGGCGCGCAGCAAGGGTCGCACAGTGCCAATGTCGACCTGGAAGCCGTACTCCAGCAGCATGTCGGCGAGCATGGCGACCGTGGCGGGGACTTCCAGGGCAAATTGCAGGACGTAGACGCGGGCAAGCAAGCCCAAAAACTGTCGTTTCATGAAATCTGGCAACGCGGCAGCCGTCCCGGCGGTTGACGCGGGCGGCGGGCAGGATGTTTGGGTTTGCAGACGTTGCGCCGGCAAATGCAGCAGCGGTGCCGCGATTTTAACGTGCCATGATGCCTGATAGCGCACTTTAAACCGGGCGGGCAAAAAAGAAGCCGCCAGGGTTCCTGGCGGCTGTCGGGAATGCGTCGGAGGGGTCAATTAACTCTGGCGCAGACCAGAGTTTAATTTAATTGAATACGGGTTGTCACCTGTCTGTTTCGGCACCCCTCCTAGGGAGGGGTATGGGTGAAGGCAGTTCGACTGGAACGCTGGGAAATTGTCTGTCATTGTGCCCAAAAGGGCGCGCTAATGTGAGGTAGATCCGTCAACTGCGGCGAAAAAGCCACGATTAATGTGCAGCATGAATCGCATGTGAACGGATGCACATGTCCGGATCCGGCTTGCGTCCGTGCTGTCACCGGCGTCAAATCGCGACACCCCTATCTCGCCGTGGCGCCACAGTCCGCCATCGCCTTCCATGAAACCCGCCGATCTCGCACGCCTGCTTGCGCTGGCCGCCATCTGGGGCGCCAGCTTCCTGTTTATCCGCATCGGCGCACCGGTGCTCGGTCCGATGCTGGCCGCTTTCCTGCGCGTGCTCATTGCCGCCGTCACGCTGGCTGCGTGCCTGCCTTTGCTGGGCCTGCGCTGGGACATGCGCGGCAAATGGCCGGCCGTACTCGTGCTGGGCGTCATCAATTCGGGGATTCCGTTCGTCATGTACGCGGTGGCGGCGCTGTGGCTGCCGGCGGGGTATTCGGCGGTGTTCAATGCCATGACGCCGCTGATGGGCGTCGTGATCGGCGCGCTGGCCTTTTCCGAACGGCTGACGCGCGCCAAGGCGCTGGGCGTGATGTTGGGCGTGGCTGGCGTGGCGGTGCTGACGCGCACCGGCCCGGTCGCGTTCTCGACCGAGCTGCTGCTTGGTGCGCTGGCTTGCCTGGTGGCGACCGCCTGCTACGGCCTGGCCGGCTTCCTGGCGCGGCGCTGGATCACCGAGCGTGGCGGCCTGGACAGCCGCCTGGTCGCCGCCGGCAGCATGGTCGGCGCGACGCTGTTCCTGCTGCCGTTCAGCGCAGTCGCGCTGTGGCGCCACAACACGCTGCCCGATGCCGGCGCCGGGGTGTGGTGGGCCATGGCGGGCGTCGGCGTGCTCTGCACGGCGCTGGCTTACATCCTCTATTACCGGCTGATTGCCGACCTTGGCCCGGTGCGCTCGCTGACTGTGACTTTCCTGATTCCGCCGTTCGGCATTGTCTGGGGTGCGCTGTTCCTGGGCGAAGCGCTGTCGTTGGCCCACGCCGTGGGCGGTGCGTTGATCGGCCTGGCGGTGTGGCTGGTGCTGCGGCCCGTAGCGGCCGATGCGCCGACGGCCGCGGCGGTGCAGGCGGCAAAGCGCTGAGCTGTCAGCAAGCCGCCCTTGAAGGCGCCGTCGCTGCCGCGGCGACGTTGTACTGCTCCCGCACCATCATCACGACGCGGCGCGCCTGGCGCCAATGACGGATGGCGTCGGCTTCGGTGCGTTCGGGGAAATCGACCTCGGCGCTCCAGTTGCAGCCGGTGTGGTCGGGCCGGTGTACACACACCGCCCGCAGCTGGCAGTCCTGGCAGCCGGGTTCCTGCCTCAGGTACACGCTGAGCAGGCGTTTCAGTTCGGATAGCGGCTTGGTCAGGCGCTCCATGGTTGGCTCCGTCAGGGCGCGGCATCGAAATTTCAAATGCGGACCTCGGGCGTGCTCAGGCTTGCGTGGGCAGCACGGCGGACAGGTGCGTTTCGTCCGCCGCACTGGCATGGCATTCGGGGCAGACGCCATACAGCACCAGCATGTGCTCGCGCAATACAAAGGCGTTGTCGGCGGCTACCTGGCGCTGGCGCTGCTCGATGCTTTCATCGCGGAATTCCTCCACGCGGCCGCAGGCAACACAGATCAGGTGGTCATGGTGGCCGCCTTCATTGAGTTCGAACACGGCGTGGTCGGACTCGAAGGTGTGGCGCAGCAGGATGTCGGCCTGCACCAGCTGGTTCAGCACCCGGTACACGGTAGACAGTCCGGCATCCTCGTCCTGCGTCAGCAGGATGCGATAGACATCTTCCGCACTGAGATGGCGCCGTGCGCTGGTGCGGAACACTTCAAGGATCCGCATCCGCGGCGACGTGGCCTTCAGGCCGGCGCGCTTGAGGTGGATCGGGCTGGACCGTTCGGATGACATGGCGGATGACATTGGGATGCTGCTGTTGCCCTGCCTCGGGCAGGGCGGCACCGTGCCCGGCGCCACGCACGGGCGGCGTCAAGGGCTTGGCGGGATTATTCAGGCTGGAAGCGCCAGGGCCGGCCGCGCGCTGCGCTGGCGTCCCTGGCGGCGCGCCGTGCCTGCACGACGCGCTGAATAAAAAGGCGGCCTGGCTTGCCTCCGGAAGACGCGATCGGGAAAGCGGGGTCTGGTTGCTTTCCCGATCTTCCGAAGACTGGCTACTGCCAAACGCTCCGCGTGACGGAGCGGTCCCCACAAAAGTCGGTATCGAATGCCGCGTGGGATTGCCACGTTGCGGCGTCCGGAAATTCTGTGCCTGCCAGGGTTCGGGGCATTGCCGCTTGCCGCGGCGGCCTCGATGCTGGCCGGGCTGCCTGGCTGGTGAAGCACCGTGCGTCAGGCAGTGATCGAATAGTAAATAGGAATCGATCTCATTACAAGTGAAATTTTCACCGGCTTCGCATTTTTTTGGGTGCGGTCTCAGGCAGTGCCCATGTGCCTAATGTATACCATTGAGCATCTTAATGCGAATTGTTATCATTCGTAACTATTCCGATTCAGATTCCCGTCATGCGTCGCACCCCTCGCCGCCGTCCGGCCGGCCGCTCAATCCCTTCGTTCCTGCCACGCGCGCGCGCCCTGCATGGCGCGCCGGAGGGCAGCGCATGAGCAAGACCCATCCCATCGGCTGGCGCTACCGCGCGGGCGTGGCATCGCGCGCGGTCGCGGCGATCGCCGGCGGCTATGCCCTGGCTGCGCTGTCGACCGCCGCGCTGGCGGTGTCGCTGCCGCTGCCGCGTCCGGAAGCCGTGACCGCCGCCACGCTGCTGTCGTTTGCCGTCTATGCCGCCGCGGCGGTCTGGGTGTTCGCGGTCCGCCACGCATGGCGCGCCTGGGCCGGTCTGGCGCTGCCGGCCGGACTGCTGTGGGGATTGCTGGCATTGGGGCAGGGTGCGTGATGCGGACAGGCTTCCGACAATCGATGGCGTGGCTCCACACCTGGACTGGCCTGCTTGTGTGCTGGGTGTTGCTGCTGATGTTCTGCGGCGGCACCGCCAGCTATTTCAAGGACGAGATCTCGCTGTGGATGCGGCCCGAACTGCATCGCAGCGCGGCCGCCGCTTCCAAAGTGCCGGCAGCCCAGGCGACGGAAGGCGCGGTACGCTACCTGAACAGCGCGGCGCCCGATGCCACGCGCTGGTTTATCTCGCTGCCTGACGAGCGCCAACCCTATACCAGCGTGCTGTGGGTCTACCAGCCGGGCAAGGGGCCGAGCGATGCCCAAGGCAAGCCGCGCCGCTTCGACACGCGCCTGCTCGATCCTGTCACCGGCGCGCCGCTGCAAGCCGCGCGCGAGACTCGCGGCGGCGAGTTCCTGTACCGGCTGCATTTCGACCTGCACTACATGCCGGCCAAGTGGGCGCGCTGGATTGCCGGTTTCTGCGCCATGTTCATGCTGGTGGCGATCGTCAGCGGCGTGATCACGCACCGCCGCATCTTTGCCGACTTCTTCACCTTCCGCCGCAGCAAGGGCCAGCGTTCCTGCCTCGATGCGCATAACGCGCTGGCGGTGCTGGCGCTGCCGTTCCACCTGATGATCACCTACACCGGGCTGGTCACGCTGCTGTTCATGTACATGCCGTGGGGCATCGAAGCCGCCTATCGTGGCGACCAGCGCGCGTTCCAGGCCGAGGCGATGCAGCGGCCGCCGCAGCGCAAGCCGGCCGGCACGCCGGCCGAACTGGCGCCGGTCGGCGCGATGGTGGCGCAGGCGCAGCAGCGCTGGCAAGGCGCCGAGCCGCAGCGCGTAGTGGTCAGCCTGCCGGGCGATGCCAATGCCACCGTGTCGGTCATCCGCGCCGAGCCACGCGCGCTGGCGCACGATGCGCCAACGCTGGAGTTCTCCGGCAAGGACGGCACCCTGATGCAGGCCTATGCCGAAGACCAGCCCGGCGCGGACCTGACCCGCAGCGTCATGACCGGCCTGCATATCGCCGGCTTCGCTTCGCCGGGCCTGCGCGCGCTGTTCTTCCTGTGCGGGCTCGCCGGCTCGGCCATGGTGGCGACCGGCGCGATCCTGTGGGCCGTGCGCACGCGCCAGCAACAGGCCAGGGCGATTGCCGCGGGCGCGCGGCCCAGCTTCGGGCTGCGTCTGGTCGAGGCGCTCAATATCGCCGCCATCGCCGGGCTGCCGGTCGCTTTCGCCAGCTACTTCTGGGCCAACCGGCTGCTGCCGGTGGAGATGCTGCAACGCCAGGAGACCGAGATCCGCTGGTTCTTCATCGCCTGGGGCGCGTGCGCGCTGCTGGCGCAGCTTCGCCCAAGCCGCGCGATGTGGCGCGCGCAGCTGTGGGCCGGCGCGGTGCTGTTCGGCGGCATTCCGCTGCTCAACGCGTTGACCACGGATTCGCACCTCGGCGTAACGCTGCTGCAAGGCCGGGGCCCGGCCGCCGTGGCGGGGTTTGATCTGGTCACGCTGGCACTGGGCATCGCGCTGGGCGCCGCGGCTTGGATGACGGGACGCCGGCAGCCCGCCGCACGCAGCGCGCCCCAGCCGCGCGCACAGGCACGCGGCGCCAAGGTGGCCGCTGGCCAGGAGGCCGCATGAACGCGCTCGCTGTGGTAGCCGCGCTGGCCTTGTCGATGGCCGGCTTCGTCGCGCTGGCGCTGTCGCTCGATCGCCATCATGCCGACCTGCACGGACGCGGAAGCGTGCCGGCGCCGGCCGCGGTGCTGCGCCTGCGCGCCGCCGGTGCGTTGGCGCTGGCCCTGGCCTGGTCGGTCCATATCGGCGCCGACGGCTGGCCGCTGGGCACGGTGTCGTGGCTCGGCACGCTGACGGCCAGCGCGTTCGCCGTGGTGATGGGCCTGTGCTATGCGCCGCGCCTGGTGCAGCGGCTGCTGCCAGGCATGGCCGGCGTTGGCGTGGCCGCGCTGGCCGGCGCCCGCCTGTTCGCCGGCTGACGATGCCGGCCTGACCCCCTCCCTTGCCGTGCCGCCGTCGCAAGGCGGCAACGCGCCTCCTGTCGCGCCGATCAAGGAGCAGCGCAACCGCGGCATCGAGCTGGGCGGCTTCGGCGAGCCGCTGCGCGGCGTGCGCGTGATCGCAGGCATTGCTTATATCGACAGCAAGCAGACCAAGACCGGCGTGGCTGCGACGGAGGGCAAGCATGGCGTGGGCGTGCCGAACTACACCTTCAACGCCGAATGGGACCTGCCGTGGCTGGCCGGGCTGACCCTGTCGGGCCGCTACCTGCAGACCGGCGCGCAATATGCCGATGTCGCCAACCGGGTGCGGGTGCCGTCGTGGAACCGCTTTGACCTGGGCGCGCGCTACAGCTTCAAGGCGGCGCAGCAGCGCTACACGCCGCGCGCCGCGGTGGAGAACGTGGCCAACAAGGCCTACTGGGCCTCTGCCTACGGCGGCTACCTGGTGCAGGGCGCGCCGCGTACAGTCAAGCTGTCGATGACGGTCGACTTCTGAGCGCTGCGCCGCCCTCCGCCCCCTCCGCGCCCTGCACCAGGTCCAGCAGCGCTTGCGGCGCATACGGCTTGCGCAGCACCGTCGCGTCGCCCAGCACCTGGTGCTGGGCCGGCGTCAGCACCAGCGGATAGCCGGTGGCAAACACGACGCGCAGATGCCGCTGGCGCTGGCGTGCGGCAAGTGCCAGCTCCACGCCCGAACCGCCGGCGCCGCCGTGCAGCGCGACATCGGTCAGCAACAAATCAAAGGTGCCGGCGGCAAGCAGCGCCAGCGCCTCGATGTCGCTCTCTGCCTCGGTCACTTCGGCGCCGCAGGCGCGCAGCAGTTCCGCCGTGCTGGCGCGCACCAGCGCATCGTCGTCGACGCACAGCACGCGCGTGCCAGCACTTACCTGCACCTGTGCGCGGTCCGCTGGCGGCGCACCGGTTGCCGCCGCGGTACGTTGTTCCCGGTTGGCCAGCACGTGGCGCACCTTGCGCGCGAGCGCTTCGTGCGTATAAGGCTTGCTGAGCAGTTCGACGCCGGGATCCAGCCTGCCGCCGTGGACGATGATGCTGTCGGTATAGCCCGACGTGAACAGCACGCCGATGCCCGGCACCCGCCCACGCACCTTGTCGGCCAGCTCGGTGCTGCGCAACGGCCCCGGCATCACGACGTCGCTGAACAACAGGTCAATGTGCGCGCCCCGCTCGACGATGGCGAGCGCGCCCTGTGCATCGCGCGCGCGCAGTACGTGATAGCCCAGGCTGGCCAGCATCTCGACCACGGTGGCGCGCACATTCTCGTCGTCCTCGACCACCAGCACCGTTTCGCCGCCGCCGCGCGCGTGGTCCGCTTCGGGTTCGGTATCGGGATCCTCGGCCACGCGCACGCGCGGCAGGTAGAGCTTTACCGTGGTGCCGCGGCCGGGCTCGCTCACGATCTTCACGTGGCCGTCGGACTGGCGGATAAAGCCATACACCATGCTCAGGCCAAGGCCGGTGCCCTGGCCTTCGGGCTTGGTGGTGAAGAACGGCTCGAACACCTGCTCCTGCACCTCGGGCGTCATGCCCACGCCAGTGTCGGTGACCGCCAGCAACACATACTGCGCCGCGAGCCGCGGCGCGCGTCCGCGCGGCGGCTCTTCCAGCGCCTCGTCCAGCCACGCGTTGCGTGCCTCGATGGTCAGGCGGCCCTGCCCGTGCATGGCGTCGCGTGCGTTGATCGCCAGGTTCAGCAGCGCGTTCTCGACCTGGAACGGGTCGACCAGCGTGTTCCACAGGCCGTCGGTGACCACGGTATCGATCTCGATGCCGTCGCCCAGCGCGCGCCGCAGCATGTCGTCCAGCGTGCGCACCAGCCTGCCCAGGTTGACCACGCGCGGCGCCAGCGGCTGGCGCCGCCCGAATGCCAGCAGCTGCGACGACAGCTTGGCGCCGCGCGCCACGCCGGCCAGCGCATTGCGCAGCCGCGGCGCGGCCTCGCTGTTGCCGGCCAGGTCGCGCGCCAGCAGCTGCAGGTTGCCGCCGATCACCTGCAGCAGGTTGTTGAAGTCATGGGCGACGCCGCCGGTCAGCTTGCCGATAGCTTCCATCTTCTGCGCCGTGCGCAGGGCCTCGTCGGCATGGCGCAGCGCCGCCTGGACTTCGCGGTCGCCGGTGACGTCGCGGCCGACGCCGTGCAGATGGCCGTTGGCGGGATCCATCGCCACGGTCCAGGCCAGCCAGCGCAACGCGCCGTCCGCGCGCGGCTGGCGGCATTCGAAACGCACCGGCGTGCCGTCGTGGCGCAGCGCCGCCAGCTGCGCAGTCACCAGCACCAGATCATCCGGGTAGATGAACGACAGGTAGGGCCGGCTGAGCGCCTCGTGGGGGGCATGGCCAAGCGTGCGCGTCCACGCCGGGCTGACACGCTGCAGGGTGCCATCGAAACCGGCCACGATCAGCAGGTCTTCGCTCAGTTCCCACAGCCGGTCATGATCGGCCACGGCCTGCGTGATGCGCCGCTCGAGCGAGGCATTGAGATCCTGCAGGCGGCGCTCGGTGGCGCGCCGCAGTTCTGACAGGCGCAGGTTGCTGGCCACGCGCGCCAGCAGTTCGCGGGCCGAGAAGGGCTTGACCAGGTAATCGTCGGCGCCGGAACCCAGGCCGCTGACGCGCGCTTCTTCGCCGGCGCGGGCCGAGAGCAGCAGCACCGGCGTATCACGCAGCGCCGGATCCGCGCGCACGGCCTGCACCAGGCCGAAGCCGTCGAGCCGGGGCATCATCACGTCCGACACGATCAGCGCGGGCGACTGGCGCCGCGCCACCTCCAGCGCGGCCACGCCGTCGGGCGCCACCTCGACGCGGTGGCCCGCGGCGTTCAGCAGCCGGCGCATGTAGTCGCGCAGGTCGTCGTTGTCGTCCACTACCAGCACGGTGGCGGGGGCCGCGGCTTCGCCGTCCGGCGCGGGCGCATGCCGGGCGTGTTGGGCGTGTTGGGCTTTTGGGTCGTATTGCGCATCCTCGGCGGCCATGGTCATGGCCGGTGTTTCGGCACGCGGCCAGCGGAGGGTTGCGTCGACGTAGGCGCGGGCTTGCGCACTGCTGGCGGCCGGCGCCGCATCCACCGGCACATCCCCGGCGGACGCCACCGGCAGCGTGACGGTGAAGCAGGTGCCCTGGCCCTGCACGCTGTCGACTTCGACGGTGCCGCCATGCAGGCGCACCAGTTCCTGCACCAGCGCCAGGCCGATGCCGCTGCCTTCGATCGAGCGCCCCTGCGCGCCCTCGACGCGGTGGAAGCGCTCGAAGATGCGCGGCAGCTCGCCGGCCGGGATACCGATACCGGTGTCGCGCACGCGCAGCACCGCGTTGCCCCCCTGGGCCGCGACGCTGACGGTGATGCTGCCGGCAAACGTGAACTTGAATGCATTGGAGACCAGGTTCAGCACGATGGTCTCCCACATGTCGCGGTCTACCGCTACCGGGTGCGGCAGCGTCTCGCATTCGACCAGCAGCGCCAGGCCGGCATTCTCGACGCTGGCGCGGAACAGCGAGGCGAGGTCGGCGGTGAAGGCTGCCAGGTCGGTGGGATGGCGCTGCATGCGGATGCGGCCGGCCTCGATGCGCGAGAAGTCGAGCAACGCGTTGACCAGCTTGAGCAGGCGCAGGCCGCTGCGGTGGGTCATTTCGAGCAGCGAGCGTTGTTCGTCGTCGGCGCTGTCGCCGCCGTCGCCGCCGGCGCGCCGCAGCAATTCTTCGAGCGGCCCCAGCATCAGCGTCAGCGGCGTGCGGAACTCATGGCTGATATTGGAAAAGAAGGTGGTTTTGGCGCGGTCGATCTCGGCCAGCGCCTCGGCACGCTTGCGCGCTTCCTCGTAAGCCTGCGCCGAATGCATCGCCGCGCCGATCTGGCCGGCCACCAGGTTCAGGAAGCTGCGGTAGCGCTCGCCGAACAGCCGGTACGGGTTCAGTCCCACCACCAGCACGCCGCGATGCGAGGCGCCGCCCGACGGCGCCACCGGGATCACCGCGGCCGCATCCGTGGGCACGCCCCATGCGCCGGTGGGCAGCGGTGCGGCAAAGCGCGTTGCCAGCTGCCCGACCAGCGCCGGCTGTTGCTGCTGCAGGACCTCGGCCACCGGCCACGGCGCTACCGCTTCCAGCGAAATCGCGGGCGGCGCGGCGGGATGACTGGGGTCGATGCCGCTGGCCACCACGCGCTGCAGATCGGCGGCGCCGGGCTCGGCAATGTAGAGCAGCGCAAAGACGATGTCGCGCGGATCCGATGCCAGCGCGCCCATGGTGCGCTCGCAGGCCTCGCGCCAGGAGCGCGCGTCGGTGGCGGCCGCGGCCACGTCGCGCAGCACGTTGAGCTGCCGCTCGGCCAGCACGCGTTCGGTATCGTCGCTGTTGGCGCAGATGATGCCGCCGGTGCCGCCATGGTCGTTCGGCACGGGGCTGTACGAAAAGGTGTAGTAGGTCTCTTCCGGATACCCGTTGCGCTCCATGATCAGGAGCTTCTGCTCGACAAAACTGCCCTCGGCACGGGTCATCGCGGTGTCGAGCAGGGGGCTGATTTCCGGCCAGATTTCATGCCAAACCACCGCGGTCGGCTGGCCCAGCGCGCCAGGGTGCTTGCCGCCGATGATGGATTTGTAGGCGTCGTTGTAGAAGTAATGCAGCGCCTCGCCCCAGCCGATCCAGATCGGCTGGCGCGAGGTCAACATGATGCGGATTGCGGTCTTCAGGCTGTGGGGCCACCCCTGCGGCGGCCCCAGCGGGTTTGAGGACCAGTCGTGCGCGCGGATCAGCGCGCCCATCTCGCCACCCCCGGCGAGAAAGCCAGGCATGTCTGCGGAGGCACTGCCGCTGGCCGCGCCGGGCGCTTGCGGCACGGTGCCGTCGGATCTGCTCATGGTGGTCTCCCGAGCCGCGCCGGCGTTGCGCCGCGCGTGCGTCTCGCAAGACTGTGCCTAGCCTGGCGGCGCAATGCAAGCCTGCGCCGCGGCCTACAGCGGCGGGTTCACCCAGTACGGGTCGCGCCCATAGTACTCGTGCAGCGACTTGCCCCATTGCGGATCCGCCATGGCCGGCCAGCTGTCCTTGTTGAAGCCGGGCGCGGACTTGATCCGATCCGCCGTCACGGCAATCCGGAAGCACTTTTCGTCGGTGTCCATCACCAGGGCGCTCCATGGGATGGCATGCAGCGTATCGCCCATACCGAGGAAGCCGCCGGTGGTCAGCACCGCGTAGGCGATGCGGCCGTGCGGCACGTCCAGCATGATCTCGGAGATCTTGCCGACGTGTTCGCCGTCGGACGAGTACGCCTTGGTACCGTCCAGGCTGGATGCCGCCATGACTTCCGGACCGGGGCCTTCGCCCACGCCCGAACCGACGATGGCCGCGCCTTGACTGCTGGTAGCTTGGGTTTGCATGTTGGGCTCCTTATGCAAATGAACGCAGGAACATAAGGCGTGCGCAATGACCATGCCTGAACCGCAAGCAGCGCCACACCGGGCTGCGCAAGGCCGTCCCATCGCGTTCGGGCACGCGGCAAAGTAATTCTTTCGCGCCAGGTTGCAAAAAAAGCGCGCCCGGACTGCCGGGTTCAGAACTGGTGGCGCATCCCCAGCATGACGCCCACGCGCGTGCTGCTGTCCACGCCGGCAGCCGGAGTGCCTGCCCAGTACTCGGTCTCGCGGCCGACCGCGCCGCCGCGCGCATGCACGGCGTCCGCCTCCAGGTACACGCTGGTACGTTTGGACAGCGCGTAGTCGGCCACCACGGCAAGACTGTCGGCGTTGCCGCTGCCGGGCAGCGCCGGCACGTCCTGGAACTGCGTGGTCACGTCGCCGCCCTGCCAGTAGCGGTAGTAGGCGCCCGACAGGTGCAACGCCGGCGTGAGCTGGTAGCCCAGCCCGGCAAAGGCGATATTGAAGCGCGCGTCGCCCGCCGATTCGCGCCGGCCCATGGCAGGCATCCCGGAATAGTGCTGTATCGGGCGCTACGCTAGCGGGTGTCGTCAGCCTTCGGAGCTGTCGACCGGCATGTCGCGCGACAGGCCAAGGATCCAGCTCCGGAACGCCGCCAGCGCTTCCGATTCCGGCCGGCCGTCGGGATAGGCGAAATAGTAGCCCTGGTGGCCCTGGTAGCCCTGGTGCTCGTCCAGCATGCCGGCCAGCGGGATCACCAACTGGCCGGTCTGCAGCTCGCGCTCGATCAGCAGCCGCGGCGCCAGGCCGATGCCGAGCCCCGCGGCGGCGGCGGCTGTCATCATCGTGAACAGCTCATAGCGCGGCCCGCGCGAGGCCGCCAGGCTGAAGTCCCAGCCCTGCGCCGCGTACCAGTCGCGCCAGGCGTTGGCGCGCGTGCTCAGATGCAGATGACGGCAGCGTGCCAGGCTGGCGGCATCGGTGAGGGGATGGCCGGCATGGTCGGCAAGAAAGGCCGGGCTGCACACCGGCACCATGCCGCCTTCGCGGAAGATCACGCCGCCGCGCGTGCCGGGCCAGAACTGGTCGCCGAAATAGATGGCGGCGTCGTAGGCGCATTCCTGGAACGAGAACGGCTGCGAACGCGCCGACAGGTTGACGGTGACGTTGGGGTGGCGTTGCGCAAAGTCCGGTAGCCTCGGGATCAGCCACTGCGTGGCGAAGGTGGGCACCACCGCCAGTTCCAGCGTGAAGCCCATGGCGCGGCCGGTGCTGATTTCCAGCGTGTCGCGCTGCAGGTGGTCCAGGTGGCGGCGGATGCGCGCGGCGTATTCGCGCCCGGTCTCGGTCAGCGCCAGGCGCCGCCGCACGCGCGTGAACAGCGCCACGCCCAGGCGTTGTTCGAGCTGTGCGACCTGCCGCCCCACCGCGCTGTGCGTCAGCGCCAGCTCGGCTGCGGCGCGGGTAAAGCTGCCCAGCCGCGCCGAGGCCTCGAAGGCTTGCAGCGCGCCCAGGTTGGGGATGTCGTTTCTCATGGGGCGGCGGGGAAGGAGGTCCGACAGTATAAACAGCGGCCCGGAACCGGAGTTCGTGCGCCCCGCGCACAACGTTGTGCGCAATGCGCGCTTGTGCGGGGGCTGCGCGGGCCACTATCCTGCCCTGCGGATCGGTGTCCGCCATATTCGTACTGCCCCGCCCGGGGCAGGCGCCGGTTCACGTTGCCAAATCAAGCGCCCATGCCATCCAATATCTCCACGCTCCTCACCGAAAACGTCGGCGCCGCCCGCGCCGCGCATCTGATGTCGCTGGTCACGCTGCCGGCCAGCCTGCCGCAAGACCCGCAAGGCCGCGCCACCCGCGCCGAGATCGCCCAGGCGCTGAACATGGTGCTGTTCGGCGGCATCCTGGAACGCGTGCCGACCGGCCGTGCCTACACCGACGATGTCGCCGCCGCCGGCGGCAAGGTCACCTTCGACCACGGTGCGCTGCGCACGGTCAAATGGCGCGACAACGGCGCGCTGCCCGAAGGCGAGGCCGCCTTTACCCGCATCCTGCGTCCGCTGGGCTACGTGCTCAACGGCACCTATCCGCTCGACCGCATCGGCATGACCGGGCGCTCGTACGCGCACGCCGACGCACCGGAAGAGATTGCCCAGTTCTTCGTCAGCGAATTCCACCCGGAGCGTTTCAGCGAAGACTTCCGTGCCGCGGTCGGCCGCGTCACCGGCAGCTCCGTCGATCCGCTGGCGCCGCGCGCGCAGACGCTGCTGTGGCAACTGGAGCGCGACGGCGCGCTGGCAGTGGCCGACGGCGCCGAACTGGTCGGCCTGCTGGTGCCTTGCTTCGAGCGCCAGCACGCAGCGCCGCGGCTGGCCGACTACGAAGCGCTGCTGCGCGAATCGGCCGAAATGGCATGGATCGCTACCGAAGGCAACGCCTTCAACCACGCCACCGACCGCGTCGACGACGTGTTCGCGCTGGCCGAGCAGCAGAAGCAGCTGGGCCGGCCGATGAAGGACAAGGTGGAAGTGTCGGGCAGCGGGCGCGTCAAGCAGACTGCTTTCCGCGCCGATACCGTGCGCCGCACGTTCGTCGGTGCGCAGGGCGAGGCCGTCGAGCGCGAGGTGCCAGGATCGTTCTACGAGTTCATCACGCGCGAGCGCTTTTCCGAAGCGCAAGCTGCGCCACAGCGTTATGACCTCGGGTTTGACGCGGGGAATGCGCAGGGGATTTTCAGGATGACCGCGGCTGCGTGTTGAGCGCGGATTAGCGGATAGCTGTCGATTCCGCAGATTGTGTACAACTGGCGTCAGACGATATGTACCGCAAGACCGGCGCCCTCAAGCCTTCGGCAGGGCGCAGAGGGTGCCAAGATCCTTCGGCGGTTACCGCGTCGATTACTTTGAGCCAACGGGCGCGCCGCTGTCCCAGCCCGAGACACTGGTGCCCGTCACCGCAAAGCCGTCCCACGTCAACGTTGAATCGTGGGACGTGCTGAGTTATCTGTGCGAGTGCCGCGCGCACTGAGCGTTTAATCGCATTGCAAGAAATTGTCACGGCGTCGCGGGGCTCTCCCGCGGTCCGGCATTCGCTTGTCCGCTCGCACCTGCCTGCAGATATCCATCCGCTAGATTCAGATTTAATTAATCTGAACCCAATCAAGGCGAACTATTTTTCGGAATCGTCCGATATTCCGCTGCGTGCCCCCTTCCCTACCATTCGACTTCTATTGACGCGTCTCAAATGCGGGCGCAGCGATTGCTCCGCAAAATTGCCAATCCCTGGCTGCCTGCGGCAGCGGATGTCCAACCTGGCACGAAGTACCAAGCGTAACGGTATGGCGAAAGCGGAGTGAACAAAAATGGCGGAAGGATTTGACGAACTCAAGGCTCCCGGCGCCCGCGCACTCAACGAGCTGACCACCGGGCGGCAGGCTTACTTCCTCGAAGTACCCGGCACGGCCAGCGCCGCCGCGCTGTCGGTGGTGTCCTTCGAAGCGGTGGAACGGATGGGCGCCCCCTATGTCGTCACCATCCAACTCACGCACCCGCTTGCGCTCGACCGTGCCGACTACCTGGGCAAGGAAGCCACCTTCCTGATCGCTCCCGCCGATGGCAGCGAGCCGCGCAAGTTCGCGGGGTGCATCACCCACTTCAGCCAGACCCGCCAGACCCGCGATTTCTGTGGCTACGAGATCGTGGTCGAGCCGCTGGTCGCGCGGTTGCGGCTCACACGCGCCAGCCGCATCTACCAGCAGCAGACCGCTCCGCAAATCATCGAGGCGATCCTGCGCCGGCACGACCTCAAGGGCCACCGGTTCGTCTTCAAGACACGCCGCAAATACCCGCCGCACGCCTTCCGCATGCAATACCAGATGTCGGATTGGGACTATATCCGGCTGCTGATGGTGCAGGAGGGCCTGTATTGCTACTTCACCCCCGGCAAGTTCGGCGAGATGATCGTGTTCGGCGACGACATCGACCACTACCTCTACCAGCCTGAACTGCGCGTGCCGTACCGCGAGACGGCAGGACTGGAGTCCGGGCAGGAAACGGTGTTCTCGCTCACGACCCATGCCAGGACCATCCCCGAGTCGTTCCGGGTCGCGGACTTCAACCCCGACAAGGCGTGGGAGCGCTTCACCGGCGAGGCCAACGTCGCGCGCAAGGAGAATACAACCTACGGCCAGTCCTACGTCTACGGCACGCACCACCTGGACTTCGAGGGGGGAAAGTGGGAGGCGCTGCTGCGCCACGAGGCGGAGTTTGCCGAACAGTTGGTCTACGCGGGCGAGAGTAATGTGCTGGCGCTGTGCCCGGCGCGCATCCTGCGCATGGACTACGCGCTGCCTGACGCGCCCAACGGACAGGTCATCACCGAGGTCATCCACAGCGGCGCGCGCGATGCGGCCTACCGCAACACCTATCGGGCGATCCCCTCGGACCGGCGCTTCCGCCTGCCTCTGGACGAGGCCAACTGGCCGCGCATTGCCGGCACGCTCAGCGCGCGCATCACCTCGCCGGGCGAGTACAAGTATGCCTACCTCACGCAGGATGGCCGCTACGTGGTTCGCTTCGATCTGGATTTCGAGGAATGGCCCAACGGCGGAGAGAGCGTGCCGCTGGCGTTTGCCAAGCCGTTCGCGGGGGCGAACCAGACGGGCTTCCACTTCCCGCTGATCGACGGCACCTATGTGGACGTGGCCTTCCGTGACGGCAATCCGAACAAGCCGTATATCGCGCACGTGCAGCACAACAGCCAGCACACGGACCTGATCACGAACCAGGACCGGTGGTTGTCGCGCAACGTGATCCGTACGCAGAGCAACAACAAGCTGCGCTTCGAGGATTGGGAGGGGCAGGAAGGAATCAAGCTGTCGACCGAATACGGTGGCAAGACCCAGCTCAACCTGGGCTACCTGGTTGACCACAAGAAGAAGAAGCGCGGCGAAGGGTTCGAACTACGCACCGATGCGCAAGGCGCAGTGCGCGCCGGCGGCGGCCTGCTGCTGTCGGCGGATATCCAGCAGCGGGCGAACGGCAAGCAAACCGATACCAGCGTGGCCCTGCGCCAGTTGGAGACCGTGCAGATGCAGGCACAGACGCTGGCCGACGCAGCCAACCTCGCCAAGGCGGAGATTGTCGACCTGAAGGCAGAGAACGCGTGGCTCAGGAGCAGCGTGAACGAACTCAAGGAGGCCGTCCTGCTGCTGTCCGCGCCCAAGGGCATTGCCTTTGCGACCCCGGATCGCGTCTCCGTGGGCGCGGGCAAGGACGTGAATGTGGCGACAGGCACGAGCTTTGCCGTCAGCGCCCTGAAGGGCATTGTGATGGCCGCAGGCGATGCCCTGTCTCTGTTCGCGCACAACTTGGGTATCAAGCTTTTTGCCGCGCGCGGCAAGGTCCAGATTCAGGCGCAAAGCGATGAAATGTCTCTGGCAGCATTGAAAGACCTGACGATCTCCAGCACCGACGGCAGGCTGGTGCTGACGGCGGACAAGGAAGTCTGGATTGGCGCGGGTGGCTCATATATCCGTATCGACGCCTGCTCCATTCATCAGGTAACACCGGGCGACATGAATGAAAAGGCCATGTCCTGGCAGCGGCAAACGCCGGGCTCGGAGATAAGGAAGCCGTCGCTTCCTTATAGCACCGACCTGCCGGATACCGGCGGCCACGGGTCCCGGTACTCCGGCTGACGACGGCAGTTGCATTGCGCCAACTCCTGATTCATCGCTAACGAACGCCACAAGACATGTCCCCCCAGCCGCATCCCGCCTCGACGCCATCGCCCACAGCCGCTCCCACGACTCGCGCCGCCCTGACGTGGGGATATCCCTTTCCCGACGCCAAAAAGAAGGAAATCGCCGACCCGCAAAAATTCTACGAAGCCTTTTCATCGATGGACGATGGCTTCTTTCCGCTTGGCGTGAACGGCTTCCCGCATGGCGGCGCACACTTCGGTGGCGGCACCGCGTCCAGGCTAGACCAGACCGGGGGCGTGCGCTGTATCGCTGACGGCGAAATCGTCGCGTACCGCGTCAATGATAGGTGTCCACATCTGCAATTCGCGGACGGCAAGTGGGCAATGTATTCCACCGGCTTTGTGCTGGTGCGCCACCTTCTAGTCCTGCCCCCTGCGCCCAACAATAACGCGGCGCCGGCCGCCGACGAAATGCAGGACCTGTACAGCTTGTACATGCACATGGCGGACTGGACGACCTACCTTGCCGACGAAAAGCTGCTGCGGCCCTTCTGGTGGGATGTCGACGCATTCAAGATTCGGGGCAAGGACCATCAGCATCCTGCCGCCAGTGGCAGCGCGCCCGGTTCGACGGGCGCTTTCGTCTGGACGGAGCCGACGGCGGGGAAGAAGAAGGGGCAATACACTGCAGGCAGCCAGGTCGGCTTCCTGCCGGAAGGCAGCGAGGTTGTCATCAGCGAAAGACGCGGGGACTGGGGGCACATCAAGGGCATCGTCGTAGGTGGGATGATCAGCACGACCAGCGGCGGCCAGTTTGGCGAGGAAGATAACTTCGTGCCATGGGAGAATGACAGCGACAAACCTAATTCGCCGGTCACCCCTAAGGGCGATTGGGGCTGGATCAGTCTGAGCCGTCACCAGCCGACCAAGGAGCCCAAGCAACTCAATCAGGTCGTCATTCCCGCCTCGGCCCTTCATGTGACTGCCGGAACGCCGCTGGGGCAATTGGGCGAATATCACGACTATGAGACCGCCACCCCCTTGCCGCCCACCGCCAGGCGCAAGTTGCTGCACCTCGAAGTCTTCGCCGACGATGGCTTCGCCGCGTTCCTTGCCAAAAGCCGCGCCAGGGCCGCGCAACTACCAGCGGACCAACGCAGCCTGCTGGTGATCGATGCCGGGACAAAGCTGGTGACAGCCGTTCCAGCGGCGGATCGCAAGTTGAGACTCCACTATGCGGTGAAAAAGGCAGAACTCACCGCAGACAGTCCAACCGGCGGCCCGTGGGTCAAGGTGCAGCCGATGCATTTGGGGAGTATGGGCGTTGCCTACCAGTTTGACGGTCCGCCGGTATGGATCGAGCGCGCGAATCTGGCAAATGCCGGGGATAGCACGCCCGCCTGGAGCAAATTCCCCTTGAGCCTGCAAGGTGTTGCCGATCCGGCCAACGGGTATCCGCGCGGACAACTGGACGCCCTGGAGGCCAAGGATAAGGCCACCGACGACCAGAAGGTCCACTGGTGGCATTTACCGTTTAGCACCGCCGATGGCGAGAATGCCTGGGGCTGGGTGTGCGAGAAGAACCACCCTGGCACGATATGGGAAAGCCCGTGGGCCTGGCCCGGCTTCGAAACGGTGGATGCCACCGGCATCCAGATTGCCGATGCGTTCCGGCGCAATCTCGTCATCACGGGGGCGGCCAACTGGAAGGAGCAGAAGGAGTTCGAGCCATCGCTGGCGGCGGTGAACAACAGCCCGCTGTTGTTCAAGCTGGAGCAGACCGTCGCGAAGCTGAACGCCGGGGACGGCAAGGGCAAGGGAGGCGGCAGAGTCACCGCGCGGGCCATCCAGTCAGCCATGCACGTGCCCTCGCTCGCGCAGGCACTATCGCACGTGATCCTGCGCTACGAGAGCGAATGGGGCGGCGACATGAGCCGGTGGGAAGCGCTGACGCCGCTGATGCGTAATGCCAGGGATAACTGGCAGCGCGAGTTGCAGCGAATCAAGAAGCTGCAATGGTGGGACGAGGTGAAGGGCAAGGTTACAGGCTTCCCGACCAGCCCGACCGTGCAGCATATCCATCCGATTGCGTTGATTGCGAATTTCAGACCCGCGAGCGGAAAAATCACGATGGAAATTCTGAAAATGCTATTTCCGGGCGCATCGAATGAAAATCTCCGAATAATTGCTGATGAACTTAACCCGATATTGGCGGATTACAAGCTGAACACCAAACTGCGTCTTTCGCATTTCTTTGCGCAAATTAAACAGGAGGCGGGTGCTTCATTAAATACTTCTGAAAATTTAAACTATCGATCTTCCGTCCTGATTCAAAAATTCAGTTACTTTTCAAGTCATACAGCGGAAGCAGAGCTGTACGGTAGAACTTCCGCGCACCCCGCGAACCCTCAGGCAATTGCAAATCGCGCATATGCGAACAAGATAGGCAACGGAAATGTAGCGAGCGGTGATGGGTGGAAGTATAGGGGGCGAGGCCTCAAGCAACTCACAGGTAAAGCCAACTATCAAGGGTTTCAGAATTTCTACAAAACCCTCTGGCCTCAGGGGAGCGAAGATTTCGTGCAAAACCCGGATTTAGTTTCCGAAATGCGATTTTCGGTACGCTCTGTGGTCTGTTTCTGGATATCCAACAAGCTACCGGAGATAGCTGATACTGGCCATGGCGATAGTGTCGTAGACAAGATTACGGCTGTCATAAATTTGCACACCGATAGCTACGGCGATAGGCGTAATAATTTTCACGTCATATGGAATGTGTGCCAAGAACGCGAGCATCAGCCCATCGATGTTCGCGATGCTTTACTGAAGATGAGGGACGGCCCCTCGAAGTCGGCTTGCAGGAGCAGGCTTCAAACCGCCACAAGCTGCGTGGGTAAAGAGTCCTCGTGGTGAGCGTTGTTGGAAAAGTCGGGGGGTAACTCCGGCAGGTGGGAGTCAAAGAGACGAACGTGAGTGAACCGCTGATGACGTGTCGTAATCGTGATAATCGATGTCAAAACCGGGGGGATTTCATGCTCCGGGACAAGTTTGGGCGATGCCTGCTGACGGCCCATTCGGCATCCGGCATAAAGGCGGCGTGACTTTGACTCAGGCTTCAGTAAGGAACTTGGGAACCTGTCGTCCCGATGCGAAGGGAGAAATCCAAGCGGAAGGCCTCCGCAAGGATGAGAGTACCGATGCGGGGCACAGGGGCGGAGACGTCCGTAGTAGGGCTGAAGGTCCTGTAATGGGGCTGGACCGAAGGGGCGTCATCGTCTGGCTTTGTACTGCGGGCAACCCGCAAGGGGAGGACCCGCATGGATAAAGCAAAACCGTTTTGTATTTCCAAACGTGAGGTGTGGGAAGCATATCAACAGGTGAAGGCCAACCGTGGGGCGGCGGGCGTGGATGGACAGTCGATGAAGGCATTCGAGGCAGATTTGAAGAACAATCTGTATCGGATCTGGAATCGGATGTCCTCCGGCAGCTACATGCCGCCGCCGGTGCTGCGGGTTGACATACCCAAAGCGGGAGGTGCGGGAACGAGGCCGTTGGGAATACCCACGATCTCCGATCGCATCGCTCAGACGGTGGTCAAGCGATATCTGGAGCCGCTCGTGGAACCGGTGTTTCACCGTGACTCATACGGGTATCGTCCCGGACGATCGGCGCATCAGGCGCTCAACGTCACCCGGCAGCGATGCTGGGAGTACGAATGGGTGCTTGACCTCGACATCAAGAATTTCTTCGGTAGTATCGATTGGGAACTCATGATGCGCGCGGTGCGCTGTCACACGGACTGCGCGTGGGTGCTGCTGTATATCGAGCGCTGGCTCAAGGCACCCGTGCAAATGCCTGACGGGGCCGTGGAGTACCCGGACAAGGGCACGCCGCAAGGCGGTGTCGTCAGTCCGGTGCTGGCTAACCTGTTCCTCCACTATGCGTTCGACCGGTGGATGCAGAAGCATCATCCGGACGTGCCATTCGCGCGTTATGCCGATGATGTCATCTGTCATTGCAAGAGCGAAGCGCAGGCGCGGCTGCTCAAGCAGGGGCTAGAGACGCGGCTGGCCGAATGCAAGCTGGATCTGCATCCAGAGAAGACCAAAATCGTGTATTGCAAGCAGGCCAACAGGCATGCAAGCTATCCGCTATGTCAGTTCGACTTCCTGGGCTATACGTTCAGGCCGCGAAGTGTCAGAAGTCAGGGCGGCACGCTGTCGGTTGGCTTCGTGCCTGCAGTCAGCAACAAGGCTGCGAAAGCGATGCGGCAGGAGATGCGTCGCCGTAGTGTGTTGCACCGCTATGACCTGAGTCTGACTGAGTTGGCGGACCGAACGCGTCCGACTTTGCGGGGTTGGATTCAGTACTACGGTCGATTCTATCGGTCTGCGCTGGCGCAGGTGCTGCTTGCAGTCGATGCCGCGCTGGTCCGCTGGGCCCAACGGAAATACAAACCTCTCCGCGGTCGTAAGCGGCGTGCAGCGGCATGGCTACGAGACGTCAAATCTCGGCAGCCGGGCCTCTTTGCGCACTGGGCCGTGGAGACTACGGTTGGACGATAGGAGCCGGATGAATCGAGAGGTTCACGTCCGGTTCTGTGAGGGCGTGAGGGTGAGATTCCCTTGCGCCACTCGACTCTGGCATATTTTCCGCCTTCGATTGAACCGTGAGCGATTTATGAAAACCTTCATAAAATTTTTTATAGTTGGTTTGCTTTCGGCTGCTGGATTTGCCAATGCAGCAGCCGAATTAAAATGTTGCAAGGTGATTTTCTTTGGAAATGAATCTTGCATTGAATATCACGCGTACGCCGGACCAGACGGTGATCAAGTAGCGCTTCATCTGCTCGGCCGCGAGCGAATAAATGTGGCTGTTTACGAGCCGGAAGGCGGCGCGTTACCGCGAATTGTTAGTGTATTCACGAGCGGGAAAAGCCCGAAAAAACTTTTCGTAATTGTAGCTTGGAGATCCGATAATTCCGTGTTGAATACAGGCGGAAGTGTTTTCCAGGTATTTGTGTATGACGAAAAAATGGAATATTCGAAAGGTTCGCCAAGTTTGGTTGAGGACACTTTGCTTGGGAATAGATTCGGTGCGGGATTTGATGGTATTCGCGAAGGGAAGAGAATATCGTACAAATACAAAAATGCTGAGTCAGTTCGCCGCCAATTGGTGACCTGGAAATATAGATAAAGTCATCGAAGCTGGTGGCAACGGGTTCATTGCCGATATCCACCTCGGCTGGCCGGCGCGTGACGGACACCAGCGGCAAACGCCAGGAGGTTCGCTTGGCAGGTATGGCCGCGCGAACTGGGCAGGCGAGCAGCACCCGGTCACCTTCGCGGAGTTCTCCGAACCGCGCGAAGGGGGCTGGCTTGTTTGCCTGGCAGGAGACGAATGTGGAAGTCCAGAGCTGGACCGATGCGCGACTGTCTGGGGCTAAGAAATTCGCCGTCGAAACCGTCAGGTTCGCGCATGGTGGAATTGCCGACTGCAATCAGGTCGCGATGTTCGACCCGGAGTTCGGGCAATGGCATTTCTTACCCATGCCTTCGCAGCCTGATGAAGGCGGGGAACCCCACGGCAGGACGACATGATTTCAAGGAGTCAAGCATGTACCAACGCCATGACATCCGCGACGGCGACATGACCACAACGAACGGGAGGGTCAGCGCGACCTCACGAACCGAGATGCTGAACGGTCGGGCGGTCGCCTATGAAGGCGATCCGGTGTGGTGCCCGCAATGCAAGACTACGGGCAGGATTGCCTGCGTGGGCGAACGCCTGCCCAATCGAGGGCCGGATGGCCGCGAGCAGGCGTTGAGCTATGACTGGTGCCTGTGCAAGTGCGATCCGACGCCGTTGCTGATTGCGTCGCAGAGCGAGTCTATGAGCATTGCGTAGGCCCTTCCCGCAAGCGGCTCGATTGCCGGAATCGCATACTCTCCGAGCGTACACGAGTGACCGCTGCCAAAATACAGCGAGGCTTGCAGTGCCTCAGTCGCGTAAAGCTATTGGCATTGGAGATCTCCTTCGACGGGTTGCATTCGGCCTGGAACATCCCACCGGCCTTGCGTCTGGGCAAGCCAACGCGCAGAGAAAAGGTCGTCAGTTGAACCTGCTCAAGGCTCTTCCAGGCTGGCGGCCAGGGGAGAGAACCACCGCTATCCCAGCCGCTTTGCCGATATCACCGCTTCAGCCACGTTGGCCGGCGCTTCGGCATAGTGCTTGAACTCCATGGTGAACGTCGCGCGCCCCTGTGTCAGCGAGCGCAGCGTGGTCGAATAGCCGAACATCGTCGCCAGCGGCACTTCGGCGCGCACGATCTTGCCGCCGCCACCGGCGATGTCTTCCATGCCGTGCACCATGCCGCGGCGCGATGACAGGTCGCCCATCACGTTCCCGGTGAATTCCTCCGGCGTTTCCACCTCGACCGCCATCATCGGCTCCAGCAGCGCGGGCCGGGCCCGGCGCATGCCTTCCTTGAAAGCCATCGAGCCCGCCATGCGGAAGGCGTTCTCGTTCGAGTCCACGTCGTGGTACGAGCCGAACACCAGCGTGGCCTTGATGTCGACCACCGGATAGCCGGCCAGCACGCCGGCCTGCAAGGTCTCGCGGATGCCCTTGTCCACCGCGGGGATAAACTCGCGCGGCACCACGCCGCCCTTGATCGCATCGACGAATTCATAGCCGCCGCCATGCGGCATCGGCTCGAGGTTCAGCACCACGTGGCCGTACTGGCCGCGGCCGCCGGACTGCTTGATGAACTTGCCTTCCACGTCCTTGACCGACTGGCGGATGGTCTCGCGGTAAGCCACCTGCGGCTTGCCGACCGACGCCTCCACGTTGAACTCGCGGCGCATGCGGTCGACCAGGATTTCCAGGTGCAACTCGCCCATGCCGGAGATGATGGTCTGGCCGGATTCCTCGTCGGTGGTCACGCGGAATGACGGGTCCTCCTGCGCCAGGCGGTTCAGCGCAATGCCCATCTTTTCCTGGTCGGCCTTGGTCTTGGGCTCCACTGCCTGCGAGATCACCGGCTCGGGGAAACTCATGCGCTCCAGGATGATGACCTTGTCCGGATCGCACAGCGTATCGCCGGTGGTCGCTTCCTTCAGGCCGACTGCCGCGGCGATGTCGCCCGCGCGCACTTCCTTGATTTCCTGGCGCACGTTGGCATGCATCTGCAGGATGCGGCCGAGGCGCTCGCGCTTGGACTTGAGCGGGTTGTAGACCGTATCGCCGGACTTGACCACGCCCGAATACACGCGGAAAAAGATCAGCTGGCCGACGAAGGGGTCGGTCATGATCTTGAACGCCAGCGCCGAGAACGGCTCGTCGTCGCTCGGATGGCGCTCGGCCTCGCGGTCGTCCTCGGTGTGGCCGAGGATGGCCGGCACGTCGGCGGGCGAGGGCAGGTAGTCGATGACCGCATCGAGCATGCTCTGCACGCCCTTGTTCTTGAAGGCGCTGCCGCACAGCATCGGCACGATCTCGTTGGCGATGGTGCGCTTGCGCAGGCCGCGCTTGATCTGCTCTTCGGTCAGCGCCTCGCCGGAAAGATAGTGTTCGAGCAGGCTTTCATCGGCTTCGGCAGCGGCTTCCACCATCTTGTCGCGCCACGCCTGCGCGGTGGGCAACAGCTCGGTGGGAATTTCCTGGTACTCGAAGCGCACGCCCTGGCTGGCATCGTCCCAGACGATGGCCTTCATCTTGACCAGGTCGATCACGCCCAGGAAATGGTCTTCGGCGCCGAGCGGGATCTGGATCGGCACGGCGCGTCCCTTGAGGCGGTCGGCGATCTGCGTCTGCACGCGGAAGAAATCCGCGCCGACGCGGTCCATCTTGTTGACGAAGGCAATGCGCGGCACCGCGTACTTGTTGGCCTGGCGCCAGACGGTCTCGGATTGCGGCTGCACGCCGCCGACCGCGTCATAGACCATGCAGGCGCCGTCGAGCACGCGCATCGAGCGCTCGACTTCGATGGTGAAGTCGACGTGTCCCGGCGTATCGATGATGTTGATACGGTGTTCGGGGTAGTTGCCGGCCATGCCTTTCCAGAAGGCGGTGGTGGCAGCCGACGTGATGGTGATGCCGCGCTCCTGCTCCTGCTCCATCCAGTCCATGGTGGCAGCGCCATCGTGCACCTCGCCCAGCTTGTGGTTGACGCCCGTGTAGAACAGGATGCGTTCGGTCGTCGTGGTCTTGCCGGCGTCGATATGCGCGCTGATGCCGATGTTGCGGTAGCGCTCGATGGGGGTCTTGCGAGGCACAGTGTTCTCCTGGGTGACACCACCGGAATAGAGTAGCACCACTGGACCTTTGCCGTTGTCCCTGCCGCGTGCAGGGGAACGCCGGCATGCGGTGCGCGGGCCGGGCATGCAACCCGGTGCGCTGCGTCTGAGGCGAGCCTAGGGGCGAGCCGTAATAGCTTGCGGAATCCTCCCATCCTGCGCGCTGCCGGGCCTCCATATACTGGGCCTGCATCGCGCCAGCCGATGCCTCCGACATTACCATCCACGCGAACCGAAGCATGACCACCATCCTGATCGTTGACGACCACCCGGCGATGCGGCTGGTTCTCAAGACCCACCTGCTGCAGCTGCTCGGCGTTGATGAAGTGATCGAAGCTGACAACGGGCAATGCGCGCTCGAGCTGGCGCGCGCACGCATGCCCGACCTCGTGCTGCTCGACCTGGACATCCCGCGCTCGAGCGGACTCGACGTGGCGCCGCGGCTGCGGGCGATCCATCCGCAGGTGCGTTTGCTGGTGGTGACGGCGCTGGATCCGGCGGTGTTCGTCAGCCGCTCGTGGCAGGTCGGCGCGCAGGGGTTCGTCAGCAAGACGCAGGACCTGAAGGAAATCCTGCGCGCGGTCGAATCGGTGCTGGCCGGCTACACGGTGTTTCCGGCGATGGGCCGGGATGGCGGCTCGCGCCACGCCATGTCCGCCGACGACGAGATGCTGCGCCGGCTTTCCGACAAGGAACTGGTGGTGCTGCAGATGCTGGCGCGCGGGATGTCGTACAAGGCCATCAGCGCCAGCCTGTTTATCAGCAACAAGACCGTCAGCAGCTACAAGGCGCGCATCATGGCCAAGCTGCAGGTGTCGTCCCTGGTGGAACTGGTCGACTTCGCGCGCCGCTGCCGACTCGCCTTGTAGGCGCCGGCCGCGGCCAGTTGTTCGGACATCGTATGACTTGCGGCGGTAGGATACGCCCCGCGGGGCGTCCGGGCGTCAGGCCTGCGCGCCGCCGGAGCCCGAGGCCTTGCGCAGCCGCTCGCGGCTGTTGGTCAGGTGCATGCGCATCGCCGCCTTGGCCGCGTCCGGGTCGCGGCGCTCGATCGCGTCGTAGATGTTCTCATGCTCGAACTGGACCCGCTCCAGGTACTGCTCGCGCTCCGGCGTGTTGACCTGCAGCCGGCTGCGCGGGATCAGCATGGTGCCCAGGTGGCCCATGATGTCGGTGAAGTAGCGGTTGCCGGTGGCCCGGGCGATGGCGAGGTGGAAGGCAAAATCGCTGTCCACCGCGTCGTTGCCGGCCCCGGTATTGCGCTTGAGATCGTCCAGCGCCTGGCGCATCGCGGCTAGCTGGGCGTCGCTGCGGCGGGCGGCGGCCAGTCCGGCAGCCTCGGCCTCCAGGCTGACGCGGAATTCCAGCATCGCCATCACATCGATCGCGGTTCCCAGCGTGTCCGGCCCGATGCGGAACGGCGAGGGCGCTTCCGTCGCGCGCGCCAGCACGAAGGTGCCGATGCCGTGGCGGGTTTCGACCAGGCCGCTGGCCTGCAGCCGCGACAAAGCTTCGCGCACCACGGTGCGGCTTACGCCCTGCGTCGCCATGATTTCCGATTCGGTCGGCAGCTTGTCGCCGGGCTTTAGCTGGCCCTGGTGGATCTCTTCAGAGAGCGCCTGCACCACTTCTTCGGCCAGGGTGCGGCCGCGGCGGCGCAACGGCACGGCCGGGGCGGCGCCGGGCGCGCCGGCGGCAGCAAGAGACGGATCGGGCAGGGCAGAGTTGCGTGCGGTAGGCATGGCGGATACGGGCGGGGTTTCCCGGACTTGACCGGTTCGAGATGGCCTCATTATACTGGGTTATCAGTCATACGATGACCGATAACATAGCAATGCCGGAGACCTGACCAGAATGACCCATCCCGCCACTTCCGCCGCCCCCGCCACGCACGCCGGTGCCGGCCAGACCCCCGTGGTGACCGAACTCACCGTGGTGCCCGTGGCCGGGCACGACAGCATGCTGATGAACCTGTCGGGCGCACATGGCCCGTACTTCACGCGCAATATCGTGATCCTGCGCGACAGCGCCGGCCACACCGGCGTGGGCGAAGTGCCGGGCGGCGAAGGCATCCGCCAGACCCTGGAAGACGCCCGCCCGCTGCTGGTCGGCCAGCCCATCGGCCAGTTCCAGGCCATCCTGAACCGCGTGCGCGCCACCTTTGCCAGCCGCGACGCCGGTGGCCGGGGCCTGCAGACCTTCGACCTGCGCATCACCATCCACGCCGTCACCGCGCTGGAAGCCGCGCTGCTCGACCTGCTCGGCCAACACCTGCAGGTGCCGGTGGCGGCACTGCTGGGAGAAGGCCAGCAGCGCGACGCCGTCGAGATGCTGGGCTACCTGTTCTATATTGGCGACCGCCAGCGCACCACGCTGGACTACCGCACCGAACCCGATGCCGACAACGCCTGGTTCCGCCTGCGCAATGAGGTGGCGATGACGCCCGAGGCGATCGTGCGCCTGGCCGAGGCCGCCTATGAGCGCTACGGCTTCAACGATTTCAAGCTCAAGGGCGGGGTGCTGCGCGGCGACGAAGAGATGGAAGCGATCATTGCGTTGCACGAGCGTTTCCCCAAGGCTCGGGTGACGCTGGATCCGAACGGCGGCTGGCTGCTGGCCGATGCGATCCGCCTGTGCCGCGACAAGCACGGCATCCTGGCCTATGCCGAGGATCCGTGCGGCGCCGAGGACGGATATTCGGGGCGCGAGATCATGGCCGAGTTCCGCACCGCCACCGGCCTGCCCACCGCAACCAACATGATCGCCACCGACTGGCGCCAGATGGGCCATGCGGTGCGCCTGCAGTCCGTCGACATCCCGCTGGCTGACCCGCACTTCTGGACCATGCAGGGTTCGGTGCGCGTGGCGCAGATGTGTGCCGAATGGGGGCTGACCTGGGGCTCGCACTCGAACAACCACTTCGATATCTCGCTGGCGATGTTCACCCACGTGGCCGCCGCCGCGCCGGGCCGCGTTACCGCCATCGACACGCACTGGATCTGGCAGGACGGCGAGAACCTGACCAAGTCGCCGCTGAAGATCGAGAACGGCCTGGTACAGGTGCCCAAGACGCCGGGCCTGGGCGTGGAACTCGACATGGATGCGCTGGGCCGCGCGCATGCGCTGTACCAGAGCAAGGGCCTGGGTGCGCGTGACGACGCCATCGCCATGCAGTTCCTGATCCCCGGCTGGAAATTCAACAACAAGGCGCCCTGCATGGTGCGCTGAGCCGGCACGGCAGTCCGGTCCGATCGGTCCGATCTCCCGGCGCGCCGCCGCAACGCCTGCGCGCCGGTACCCAGAAGATAAAGCAGGAGACAACGATGTATCCCTTTCAACGCACGGGCGCGCTGCGCCTGCAAGACTGGCTGCGCGCCGTTGCTGTCGGCTCGGTGCTGACCGTCGCGGTGCTGGCTGCCGGCCACGCCCGGGCCGCGCAGGACTGGCCGCAACGCCCGGTTTCGGTGGTGGTGCCGTTCCCCGCGGGCGGCTCCACCGACACCATCGCGCGCATGCTGACGGCGCCGCTCAATGAAAAGCTGGGCCAGCCGTTCGTGGTCGACAACAAGCCCGGCGCGACCGGCGCCATCGGCGCGACCTTCGTCAAGCGCGCGCCGGCGGACGGCTACACCATGCTGGTGGCGTCGATCGGCGTCTTTGCCGTCAACCCGTTCCTGCAGAAGAACCTGGGCTACGACCCGGTCAAGGACTTCGACCTGCTGACGGTGGCGGTGCGCGCGCCCAACGTGCTGGTGGTCAATCCGCAGTTCCCGGCGAAGAACGTGCAGGAACTGGTGGCGCACATGAAGAAGAATCCGGGCAAGGTCAGCTTTGCCTCGTCCGGCGCGGGTTCGTCCGACCACCTGACCGCGGCGCTGTTCTGGCAGAAGACCGGCACCGACGGCCTGCACGTGCCGTACAAGGGAGGCGCGCCTGCGATCTCCGACCTGCTCGCCGGGCAGGTGGACGTGTCGTTCCAGAACATCAACGCGGTGCTGCAGCACATCCGCACCGGCAAGCTCAAGGCGCTCGCGGTGACGGCGGACAAGCGCTCGACCGTGTTGCCCAACGTGCCGACCATGGCGGAAGCCGGCGTCAGGGAGGTCGAGGTCTATTCGTGGCAAGGCGTGGCCGCGCCGCGCGGGCTGCCCGCCGACGTGAAGACGCGCCTGCATGGCGCGCTGGTCGGCGCGCTGAACGATCCCAAGATGCGCCAGAAGCTGTCGGAGAACGGCTTCGAGGTAGTGGCGAACACGCCCGAGCAGTTCAGCCAGTTTGAAGCGCAGGAACTGCAGCGCTGGAAGACCGTGATCGAGAAGGGCCGCATCGTGCTCGACTGAGCGCAAGCGGCATCCAGCTGAACTCACCAACACATTGACCGCGCCGGCGGCCGCACGACCACCGTGCCGCGTCGGCGCCTCTGCAAACGCCAACGGAGACACAACATGACCCAGGGACGCCGCATCTTCCTCAAGCAGACTTCCGCGCTGGCCGCGGGCATCGCCGCCGGCCCGCTGGCCGGCCTGGCCACCGGCGCGCACGCCGCGCAGCCCGCCTGGCCGACGCGCCCGATCCGCCTGGTGGTGCCGTACACCGCCGGCGGCTCGTCCGACATCATCGCGCGCCTGATCAGCAAGCAGCTGGGCGAGGCCCTGGGCCAGTCCGTGGTGGTCGACAACAAGCCGGGCGCCAACGGCAACGTGGGCGCGGCCATGGTTGCGCAGGCAACCGACAACCACACGCTGATGCTGTGCGATATCGGCGCGCTGGCGATCAGCCCGTCGGTCTATACCAAGCTCAGCTTCAATATCGCCAAGGATCTCAAGCCGGTGACGATGCTGGCCTATTCACCGCACCTGCTGGTGGTGCATCCGTCGGTGCAGGTCAGCAACCTGAAGGAACTGGTCGAGCTGTCCAAGCGCAGCCAGCTGAACTTTGCCGTGACCGCGATCGGCAGCGCGCCGCACCTGGCCGGCGTGGCGGTGGAACAGGCCACCGGCGCCAAGTGGCAGTACGTGCCGTACAAGGGCGGTTCGCAGGCGATTGCCGATACCGTTGGCGGCAGCGCGCAGGTGCTGATGAACGGCATGCTGGCCACGCTGCCGCATGTGCAGTCGGGCAAGCTCAAGCTGATCGCCCAGTCCAAGCGCACGCGCATGCCGCTGCTGCAGAACGTGCCGACCATTGCCGAGCAGGGCGTGCCCAACTTTGAGTCGGGCACTTGGCAGGGCGTGATGGCGCCGGCCAGCATGCCGGATGCGCTGGTGACGCGGCTGAACGCCGAGCTGATCAAGATCATCCGCGCGCCGGAGCTGCGTTCGCAACTGGTCCAGCAGGGCGCCGAGGTGGTGACGATGACGCCGGCGGAAACCGGCAAGTTCTTCGTTGCCGAGCAGGCGCGCTGGGCGGGCGTGGTGAAGCAGGCGGGGATCAAGCTGGACGCTTGATCGGTAAGGTTTCGCGCGCCCGGGCAGGGCGCTTCAACGCTCTGAACGACAGGCGGCCCGCGTGACGAACGCGGGCCGTTTTTCTTTTTGCGGTGGCTCCTTACAACAAAAAGCCCCGCACAAGGCGGGGCTCGTCACGGCAAGCGTAGCGCTTATCCCTGCAGCGCCGCCGGCAGCAACCCTTGCGGCAGGTTCTGGTAGCAGACCGGACGCAGGAAGCGATCGATCGCCGTGGCGCCGACCGAGGTCGAGCGCACATCCGACGTCGCCGGGAACGGCCCGCCATGCACCATGGCATACGCCACTTCCACGCCGGTCGGATAGCCGTTGCACAGCACGCGCCCGGCCTTGCGCTCCAGCACCGGCAGCAGGCGGCGCGCGGCGTCGAGGTCGGCGTCATCGAGCTGCATGGTGGCGGTGAGCTGGCCTTCGAGCTGGTTGGCCAGCGCCAGCATCTCTTCCAGGTCGCGGCATACCACCAGCACGGTCGACGGGCCGAACACTTCGGCCTGCATGCGGTGGTCGGCCAGGAACTGCGCGGCGGTGGTCTCGAAGATCACCGGACGGGCCTGGTTGACACCCGTGGCGGCCACGCCGTCGCCGATGCGCTGCAGGCCATCCAGCGACGACAGCTGCGCCACGCCCTTTTCATAGGCGGCATGGATGCCCGGCGTGAGCATGGTGGCCGCCGGCTTGCCGCCCAGCGCGTCGAGTGCCGCGGTGCGGAACTGGTCCAGCGCCGGGCCTTCGATGCCGATCACCAGGCCGGGGTTGGTACAGAACTGACCCACGCCCAGCACCAGCGAATCCACCAGGTGGCGGCCGATCTCGGCGCCGCGCGCCTGCAGCGCGGCGGGCAGCAGGAACACCGGGTTGATGCTGCTCATCTCGGCGTACACGGGAATCGGCTGCGGGCGCGCGTTGGCCGCCTGCATCAGTGCCATGCCGCCCGAACGCGAACCGGTGAAGCCAACCGCCTGGATCGCGGGATGCGACACCAGCGCCGTGCCGACGACATTGCCCGCGCCGACCAGCAGCGAGAACACGCCTTCCGGCAGGCCGGCGTCCTGCACGGCCTTCTGGATCACGCGGCCAACCAGTTCGGACGTGCCCAGGTGCGCCGAATGCGCCTTGACCACCACCGGGCAGCCGGCGGCCAGTGCGGAAGCGGTGTCGCCGCCCGCGACCGAGAAGGCCAGCGGGAAGTTGCTCGCGCCAAATACCGCCACCGGGCCGACTGCGATGCGCTGCATGCGCAGGTCGGGGCGCGGCGGGGTGCGCTCGGGCAATGCGGCGTCGAAGGTGGCGTCTTGCCAGCGGCCTTCGCGCAGCACGGTCGCGAACAGGCGCAGCTGGCCGGCGGTGCGGCCGCGCTCGCCCTGCAGGCGCGCGATCGGCAGGCCGCTTTCCTGGTGCGCGCGCTCGATCAGCGTGTCGCCCAGCGCCTCGATGCCGGCGGCGATCGCTTCCAGGAAGGCCGCGCGCTGCTCGGACGAGGTATTGCGATAGGTGTCGAAGGCCGCTTCGGCCAGCGCGCAGGCGCGCTCTACATCGGCCTGGCCGCCGCCGTGGAAGTCGGGGCCCAGGACTTCACCCGTGGAGGGGTTGATCGCCTGCAGCGTCGATTGCGCGCCGCGCACGGCTTGCGCGCCGATCAGCATGTCGCCGGTGATGTGCATGGATGGATTCCTTGTCAGCGTTTGGGTGTGGCAGAAGAGGACAAGCCGGCCGGAGGGCAAAGTGCCCCGCGGCCGGCCTGTCGCTGTGCAATGGCAGGACGGATTACTGCGGGCCGAGCTTGTTGATCAGCGTGCCCAGCATTTCCATTTCTTCGCCGGTCAGGTCGGTCAGCGGTGCGCGCACCGGGCCGCCGTCGCGGCCGACGATGCGGGCGCCGGCCTTGACGATGCTCACGGCGTAGCCGGCCTTGCGGTTGCGGATGGCCAGGTACGGCAGGAAGAAGTTGTCGATCAGGCGGCCCACGGTCTCCTGGTCGTCCGCGGCGATGGCGCGGTAGAAGTCCATCGCGGTCTTCGGGATGAAGTTGAATACCGCCGACGAGTACACCGGCACGCCCAGCGCCTTGTAGGCGGCGGCGTAGACCTCGGCCGTGGGCAGGCCGCCCAGGTACGAGAAGCGGTCGCCCAGCTTGCGGCGGATGCTGACCATGGCCTCGATGTCGCCCACGCCGTCCTTGAAGCCGATCAGGTTGGGGCAACGGTCGGCCAGGCGGGTCAGCTGGTCGGCATTCAGCTTGGAGTTGGCGCGGTTGTAGACGATCACGCCGATGTCGACCGCCTTGCAGACTTCTTCCACGTGGGCGGCGATGCCGTCCTGGCTGGCTTCGGTCAGGTAGTGCGGCAGCAGCAGCACGCCGGCGGCGCCCAGGCGCTGGGCTTCCTGCGCATAGGCGATGGCGGTGCGGGTCGGGCCACCGGCGCCGGCCAGGATGGGCACCTTGCCGGCGCAGGTCTTGACCGCGGTGTCGACCACGGCGGTGTAGTCGGCCGGGGTCAGCGAGAAGAACTCGCCGGTGCCGCCGGCGGCGAACAGCGCGGTGGCGCCATACGGGGCCAGCCATTCCAGGCGATCAGCGTAGGACTTGGCGTTGAAGTCGCCCTTGGCGTCGAAGTCGGTGATGGGAAAGGACAGCAGGCCATCGGAGACGATCTGCTTGAGTTCGTTGGGTGCGAGCATTGCGAAATCCTGATCGGGCCGGCGGCCCAGGGTGGTGACGGCGGTGACCTGCCGATTGGCGGGTCATCCGAGTTATCAGTCATCGTACGACAACGATCAGGCAAAGGCAATAGGGCGGGAGGGTGCCCCCGGGTTTACCGGGAGAAATGTACCGCGCACGCCCGGCCCGTCCACATCGGAGGTCAATGCAGGAGGTACAAGCGTCACTTCACGCGGCTTTAACGGTGGTCGCAAGGTTGTAGGACAACGTAAGTGACGGGCAATCAGTAGTTTTGATGCTCCCATGCAAAGACGCCCGTGCACCAGTTGCCCCTGGCTGGCACACTGGCACCTGAACCAAGGGGGGAAATACGGTGGGAGAGTTACAAGCCTTGCTGGAAAACCACGGGCTGATGCTGGTGTTCCTGAACGTGCTGGTGGAACAGGCGGGCCTGCCGGTGCCGGCGTACCCGATGCTGTTCGTCGCCGGCGCGCTCGGCATGCAGGAAACCGGCCCGTCGATCGGCGCGGTGCTTGCCGCGGTGATCGTTGCCTGCCTGATCGCCGATACCGGCTGGTACTTCGCCGGCCGCCGGCTGGGGCAGCCGATGCTGCGCACCATCTGCAAGGTATCGATCTCGCCCGATTCCTGCATCCGCCAGACCCAGTCGCTGTACCTGCGCGTGGGGCCCCGCTCGCTGGTGTTCGCGAAACTGCTGCCCGGTGCCGGCGCGCTGTCCACCGCGATGGCGGGCATGACCGGCACGCCGCTGCCGGTGTTCCTGTTCTACGACGCGATCGGTGCGCTGGTGTGGGCCGGCAGCGGCCTGCTGATCGGCGTGGTGTTCAGCGACTTTATCGATGCCATCCTGGAGGGTTTCAGCACCTACGGACATATGGCCGTGGTGACGGTGGTGGCGGCGTTCCTGGTGTTCCTGGCGTGGCGCTCGTGGCGCCGCTTCCGGCTGCTGCGCATCACGAAGCGCGTGCCGCGCATGAGCGTGGATGAACTGGAATCGCGCCGCGTGGCCGGCACGCTGCCCGTCGTGATCGACGTGCGCGCCCATGGCGACATGCCGATGGAACGCATCCCCGGTTCGATGGTGCTCGACATGCAGGGCGCGCTCGACAGCCTCGACGCGCTGGGCGTGCCGCCCGCCGAGGCCGACATCGTGGTCTATTGCGCCTGCCCGAACGAGATGTCCGCGGCGCTGCTGGCCGAACGCCTGCGTGTTGCCGGCTATCCCAGGACCTGGGCGCTGGCCGGCGGCTTCGACGAATGGAAGCGGCGGCATGGCGAGACCGTACCGCCTGCCGTCACGCATCCCGATCCGGGCAAGGTGACGGCACGCTGACCCGCAAGGCTCAGCGCTTGCCCGCGGTCTGGAATACCGACAGGTCCGGATAGATCGCGCGGATCTTTTCCCACTCGGCGGCATTGAAGAACTGGCACTTGCCGACGCCGAAGCGCTTGGCCACCTCCACGCAGAAGCGCACCGCCTCGGCGATGTCGATCTCGTGGTTGGCCGAGGTGGCGCTGCCCGACACCACCGACTGCGCGGTCACGGCCACACCCACCACCGGGGCCGCCGTGGCCACGTGCGGCTGCATGATGCTGTTGAAGTGGTACAGGCCGTTGTGGTACGGCGTGATGTCCTGCAGCGAGATCGGGAAGGTCACCGCCGGGCAGCCCGTGGTCGATTCCATCGTTGCCACCAGGTCCGGCGCCACGCGCAGGATGTAGCCCTGCATCGCCGTCGGCGAGATGGCAAAGCCGCGGTGCTTGATGATGCTGTTGCCCTTGGACGCATCGATCGACAGGATCGCGTCCATTTCCGGCAGCACCTGGTAGTCGTTCATGGTGTCGGAGGACACCGGCATGCCCATGAACGGCACCGGGTCGTGCGGCACCATCGAGACATCGGTCGACAGGTGCGTGGTCACGATCACGTCGCCGTCGAGGTGGTCGCCGCGCGCCTTCATCTGCGCCAGCTTCAGCGCCACCGCCAGGCAGCCGATCGGGCCGTCGGCGTCGGAGACCAGGCCCACCAGTGCCGGGCGCGCGCCGATGGCGCCGTTGCGGCCGATCACGCCCAGCGTCGGCGCCTTGCCGCCGCCGCGCTTGCCGGCGCTGCCGGGGATCACGATGGTGATGAAGTCGGTGGTATTGGCCGTGTTTTCGGGTGGGGCGTTGTTCACGGTGGTGACTTGCACGGTCACGCCGGCGCCGGCATAGGGCGCGAACAGTTCGCTGACGACCGCACCGTTGGCGTGCGGGCTGTCCAGGGCTTCGTGAATGACCAGCGTCTGCTGCAGGGCCATGGCTTTCTCCAGATGATGTGCCCGGCCCGCGCGATGCGGGCGGGGCGTCGGTTGAATCGTTAGAACTGGTGGCGCAGGCCGACCATTACCGTGGCCTGGCTGTCGCGCCCGTCCAGCGGCGTGCCGCTGCCGCCGGTCCAGTTGGTGGTGTTGTTGCCGAACAGGCCCGACCAGTCGCCATGCACGCGCTCGTAGGCCACTGCCAGGTAGGTGTCGGTGCGCTTGCTGAAGGCGTAGTCGGCCACGGCATACGCGGTGGTGCGGTTGCCGCTGAAGCTGTCGGCGCGGGTGCGGTTGTGCATCACGCTGCCGGTCAGGGTCACGTTGCCGGTCATGGCGTAGCTCGCGCCCAGCGTGAAGAAGTCATCGTGGCGGCTGCTGCCGAACACCGAGTTGATCGCTGCACGGTTGGTCGGCGTGGCCGCGGTCGACATGCTGGTGATGGTGGCCGTATCGGTGCCGCCCTTGGACGAGTCGAAGCCCGCGTCGCGGTCGCTGTGGATGTAGTTGGCGAACAGGCTGGCGCGGCCGACCGCGGCTTTCAGGCCCGCCAGGTAGATGTTCGCGGAGCGGCTCTGGCTGTCGCGGGTCTGCTGGAAATCGCCGATCGCGGTGATCGGGCCGGCTGCGTATTTCAGGCCGAACGACATCGACGAGGTGGCCCGGGTGTTGCCCGCGGTCTCGCCCAGCGCGTACTCGGCGATCAGCGACACCGGCCCGAAGTTGCCGGTGTAGCTGACGGCGTTGTCGTAGCGCTGGCCGGTCAGGTACACCATCCACGAGTTCGACGGCGCCGCGCCCACACCGAGCGGATCGACGTAATACAGCATGGTGTTGGCCGTGGTGTATTGCCGGCCCAGCGCCAGCTCGCCCCACTGGTTGCCGATCTTCACGTACGCCTGGCGGCCGAACAGCTGGCCCTGCTGGTCGAACCTGCCGGTGTCGGCGAGGAAGCCGTTTTCCAGCACGAAGCCGGCCTTTACCCCGCCGCCGAGGTCTTCGATGCCCTTCAGGCCGAAGCGGCTGCCCGACAGGAAGCCTTCGCCGCCTTGCTGCAGGCCGACCTGCGCATCGCCGGCGGGGTTGGAATGGGTCTGGTACGTCAGCGCGGTATCGATGACGCCGTAGAGCGTCACGCCGGACTGCGCCATCGCGGCGGCCGGCAGGCCCAGCAGCACGGGAAATGCCAGGCGAACGGCGCGGCGAAGGGTTTGGCTCATTGTATTTCTCCTCCAGAGGGCAAAAAGGGGGCCGCGCGGGCGGCGCAGCGCGGCCCGCGGGCGGGTTTTTGTTTGTTGTGGCCGGGTCGGGCCCGGCGTCAGCGCATCAGCAGATCAGGCAACTCAGGCTGCAAAGCCCGGCCAGTCCTGCATGCCGGCAGGCCCGGTGATCTGCGACAGCGGGAAAGGCTCGCCCTCGCGTAGGGTCTCGACCTTGCCTTCGGCCGGGAACCACAGCGCATTGCGCTCGCCCAGCACGGTGCCGGTGGTGCCGTCCGAGTACAGCGCCGAACCTTCCGGCAGCGCGAACACCTGTTCCGGCGCATTGATGTTCAGGAACTCGGCCAGGCGCTCCTCGCGGCTTTCGCCGTTGTGGCCGGCAGGCTTGCCGCTGATGAAATGCGGGTTGATCTGGAACGGCACCAGCCCCAGCGCGCGCAGCGACGGCGGCTGCACGATCGGCATGTCGTTGGTGGTGCGGATGGTCGGGCAGGCCACGTTGCTGCCGGCGCTCCAGCCCACATACGGCGTGCCCGCGCGCACCCTGGCGCGGATCGCATCGACCATGCCGGCGTCATACATGCGCTTGAGCAGCGCGAAGGTATTGCCGCCGCCCACGGCGATGGCCTCGGCTTCCTGCACCGCGCGCAGCGGGTCGGCGCTGTGGTGGATCGACTCCAGCGCGTAGCCGAGCTTCTCGAACACCGGCTTGACCATGCCTTCATAGGTATCGAAGCTGAAGGTCACGCCCGCGAACGGCACGAACAGCACCTTGCGCGGCTCGCGCTTCAGCAGCGTGTGGATCTGCTCGCCGGCGTGCTCCAGGTAGCCGAGGTTGTCCTTGCGCGAGCTGCTCATCAGGAGGATGCGTTGGGTCATGTCTTGGTTTCCGTCTGTTCGGTGTGGCTAGGTTCAGGCTCAGGGATTCAGGCTCAGGCGATGGCGGCGCGGACCAGTCCGGCGACACGGTCGATCTCTTCGTGCGTGTTGAAGTAGTGCAGCGACACGCGCGCCATGGTCGACACGCCGTAGCGCGCCAGGATCGAATCGGCCATGAAGTTGCCCGCTTCGATGATGCATTGCTGCGCTTCCAGCGCGGCCACGATGCGCGCCGGGTCGACGCCGCGCACATTGAACGGCACGATGCCGATGCGATGCGTCACGTCGGCCGGGCCGTACAGCTCGAAGCCGGGGATCGTGGCGAACTTCGCCACCGCGTACCCGGTCAGGTCGCGCACGCGCGCCTCGATGGCATCGATGCCGATGGCGGTGGCGTAGTCGATGGCGGTGCCCATGCCGAGGATGGCCGGCACGATCGGGCAGCCGGCCTCGAAACGCTTCGCGCCCGCCACCAGCGACAGCGCGCCGGTATTGCGGTCGTACGCGCCGTTCCACCAGCCCACCAGCATCGGCTCGACCTGCCCGATCAGCGCGCGGCGCACATACAGGAAGCCCGAGCCTTCGGTCGCACGCAGCGCCTTGCGCCCGCAGCCGGCGAGGAAGTCGCAGTCCAGCTCCGCCACATCGGAACGCAGCACGCCCACGCTCTGCGCGGCATTGACCAGCGACAGCACGCCATGCTTGCGCGCCACCGCGCAGATCTGCGCGGCGGGCTGCACCGCGCCAGTGGAATTGGGCAGGTGCGAGAACGTCAGCAGGCGCGTGCGCGGCGTGATCGCGGCTTCGAACGCCTCGGCGCTCAGCAGCCCTTCGGCATTGGCCGCCACCATCTTCACCACGACGCCGTGCGATTGCTCCAGCCGGCGCCATGGCAGCAGGTTGCTCAGCATCTCGGTATCGGCAACCAGCACTTCATCGCCGGCTTGCCAGGCGATGCCGCGCGCGGCGATGGAAATGCTTTCGGTGGCGTTCTTGGTGAAGGCGATCTCGTCGGCCGCGCAGTTGAGCAGTCCGGCCAGCTTGCCGCGCACGGTTTCCACGCGTGCATAGGTCTCCTTGCGGAACGCCGGCAGGTAGATGCCGACGTGCCCGGTATCGAGCAGGTAGCTGCGCACGGTGTCGAGCACGGCGTCGGGCGGAATCGAGGCCGCGGCCGTGTCGAGATAGATGGTGGAAGCCGTCAGCGGAGTGTCGGCGCGGATTGCTTGGATATCCATGGAACGTCTCGGGTAATGACAGGCGGGGCGCAGCGCATGCGCCCAGGGATGGCTTGCCGCAGGGCTTATTTCTTCAGCTTGGTGACGGAGCCGAAGAAGCTGAAGAGGGCATCACCGGCGATCACGCCGCCGGCAAAGGCGCTCATCTCGGCCAGATGTTTGTCGCCGCGCAGGCGCTGCACCACGAAGCGGATCAGCAGGCCAGCCAGCACCGCCCAGCCGGCCAGCGGCGAGGCGATCAGCATGCCGGTGGAAAGCAGGATGCCGAGCTGGCGCTTGGAGCCGCCGAGCCACTGCAGCAGCGCGCCGGGGATGGCCCAGATCACCAGGTTGCGCGCGATCTCGGCCGACGAGCCGGCCTTGATCGATGCCGCATAGACCCGGTCCACCGGCGGGATCAGGCCCTGCGAGAAGAAGGTGCCGTGGAACACCAGCACCACCACGGCGGCTACGCCGAAGCCGACCATCGCCGCCAGGAACTGCTGCTTGCGGCCCGCGATTTCAGCTTCCATGTCGCGGCCCTCGCCGCGCAGCAGGTAGCCGGTCTTGAGGTCATAGCCCATGTCGGCAAAGGCCGGGCCGGTGGCGGCCGAGAAGCCCACCAGCACCGCCAGCGCCGTCGGCGGGAAGCCGATCAGGATGCCGATGGTCAGCGTGATCAGCGCCACCGCGAAGGCCGGGAACCAGCCGGAGTGCATCGCCGCGATGCCGACGATCAATTCGTGCACATATGCAGCAAAGGCGGCGTACAGCACGAACACGACCAGCATGCCCAGCGACATGTCCGACACGTGCCCGGCCAGCAGCGAGATCAGCAGCGCGATCGCCAGGTAGACGACAAAGCCGCCCGACAGGATGCGGCTGGCGCGCGAGGCCGGGACTTCGATGGTGCGCGCATCGGCCGCCGGAGCGTTGCGCGCACGGCGGATTTCGGTGGCCACCTGGAACAGCGCGACGATGCCCGCGCCGATCATCAACCCGTGCGGGATATAGGCCTTGGCGATATCGATGCCGGTCACCGCCACCGAATAGCCGCGCACCAGCAGGCCGATGCCGAACATGGTCAGCGCCGCCAGGTTGCCCAGGAACGCCGCGCCGAATGCCGACATTGGCACGCCCAGCCAGGCGCCGCCCACGCCCACGGCAATGCCCAGGCCCAGGAACGCCGCCTTGCGGCCGCCGCGGTCGCCCGCCCAGATTGCCTCGGCGGTGGCGATGCCCGCCGGCCAGGTGCCGGTGGCGGGGAAGATCTTGCTGCCGAACAGGAAGTACAGCATCGCCCCGTCGACAAACATGGCAATCACCGCGCCGATCAGCATCGGCGTGGCCAGCTCGGGCATGCCCATCGCGTACGGAACGCCGATCGGGATCATCAGCGAGTTGGCGGCGCCGAAGGTGGCCGACGAGATCGCGGTCTGCACCAGGTTCTGCCGCTCCAGCACGCGGAAGCGCCGCGTGATCTCCAGCGGGATGCGCGAGAACACGATCGCGATCAGCGCGCCGATGATCGACGTATTGGCCGAAATCCCCAGCGACACGATCAGCTGCATGCCGATCATGGCGCCGAACACCGACAGCCCCACGGAGACCAGCAGCAGCAATGGCTCCATAAAGCGCGTCCGTGTCGCGGGCTGCGCCGCAATCGGCGCGTTCAGTTGTGTTGGCATGGTCATGTTGTCCACCGCTCCCCGTAGTGTTGTCTGGTTTTGTGTGTCGTGTGTGCGCGATTGCGTTGGCCGGCGATCCCGACCTCCTATCGCCCCCTATCGCATGAAGCCCGCCACCGGGCCGATCGTCTTCCTTGCCGCGCGCAGCGCTTCCAGCAGCCGCGGCACGGCCTCGCGCGTCAGCCGCTGCAGCGGGCCGGCGATGGCGAGGGATCCCACCACCGCCTGGGTCTCGCGGTGGTGCAGCGGCAATGCCAGCCCGGCCACCGTGGCCGCGGATTCCTGGCAGGTATAGGCAAAGCCGTCGGCGCGGACCTGGGCCAGTTGCGCGGCCAGTTCAGGCGCGTCGCCGATGAGCTGGCGCCGGAATGCTTCCGGCTGGAATGCCAGGATCGCCTTGGCATGCGCGCCGGCGTCCAGCGTGAAGCGCTGGCCCACCTCGATTGAAAAGCGCAGCTGGTGCTGGCTCTGGGCGATGTCCGTGCACAGGCCTTCGTGACCGTCCAGCCAGGACAGGAACACGGTTTCGCCGCTCTCCTGCGCCAGCGCCTCCAGCGCGGGCTGGACCACCTCTGACGGCGAAAACGTCTTGCGCATCACTTGCCCCAGCTCAAACCAGCGCAGGCCAAGCCCATAGCGGCCGGCGACGTCCTGCGTCAGGAAGCCGTTGGCGGCAAATGTGGCGAGTACGCGATGCACGACGGCGTGGTGCACGCCGCTTTCGCGAGCCAGTTCGCGCACGCCCCAACTGGGCTGGCGAGCGGTGAAATGGGTGAGGAGCGCCAGGGCGCCATCCAGGGTTTTGAGCATGACTGACTGCTTTGTGTCTCTATTTAAGAGACAACGTCTCTGATACAGAGAAATGCTAGGCCTCGGCCCGACCCGCAACAATCAGGGTTAACACGCAGTCGTATCCGGGCTCTGGGCGAATATCGGCCATGCGCCGCCGCCTATACTTGGCGCAGGCCGACTGCTAGGGGGAGGCGCCCATGGCTGCGGAAGACCACGGATCCGGCGACGAAGCGGCCCGCATCGCGCATCGCCGCCGCCAGCTCGGCATCGCACCGCGCACGCATGACGGCCAGCGCAACTGGGCGCTGGCGCTTTCCGGCGGCGGCATCCGCAGTGCCACGTTCTGCCTGGGCGTGATGCAGGCGATGGCGGGCACCGACATGCCGGCCAACACCGCAGCCAACCCCGCGGACACCGGGGCTCCCCCCACTCCCGCAGCCAGCACCGCCGCGGCGGCGCAGACCGTGCCCGGGCTGGCCTCGCTGCTGGCGCAATTCGACTACCTGTCCACCGTCAGCGGCGGCGGCTACCTCGGGGCCTTCTTCGTCAGCCTGTTCGTGCCGGGGCGCCTGGGCCGCGGCACCGGCCCGGTCCAGGCCGCGGCAGACGCCTACCACACCCTGCAATGCGAGCCGCCCGGGCGCATCCACACCTCGGTCTCCTATGCCGCCGATCCCGGCCGCGGCGCGGTCGCGTGGCTGCGCGAGAACGGGCGCTACCTGTCGCCTACCGGCGCGGGCGACAACCTCTATGCCGCCGCGCTGGTGGTGCGCAACTGGCTGGCCATGCATTTCGTGATCGGCAGCGCGCTGCTGGTGTTGCTCTCCCTGCTGGCGCTGCTGCTGCATGGCGCGGCGGGCGCCTGGTACGGGTTCGGACGCTATGAAATGGACTTGCTGCACGACGCGCGGCAGGCTTTCAACCAGGGCGAGTGCGCGATCTGGTGGAGCCCCTGGCTGTGGCTGCCGCTGGCCACCGCGGTGATCGGCGGGGTGCCGCCCGGCCTGGCGTACTGGCTGGTCAATCCGCGCGCCAGCGACCCGCAGGCGCCAGCGCGCTTTTTCAGCCCTGCGCCGATGGTGGCAACGCTGCTGGGGCTGCTGTTGCTGGCCGCTGCGCGCTGGTCGGAATGGCTTGGCGCCGAGCTGGTCTCGGCGCAGTTATTTGCCGCGCTGGGCGTGCTGACGTGGCTGGGCGTGCTGAGTTGCCTGGTGATGCTGCAGGGCGAACCGCGCACCGTGGCCGGCTACCGCGTGCGCGCCACGCGTGCGTTGCGCACGGCGGTCACGCTCACGCTGTGGCTCGCGGCATTGGGCGTGGCCGATACCGCCGCGCGAACCGCCTACCTGTATGCCCATGCCGCGCACCCTCCGTGGGGCGCGGCGCTGCCCGCGAGCGTACTGGGCGTGTTGGGCGCGCTGGTCTGGCTGGTGCGCTACGGTGCGGGCTGGCTCGACGAAGGCCGCAAGGGCAGCGCCGATACGCCCTGGCGCGCGCTGTACGCGCGGCTGCCGGTCTCGCTGCTGGCGGGCGCGGCCGCGGCGGTGCTGGCGCTGCTGCTGTTCGTGTTGTGGTCGTGGCTGGTGCTGTGGGTGCGCTGGGACGGCCGCGAGCCGGTCGACTGGCTGGTGTACGGCACGGCCCACACCGGCCCGGCGCTGGCCACGCTGACGGTCGTGGCGCTGGTGCTGGCGCTGGTCGCCGGCCGCTTTACCGGCTTCCTGAACCTTTCCACGCTGCAGCCTTTCTACGCGGCTCGGCTCACGCGTGCCTACCTGGGCGCGTCCAATGGCGAGCGCTTTGCCGCGCCCGATCCCGATCCGGTCGCGGACCGCCGCCGGCGCGCGCGCTTCAGCGTGGCGGAGCCCGTGCCCGGCGACCAGCTCAGCCTCAATGCCTACTACGATCCGCGCGTGCTGGCACCGCTGCACCTGATCAACGTGACGCTGAACCTGACCGTCGATCCGGCCGAGCAACTGGTACAGCGCGACCGCAAAGGCAAGCCGCTGTGCCTGGCGCCCGGCGCCAGCGTAGCCCAGCCGGGCGCCGCGACCACCTTCGCGCCGGATGCCTATGCGCGCTTCACCATCGACGGCTGGCAATGCTGCCCGGACGCGTCATGGCCTGCATCGGGCAAGCTGGCGCAATCGCTCACGGTAGGGGACTGGATCGCCATCTCGGGGGCGGCGGTGTCAACGGGGCTGGGCCGTGCCACCACGCTCGGCACCTCGCTGCTGCTGGGCCTGGCCAACCTGCGGCTGGGCACTTGGTGGCCCTCGTATCCGGCGAAGTACGCGCGCCAGGGCGGGCGCGAGGGCAAGCGGTGGCGCCATCCCGAACGCGCCACGCATCCATGGCTGGCCGCCGGCATGTTTCGCACGCAGTACTACCTGGGGTGCGAGCTGAGCGCCCGCTTCCACGGCACGCGGCGCGGCTGGCAGTACCTGTCGGACGGCGGGCATTTCGACAACACCGGTGTCTACGAGCTGCTGCGTCCGGGCCGGGACGTAGCGCTGATCGTGCTGTGCGACTGTGGCGGCGACCCGGACTATCGCTTCGGCGACCTCGCCAACCTGATCCGCCTCGCGCGCATCGACCATGGCCTGGAGATCGTGGTCGATACCGGGGCCGCCACCACGCACCCGGTGCTGAGCCGCGTCTTCGGCGTGCCGGACGATTTCCTGCCGGGCGGGGCGGCCAGCGACCCGGACGCCGACAAATGCGCGGTGCTGCTCAACGTGTACCGCACCGGCCCGGCATGCGCGGCGCCGCGCGCGCGGGTCTGCCGCATCGTGCTGCTCAAGTCGCGGCTGGTGTCATGGGCGCCGGCAGACGTGCGGCACTATGGCGCCACGCACCCGGCCTTTCCGCAGGAAGGCACCGGCGACCAGTTCTTCGATGAAGCGCAATGGGAAAGCTATCGCGCGCTGGGGCATGCGATCGGCCAGCGCGTGCTGGGCGGCGAAGTGGGCAAGGCGCTGCTGGCGTGATCGGGTGGCCTGAACGTCGGCGTCAGCGCACGAAGCCGATCACGTCCTCCAACCGGCCGCTGGCGTCGCGCAATGCCTCCAGCAGCCGCGGCACGGCGGCCTCATCCAGGCGCTGCTGCGGCCCGGCAATCGCCACCGAGCCCACCACCGCGCTGCGGTCGCGCGACCACAGGGGCAGCGCCAGCCCGGCCACGCTGGCCGCGGCTTCCTCGCGCGTATGGGCCCAGCCGCGTTCGCGCACCTCGGCCAGCTGCTGCTCGGTGCGCTCGCGGTCCAGCGTGCTGTGCGGGCCTATGCGCGCCATGCCCTGGCGATAGACTTCGTCGCGGAAGGCATCGTCCTGGAAGGCGAGCATCGCCTTGGCATGCGCCCCCGCGTACAGCGGAAAGCGCTCGCCCAGCTCGATCGAGAAACGCAGCTGGTGCTGGCTCTGCACCAGCCCCACGCACAGGCCTTCATGGCCGTCGAGCCACGACAGGAACACGGTCTCGCCGCTTTGCGCGGCCAGTTTCTCGAGTACCGGGCGGACGATCTCGTCCGGCGAGAAGCTTTTGCGCACCACTTGTCCCAGCTCGAACAGCCGCAGCCCAAGCGAATACTTGCCGGTAGCCGCGTCCTGCACCAGGAAGCCATTGGCGGCAAAGGTCGCCAGCACGCGGTGCACCACGGCGTAGTGCACGCCGCTGTGCTTGGCCAGTTCGCGCACGCCCCAGGTGGGCTGGCGCACGGTGAAGTGGGTCAGCAGGGCCAGCGCGCCGTCCAGTGTCTTGAGAGTCATCGATCGTTCCTTCGCATCGGGCTGAATGGTACGGGCAAGCGGCGCGCGGCTCAATCTTTCCGCCCGGATGCTGCATTGGCCCGCGTCGCCCCGATCGGCCCGATCGGCCCGCATCGGCCCGCATTGCCCCGCATCGGCAGATACCCACGCCGCCCGCAGGGCCGCGAATCCGTCGCCAGCACGATCCGCGCGGGCTCACTAACATAGCGATCCATCCGCATTGCCGCGGGACTGCGCACGTGTGGCGTACGCCGCCCGCCAACGACAACATGAATCGCGACTCTCTCCCCACCGCCACCGGCATCGCTTACTCGGTGCTGGACCTGGCTCCCATTCCGCAGGGCAGCGACGCCGGCCAGGCCATGCGCAATTCACTCGACCTGGCGCGCCATGCCGAGCAACTGGGCTACCACCGCTACTGGCTGGCCGAGCACCACAACATGCCCGGCATCGCCAGCGCAGCCACCGCGGTGCTGATCGGCTATGTCGCCAACGGCACGCAGACCATCCGCGTCGGCTCCGGCGGCGTGATGCTGCCCAACCATTCGCCGCTGGTGATCGCCGAGCAGTTCGGCACGCTGGCCTCGCTGTATCCGGGCCGCATCGACCTGGGCCTGGGCCGCGCCCCCGGCACCGACCAGGCCACCGCGCGCGCGTTGCGCCGCCATCTGACCAGCGACAGCGCCGATACCTTCCCGCAGGACGTGGAAGAGCTGCAGGCGTATTTCGATGACGTGCGCCCCGGCCAACGCCTGCGTGCCGTGCCCGGTGCCGGCCTGAAGGTGCCGATCTGGCTGCTGGGCTCAAGCCTGTTCAGCGCGCAGCTGGCCGCGGCGATGGGCCTGCCGTTCGCATTTGCCTCGCACTTCGCGCCGGGCTTCATGCGCCAGGCGCTCGACCTTTACCGCCGCACCTTCCGGCCCTCTGGAACGCTGGATCGCCCGTACGTGATGCTCGGCTTCAACGTCTTCGCCGCAGACAGCGCCGACGAGGCGCGCCGCCTGTTCAGCTCGCTGCAGCAGCAGTTCCTGGCGCTGGTGCGCGGCACGCCGGGGCAGCTGCGCCCGCCGGTGGACGACATCGAGTCGCTGTGGACCGAGAGCGAGGCCGACCATATCCGCCGCTCGCTGGCGTGCTCGGTGGTGGGCGATCCGGAGTCGGTGCGCGCCGGCATGCAGCGCTTTGTCGATGACCTGCAGCCGGACGAACTGATGCTGACCGGCCAGATCTATGACCACCAGGCGCGGCTGCGCTCCTTCGACATCGCCGCAGGCGCGGCACGCAGCCTCAAGGCCAACGCCGCACTCTGAGCATCCGGTATGGCGCACGCCGCACTTGCGGCGTGCGCTTGCCGCCGTCTCGTGACTCCTGTCTGCCATTCTGGTTTGCATCCCGCCGATGCGCTCGGATACATTAGAAGGCCGAGACCAGACAGAGGCGCGGCCACCCAGGCACGCGCCCGCACAGTCCGCCCGATCCACCGCCCCCTCAGAGAGACTCCCGGGGCCGACGGCAGCGACGACCAGGAGACAGCGATGGACCTGCGGCAACGCGAGCACATCGAGACGGTGGTCCAGGCCACCACATACCTAGCCCCGCCCGCCGTGCTGGCGGACCGGATCGCGCACGACGCCATCATCCAGAACTCATGGCGGCGCTGCGTGCACCAGTACGGGCTCGATCCTTCGCGCATGCAGGAAGCGCGCATTTTGCCGCAGCCGCGGCTGCGCGAACACCAGGAACGCATCGACGATTTCGCGCGCATCGCACGCCACGGCCTGCAGAGCCTGTACGGCCAGGTGGCGGCGCTGGGGTACGTGGTGCTGCTGACCGATGCGCAGGGCGTGACGGTCGACTATATCGGCGATGCGCGCACCGATGCCGCGCTGCGGCACGCCGGCCTCTATCTCGGCGCGGAATGGAGCGAAAGCGGCGCCGGCACCTGTGCAGTGGGGACGGCGCTGGTCACCGGGCAAGCCCTCACCGTGCACCAGGCCGACCATTTCGACGCGACCCATATCCCGCTGACCTGCACCGCCGCGCCGCTGTTCGACACGCACGGCAACCTGCACGCCATCCTCGACATCTCCGCGCTGACCTCGCCGCATGCCAAGGACAGCCAGGGGCTGGCGTTGCAGCTGGTGCGCATCTATGCCGCCCATATCGAGAACGCCAACTTCCTGCGCGCGCACCGGCGCGACTGGATCCTGAAGCTGAACGTCGCGCCGGAGTTCGTCGACGTCAACCCCGAATACCTGCTGGCGCTGGACGAGGCCGGCCGCATTGTCGGCCACAACCACCGCGCCCGGCTGATGCTGGAGAGCGAGCTGGGCGGCGCGGCCGGCGCCACCGTGCTCGGCCAGCGGTTCGAGGCACTGTTCGGCGCCCGGCTGGAAGAGCTGGGCAACTATGTCTACTCCCGGCCCAGCGAACAGCGGCTGGTGGCGCTGAACCGCAGCGGCGGGCTGCTGTACCTGAGCGTGATGCCGCCCGCGCTGCGCTGGCAGGCACCGGCGAAGGAAGCGCCGGTGGCCATGCCCGACGCGCTGGCCGCACTGACCGGCGGCGATATCGCGCTGCAGCAGCAACTGCAGCGCGCCGCGCGACTGGTCGATTCGCCGATCAACCTGCTGATCCACGGCGAGACCGGCAGCGGCAAGGAGTTCTTCGCCAAGGCCCTGCACCAGGCCAGCTCGCGCCGCAGCGGCCCGTTCATCGCGGTGAACTGCGCGGCGATCCCGGAAACGCTGATCGAGAGCGAGCTGTTCGGCCACCTGCCCAACAGCTTCTCCGGCGCCGGCCCGCGCGGCAAGCGCGGGCTGATCCAGGAAGCCGACGGCGGCACGCTGTTCCTGGACGAGATCGGCGACATGCCGCGCGAGCTGCAGTCGCGGCTGCTGCGCGTGCTGGCCGAGGGCGAGGTGCTGCCGGTCGGCGCCGCAAGGCCCGTGCCAGTGCGGCTGCGCGTCATCTCCGCGACGCACCACGGCCTGGAGCAACTGGTCGCCGAAGGCCGCTTCCGCGAGGACCTCTTCTACCGCCTCAATGGCGCCCGCTTCGAACTGCCGCCACTGCGCGCACGCAGCGACCTCGACTGGCTGATGGCCAAGCTGCTGCAGGAAGGCGCCGGCCAGGCCGTGACGTTGTCGCCGGCGGCACGCGAGCGGCTGCATCGCCATCGCTGGCCGGGCAACCTGCGCGAGCTGCGCAACGTGCTGGAATACGCGCGCGCCGTCTGCACCGGCGGCTATATCGATGAGCAGGACCTGCCCGATGGCCTCGGGACCGCGGCCATTCCCGCTGCACCCGCGCAAGCTGCGCCGGTTGCCGGCGACAGCGCCGCCGCGCCATTCGACCCGCACCAGCTGCCGCCCGAAGGCATGCTGCTGATGCAGTACCTGCGCGCTTCCGGCTGGAACCTGAGCGCGGTTGCGCGCCAGATCGGCATCAGCCGCATGACCCTGTACCGTCGCATGGAACGTTACGGCATCCAGTCGCCTAACCGGCGCGACGGGGCCGACGACGAGGGCGGCAAGCCCGCCCACTGAGCGGGCTCGCGATACGGCTGTCCACCCGCTGTACACCTGTGCTGTGACACCTGTCACATCGCAGCGCTCCGCTTTGCCTTTCCGCTGCGGGTAATCCCTCGGTTTTTGCGCATTTTTTGCCCTGCGCGCACTGGCACAGCCATTGCAATTTGCCTGTCACCACAACGACAACAGGAGACAGGCAATGGGGCACGCAGCCGGCGCCGGCACGCCACTGGTCGGTATCATCGCCAACCCGATTTCCGCGCGCGATATCCGCCGCGTGATCGCCAACGCCAATAGCCTGCAGCTGGCCGATCGCGTCAATATCGTGCTGCGCCTGCTGGCCGCGCTGGCGTCATGCGGCGTGGGCCGCGTGCTGATGATGCCGGACCGCGAAGGGTTGCGCGTCATGCTGGCGCGGCACCTGGCGCGTCGCCAAGGCCCCGACTCCGACCTGCCCGCCGTCGAATACCTCGACATGCCCGTGACCGCACGCGTCGACGACACGCTGCACGCCGCGCGCTGCATGGCCGACGCCGGCGTGGCCGCGATCATCGTGCTCGGGGGTGACGGCACGCATCGCGCGGTGGTGCGCGAATGTGGCGGCGTTCCGATCGCCGGCCTGTCGACCGGCACCAACAACGCCTACCCCGAGATGCGCGAGCCGACCATCACCGGCCTCGCCACCGGCCTCTACGCCACCGGGCGCGTTCCCGACAAGCACGCGCTTGCCTCCAACAAGCGGCTCGACATCGTCATCCGCGACGGCGACGGCGGCTTTCGCCGCGACATCGCGCTGGTGGATGCGGTGATCTCGCACGAACACTTCATCGGCGCGCGCGCCTTGTGGAAGACCGACACGCTCGCCGCGGTCTATGTGTCGTTCGCCGATCCGCAGGCCATCGGCCTGTCAGCTATCGCCGGCCTGCTGGAACCGCTCGGCCGGCGCGATCCCGGCGGCCTGGCGATCGAGCTGGCCGCGCCGGGCGAAGGCGAATTCGACCTGCGCGCACCGATCGCGCCGGGACTGCTGTGCACGGTGCCGGTGGCCGGCTGGGAGCGCCTCGAACACGGCCGCCCGCACCGCGTGCGCCAGCGCAGCGGCATCGTCGCGCTCGACGGCGAACGCGAGCTGGCCTTCGGCCCTGACGACGAAGTCACCGTGACCCTGCATGAACACGCTTTTCGCAGCATCGACGTGGCGGGCTGCATGCGCTATGCCGCGCAGCATCGGCTGATGCGCAGCAGCAACCCGTTGCTTACCTGCCTTTCCTGAAGTGCAAACCTTGATAGAACGAAGGAGACAGACATGACAGCCAGAGCTTCGAAGGATCCCGGCGCGCTGCCGCTCGACAAGGAGACGCTGCTGACGGTGTACCGGAAGATGCGCACCATCCGCGATTTCGAGGAGCGCCTGCACGTGGACTTCGCGCGGGGCGACATCCCGGGCTTCGTCCACCTGTATGCAGGTGAAGAAGCCGCGGGCGTCGGCATCCTGCACCACCTGAACGATGGCGACCGCATCGCCAGTACGCACCGCGGCCATGGCCACTGCATTGCCAAGGGTGTGGATCCGGTGGCGATGATGATGGAGATCTATGGCAAGAAGGGCGGCTCTTGCAACGGCAAGGGCGGCTCGATGCATATCGCCGACCTGTCCAAGGGCATGATGGGCGCCAACGGCATCCTCGGCGCAGGCGCGCCGCTGATCTGCGGCGCCGCGCTGGCGGCCAAGTTCCGCGGCAAGGGCGAGGTCGGCATCACCTTCTGCGGCGATGGCGCCTCCAACCAGGGCACCTTCCTGGAAAGCCTGAACCTGGCTGCGGTGTGGAACCTGCCGGTGATCTTCGTGATCGAGAACAACGGCTATGCCGAGTCGACCTCGCGCGAATATGGCACGGCCGTGGACAGCTATGTAGACCGCGCCGCCGGCTTCGGCATTCCGGGCGTGACCGTGGACGGCACCGATTTCTTTGCCGTGCACGAGGCCGCCGGCGAAGTCATCCGCCGCGCGCGCGAAGGCGGCGGCCCGTCGCTGCTCGAATGCAAGATGGTTCGCTTCTACGGCCACTTCGAGGGCGATGCGCAGACCTATCGCGCCGCCGGCGAGCTCGACGATATCCGCGCCAACAAGGACTGCCTGAAGCTGTTCGCCCGCACCGTGACGCAGGCCGGCGTGGTCGCGCGCGAGGAACTCGACACCATCGACCGTGAAGTCGCCGCGCTGATCGATCACGCCGTGCAGGAAGCCAAGGCCGCGCCGCTGCCCGGTCCGGAGGACCTGCTCACCGACGTCTACGTCAGCTACTGATCCGCCTCTCGCCAACAAGACGGCTAACCGAACTATCAGGAGACAAACATGGCTCGCAAACTGAGCATCAAGCTGGCGATCAACGAGGCGATCGACCAGGAAATGACCCGCGACCCCAGCGTCATCATGCTGGGCGAAGACATCGTCGGCGGCGCCGGCGCGGATGGTGAGAAGGACGCCTGGGGCGGCGTGCTGGGCGTGACCAAGGGACTGTACGCCAAGCATGGCGACCGCCTGCTCGATACGCCGCTGTCCGAATCGGCCTACGTGGGCGCTGCCATCGGCGCCGCGGCGTGCGGCATGCGTCCGATCGCCGAGCTGATGTTCATCGACTTCATGGGCGTCTGCTTCGACCAGATCTTCAACCAGGCGGCCAAGTTCCGCTACATGTTCGGCGGCAAGGCCGAAACCCCGGTGGTGATCCGCGCCATGGTCGGCGCTGGCTTCCGCGCCGCCGCGCAGCACAGCCAGATGCTGACGCCGCTGTTCACGCATATCCCCGGGCTCAAGGTGGTGTGCCCGTCGACGCCATACGACACCAAGGGCCTGCTGATCCAGGCGATCCGCGACAACGACCCGGTGATCTTCTGCGAGCACAAGAACCTGTACGGGCTGGAAGGCGAGGTTCCGGAGGGCGCCTACGCGATCCCGTTCGGCGAGGCCAATATCGTGCGCGACGGCAAGGACGTATCGATCGTCAGCTACGGGCTGATGGTGCACCGCGCGCTGGAAGCGGCGGCCACGCTCGCCAGGGAAGGCATCGAAGCGGAAGTGATCGACCTGCGCACGCTGTCGCCGCTGGACATGGACACGGTGCTGGAATCGGTCGAGAACACCGGCCGCCTGGTGGTCGTTGATGAAGCCAGCCCGCGCTGCAATATCGCCACCGATATCTCCGCGCAGGTCGCGCAGCAGGCCTTCGGCGCGCTCAAGGCAGGCATCGAGATGGTATGCCCGCCGCATACGCCGGTGCCGTTCTCGCCCACGCTGGAAGACCTGTATATCCCCAGCGCCGCGCAGATCGCTGCCGCCGCGCGCAAGACCGTGAAGGGAGGCAAGCACTGATGGCAACGGCACAATCCCCCACCATCACCCCGATCGTGATGCCCAAATGGGGCCTGTCGATGAAGGAAGGCACGGTCAATGACTGGCTGGTCGACGAGGGCACCGAGATTACCGTGGGCATGCCGATCCTCGATGTGGAAACCGACAAGATCGCCAATGCGGTGGAGGCGCCGGACGCCGGCACGCTGCGCCGCAAGGTGGCGCAGGCCGGCGACGTGCTGCCGGTCAAGGCCCTGCTTGGCGTGCTGGCTCCGGCGGAGGTGAGCGATGCGGATATCGACGCGTATGTATCGGCTTATGAAGCGCCCGCGGACGGCGGCGACGAGGAAGACGCCGCAGCCGCGTACCAGTTTGCCGACGTGGACGGCGTCCGCGTCCGCTACGCCCGCAAGGGCAACGGCGCCGAGGCGGTGCTCTTCATCCACGGCTTTGGCGGTGACCTGGACAACTGGCTGTTCAACCTCGATCCTCTCGCCGACGCGTACACGGTCGTGGCACTGGACCTTCCCGGCCATGGACAGTCGTCGCCGCGGCTCGCGGGCACGACGCTGGCGCAGATGGCCGGCTTTGTAGCGCGCTTCATGGACGAGACCGGTCTCGAAGCGGCGCACGTGGTCGGCCATTCGATGGGCGGCGGCGTGGCGGCGCAGCTTGCCGTGGACGCGCCCCAGCGGGTGCTGTCGGTGGCGCTGGTGTCGCCGGTGGGCTTCGGCGAAGCGGTCAACAGCGGCTATACCGAGGGCTTCGTCAATGCGCAGTCGCGGCGCGAGCTGAAGCCGGTCATTGAACTGCTGTTTGCGGATGCCGGGCTGGTCAGCCGGCAGATGCTGGACGACCTGCTGCGCTACAAGCGGCTGGATGGCGTGACCGAAGCACTGACCGCGCTCGGGCAGGACCTGTTCGGCGGCGGCAGGCAGAAGGAGCAGCCCGGCCAACGTCTGGCCGACAGCGGCAAGCGCGTGCTGGTGGTGTGGGGCGGACAGGACCGCATCATCCCGGCCGGGCATGCCGAGGCGGCGCCGCCTGACGCTACCGTCAAGGTCTTTGCCGATGCCGGCCATATGAGCCAGATGGAGAAGGCCAACGACTTCAACGCGCTGCTCCGGCAGCACCTCGGCGGCTGATGCCGCGGCGCGGGCGGCGGCATGCGCTGCCGCCCGCGTGAGCTTTCCTTCCACCGAAACACGACGACCGTTCCCATGAGCACAGAACTGAAGACCCGCCTCGCCCAGATCAACAAGCAGTTCGGCGCGCTCGCGCACGCCCAGCCCGCCGCCATGAGCGCATTCCAGGGCCTGATGAAGGCCGCCACGCAGGAAGGCAGCCTGCCCGCCGCCATCAAGGAACTGGTCGCGGTCGCGCTGGCCGTGCAGAAGGGCTGCGACGACTGCGTGCTGTTCCACACGGCGCAAGCGCTGCGGCACGGCGCCGCGCGCGAGCAGCTGGGCGAAGTGCTGGCGCTCAATATCGAGATGGGCGGCGGTCCCGGCGCCATGTATGCGTCGAAGGCGCTGGCCTATTTCGATGCGCTCAATGGCTAGCCTTGCTAGACTCGGCCCTATCGTTTATTGAGCGGCCCACCGGCCGCTGCCGCGCCATGCCTTTTGTGTTCGTCGAACCCGCGCCTGCCGGACCGCAGCATGCGGATCCGCTGCAGGAAGAGCTGGCGCTGCTCGAGTTCGCCGCGCAGGGCCGGCAGGTCGCGCAACTGTGGGAAGCGCCGCTGTCGCTGGTGGTGCCGCGTACCTACCAGCGGCATGCCGGCTTCGAGGCCGCGCGCGCCGAGTTCGCGCGGCAAGGCTGCCCCGTGTTCCTGCGCATGTCGGGCGGGGGACTGGTGCCGCAAGGCCCGGGCATCCTCAACCTGAGCCTGGCCTATACCGTGGGCCAGCCGCCAGGTGCGCTCAGCGATGCGGTCTACCTGCACCTGTGCGAGGTCATCGGCAAGGGACTGCAGGCGCTCGGCGTGCCGACCCATTGGCAGGCGGTGGCCGGGTCGTTCTGCGACGGCCGCTTCAACCTGGCGTGGGGGCCGCCGGAGGCGGCGCGCAAGATCGCCGGCACCGCGCAGTACTGGCGGCGCGCGCCGGCGGCGACGCAGTCTGCGGATGGCCAGCGGCACCTGGTGCTGGCCCATGCGGTGCTGCTGGTGAGCGCTGACCCGGAGCAGATCAACGCGCGCGCCAATGCTTTCGAGGCGGCGATCGACAGCGGGCGCCGCTATGATCCCGGCAAGGTGGTCAGCGTGCGCGAGGCGCTGCTGGCGCAGGGACCCGTCCCCGCCGACGGGGCCGAACTGATGGCGCAGGTTTCGCAGGCACTGCGGCACAGCGCCGCGCAGACGCCGCCGCCGGCCTAGTTGGCAGGCAGGAAGCGGATGTCGCCATACCAGGCGCGGGCGGTGCCCTGGGTGTTGTCGGTGTCGGTCAAGATGCCGTACGCCTTGAGCGGTCCCGGTTGCTCATGGAACACGCGTTCGTAGTCCTGCACGACATTGCGGCGCAGGCTTTGCCATTTGCCGGCATCGCCTTGCGCGCCGGAGACGACGATCATCTGCACGCGGCCGCTATGCGGGTTCGGGATGACGCTGCCCGGCTCAGCGCTGTCGGACCACACATACATCAACGTGGCGTAGGGCAGCTCTTCACCGCCGAGGCGCTTGGCCATCTGCATCGTCGCGCGATCCCCGAGCGAGAGCTTGCTCATGTCGCCCTCGAAGAAAAACACCAGCCGGGCGGGCGCATCCTCATGCGCGCTGTCGCTGTTGTCGGCACCGGGAATCGGGCCTTGCGCCTTCCAGCGCCACGCTACCACGGGTGTGCGGGAGAGATTGACATCCCCCGAGTGCATCAGCGCCGAGGCGGAGTGATCGGCGTCGGCCTGCAGCACGGTGGCACGGCCATCGGCCACCAGCTGATAGCTGGTCTGCGCCTTGCCGTTGGCCACCGGTAAATTTTTCCAGCCGTCTGGCAGCGCTGCACCCGGTTTGCGCGCGGACACCGAAAGTCCGGGCTGTTCGTCCGCGGCCTGCACGGCAAGCTGCGGCAGCAGCAGCGCGGCACACAAGGCAAGGCGCAGGGAAGGCGTGGCGATCATGGTCGATCCGGAGGGAATATGGCCACGGGGCGTGATGCAAGGCTCGTGCCGATGGCCGTGCCTATCGCCGTGCCTATCGCCGTGCCGGATCGTGCGCCGGCCGCGCAAAAAATTGCGGCCCACGTGGGGCCGCCAATCGGGAATGCGAGGAGGTCAGTTTCCTCAAGAGGCGTTATCGACACCATATGGCCCTGCAAGACCCTACTTTGGTGGGGCGCATTCATCGCAACCTGCCAGGCGAGTGATCGCTTACGCGATAAGGTAGGTGCCACGCGAATCCGGTTCCGCTGCCGCCTTGATCTTGCGGACGTTGGCCTCCAGTTCGGCATGGGCGGCGTCCAGCCATCCCACGCGATGGCGCACCGGATCCTTCGGCGAGAGGTCGCTGGCAGTCAGTTCGCGCAGGAAATAGCGCACCATGCTCCCGGCCCGAGCGGGTACGGGCATCATGCCCAGCAACTGGTCGCGCGCGAGCAGCCGCCGGCTGACTGCATGCCGGAGTCCGGCCCAGGCGGTGCGGCCCAGCGCGATATAGAACGCGTCGGGGCGCATCTGCCGGACGGCGTCGAGAAACTGGTTTTCGAAGACTTCGCGAAGCATGGGTGCCGCCATCAAGTCTTCAAAGGGGCCGTCGAACGCGAGCCCGCGCCGGGTGGTGGCATGCGGCAGCAACGCCAGCGGCTGCAGCCGCTCGAAGCCGTCGTTCCATAGCGCCGCGGCATGCGGCAGGCCGACCAGCTCGGGTACGCGGAAGTGGTCGAGCATGCGGATCAGGTTCGGACGAACCAGCTTGCCGCCCAGCTCCACCCGCCGCTTGTTCTCGCGCTGGATCACGCGGCCCGGCGTGTGGTCGCGCATCAGCTCCTCGGTAACCGACGCTGCCAGCCGCACATGGGCATGGCCGGGGGTGGTGCTGACCAGCACCAGCTGCGCCTGCGGGTTCAGGTATTCGCACGGTACGTAGTGCATGGCGTACGTACCGTCTTGCGCGACTAGGACTGGTCTGGCAATGACACCGGTTGCGCCCGCAAGCCGTACCTGCGAGCAATATGCTTCGATGAAATTGGTCAAGGATTCCCCCCGCGCGCGACGCTTCTGGATACGTTTTTCTTGTTTTGCTTTTCGTTCATGGTAAGCCGGGGCTGCATGGCAGACAAAGCGCGCGGTGCCGGATTAGCCTGAATACGACGGGACCTTCGTGGGACAGCCAACACACTGGCGGCGGCACCCCTCGATCGGGTGGGGGGCGTGGTCCTGAGCCTGCACTGTAGCTCGGGGCTGGCGTCAGGACGATGACATGCCAATGCATGCGAGCGGGTCAGCAGCCCTGGTTCAGGGACGAGCGGGAAGAAAAAACCGGACACGAAGCGTGTCCGGTAACCCATTTGCTGACTCAGGTCGTGTCAGAACCCGAGGACTCAAATAGTAACGATTATCATTTGCGACGACAACAGAAATCCGTTGCTTCTTAGCCGATCGACGTCTCGATCGCGATCTGCCCGGACAGCGTCTTGTGTACGGGGCAACGGTTGGCGACCCGCAGCAGGTCGTCCAGGATCTGGGGCGTCAGTTCACCGCTGACCTTGACCTCGCGTTTCAGCGTATAGGTTCCGTTGGCGTCTTCATGGGCGACCGACACGTCGATGCTGGCTATGGCGTAGCCCTTTCGCTTGGCATAGAGCTGCAGAGTCAGGGTCGTGCACGCGGCCAGCGCGGAGTCGAGCAAGTCGTGCGGGCTCGGGTTGCTGGTATCACCGCCGGCGGAGGCATCCAGGTCGGCCTGCCATTTGGCGGTGCCGTTGCTCAGGTGGCAGATGGTGTTGCCCTGGCTGGGCTGCCAGGTCGCTTGGATAGTCATCGGTCGTCCCCATCTAATAAGGAAGCGGCCCGGCGGGCCGGAGCAGCCCATTCTATACAGCGTATTGCATGTCATTGGAAGCGGCGCAAGCGGCGCTTTTTCCGGGGTTTCGGACTTTTCCGAAAAAGTGCTTGCCAACCCTGTCACGCTCCCTTAATATTCGCCCCCTCGCAACACAACGCGGCGCTGCAAAGCAGCACTGGCAAGGGTTGCGGGGTCGACCGGGAGGTTGGCGCAGCGAAGTTTGCAGCGCTGACCGCAGCAAAAAAAGCTTGCTGAAACGGTTGACGAAACGAAGAAAGCTCTGCATAATCTCGTTTCTCTGCTGCAGACAACGCAGCGCGCTGAACGGCAAAGCCGGGAAGCGAAGTTCTTTAACAAACAAACAACCGATAAGTGTGGGCGCTGGGTAGCGGACGCCACTGTCTTCGGACGGTGCTGCTTCACAAGTTATACAGTGCTCGCACAGCAAAACGTGACTGGGTCTTCGGATCTGGTCAGTCAGTTTTCTGAGAGTGAGCGACCGCTCGAAAGAGCGAGGGAGCCGCGAGGCTTCCACACAGAGATTGAACTGAAGAGTTTGATCCTGGCTCAGATTGAACGCTGGCGGCATGCCTTACACATGCAAGTCGAACGGCAGCACGGGCTTCGGCCTGGTGGCGAGTGGCGAACGGGTGAGTAATACATCGGAACGTGCCCTGTCGTGGGGGATAACTAGTCGAAAGATTAGCTAATACCGCATACGACCTGAGGGTGAAAGCGGGGGACCGGTAACGGCCTCGCGCGACAGGAGCGGCCGATGTCTGATTAGCTAGTTGGTGGGGTAAGAGCCTACCAAGGCGACGATCAGTAGCTGGTCTGAGAGGACGATCAGCCACACTGGGACTGAGACACGGCCCAGACTCCTACGGGAGGCAGCAGTGGGGAATTTTGGACAATGGGGGCAACCCTGATCCAGCAATGCCGCGTGTGTGAAGAAGGCCTTCGGGTTGTAAAGCACTTTTGTCCGGAAAGAAATGGCTCTGGTTAATACCCGGGGTCGATGACGGTACCGGAAGAATAAGCACCGGCTAACTACGTGCCAGCAGCCGCGGTAATACGTAGGGTGCGAGCGTTAATCGGAATTACTGGGCGTAAAGCGTGCGCAGGCGGTTTGATAAGACAGGCGTGAAATCCCCGAGCTTAACTTGGGAATGGCGCTTGTGACTGTCAGGCTAGAGTATGTCAGAGGGGGGTAGAATTCCACGTGTAGCAGTGAAATGCGTAGAGATGTGGAGGAATACCGATGGCGAAGGCAGCCCCCTGGGACGTCACTGACGCTCATGCACGAAAGCGTGGGGAGCAAACAGGATTAGATACCCTGGTAGTCCACGCCCTAAACGATGTCAACTAGTTGTTGGGGATTCATTTCTTCAGTAACGTAGCTAACGCGTGAAGTTGACCGCCTGGGGAGTACGGTCGCAAGATTAAAACTCAAAGGAATTGACGGGGACCCGCACAAGCGGTGGATGATGTGGATTAATTCGATGCAACGCGAAAAACCTTACCTACCCTTGACATGCCACTAACGAAGCAGAGATGCATCAGGTGCCCGAAAGGGAAAGTGGACACAGGTGCTGCATGGCTGTCGTCAGCTCGTGTCGTGAGATGTTGGGTTAAGTCCCGCAACGAGCGCAACCCTTGTCTCTAGTTGCTACGCAAGAGCACTCTAGAGAGACTGCCGGTGACAAACCGGAGGAAGGTGGGGATGACGTCAAGTCCTCATGGCCCTTATGGGTAGGGCTTCACACGTCATACAATGGTGCGTACAGAGGGTTGCCAACCCGCGAGGGGGAGCTAATCCCAGAAAACGCATCGTAGTCCGGATCGTAGTCTGCAACTCGACTACGTGAAGCTGGAATCGCTAGTAATCGCGGATCAGCATGCCGCGGTGAATACGTTCCCGGGTCTTGTACACACCGCCCGTCACACCATGGGAGTGGGTTTTGCCAGAAGTAGTTAGCCTAACCGCAAGGAGGGCGATTACCACGGCAGGGTTCATGACTGGGGTGAAGTCGTAACAAGGTAGCCGTATCGGAAGGTGCGGCTGGATCACCTCCTTTCTAGAGGCTTGTGTCTCAAGCCTAGCGTTCACACTTATCGGTTTGTTTGCTGTTACAGCCAAGGGTCTGTAGCTCAGGTGGTTAGAGCACCGTCTTGATAAGGCGGGGGTCGTAGGTTCAAGTCCTACCAGACCCACCAAGTTATCCATGCGGGGGATTAGCTCAGCTGGGAGAGCACCTGCTTTGCAAGCAGGGGGTCGTCGGTTCGATCCCGTCATCCTCCACCATCGCTTCGATGGGCCTGGTTACCTTGGATTGGTGGTCAAATGCAAGCGCTTAGGATTGAGCGTTTGCATTTGGCATTGCCAAGCGATCGGAACGATCGGCTGTTCTTTAACAATATGGGATGTAGTAAAGGTGTCGCGCGAGCGTTGATGAGACGCTGCAGTACCAACGCGATACCGGGTTGTGATTGTATCAACCAAAATGTATTTAAGTGATCGAAAGATGACTTGGAATACGGCACAAATGCGAGAACTCAACCTGTAGTGAGCGGTGTCATAGAGCGCAAGCTTGAGACACACTTGTTATAGGGTCAAGCGAACAAGTGCATGTGGTGGATGCCTTGGCGATCACAGGCGATGAAGGACGCGGTAGCCTGCGAAAAGCTTCGGGGAGCTGGCAAACAAGCTTTGATCCGGAGATGTCCGAATGGGGAAACCCGGCCCGAATGGGTCATCCCACACTGAATTCATAGGTGTGGGAAGCGAACGCGGCGAACTGAAACATCTAAGTAGCTGCAGGAACAGAAATCAACCGAGATTCCCAGAGTAGTGGCGAACGAAATGGGAACAGCCTTGTACTCTTTAGCAGCATTGTTAGCAGAACGGGATGGAAAGCCCGGCCGTAGCAGGTGATAGCCCTGTATGCGAAAACAGCGTTGTGGAACTAGGTGTACGACAAGTAGGGCGGGACACGTGAAATCCTGTCTGAAGATGGGGGGACCATCCTCCAAGGCTAAATACTCGTGATCGACCGATAGTGAACCAGTACCGTGAGGGAAAGGCGAAAAGAACCCCGGGAGGGGAGTGAAATAGATCCTGAAACCGCATGCATACAAACAGTCGGAGCCTGGCAACGGGTGACGGCGTACCTTTTGTATAATGGGTCAGCGACTTACATTCAGTGGCAAGCTTAACCGATTAGGGAAGGCGTAGCGAAAGCGAGTCCGAACAGGGCGTTGAGTCGCTGGGTGTAGACCCGAAACCAGATGATCTATCCATGGCCAGGTTGAAGGTGCGGTAACACGTACTGGAGGACCGAACCCACTAACGTTGAAAAGTTAGGGGATGAGCTGTGGATAGGGGTGAAAGGCTAAACAAATCTGGAAATAGCTGGTTCTCTCCGAAAACTATTTAGGTAGTGCCTCGTGTGTCACCTTCGGGGGTAGAGCACTGTCATGGTTGGGGGGTCTATTGCTGATTACCCCGCCATAGCAAACTCCGAATACCGAAGAGTGCAATCACGGGAGACAGACATCGGGTGCTAACGTCCGGTGTCAAGAGGGAAACAACCCAGACCGCCAGCTAAGGTCCCCAAGATTGGCTAAGTGGGAAACGAAGTGGGAAGGCTAAAACAGTCAGGAGGTTGGCTTAGAAGCAGCCACCCTTTAAAGAAAGCGTAATAGCTCACTGATCGAGTCGTCCTGCGCGGAAGATGTAACGGGGCTAAGCCAGTCACCGAAGCTGCGGACGCACAGCAATGTGCGTGGTAGGAGAGCGTTCTGTAAGCCTGTGAAGGTGTCTTGTAAAGGATGCTGGAGGTATCAGAAGTGCGAATGCTGACATGAGTAGCGATAAAGGGGGTGAAAGGCCCCCTCGCCGTAAGCCCAAGGTTTCCTACGCAACGTTCATCGGCGTAGGGTGAGTCGGCCCCTAAGGCGAGGCAGAGATGCGTAGCTGATGGGAAGCAGGTTAATATTCCTGCACCGTCGTATGATGCGATGGGGGGACGGATCGCGGAAGGTTGTCCGGGTGTTGGAAGTCCCGGTCCCTGCATTGGAGAAGGCGCTTAGGCAAATCCGGGCGCGGAATTCAAGGATGTGGGGCGAGCGGCCTAGTGCTGCGAAGCAATTGGAAGTGGTTCCAAGAAAAGCCTCTAAGCTTCAGTCATACGAGACCGTACCGCAAACCGACACAGGTGGGCGAGATGAGTATTCTAAGGCGCTTGAGAGAACTCGGGAGAAGGAACTCGGCAAATTGGTACCGTAACTTCGGGATAAGGTACGCCCTGGTAGCTTGACTGGCCTGCGCCAGAAGGGTGAAGGGGTTGCAATAAAATGGTGGCTGCGACTGTTTAATAAAAACACAGCACTCTGCAAACACGAAAGTGGACGTATAGGGTGTGACGCCTGCCCGGTGCCGGAAGATTAAATGATGGGGTGCAAGCTCTTGATTGAAGTCCCGGTAAACGGCGGCCGTAACTATAACGGTCCTAAGGTAGCGAAATTCCTTGTCGGGTAAGTTCCGACCTGCACGAATGGCGTAACGATGGCCACACTGTCTCCTCCCGAGACTCAGCGAAGTTGAAGTGTTTGTGATGATGCAATCTCCCCGCGGCTAGACGGAAAGACCCCATGAACCTTTACTGTAGCTTTGCATTGGACTTTGAACCGATCTGTGTAGGATAGGTGGGAGGCTTTGAAGCGTGGACGCTAGTTCACGTGGAGCCGTCCTTGAAATACCACCCTGGTTTGTTTGAGGTTCTAACCTTGGCCCGTGAATCCGGGTCGGGGACAGTGCATGGTAGGCAGTTTGACTGGGGCGGTCTCCTCCCAAAGTGTAACGGAGGAGTTCGAAGGTACGCTTGGTACGGTCGGACATCGTACCTAAAGTGCAATGGCAAAAGCGTGCTTAACTGCGAGACCGACAAGTCGAGCAGGTGCGAAAGCAGGACATAGTGATCCGGTGGTTCTGAATGGAAGGGCCATCGCTCAACGGATAAAAGGTACTCTGGGGATAACAGGCTGATACCGCCCAAGAGTTCATATCGACGGCGGTGTTTGGCACCTCGATGTCGGCTCATCTCATCCTGGGGCTGTAGCCGGTCCCAAGGGTATGGCTGTTCGCCATTTAAAGAGGTACGTGAGCTGGGTTTAAAACGTCGTGAGACAGTTTGGTCCCTATCTGCCGTGGGCGTTGGAATCTTGACGGGGGCTGCTCCTAGTACGAGAGGACCGGAGTGGACGTACCGCTGGTGTACCTGTTGTCTCGCCAGAGGCATCGCAGGGTAGCTATGTACGGAAGAGATAACCGCTGAAAGCATCTAAGCGGGAAACTCGCCTGAAGATGAGGATTCCCTGGAGGCTTGACCTCCTTGAAGGGTCGTTCGAGACCAGGACGTTGATAGGCTGGGTGTGGAAGCGCAGTAATGCGTTAAGCTAACCAGTACTAATTGCCCGTAAGGCTTGATCCTATAACCAGTGTGTTTCACCTGGTGTGTGTGATCGTGTCTGTGCCCTCGGTTGGCACAATACGCACAACCCAAGACTACATCCCGATTCGCAGCGTTGACCTCAACCTCAGCGCTGCAACCCCTTATGCCTGGTGACCATAGCGAGCTGGAACCACCCCTTCCCATCCCGAACAGGACCGTGAAACAGCTCCGCGCCGATGATAGTGCGGACTACCCGTGTGAAAGTAGGTCATCGCCAGGCTCTTATTGTGCAAAACCCCTCGACAGCGTGTGCTGCGAGGGGTTTTTGCTTTGGAGCTTCCGCATTACTCGCTTGGCCTTTCGTGCCTCGCATCGACGTAATACCATCAGGGCTGGATTAGCAGCTATCTCTTCATGTCAGCCGACGACGCCTGGTATCTCTATTTGCTCGAATGCACAGGTGATTCCATCTACACCGGAATCACGACCGACGTTGCCCGTCGTTTCGCCCAGCATCTGTCGGGAAAAGGCGCCAAATATACCCGCTCGCGCAAGCCGATCCGGGTCATGGCCCAGCTCCGTTTTGAAACCAAATCGGAAGCGCTGAAGGCGGAAATCGAGATCAAGCGAATGAGTTCGGCGCAGAAGCGTGCTTTTTGCGCGCAGTACGACAGCGAAAAGTAAAACGGCCAGGGCCGCAAGGCGATCCTGGCCGTTTTGGCTGACGCGTCGACTCAGACTACCGTCAACGTCACGTCGATATTGCCGCGGGTGGCATTCGAGTACGGGCAAACCTGGTGAGCCTGCTCCACCAGCTTCTCCGCCGCTTCGCGCTCGAACCCCGGCAGCGAGATCTTCAGTTCCACCTGGATGCCGAAGCCTTGGGGGATCGGTCCGATGCCAACGGCGCCTTCGATCGAGGCGTCTGCCGGCACATTGATTTTTTGCTGGCCGGCCACATACCGGATTGCGCCCAGGAAGCAGGCCGAGTAGCCGGCGGCAAACAGCTGTTCCGGGTTCAGTCCGTTGCCGGCGCCACCCATCTCCTTGGGCACTGCCAGCTTGACGTCCAGTTGGCCATCGGAGGTCGTGGCCCGGCCATCGCGGCCGCCGGTGGCTTTGGCATTGGCGGTATAAACGACTTTTTCGAGTTTCATTTAAGGCTCCGGTTTGGTTGTCCGCAGGGGACTATCAAGGCTTGCCGTCATGCGGCAGTGGGAAATCGGTACGCGCTGATTCCAGCGTGGACCGCAGTTCATGCAGGCGCTGCGTCAGGGCCTGGATCTCTTCGATCGGGCACTGCGTCGCGCACAACATCTGTTCGGGAATGCGTTCGGCCGTTTTGCGCAGCGCCAGGCCGGACTCGGTCACCGCCACCAGCACCCGGCGCTCGTCGCCGGTGTCACGGTTGCGTGTGACCAGCCCGGCTGCTTCCAGGCGCTTCAGCAGCGGCGTCAGGGTGCCGGAATCCAGCGCAAGGCGTGCGCCCAGATCCGATACCGTCAGCGTTTCACTCTCCCACAGTACGAGCATCACCAGGTATTGCGGATAAGTGAGTCCAAGCTCACCAAGCATGGGCTTGTACAGCTTGGTCATCGCAAGCGATGTCGAATACAGAGCAAAGCATAGTTGCCTATCGAGCAGCAGCCAATTCGGGGTGGCGTCGTTGTCGCGTTCCATGGCTATATCTTATACACAATTAAATTGTGCGCAATATAAATTTCGAACGCAATGAAAGTTTCGATTGAGGCACACAAGACCTTAAGTCTGTCTTAAGTCTGGGTCGCTAGCATGATCCCGTCGCGTTGCAAAGTGCCGACGCCAGATCTTCTACGAAAGGACCTGACATGATTCGCCAGACCATTGCTCGCACGGCCGTCGGTATCGCCGCCCTCGCCGCGCTGGGCGGCGGGTATGCCTATCTGCAGAAGGAAGTCATCACGCCCGGATATGCCGCCCCCACGCCGGCGCCCGTAGCGGCCGCGCAACCGGCCGCCGCCATAGCCACGCCGGGGGACTTCTCCGGCATCGTTGCCCAGTACGGGCCCGCCGTGGTCAATATCAGCGTGACCGCGCGCGCGCAGCGCACTGCGGCGCAGATGCCGCCGGGAATCGATCCGGACGATCCGTTGTTCCAGTTTTTCAAGCGATTCGGCCCGCAGTTCCAGGGCCCGCAAGGTGGCCAGCAGCAACTGGTACGCGGTTTGGGCTCCGGCTTTATCGTCAGTCCCGACGGGCTGATCCTGACCAATGCGCACGTCGTCGACGGGGCGCAAGAGGTGACCGTCAAGCTGACTGACCGTCGCGAGTTCAAGGCCAAGGTGCTGGGCACCGATCCGCAGACCGATGTGGCGGTGATCCGCATCGATACCAAAAACCTGCCGACGGTTCGGCTGGGCGACCCGTCGCGGGTACGCGTCGGCGAGCCGGTGCTGGCCATCGGTTCGCCGTATGGCTTCGAGAATACCGTGACTGCCGGCATCGTCAGCGCCAAGTCACGCTCGCTGCCGGATGACACCTACGTGCCGTTTATCCAGACGGACGTGGCCGTTAACCCGGGCAACTCAGGCGGCCCGCTGTTTAACCAGCGTGGCGAGGTGATCGGCATCAACGCGCAGATCTACAGCCAGACAGGCGGCTACCAAGGGCTGTCGTTCGCGATTCCGATCGACGTGGCCACCAAGGTGCAGCAGCAACTGGTGGCGACCGGCAAGGTCACGCGCGGCCGCCTCGGCATCAGCGTGCAGGAAGTCAACCAGGCGCTGGCGCAATCCTTCGGCTTGCCCAAGCCGACCGGGGCGCTGGTCAACTCGGTCGAACCGGACAGTCCCGCTGCCCGCGCCGGCCTGAAGCCGGGCGATGTGATCGTGCAACTGGGCAATGACGTGATCGACCATTCGGGCGACCTGCCCGAGCATGTGGCCGACCTGAAGCCCGGCACGCAAAGCTCGCTGAAGATCATTCGCAAGGGCGAGCCGATGACCTTGTCGGTGAAGATCGGCACGGCCAGGGACCGGGCGGTGGCGCAGAAGGGCGGCGCCAACGAGGCCAGCGGCCGGCTGGGGCTGGCAGTGCGTCCGCTGTCGCCGGCGGAAAAGCGCGACAGCGGCATCGAAGGCGGCCTCGTGGTCGAAGACGTGACCGGACCCGCGGCGCGGGTCGGCATCCAGCCCGGCGACGTGATCCTGTCGCTCAACGGCACGCCGATTGCTTCGGTCGAGCAGCTGAAATCGCTGGTGGCAAAGTCCGGCAAGCAGGTAGCGCTGCTGGTGCAGCGCGACGATGCCCGCATCTTCATTCCGCTCGATATCGGTTGACACCGAGCGCTGCGGGCACTGCCCGCTAATCGTTAACAGACAAGGCTTTTGCGTAAACGCGGGCCGTATACCTCGACCGGTATACGGCCCGCTAAGCCTTATGGGAAGCGGCATTCCGAACAACCAACTACTTACAGAAGGCGCGCCAACAGGTATTATCTCGACTGCGATGCACGAAGCATGCGGCGGTAGCCCCCGCCGGCCCTGGTTCTGCTGAATCGACAAAGAGGAAGTCTATGCAGTTGGATTTCACCCGCGCCACAACGCCGGGTACCGATAGAGTGCGGCGACTGACGTCAACGACGTCGGCGGCCGGCTCCGCGCCGAAGCCCCGGCGGCGCAAGAAGGTGGTCGCCCCACATTGGGAACGCGGCTACCGCTCGCATTTCTACCGCAATGAACGCGGCGACAAGCTTGGCGAAGTGCGTTTGTCCGAGCGCGGCGAAGTTCCCGTGGTCTACCACTGGGCCGCCGGCAATTACTCTGGTGCAGAAGGGGCGCTGGCCCACGCACGCGCGCGCGTCGAGGAAACCATCGGTTTCGGCATGCGCCAGCTGTCGTTGTTCTGAGCAGGCTTTTCGCCGATGCCGCGTCCGCCGGCACTGCGACCCGTCCGCGCCACCATCAGCTTGCGCGGCGACTCCGCACCTCCCCGATATCTCGCACTGCAGTTTCTCCAGCGTTCTGCCTCTGATGGCGCGCAAACCTGAGCGTTTCAGGCCAGACGCCGCTGCAGCAGCATGAACGCCGCCGCGCCAAGCGCGAGCACCGCAATCAACCGGTAGATATCCTCGCAGGCAATCAGCCTGGCCTGTTGCTCGACCATCGTGGCAAGCTGCGCCAGCGCGCCCTGATGCGCCTGTGCCATATCGAAGGAACTCCTCGCCGGTGGCCAGCGCCAGCATCATCAGCAGCGTCTGCCGCTGGCGGTGGCCGAGCCAGCGCAACCAGCGCAACCCGCGCATGCCGACACGCAGCCGCAGCCGCGATAGCGGCTGCCAGGACGTGCCGGTCGTCATGGCTGCTGGGCCTGCAGGGTGTGGTGCAACTGCGTCAGCGCGCGGGTGGCACCGGCGAGGCCGCTCGCGCCCAGCGGTGCCCAGGCCGCGCGGTAGGCGGCATGGACTACCGGCGCAGCCCGCTCCAGCAGGCGCCGGCCGGCCGCGGTCAGGGTCAGTTCGAGGCTGCGCCGGTCCTGCGCCGATACCTGGCGGCGCAGCAGGCCGCGCGCTTCGAGCCCGTCCAGCAGCCGCGTCATCTGCGTGCGGGTGGCGTCCAGCGTCGTACCCAGCTCGGACGGCATGCTGGGCTGGCCTTCGTCGGCCGACAGCATGCTCATCAGCAGGTACTGGTTCATGTCCAGCTCAAAGGGGGCGAGGGCCTGGTCGATATGCGCGCGCAGCAGGCGCGCGGTACGCAGCAGCAGGCGCGATGCCAGGATCAGGTCGCGCGGCGCTTCATTTTTGCCGGCGCAGCGCGCCGGCGATGTCCCGCGTGCCCGCTCGCATGCGCTCCGCCGCCTGGCGCGCGTGCGTCGGATCGCCCTTACCAGCCTTGCCGCCCTCGCCACCCTTGCCATAGCGCTGCCCGATGTAGGCCGCGGCAACCGCCGCGATGGGCGCGGCAGCCTGCGGCAGTCGGGCGCTGGCGCGTGCGGCGAAGTCTTGCGGGCCTTCGGCGGGTGCGCGCACGCAGCCGTGCCGGGCCAGCAGTTCGCAAAAGCGGTCGTACGCGGCGTCGAGCGGATCGGCCTGCTCCCGGCGTCGCCACAGTGGCACCAGCGCGAGCAGGCACAGCACGCCCAGCGCGCCGGCCAGCAGTTGCCCGGCACTGGCGCCAGTGCCGAGGGTGGCCAGCAGGCGCGCCTGTTGCGCGTGGTCATACTGCAGGACCCAGCGCTGCCAGCGGTAGACCATGCCCTCGTAGGCCCAGCGGACATCCTGCATCCAGCCCGGCTGGTGGGCCGGGCGCCATGCCGCGGCCTCGGCGCCAAGGGCGGCGTCCAGGCCTTGCTCGATCCGGCTGGGCGCGACCGCGCTGGTGGGGTCCACGCGCACCCAGCCGCGGCCGTCCAGCCAGACTTCGGCCCAGGCGTGGGCGTCGGACTGGCGCACCACGTAGTGGCCGCCGATCGGATTGTATTCGCCGCCCTGGTAGCCGGTGACGACCCGTGCCGGCACGCCTGCGGCGCGCATCAGGAAGACGAAGCTGCTGGCGTAGTGCTCGCAGAAGCCGCGCCGGGTGTTGAACACAAAACTGTCGACCTGCTCCGCGCCGAGCGGTGGCGGGCTGAGCGTGTAGGCAAACGGCGCGGCGGCAAACAGGCGCAGCGCCGCCTGCACGCGTGCGGCGGGATCGGCGTGCTGCGCGGCCCATGTGCCTGCCAGCGCGCGGGCGCGCGGGTTGCCGGCGGGCAGTGCCAGCGCCAGCCGGCGCGTGGCGGCATCCAGCGCCTCCGGTGCCGGAACGAGCATCGATCTCGCCTGGTAACGCAGGCGCTGGTCCACCGGCCTGCGCGCCATGAACTCGCCGTCGGGCGTGACGGCGGCATCGGCCGACGGCGACACAGCCTGCCCGCGGTCCAGCACCAGCAGCCAGTGCTGCGAACTGGGCTCAAGCGTGATGCTGTAGTCGATTCCGTGCCCGCCGGAGACAGCAGCCGGCGCAGGTGCCAGCGCGTGCAGGCGCTGGCGTGCGGGGCGCCAGGTGATGCCGTCGTACTCCCACAGCACCAGCGCGCGCCAGTACAGCGCCGCGGCAGGCAGCGGCGGGCCGGCGACCTCGGCGCGCAGCGCCAGCGCCGGCGAGCGGATCAGCTTACCGACGCTGCCGGGCCGCATGCTATCGCTGAGTCCGGTGGTTCCGGTGGGCGCGGATTGCGGCAACTGCCACAGCGGATGCTCCAGCCGCGGGAACAGCACGAACATGGCCACCGCCCACGGCAGGCCGAGCAGCGCCATGCGGCCCAGCATCGGCCAGATCGCCAGCCGGCTGCGCGCCTCCGGGTGGTGCAGCAGCAGCCAGTTGCGCAACACCCAGGCGCCGATCGCCAGGCTGTACAGCGCCAGCCAGAAGGGCTGGTCCGACAGGTACAGCGTCAGCAGCAGGTAGAAGGACAACTGCGTGACCAGCGTGGCATCGGCCAGCGCGCGGCACTCGAGCAGCTTGAGGATGACGAACGCACCCAGCAGCGCCACCGCCAGCTCTCGCCCAACGCCGCCGCCGGCCTGCCAGGCCAGCGCACTGGCCACCAGCAGCACCAGCAGCGCGGTCGTGCCGAGCATCCAGCGCGACGGCAGCGGCGCGCGCCGGCGCCACAGCAGCCAGCGCCAGCCCAGCAGCAGCAGCAGCAACAGGCTGACCGACACCGGCAGCGTGCGCGCCTGCGGCGCCAGCACCAGCGCCAGCTGGCCGAGCAGCATGCCGTGGTCTTCATGCCGCAGCGGCCGTGCCACGGCGTTCATGGGCGGGCTCCGGGCCGCGTTGGATGCTGCGGCCACAGCGCCAGTGCCTCCAGGCAGGCGCGCCGATGGCTCGCGCCGCATGCGGGTGGCAGTTCAAGACCCGGCAGGCGCAGGCCGATTTCCGCATCGTCCGGTGCGGCCAGCAGCCACGCGCACAGCCGCGATAGCCGCGCTTCGGCGTCCATGCCCGCCGGCATCGCCTGCCAGTCGAGCCAGCGCGCAGGGCGTTGCGGTGGATCGCCGCTGCGGCTGAGCCAGCGGCCGGTGCGCGCGCTGTGCTTCCACGCGATCCGGTGCAACGGGTCGCCGCTGCGGTAGCGCCGCAACTGGTCGATGCCGTCGTCGCTCGGAACGGCGGCCGCGGCATGTCCCGCGTCGTCCGCGCCTGGGCGATGCGCGGCGGGCGGGGGTGGTGCATTGGCCTCCGGCGCCGGATAGACCAGCGTCGACAGCGGCAGGTCCGCATGGCTCCAGACGCGGAACAGCCCGAACGGGAAGCGGCTGCTGATCACCACGCGCGGCAGCACCAGCCGTCCGCGCCGCGGCGCCGGCACGTGCAGGGCCAGCGTGCCGCTGGCGTGGCCGTCGAGTGTCAGGGTGGCGGGCAACACTTCGGGCAGCGCCGGCACGCGCACCTCGATGCCGATGCGCGCCTCGGCTTCGGCGTTGTCGGCGCGCAGCGCAAACACCGCCAACTGGCCGGCATGCACTGGCGCCACCGTGCCCGCGCTCACCGACAGTTCGAGCAGGTTTCGGTAAGCCAGCCACATGCACGACATGCCGATGCCGGCCAGCAGGAAGGTCAGCGCGAAGCCCAGGCTGATGTTGTAGTTGAGCGAAGTCAGCAGCATCGCGCCGAGCAGCACGGCAAAGCCGATGCCGCCCCGCGCGGGAAGGATATAGAGATGGCGCCGGGCCAGCCGCACGGTACCGCCGGACGGCCGGCGCGCGGCAATGCGCTGGCGGAAGCGCTGACGGAAGCGCTGGCGGAGCCTGGCGGACGCGAACAGCCCCGGCCAGGGCAAGCGTTGGTGTCCGGCGGCGTCTCCGTGGTTGCGCGGCGCCGCCAGCGGATCGCTCGCCATGGGCGTCAGGGGATGGCCACGCCGGCAAGCAGCGCCGCCAGCTCGCCGTCCACCGCCGCGGGCCCGCCCCCGCCCGCCGGCAGCAACCGGTGCGCGGCTACGGCGGTAAAGACCGCCTGCACATCTTCAGGCAGCACCAGCTCGCGCTGCGCCAGCAAGGCCCAGGCGCGTGCGCAGGCCAGCAGCGACAGCCCGGCGCGCGGCGACAGGCCCGCGGCAAAGCCGCCGTGCTGGCGCGTGGCCTGCACCAGCGCCAGCACATAGTCGACCAGCGCGGGGCTGGCGTACACCTGCGCGGCGGCCTGCTGCAGGGCCAGTACCTGCGCGGCATCCATCACCGGCGTGGCTTCCGCCGCGCTGGCGCCGCCAAGGTACAGCACGCGCTCGAAGGCCGGATCGGGGTAGCCGAGCGACACGCGCATGGTAAAGCGGTCGAGTTGCGACTCGGGCAGCGCATGGGTGCCGAGCTGCTCCAGCGGATTTTGCGTGGCGATGACGAAAAACGGTGCCGGCAGCGCATGCGTGGTGCCGTCATGCGTCACCTGCCGCTCGGCCATGGCTTCGAGCAGCGCGCTCTGGGTCTTGGGCGGCGCCCGGTTGATCTCATCAGCCAGCACCACTTGCGCGAACACCGGGCCGCGGTGGAAGCGGAATTCGCCCGCGTCGCGCATGAACACCGAGACGCCGATCAGATCCGCCGGCAGCAGGTCGCTGGTGAACTGCACGCGCTGGTACTGCAGCCCGAGCGTACGCGCCAGCGCATGCGCCAGCGTGGTCTTGCCCACGCCGGGCACGTCTTCCAGCAGCAGGTGGCCCCCTGCCAGCATGCAGGCCAGCGCCAGCCTCACTTGCTGCGGCTTGCCAAGGAGGATGCGGCCCAGCTGGGCCTGGGCCTCGGCCAGCGAAGCGACGATGCGTGGGCGAGCAGTCACGTTGGACCTCGGCGCAAAGGAGTGAAAGGGAGCCGGATTGCCGGCAAGAATGGGGACGTAGTCCAGCGCATTGTAGCGGCGTGCGCGGCACGCGGCACCGTCTGTTTCCGAACGGAGACACCCCGGGCCAGCGGCGCTGCACCTGAATGGCGCAGCGGCTGCTGCCAGACCACGCCAGATAGCGCCGGTTCTGGCATCATGAGCCTGTCGGGCCACCGCCGGCCCACCCGTGTTTCCCTCTCCTTCCGCTGCCCGCTGCAATGACTGCCTCGCTGGACTCCCCTGCCGACCTGCCTGCCGACCTCCCTGCCGCTGCCGTGCTGACCCCCGACGCTGCCGATTCCGATGCGCTGCTGCGCCTGGCGCAGGCCTTCCATGCCAGTGGCTTCGCGATCCTGCGCGGCTTCGGCAGCGAGGCAGACTGCGCCGCGCTGGAAGCGGTGGCGCGCAGGCACCTGGCGGCGGCGGTGCCGCCGGTGGAGTTCGAGGCCGACCTGGGCTATCCCGGCGCCCCCGCCGCGCGCGACGCCGCCGGCGGCGGCACCGTCAGGCGGCTGCGCCAGGCCTACGGCCGCGACGACGTGTTCCACGACTGGGCCACCGACCCGAAGCTGGTGTCGGTGGTGCAGGCGCTGCTGGGCGAACCCGCGTGCCTGACGCTGGCGCACCACAACTGCGTGATGACCAAGCACCCGCACTACGGCAGCCAGACCGGCTGGCACCGCGATACCCGCTATTGGTCGTTTGCCAAGCCCGAGCTGGTGACGGTGTGGCTGGCGCTGGGCGACGAGGACGAAAGCAACGGCGTGCTGCGCGTCATCCCGGGATCTCACCGCGCGGCGCTGGAGCCGGGCCAGCTGGATCCGGCCGAGTTCCTGATCGAGGCGCACCCCGCCAGCCTGCCGCTGCTGCAGGCGGCGCGCCCGCTCGCGCTGCATCGCGGCGATGTGCTGTTCTTCGACAGCCGGCTGTTCCACGCGGCGGGGCGCAATGCCTCCAACGCGGTCAAGCTGTCGGTGGCCTTTGCGTATTTCGGCGCCAGCAACCGGCCGCTGGACGGTACGCGCTCGGCCGAGTTCGGCAGCGTGGCGCTGCCGGTGGCCGGCTGAGCCTGCCGGAGCGGGTGTCGGGAGCGCCGTTCAGGTACGCAGCCCGACCAGCCCCGAGATCTTTTCCGAGGCTTCGAGCAGCGGCGGCAGGAAGCGCTCCAGCATTTCCTGCGCGCTGGTGCGGTTGGCCTGGCCGCTGATATTGATGGCGGCGATGGTCTGGCCGGCACGGTTGCGGATCGGCGCCGCCAGCGACACCAGTCCCTCTTCCAGCTCCTGGTCGTTGAGTGCCCAGCCGCGCTTGCGGATGTCGGCGACGACGGCCTTCAACGCATCGATGTCGGTCACGGTGCGGCTGGTGCGCGCGCGCAGCTCGCTGGCGCGCAGCACGCTGTCCAGCTCGGCTTCATTCAGCCCCGCCATCAGCACGCGGCCCATCGACGAGCAGTACGCCGGCAGCCGGCTGCCGATCGACAGGTTGATGGTCATGATCTTGCGCGCCGGCACGCGCAGCACGTAGACGATCTCGGTTCCGTCCAGCACGGAGATCGAGCAGCTTTCATGCACCTGCTGCGACAGCGTCTCCATGATCGGCTCGGCCAGGTTCCAGAACGGCATCGAGGTCAGGTAGGCAAAGCCGAGGTCGAGGATCTTGGGCGTCAGCCGGAACAGCCGCCCATCGGCCTGCACATAGCCCAGTCCCACCAGCGTCAGCAGGATGCGGCGCGCGCCCGCGCGCGTGAGGCCGCTGGCCTGGGCGATTTCCGTCAGCGTTTGCGCCGGGTGCTGGGCATTGAAGGCACGGATGACCGACAGCCCGCGTGCAAAGGACTGCACATAGCTGTCGCTTGGCTTCTCGGGCGCGGCGGCGCTGCCTGCGCTCTGGGGCGCCTGCGCGTCGCGGGGGGAGTCGGTGGAACTGGCCATCGGCGTAGCACCGGCGTGGGCCGCCGGATTGGCACGGAAAGGCCGAAAGGGTAGAGGAAATGCCGGCACAACGCCAGTACCGGCCCCGCCAGCGGCCGGACGGCGGCATGGGTCTTGCGGTGCCCCGCGGGGCGCCGCCATGCTGTCTCCTGCACCGGCTCTTTTGTTATAGGAAGCAGGTGGGGCGTCTGTGGAAGGTGAGACCTTAGCGGAAGCTGCGCTGCACCAGCACGAACACCGCGCCGAGCACGCAGATCACCGCGAAGCCGTGCAGCATGTCCATGCCGGCCAGCAGCGTGGCCTGCCGGTCGATTTCCAGCGAGATCTTCGCCAGCCCCGCGGCCGACAGCGCATCGGGGGCTTGCAGCGCCGGGTTGAAGCGCGTGACCTGTTCGACCAGGTGGGTGCGGTGCTCGGCCAGCCCGTCCTGCATGAACACGCTGGCCAGGCCGGTGCCCATGGCCGAGGCAATCTGCTTGCACACGTTCTTGAACTGGTAGGCGTGCGAGAAATCCTCGACCGGCACATCCAGATAGGTCATCGATGCCACCTGCACCATCAGCAGCACCGGCGTCAGCCCTTCCAGCAGCACCACCGGCACCAGCGCATAGTCGGGCGCGCCCGGCATCAGCTGGTGCGAAAACAGCATCGCGGCGCAGGCATAGACGATAAAGCCGAGCGCGATCACGCGCCGCTTGCGGAACACCAGCGCCATGCCCAGCGTGATAAGGACAGCGCCGATGGTCGCCACCGTGCCGCTGGTTGCCAGCAGCATGCAGGTGGTGCGGAACGTCAGGCCCAGGCCGGTCTGCGTCAGCGACGGCAGCAGGAAGGCCCATGCCGACGACATCAGGTAATACAGCGTGTAGAAGCCCAGCCCATAGAGATACTGGCGCCCGGCCAACCGCGACAGGTCGATCCACGGGTCCGGATGGCGGTACAGGCGCCAGCCGGCGAAGGCGAACAGCGCCAGGCCGCACAGCGCGGCCAGCGGCATTTCCAGCGAACTGAAAAAGCGCGTGTAGCGCATCTCCTGCAGCGTGTGCAGGAATACCAGCGCGCCGGCCGCGGCGGCGATCGCCACGGGCCAGTCCAGCGTCGACACCGGGGGATGCGGGTCGCGCGGCGCACGCGTGGGGTAGGTCAGCGCCACCGACAGCAGCACCGGCAAGGCAATGCCGGCCTGGAACAGGAACACCGCGCGCCAGCCGATATCGTCGAGGAAAATGCTGGTCAGCCATGGCGTGATCGCCAGCATCGAGAACGCGCCACCGCCGAAGCGCAGCATCAAGGCACCACGTTCGGCCGGCGTCGACACCAGTTGCACCAGGATGCGCGAGGCCGCGAACAGGCCGCCGGCGCCCAGGCCCTGCACCGCCTTGCCGGAGATCAGCCCGGCGGGGCTGGCAAATTCGGCACAGATCAGCGAACCCAGGATGAACACCACCAGCGACGCCAGCGTAAAGCGCTTGTACGTGGTGCGGCGCGCGACCTGGTCAAGCACCATGTTCATCAGCACCGCGGTCGCGGCATAGGCCGAGACCGCGTACAGGTAGTCTTCGGGCGCGGCGCCGACGCCGCCCTGGATATGCTGGCTGGCCACGCCCATCATCAGCGTGGAAGAAAAGTCGATGCCGGTGACCAGGCCGAGCGTCAGGCCGAACAATGAAAGACGCCAGTGACCCATTTCGGGGTGACTGGCGAGTTGCATGCGGGGGCGCGCTGGGGCGGTGGCCGGTGTCGTTGCGGGGGCGAGGGCTGCCGGGACTGATGTTGCCAGCGCTGGGGCTGAGCTGTCCGGTGCAGCCGGGACAGGCGTTTGTTGCATCGCTCAAGCATAATGTCGCCTGCCGAAGAGAACTACAGGCTGTCAGGGAAACATTGTCCGGTGAATCAAACAATTCAATGGAACGACTGGGAGGCGTTCTGCTGCGTCGTTGAGCAGGGTACGTTCACGGCCGCGGCGGAGCAGCTCGATTGCCCCAAGTCGCGCGTGTCGGCCGCGGTGGCGCGGCTGGAAACCGCCATCGGCGCCAAGCTGCTGGAGCGCACCACGCGGCGCATGCGCCTCACCGATGCCGGCAAGGCGGTCTATCGTGACGTCGCGCCGCTGTTCGCGCGGCTGCGCGAGATCCGCCAGGAAACGCTGGCGCGCGAGGAGCGCGTGCAGGGCGTGCTGCGCATCGCCACGCCATATGAATTTGGCGCCCAGCAACTGGGCGGGGTGATCTGCCGCACGCTGGCGGCGCATCCGGCACTCGACGTGGCGGTGGAGATCACGCAGGGACTGGTCGATCCGATCCGCGACGGGTTTGACGTGGCCTTCGTCATCGTCGATGCCGACCTGCCCGACTCCGGCACGGTGGCCCGCCGCATCTACCACGTCGAGCGCGGGCTGTTCGCCGCGCCGTCGCTGGCGGACAGCCTGCCGGCGCAACTGCGTCCGGAAGACCTGGCCAACATGCCGACGCTGACCACGCCGGGCGACACCGTCTGGGAATTCACCCGCGGCGGCGAGACCGTCTCCGTGCCGATCCGCCCGCGCATGCAGACCTTCAACGCCGAGTTGCGCCTGCAGGGCGCGCTGGCGGGCCTTGGCATCGCGCGCCTGTCGGTGAACTACTGCGAAGCCGAGGTCGCGCAGGGCCGCCTGGTGCGGGTGCTGCCGGACTTCCCGCTGCCGCCGCTGCGCGTGTTCGCGCTGCTGCCGGACCGGCGCCTGCAGCCGCGCAAGGTGCGCGTGTTCATGGAAGCGATCGAGTCGATGATGGTGTCGGAGCTGGGGCCCGAGTCAGGCCTGGAAGGGATCGAGCCAGGCGAGTGGGCGAGGGAGGGTGCCGGGCCCGCGGGCGACGCGCAGGCGGAAGGAAGCGGCCTGGCAGAGGGAGAGGCCCGGCCGGCGGGTTGAGGATGCCGGCGGGCCACCACGGCGCAAGGCCGTGGCAAGGGAAAACGCAGAAGCTCAGGCGCCTTCGGTGAAGCTGTCGCGGCGGTCGGTGATGCTTGCGCCGTCGGTGAACGGATCGGCCTTGCCTTGCCTGGCGCCGTCGGTGTACGGATCGCGGCGGCCATCTCGGAACCCATGGGCGCCGTCCAGGAACGGGTCGACCTTGCCGACGTGGGCGATACCGCCGTCGAGGCGGGCGATGTCGGAAACCGGTTCAGAGGCGTGGGCGGCAACGGCGGCAAACGACAGGCCGGCCGCGCAGAGCAGGGAAAGCGCCAGGCTGCGGCGTTGTGCGAGGGTCTTCATGGTGTGTGGTCCTTCTTGGCAGGGTGCGTGGCTGCATCGCCACGTCGCCTGTAATGTAGGACTTCACACTAAGCAGAAAAAGCGTCAATAAGCGAAACACTGTCCAGGCGCCTGGACAATGCGCCGGCTGGCACCGGCGCCATCGCAGCTGCCTGCAATCCTCAGAAATGCATGTTGAACACGCTCGCCCCCAGCCGGGCGATCACCATCAGCAGGATCTGCGCGATCAGGAACAGCACCAGCGGCGAGACATCGAAGCCCCCCAGGCGCGGCACCACGCGCTGGATCGGGCGCAGCACCGGCGCGGTCAGGTGGTCGATGGCGGGGGTGACCGGCGAATGCGGGTTGACCCACGACAGGATCGCCATCAGCAGCGTGACCCACATCACCAGGCTGATCGCCCACTTCAGCACGTACAGCAACGCAGTGAGCAGCACCGCCGGCAGGAATGCCAGCAGGTCGGCGTTGCTGAACAGCGCAACCAGCAGCAGGAACACGACCGCCGTCAGCCAGGCCGCCACCACCGTGGCCCAGTCGATGCCGCCCACGCCCGGGATGATCCGGCGCAGCGGCCGCACCAGCCAGTCGGTGATCTGGAACACGCCCTGCGAGACCGGGTTGCGTGTCGGCAGCCGCGTCAGCTGCATCCAGACGCGCAGCAGCAGGGCCATGCCGAACAGGGTAAAGACGGTATCCAGCAGGAAGAGGGCGATTTCCGTAAACATCGATGCGGTTTCCGGTGACGGGTGAAGGTGTCTGCAACCGCACAGATTCTGCCATAGCCCGGCGTCACATCGGCGCATTCGGGGTACATGCCTGTGTCGCGTCCAACATGCCGGCGCCGCCCTATAATTGCGGGCGCCCGCGGCCGCACTGCGCCTGCGGCGGGTGTGTTCCCGTCTTTTTCGCGCTTTCCGTCGTTCTTCCGCTTAGTCCTATGCCCAGCAAGCCAGCCTCGTCCCGCAACTCTGCGCCACTCACCAAGGCCGACTTCGAGGCGCTCTCGGACTTCCGCTACCAGCTGCGGCGTTTCCTGCGGTTCTCCGAGGACGCGGCGCGCGAGGAAGGGCTGACCGTGCAGCAGTACCTGCTGCTGCTGCATGTCCGCGGCAGCGCCGACAAGGACTGGGCCTCGATCGGCGAGCTGGCCGAACGCCTGCAGGCCAAGCAGCACGGCGTGGTGGCGCTGGTCAATCGTTGCGAGGCAGCCGGGCTGGTCAAGCGCCGCCTCAATCCCGATGATCGCCGCGTGGTACAGGTACACCTGCTGGCCAAGGGCGAGCGCAGCCTGAACCGGCTCGCAATGCTGCATCGGACCGAGCTGGAATCGCTGCGCAACACCTTCCGCGTGGCCCGCATCACGCAGTTCAACGACGACGGCGCGGAGCGCGGCTGAGCATTGCAAACCGGCCGCGGCGCGGCCCGGTTACAGGCAGTTACCAATCAAAAGCTCCGGTGACACCCGCCGCCCGCAGGCGGCCCTAGACTCGCGCGCATTCATCAATACGCGCAGTGCGCAGGAGTCGAGCCATGTCCATCCCCTTTCGTTCGGTTGTGCTTGCGGTGCTTGGCGCCGGTGCGCTGGCCGGGTGTGCCACGCCGTATGGCTACGACAACGGCTATGGCGGGGGCTATGGGGGCGGCTATGGCAGCTACGGCAGCAATAGCGGCTATGGCGGCGGCTATGGTGGAAGCTATGGCGGCAACTACGGCAGCGGCACCAGCGGCACCACCATCAGCGGCTACCCGCAACAGCAATATCCACAGCAGGGCTACCCGCAACAGCAATATCCGCAGCAAGGCTATCCGCAGCAGGGGTATCCGCAGCAGGGGTATCCGCAGCAGCAATATCCGGACGGCGGCTACGACTCCAACAACAGCTACGGCAACGACAACTACGGCAACCAGGCCTACGGCGTGCGCTACGGCTGGGTAGAGGCCATCGAAGTGGTGGCCGGCCAGCCGCCCTCGACCAGCGGCGCCGGCGCGGTGGTCGGCGGCATCGTCGGCGGCCTGCTCGGCCACCAGGTCGGCCGCGGCCGCGGCAATACGGTGGCCACCATCGGTGGCGCCGTGGCCGGTGCGGTGGCCGGCAACGAGGTCGAGAAGCGCACCGGCAGCAGCGCATCGGCCTACCGCGTGCGCGTGCGCACCAGCGACAACGCCTACCTGACGCTGACGCAGGCCAACGCCTACCAGATGCGCATTGGCGACCGCGTCAAGGTCGAGAACGGCGTCGCGGTGCCGTACTGACCGATGCCGGCGCTGGCCGGCTAGGCTCCGGCGTTGAACAGTTGCGCGTAGTCTTCGCGCAGCTGGCGCTTGAGCAGCTTGCCCGCCGTATTGCGCGGCAGGTCGTCGACGAAGACGATGCGCTTGGGCACCTTGAACGGCGCCAGCGCCTGGCGCGCATGCGCGACCAGCGCGTCTTCGCTGGCCTCCTGGCCGCGCTTGCGCACCACGCACGCGGCCACTGCCTCGACCCACTTCGGGTGAGGCAGCGCGAACACCGCGGCTTCGGCCACCGCGCCATGCGTGTACAGGCACTCTTCCACTTCGCGGCTCGATACCAGCACGCCGCCTGAATTGATCACGTCCTTGATCCGGTCGACCACGTACAGGTAGCCCTCGGCATCCAGGTAGCCGAGGTCGCCGGAATGGAACCAGCCGCCGGCAAACGCTTCGGCGGTCTGTTCCGGCTTGTCCCAGTACTCGGTCAGCAGCTGCGGCGAGCGATGCACGATCTCGCCAAGCTCGCCGGGCGGGACGTCCTGCATGGTCTCGTCGACGATGCGCGTCTCGACATTCAGCACCGGCCGCCCTGCCGACGCGGGGCGCGCCGCATGTTCGTCGGGACCCAGCACCGTCGCCAGCGGCCCGATCTCGCTTTGCCCGTAGCAGTTATAGAAGCGCAGCGCCGGCAGCTTCTGCTGCAACTCCAGCAGCACCGGCACCGGCATGATCGACGCCCCGTAGTAGGCCTTGACCAGCGCGCCGAGCCTGGCGGGATCGAACTCGGCGTGGCGCAGCAGCGAGATCCAGACCGTGGGCGGGGCAAAGAAGCTGGTGATGCCTTCCGCGTGGATGGTACGCAGGCAGTAGCCCGCCTCGGGACTGCCGGCGATCAGCGTGGTGCCGCCGCACAGCAGCAGCGGCATCAGGAACACGTGCATCTGCGCCGAGTGGTACAGCGGCAGCGCGGCCAGCGAATAGTCCGAGGCGCGGATGTCGCAGGCGGCGATGGTGCTGACATACTCGGCCAGCAGCGCGCGGTGGGTCAGCACCGCGCCCTTGGGCGCGGAGGTCGTGCCAGAGGTGTACAGGATCTGCGCCGGCATGGTATCGGCAAGGCTCTCGAGTACCGGTGCCTCGGGGCCGCTGGCCGCCGCAGCCAGGATATCGCGCGCCGGGTTGCCGCCATGCAGCGTGCCGATGATCCGGCATGGCAGGCCCTCGATGCGCTCGGCCAGTGCCGGGTCGGCAAAGACCGCGCTGGCGCCCGATTGCGTGACGAGATATTCCACCTCCGGCCGCGTCATCGAGAAATTGACCGGCACATGGACCAGCCCGCTGCGCAGGCAGGCCAGCCACAGCAGCACGTACGCATCCGAGTTCTTGCCGAAGGCGGCCACGCGGTCACCGGGGCGCAGCCCCCATTGCACCAGCGCACCGGCCACGCGCGCGGCGGCGAGGTCGAGTTCGCGATAGCTCCAGGACCGTTCGCCGAAGCGGAGCGCGGTCTTGGCGGGGCTGCGCCGCACCGCGCGGGCGATGGCATCGGGGATGGTGTTGCGCAGGGCGCGCTGCTGCTCTGACTGCATGGTGGTCTCCGTCGTTATGGTTTGAGGGTCCAGCAAGTCTTTGAAGCCAAGCGCCGAGGATAAGGGCAGCCGCCTCGCCATGGCAAGGCGGCAGCGGGGCGCGCAGGGGCGCCCCCGGGGCTGTTACAGCGCCTGCGCCAGGAAGGCCAGCGCGCGCCCGTGTGCCAGCGCGGCACTGGGCTGGTGGTACGAAGCACGCGCCCAGCAGTTGAAGCCGTGGTCGGCGTTGTCGTAGACGTGGATCTCGCTGCCGGGCTTGCCCGCCATGGCGTCGCGCACGCTCTGCACGGCCTCCGGCGGGATGTGCGCGTCGAGCGCGCCGTAGTGGAACTGCACCGGCACGCGGATGTTCGCCGCTTCCTGCAGCTGGTTCTGGATGCCGCCGCCGTAGTACGGCACCGCGGCGTCGACCAGCCCGCGCGCCGCGCTCAGGTACGACAGCAGGCCGCCGAAGCAGTAGCCCACCGTGGCGACCTTGCCGGCGCCGGTGCGCTGGCGCAGCGCCTGCACGGTGGCGGCGATGTCGCCGAGCGCGGCTTCGACGTCGACCGATTTGCGCAGCGCCATCGCACGCGTCATGTCATCGCCGGCATAGCCCAGCTCGACGCGCGGCGCCTCGCGCCAGAACACGTCGGGCGCGAGTACGGCATAGCCATCGGCGGCGTACTGGTCAGCCACCGCGCGGATGTGTTCGTTCACGCCGAAGATTTCCTGCAGCAGCACGATGGCGGGCGCGCCCGGCCTGGCGCCTGCGGGGGGCAGGCTGAGGTAGGCGTCGAAGCTGCCCGCGTCGCTGTCGACGCGGATCCATTGGCTGTCGGGAATGGCTGTCATGGCAAGGGCTCTCCGGAATGGCTCACAACGGGTAGGCGGAATGCGCGGCACGTGCCGCGCGCCAGCCGCAAGTTTGCCACCGCGCGCGCCACCGTGCTGGCGCGCGCCACTTGCCGGGTCCGGCGCGCGCTCAATAAGCGCGCTCAATAAGCGCGCGATTGCCGGTAGCGCTTGTGCCAGTTGTCGGTATAGGCCTTCACCACCGCCGCATCGCCGCGGATCAGCATGCCGTTCTCGGCATTGCGCTCCTGCGCGGACTTGGTGAAGTTGAACGAGCCGGTGAACACCGCCTGGTCGTCGAACACCATCACCTTGTTGTGGGCGATCGCGGGCTTGTTGTCGATCACCACCGGCACGCCCGCGTGCTTGAGGTACGTGGCGCTGGTATAGCGCTCCGACTCCTGGCTCTTGTCCAGGATCACGCGCACGTCCACGCCGCGCCGGTGCGCCTGCGCCACGGCCTCGGCGATCGGCGCGCTGGTGAACGAGTAAGCCTGGACCAGCAGCTGCCGCCGCGTGCTGCGGATCGCATTGACCAGCAGCGCCTGGCAGCTCGCGCCGTCGGGCACGAAGCAAAGCGTGTAGCCGCTGCCCTGCGCGAACGCCTTGCTCGGCGCGGGGCTGGCCTCGGGCGGCTGGGCCGGCTTGCCGGACCGCGAGGGCAGGTGCTTGGCCACCGCGTCGCTGAAGGTGTCGCTGATGCTGCTGGTGATGGACTCGGTGACCTGGTCGAAGCCAGACGCCGAACGCGCATGCGCGAGCAGCGCGAAGGGGCTGAACGAGGTAAAGGCCGATACGGCGGCGGCGAGGGCAAGGCCCAGTACGGTACGGCGGAACATTCGGTAAGTCAGGGCGCGTTGGTCGCGACGGTTATGCTGGCTTCGGTCAGGGACAGCCTGCGCGCGCCGCGCGGCGCGGGCTGTGATGCGCGGGACCGCAGCGTAGCAGCCGCTTACGCCACTGGCAAAGGGCGATGTGTAACAGGATTTGTGCCGGCGGCACCGGCCTTGGGACTATCGGCGCATGGCGCCTATGATGGATGGAACCCCGCGGGCTTGCCCACCAAGGAGAGGGACATGTCGAACCATACCTACAAGCTGGTCGAAATCGTCGGCTCTTCGCCGGATGGCTGCGACCAGGCCATCCGCAGCGCCATCGCCAAGGCTGGCGAAACCATCAAGAACATCGACTGGTTCGAAGTGGTGGAAACGCGCGGCCATATCGAAAACGGCAAGGTCGCACATTACCAGGTCACGCTGAAGGTCGGCTTCCGCGTGACCTGAGCGCGGCGCTGTAGCAGCGGGGCATCCCTGGCCGCAGCGTCGCGGGCTGGCGGCGCGCCCGCTGCTTGCGCCGCGTATGGTTCCTGACTGCGCTGGCGGTGAAAACAAGGCCGGCGCTGTAGCGCCGCCGGCCGGGTACAGGCCGAGCCGGCCTGGTGCCCGCGCAGCGCAGCGCCAGGGCCGCTCAGGGCAGGCGGATCTCCTTCACGTCGAAGTGCGATTCGCCGATCAGTTCCTTGTCGTACTCGCCGACCAGTTCCACCGTGGTGTTGGCGTCGACAGGCTTCTGCGCCGGCCATACCTTCTGCTTGATCTTTACCTTCATCTGGCCGGTGCCGTCCGCGAACAGGTAGCGCTCATCGCCGGCGCTGCTGACGATCTTGCCGCGCAGCACCGCGTGCTGGTCGTCCTTGCCGTCGGCCTGCAAAGCCTTCACGGTCATCGCCGGGATCGACGAGGGCCCGGTGTACTGCGCGCTGGCGCCGGCGGCGGCAAGTCCAAGGGCGAGGGCCACGGCGGTGGCGGTGAGGATGTGTTTCATGTGCGTTCTCCATCAAGGTTGGGACCCGGGGGCGATGGCATGCATGATGCGCCGGCACGGCTGAACCGTCGCTGAACGGCGGCGCGGGCGCCGCGACGCTTTATCATTCGGGATTCGCGTGCCGCGCGCGCTGCCGCATTCACCCATCCACCGGATCCCAGATTGCGTTTCCTGCACACCGCCGACTGGCATCTCGGCCGGCTCTTCCATGCCCGCAGCCTGCTGGAAGACCAGGCCCATATCCTCGGCCAGTTCGTTGAACTGGTCAAAGCCGAACGACCCGACGCCGTGCTGATCGCCGGCGACGTCTATGACCGCGCCGTGCCGCCGCCCGAGGCGGTGGCGCTGCTCGACGACGTGCTGGCCCGCATCGTCGTCGATGCCGGAGTGCCGGTGGTGATGATCGCCGGCAACCATGACAGCGCCCAGCGGCTGGAATTCGGCGCGCGCCTGATGCGCGCGCAGGGCCTGCACGTGGCCGGCCGCACGCTGGCCGATGCCGCCAGCGTGACGCTGCACGACGCGCACGGCGAAGTGCGCCTCTACGCGCTGCCCTATGCCGAGCCAGCGGTGGTGCGCGACGCCATGGGCGCGGAGCTGGTCTCGCACGAAGCCGCGCTGCGCGCGCAGCTCGACGCGATCCGTGCGGTCCATCCGCGGGGCGTGCGCGCGGTGGTGGTCGGCCATGCCTTCGTGGTCGGCGGTGCGGCCAGCGAATCGGAGCGGCCGCTGTCGGTCGGCGGCAGCGGCGCCGTGGCGGCGGACCTGTTCGCCGGTTTCGACCTGGTGGCGCTGGGCCACCTGCACCGGCCGCAGACGCTGGGCGGCGGGCGTATCCACTACGCCGGCTCGCTGCTCAAGTACTCGCTGTCCGAGTGCGCGCACGACAAGTCGGTGTCGCGCATCGAACTGGATGCCGACGGCGCCGTGTCGATCACGCCGGTGCCGCTGCAGCCGCTGCGCGACGTGCGCGTGGTGGAAGGCGAACTGGCCGCGCTGCTTGCCGCCGGCGCCAATGACCCGCAGCGCGACGACTATATCCACGCGCGCCTGACCGATGCCGGTGCGCTGCTCGACCCGATGGCCAAGCTGCGCCAGGTCTATCCCAATGCGCTGGCGATCGAGCGCACGGTGCTGGCGCGCAGCGGCACGGCTTCGGAAGCCGGCCGCCAGCTGCGCCAGCTTGGCGCCGGCGAGCTGTTTGCCAGCTTTTTCCGCGAGGTGGCCGATGCCGAGCTGGAGCCGGGCCACCGCGAAGTGCTCGACCAGGTGCTGGCCGGCATGGCGGCGGCGGAGCGGGAGTCGGCATGAGACCGCTGCAACTGACCCTGCAGGCCTTCGGGCCGTTTGCCGCGACCGAGCAGGTCGATTTCACGCGGCTCGGCGACCAGGCCTTCTTCCTGATCCATGGCCCCACCGGCGCCGGCAAGACCACGCTGCTTGACGCGATCTGCTTCGCGCTGTATGGCGATACCTCCGGCGGCGAGCGCAGCGCGCAGGCCATGCGCAGCGCCAATGCCGCGCCGGGCCTGCGCACCGAAGTCACGCTGGAATTCAGCCTGGGCGCGCAGCGCTGGCGCGTGGTGCGCTCGCCCGCGCAGGAGCGGCCCAAGCAGCGCGGCGAAGGCTGGCTGACGGAGCCGGCCAAGGCGCAGCTCGACCAGCATGACGGCAATGGCTGGGTCAGCAAGGCCGGCCAGCCGGGCAAGGTCAGCGATGCCATCCGCGATCTGCTCGGCTTCGACAGCGCGCAGTTCCGCCAGGTCATCGTGCTGCCGCAAGGGCGCTTCCGCGAACTGCTGACCGCCAGTTCGCAGGCGCGGCAGGCAATTCTGGAGCGATTGTTCCGCACCGAGCTCTATCGCCGCGTGGAAGAACTGCTGAAGGCGCAGGCGGCCGGCATCCGCCGCGATGCCGAGCGCATCGGCATCCAGCGCGACGAAGCGCTGCGGCAGGCCGGCATGGAGAGCGCGCAGGCGCTCGCCGACGGCATCGCCGCGCTGCACGCGGAAATGCATGCGCTGCAGGCGCAGGAGCAGGGCGCACGCCAGTCGCTGGCCGCGGCGCAGGCGGCACTCGGCGCGGGCGAACAGGTGGCGGCACGGCTGCGGGAACGCCAGCAGGCCGAGGCCGCGCACGCTGCGCTGCAGGCACAGCAGCCCGCGATGGAGGCCGAACGTGTGCGGCTGCAGGCCGCGCAGCGCGCGGCGCGCGTCAGCCCCGCGCTGCAGCAGTGGCAGCTAGCGCGGCGGGACCACGCGGCGGCCGGGACAGCGCTTGAGCAGGCCGACGCGGGCGCGGCGCGCACCGCGCAGCAGGCCGCGCAAGCCGCTGCCGCATTGCAGGCCGAGACCGCCCGTGCCGACTTGCGCGCGGCCGCCCAGCGGCGCTGCACGGAACTTGACGCCATGCTGCCGCGCGCGCGCCAGCTCGCCACGCTGCGGCAGGCCCTGGAGGCGGCCCAGCAGAAGCAAGCTGCCACCGTCGTGGCGCGCGAGCGTGGCGCCGCCAGGCTGGCCGCGAGCCAGGTCGACGCAGCGGCGGCGGAGACCGCGCTCGGGCGGGCGCAGCTTGCTGCCGCGCAACTGCAAGGCACGCAACTACAGCTTGCCGCGTTGCAGGAAAAATCGCGGCAGTTCAGCCGCCATGCCCAGGCGATGCAGGCGCTTGCCAACGCCGTTGCGCAGGCCGCCGACGTGGAAGCGGCTCAGCAACTGGCTGACCGCATGCGCGAGCGCCGCCGCGACGCACTGGCCGAAGCCGAAGCCGCATGGCGCGCCGGCCAGGCGGCACGGCTGGCGGCCGCGCTTGCCACCGGCGAGGCTTGCCCGGTATGCGGCAGCAGCTCGCATCCCACCCCGGCGCAGCATGTCGACACGCCGCTGTCGGACGACGCGCTGGAGCATGCGCGCGGGGCCATGCTCGAAGCCGAGTCGCAGGCGGTGCGTTGCGCCGCCCAGCTGCAGGCCGCGCAGGCCGCCACCACGCAGGCGCGTGAGCGTGCCGACGAACTCGCGCAGGCCCTGGGCGACGTCTCGGACGAGGCTGCGCACCAGCTGAAGACCGACATCGCCACGCTCGCGGCCGCGCTGGCAGCAGGCCAGCAGGCAGCTGCCAGCGTCGGCCAGTGCGAAGCCGCCATTGCCGCCAGCCGCGCCGCGCGCGAGGCGGCCGAACTCGCCAGCCGCGATGCCGCCGCCGCAGCGGAAGCGTCTGCGCAGGCGCTGGCGCAGTGCCAGGTCGAATGGCAGGTGGCCTGCGCGCAGGTTCCCGAGGATTCGCGCGATCCGGTGGCGCTGGCCGAAGCCTTGCGCCAGGCGCAGGCCGATGCCGCTGCGCTGGAGCGCGCCCTTGCCACCGCGCAGGCGGCGGACCGGCAAGCCGCCACGGACGCCGCCGCCGCGCAGGCCGCGCTTGGCTCGGCCCGGCAGGCACAGGCGCACGCCACCACGCGCCTCGCCGAGGCGCAATGCGCGCTGGTGCAAGCTTTAGAGCGGGAAGGTATTGCCGATGTAGCGGCGCATGCCGCGGCCAGCCTGCCCGATGCCGACATGGCGCGCATTGACCAGGCGCTGCGCGCCTTCGATGCGGAGCTGGTTGCCGCTGCCCGACTGCGCGAGCGCGCCGAGGCCGCGGCGCAAGGGCTCGGCGTGCCGGACCTGGATGGATTGCGTGCTGCCGGGCAGGCCGCCGCCGACGCGGTGGAAGCGCTGGTCCGGCAACAGGCGGATCGCGGCCGCTCGCGCGGCCTGCTGCAGCAATGCCAGCTGCGCCTGCAGCAACTTGATGCGCAGGGCCGCGACATCGAAGCCCGCTATGCAGTGCTCGGCCGGCTGGCCGAGGTCGCCAACGGCAACAACCCGCGCCGCATGACGTTCCAGCGTTTCGTGCTGGCCACGCTGCTCGATGAGGTGCTGGAAGCCGCGTCGGCGCGGTTGCTGGCGATGAGCCGGGGCCGCTATGTGCTGCAGCGCGTGCGCGAGCAGGCCGACCAGCGCAGTGCCGGCGGGCTGGATATCGAAGTGTTCGACCACGACACCGGTGCGCCGCGGCCGGCCAATACGCTGTCAGGCGGCGAAGGCTTCCTGGCGTCACTGTCGCTCGCGCTTGGCCTGGCCGACGTGGTGCAGTCGCGCGCGGGCGGGATCCAGCTCGATACGCTGTTCGTCGATGAAGGGTTCGGCACGCTGGATCCGGAAAGCCTGGACTTTGCCATCCGCACGCTGCTCGACCTGCAGCAGGCCGGTCGGCTGGTCGGGATCATTTCGCACGTGGCTGAGCTGCGGGAGCGCATTGATGTGCGGCTGGAAGTGCGGCCGGGGGTGGGTGGCAGCCGCGCGGTGCTGAGCGGCGTGGCAGCCATGGCCTGAAATTCTGCCGGCCAGTCTGGCTGGTCTGGCTGGTCTGGCTGGTCTGGCTGGTGGCAGCGGGTAGCAGGTGGCAGCGGGTAAAGCGAGGTGATCCGCGGCGAGGTGTTCCGCGAAGTGTTCCTTAGTCAGGCGACAAACACCTGCCGGCAGCGGATCGCCATGACCTGCGCCTCGAACGCCCGCGCGGCGGCCAGGGCCAGGCGCGCGCGGCGCGACAGCGCGGGCGCGCGCTTTGCGGGTGCGGCCTGCGCGGCCTGTGCAGTGGCGGCGCAGGGTACGATGCCGTCCTGGCCCAGTCCCCACGCCTGCTGCGTAACCTGCAGGATGCGCGCAAGGGCTGCGGCATGTTGCGTGGATGCATTCGGGAGGTTGGCGGTGGCCATGGTGGGCTCCTGTTTCTTGTCTGTATTTCGTGTTTCTAGCTGGGCGGCGCGCCTGAGCCGGTGGTCCGGGGACTGCTGTACGGGCGCTGCCTTCTTCTGATTCCAAGATAGCCGCCGCGACCGCGGCGCAACATCGACAGCGAACCGATTCCCCTGTCGGCCCTGTCCTACACGGGACGCCGCCGTCACCCCGCGCGGTGATCGCCCATCGTCTGCATCCCTTGCCGGCCGACCGGTTGACCGTCGCCCGCGCGCAGGTGTAATCTGTTCATTCTGCGAATTCAAGTTCGAATAGCGAACAAAAGCCAGCCAACCACCGGCCGCATTTCGGATCGCGGCTGTGCCGGACAGCACAGCACCAAACAACACCACGCAGACTGCTGGACCGTTCAACGGGCGGTACAGGCGGCACCAACGCCGCCCGGCCGTATATGAACATCCTTCCGGCGGGCATCTGGAGACAGTCTTTCATGCGCCGCGCCTTGCGGCCCGCTCCGGTAGCCTGCGGATCTTCCGACCTGGAACGCAAGTGATCAACAAGCTATACGACACGGTGGAAGCGGCGGTGGCCGGCATCCACGACGGCGCCACCATCCTCATTGGCGGCTTTGGCCTCGCAGGCATGCCCGCGGAACTGATCGACGCGCTCATCGAGCAAGGCGCGCGCGACCTCACCATCGTCAACAACAACGCCGGCAACGGCGACACCGGCCTGGCCGCGCTGCTGAAGACCAAGCGCGTGCGCAAGATCATTTGCTCGTTCCCGCGCCAGACGGACTCGTACGTGTTCGACGCGCTGTACCACGCCGGCGAGATCGAGCTGGAACTGGTGCCGCAGGGCAACCTGGCCGAGCGCATCCGCGCCGCCGGCGCCGGCATCGGCGGCTTCTTTACCCGCACCGCCTACGGCACGCCGCTGGCCGAGGGCAAGGAAACCCGCATCATCGACGGCCAGGGTTACGTGTTCGAGACCCCGATCCACGCCGACTTCGCGCTGATCAAGGCCGACACCGCCGACCGCTGGGGCAACCTCACCTACCGCAAGACCGCGCGCAACTTCGGCCCGATCATGGCGATGGCCGCCAAGTGCGCCATCGTGCAGGTCAACAAGGTAGTGGATCTGGGCGAAATGAATCCCGAACACATCGTCACGCCGGGCCTCTTCGTCAAGCGCGTCGTCAAGATCGCCAAGTCCGCATAAACGCGACAGGCAACAGGAGAAACAGCATGCAACGCCTGACCCGCGATCAGATGGCCGCCCGCGTGGCCAAAGACATTCCCGAAGGTGCCGTGGTCAATCTCGGCATCGGACTGCCGACGCTCGTCGGCAACCACCTGCCGGCAGACAAGGAAATCCTGCTGCACAGCGAGAACGGCCTGCTCGGCATGGGCCCCGCGCCCGCTGCCGGTGAAGAAGACGGCGACCTGATCAACGCCGGCAAGCAGCCGGTGACGATCAAGCCGGGCGGCTCGTACTTCCACCACGCCGATTCGTTCGCGATGATGCGCGGCGGCCACCTCGACTTCTGCGTGCTGGGCGCGTTCCAGGTGTCGGAGAAGGGCGACCTGGCCAACTGGCACACCGGCGCACCCGGCGCCATCCCCGCCGTGGGCGGCGCGATGGACCTGGCGATCGGCGCCAAGCAGGTGTTCGTGATGATGGAACACCAGACCAAGCAGGGCGAAAGCAAGGTCGTGCCGCAGTGCACTTATCCGCTGACCGGCATCGGTTGCGTGACGCGCATCTACACTGACCTTGCCACCCTCGACGTGACCGCCGACGGTCTGGTCGCGCGCGACCTGGTGGAAGGGCTGAGCTTCGAAGAACTGCAGCGCCTGACCGGCGTGCCCCTGAAGCAGGCCTGAGCGCCGGCATCGCCACCGCATCCGTACCGCACCGATACCAACCAGACGAGAGAGACACACCATGACCGAAGCCTTTATCTGCGACGCCATCCGCACGCCCATCGGCCGCTACGGCGGCAGCCTGTCCGCCGTGCGCGCGGACGACCTTGGCGCGGTGCCGCTGAAGGCGCTGATGGCCCGCAATCCCAATGTGGACTGGAAGGCCATCGACGACGTGATCTACGGCAACGCCAACCAGGCCGGCGAAGACAACCGCAACGTGGCGCGCATGTCGTCGCTGCTGGCGGGCCTGCCGCAGGACGTGCCGGGCGCGACCATCAACCGCCTGTGCGGCTCCGGCATGGATGCCACCGGCACCGCCGCGCGCGCCATCAAGGCGGGCGAAGCGCAACTGATGATCGCCGGCGGCGTGGAAAGCATGAGCCGCGCCCCGTTCGTGATGGGCAAGGCCACCAGCGCCTTCTCGCGCGATGCGCAGATCTTCGACACCACCATCGGCTGGCGCTTTGTCAACCCGGCCATGCGCGCGGCCTACGGCGTGGACTCGATGCCCGAGACCGCCGAGAACGTCGCCACCGACTACAAGATCAGCCGCGAAGACCAGGACCTGATGGCGCTGCGCAGCCAGGAGAAGGCTTCGCGCGCGCAGGCCGACGGCACGCTGGCGCAGGAAATCACCGCGGTCACCATCGCCCAGAAGAAGGGCGACCCGATCGTGGTCGAGCGCGACGAGCACCCGCGCGCCACCAGCATGGAATCGCTGGCCAAGCTGCGCGGCGTGGTCCGCCCTGACGGCACCGTCACCGCCGGCAACGCCTCGGGCGTGAACGACGGCGCCTGCGCGATCCTGCTGGCGAGCGAAGCCGGCATCAAGCAACACGGCCTGACCCCGCGTGCGCGCATCGTCGGCATGGCCACCGCAGGCGTGGCCCCGCGCGTGATGGGCATCGGCCCGGCACCGGCGACGCAGAAGCTGCTCAGGCAACTGGGCATGACGCTGGACCAGATCGACGTGATCGAGCTGAACGAAGCATTCGCCGCGCAAGGCCTGGCCGTGCTGCGTGAACTGGGCGTGGCCGACGACGACAAGCGCGTCAACCCGAACGGCGGCGCGATCGCGCTGGGCCACCCGCTGGGCATGAGCGGCGCGCGCCTGGTCACCACCGCGATGTACCAGCTGCACCGCACCGGCGGCCGCTTTGCGCTGTGCACGATGTGCATCGGCGTGGGCCAGGGCATCGCCATGGTGATCGAGCGCGTTTAACAGCAGAACGGCAAGGCGCCCTCTCGCACCAGGCGAGAGGGCGTTTGCCTGCGGTAGTCTTGAAAGTGAGTCAAAGATGTCCCTCCCCGTAGCCACCCTCGTCACCGGCGGCAGTTCCGGCATCGGCCGTGCCATTTGTGAAATGCTGCTGGCCGATGGCGTGAGCCAGGTGGTCAATGTCGACTACGCCGCGCCGGCCTGGTCGCATCCCGGCATGACCTTCTTCCAGGCCGACCTGACCGACGCCGAGGCGACCCGCGCCGTGGCCGAGCAGGTCACGTCGCGCTTCGCCGTCACGCGCCTGGTGAACAATGCCGGCGCCACGCGCCCCGGCACGGCCGACAGCGCCACCGTTGCCGACCTGGACTACGTGAGCGGCCTGCACCTGCAAGCGCCGCTGCTGCTGGTGCAAGCCTGCCTGCCCGCGATGCGCGCCGCAGGCTTCGGCCGCATCGTCAACATGGCCTCGCGCGCGGCGCTGGGCAAGCCCGAGCGCGTGGTGTACTCGGCCACCAAGGCTGGCCTGATCGGCATGACCCGCACGCTCGCGATGGAACTGGGCGGCGACGGCATTACCGTCAACGCCGTGGCCCCGGGCCCGATCGCCACCGAGCTGTTCCGCAAGAGCAATCCGGAAGGCGCGGAGCAGACCAGGCGCATCCTCGCCAGCATTACGGTCAAGCGCATGGGCACCCCGGAGGATGTCGCGCGCGCCGCGCTGTTCTTCCTGTCGCCCGACAACGGCTTCGTCACCGGCCAGGTGATGTACGTATGCGGCGGCACCACGCTGGGCGTTGCGCCGGTTTAAGCGCGCCCCCGGCACTCAAAGATTCGACAAGAAGAGACGTTAACCAAACGTCACGCATGGCGGCCCAGAGCCGGGCCGCCAACCAGGATGCGCGCGAGTGCGCAGCATCCGTTCGGGAACGGCAATCACGCCATTTCAGCACAACGTCCTGCACGGGCCCCAATCTCCGTCGGGACAGCTTTACCGGAGTAATACCGATGAGACACGATTCCCAGACCTCCACCACGCGCCGCCGCCTGCTCGCCGCCGGCGTGGCGCTGGCCACCACCTTTGCCGGCTTCGCTGGCGCCGCGCACGCACAAGGCGGCTACCCGACCAAGCCGATCACGCTGATCGTGCCGTTCTCGGCCGGCGGCACCACCGACATCCTGGCGCGTATCGTCGGCCTGCAGCTGGGCAAGGCGCTCGGCCAGCCGGTGGTGATCGACAACCGTCCGGGCGCGGGCGGCAATATTGGCGCCTCGCTGGCGGCCAAGGCGCCGGGCGACGGCTACACGCTGTTCATGGGCACCATCGGCACGCACGCGATCAACCAGTCGCTGTATTCCAAGCTGCCGTATGACCCGGTCAAGGACTTCGCGCCGATCTCGCGCGTGGCGATGGTGCCGAACCTGGTGGTGGTGAACCCCAAGGTGCCGGTCAACAACGTCAAGGAACTGATCGCCTACGTGAAGGGCAATCCGGACAAGCTGTCGTATGGTTCGTCGGGCAGCGGCTCGTCGATGCACCTGTCGGGTGAGCTGTTCAACTCGATGACCGGCCTGCATATCCAGCACATCCCCTACAAGGGCAGCGCGCCGGCGGTGAACGACCTGCTGGGCAACCAGATCGGTCTGATGTTCGACAACATGCCGTCGTCGTATCCGCACGTGAAGGCGGGCAAGCTGCGCGCAATCGCCGTGACCTCGGCCAAGCGCTCGCCGGCGCTGCCGAACGTGCCGACCGTGGCCGAGTCGGGCGTGCCGGGCTATGAAGCGACTTCCTGGTTCGCGCTGTACGCGACGGGCGGCACGCCGCAGCCCATCGTCGATCGCCTGAACGCTGAAGTGGTCAAGATCCTGGCCATGCCGGAAGTGAAGAAGCAGATGGCTGACCAGGGTGCTGAACCCAATCCGGAAAAGCCGGCGCAGCTGGCCGCATTCATGAAAGCCGAAACCGCCAAGTGGTCCAAGGTCGTGAAGGCCTCGGGCGCTACGGTGGACTGAGCCTGAAGTTTTCGTTGCCTGGATAATCGCCGGTTCCGTCGGGCCGGCCAGATGGCTGATGACCCCACATTCTTCGGAATGTGGGGTTTTGTTTTTTGGTGGCCCAGTGCGAGGCGCCTGGCCTTTCGGCAACGTCGCGCTCCTGCTTCATTTATGTACGTACATATTGCCTACTGAACAGAGCGGCAGCGACGGTGGCGGATGCTGTCGTCCGAAACTGTCTGGGTATGCAGGCAGCCGTTCTTGCAGGGATATTGTCGAAATGCTCCAACCCGGTTCGGGTGGGTGGCTGAGATAAGGCTTGCCACCCCCCCTGGCATTCGCACTATTATGTACGTACATAATCGCCGCCATTACGGCGCAGCCAGGAGTGCAAGGTGCGAAAACTGACTGTAAGGCCACCCATGACCAGGGTGGCAGCGTGAACGCGGGGGGTGCCATGACGCACGCCGTTGCGCCGACCGTGACCGCGCGCGCCGCCAGCTTCGCGGTTGACCGCACGCTGTGCTTTCCGGCCGATGCTCTCGACATCGCCCGGCTTTCCATTTATGACTGCCTGGCCGTGGCGATTGCCGGCACGCGGGAGCCGGTCAGCCAGGCCGTGCGCGGGCTGGTGCGCCAGGAAGGCGGCGCGCCGCAAGCCAGTGCCTTCGGCCTGTCCGAGCGTATCCCCGCCCGCGCCGCGGCGCTGCTCAATGGCGCGGTGGCGCATGCGCTGGACTACGACGACACGCATTTCGATTTCGTCGGCCACCCGAGCGTAGCCGTGCTGCCAGCCGCGCTGGCCGTGGCCGAGCAGCAGCAGGCCGGCGGCAAGGCGCTCCTCGAAGCCTTCCTCATCGGTGTGGAGATCACCTGCCGGGTGGGCGGATGGCTGGGCCGGCCGCACTACAACGCCGGTTTCCACCAGACCGCCACCTCGGGCGCGTTTGGCGCCACCGCTGCCAGCGCCCGCCTGCTCGGCCTCGACGCCGGACAGGCCACCCACGCGCTGGGCCTGGCGGCCACGCGGGCATCCGGCCTGAAGTGCCAGTTCGGCACGATGGCCAAGCCATTTCACGCGGGCATGGCCGCCTCCACCGGCGTGGAAGCGGCCGCGCTCGCCGCGCTGGGCTTCATTGCGCGCCCGGATGCCATCGAATGCCCGGGCGGGTTTGCGGCCACCCATGGCGCGGCGCAAGGCTGTGCGGACGAACCGTTCGCCGGCCTGTCCGAAGCCTTCCGCTTTGTCGACGTCCAGCACAAGTTCCACGCCTGTTGCCACGGTACGCACCCGGCATTGGAAGCCCTGAAGACCCTGCGCACGCGGCACGGGCTGCAGCCCGGCGACATTGCCGGTGTTTCGCTCGACATCGCGCCGCAGTGGCTGCCGGTCTGCTGCATCCCGCAGCCGGCGACTGCACTGGAAGCCAAGTTCAGTCTTTCGCTGACGGCTGCCATGGTGCTGGCCGGTGTGGACACGGCCGCGCTGGCGTCGTTCTCCGACGCCGCCTGCCGCGATGCCAGCCTGGCGGAACTCGCCCGACGCGTCGAGATCTGCCCGGATCCGGCTGTCGCGGATACCGCTTGCCGCGCCACCGTGCTCACCCGCTCGGGCGTCTCGCTGGCCTGCCAGGTCGAGCTGGCCGACCCGATGACGTATGAAACCCGGGCTACCCGCCTGCGCGGCAAGGTCGCGGCCTTGCTGGGCACGCAGCCGGCGCAGGCCTTGTGGGACTTTGTTGAGACCCTTGACGCGCTGCAGGCACCGGACCTGTATCCACGCCTGCACGCCTGGATGGCCGGCGAGGCCGCCTGAGCAGGCCAGTCTGGCCCGGGCAAAACCCATTCAAGACGCTGCCATGGATGCAGCGCAAATCAAGGAGACAGGCATGAAAAAATGGATCGTCGCCGCCGTGCTGGGCGGACTGGCCGGGCTCGCCGGTGCGTCGGACAACTACCCCTCGCGGCCCATCAGGCTGATCGTGGGCTATGCGGCCGGCGGTCCGGTCGACAGCGCGGCGCGGGTCTATGCCCGGCACCTGGGCAACGCGCTGGGGCAGCCGGTCGTGATCGACAACCGCGCGGGCGCCGGCGGTGCCATTGCCGCGACCCAGACTTCCCGGTCAAGCCCGGACGGCTATACGCTCTTCTTCGTCGGCAGCCCGACGCTGACCATGGCCCCGCTGGTCCAGAAGACGGCGACCTACAAGCCGCTCAAGGACTTTACGCTGGTCGGCCTGCTCAACACGTATACCAACGTGCTGCTGGTGCCGAACGAGTCTGCGCTGAAGAGCGTAAATGACCTGGTCAGCTATGCCAGGAGCCATCCCGACGCCATGGCATTCGGTTCGGCGGGCGTGGGCGCATCCAACCACCTCGCCGCGGAACTGCTTGCCCAGCGCGGCGGCGTCCGTTTCCTCCATGTGCCGTACAAGGGCAATTCCCCGGCCGTCACCGACCTGATCGGCGGGAAGATCGGCTTCATGTTCGACGTGACCGGCACCGCGATCGGCTATGTGCAGGGCGGCAAGGTGCGGGCGCTGGCCGTGACTTCCCAGGCGCGCAATGCCGCCTTGCCCGGCGTGCCGACCGTCGCCGAGTCCGGGCTCAAGGGCTTCGACGTGAGCGGCTGGTTCGGCCTGATCGGCCCGCCCGGGCTGCTGCCGGCCGTGGTCGAGCGGCTGGTGGCGGCCAACCGCGAGGTCGGCAACAACGCCGCGTTCCGGCAAAGCCTGGCGCGGGGCGGCTACACGCCCAGCATCAGCGGCCCCGCCCAGTTCACCGAGCGCCTGCGGCAAGACCTGGCGCTGTGGAGCGAGGTCATCACGAAGGCAAAGATCGAGGCGCAATGATCGCCACGCAGGCCTGCCAAACGAGAAGACACAGGCGATCGCGCTCTACTCCGAAGGGATCAACGACGGCGACGGCCTGGTGGCGGCACTGGACGCCGCGCGCCGGGCGCGCAAGCCGGTCGTGATGATGAAGGTAGGGCGCAGCGAGGTGGACGGCGCGGCGGCGCGCTCGCACACTGCCTCGATTGCCGGCGACGATGCGGTGGTTGACGCGGTGCTGGCCGAGCTCGGCGTGGTGCCCGCGCGCGCTGCGGAACGCAGGCCTGCTCACAAGCCTCAATCGCTTCCCACCTGCGGCCCGCCCCCTTGCCGTTTCTCGATCGCAGACTTGAGCAGTGCCGCACTTCGATAAATCCCGTGCGCAAACTTCCCGTACGGCAGCGTCGCAAACAATGCCATCACCACACCAAGGTGCACCGCCAGCAGCAACGGCATCGCCAACGTGTCGCGCAATGCCAGCAACCCGAGCCCGGTGGCACTGGTCAGCAACAGCAGCGCGATGAAACCCCGATCCATCGGCCGTTGCCGCACATCTCCCTGCATCGGATGTCGCCGGAGATTCAGCCATAGCAAGCCAGCAGGCCCGATCAGCAGCCCGACCCCGCCAGCGACACCCAGCAGCACCGGCAGGCTCGCAACCGGATACGGCGCATGCCAGCCCAGCAGGTAGTGGTACGCCGTAGCCACCGCCGTCGAGGCAAAGCACAGCATGAAGCCGTAGAACGTGAAATGGTGGAAACGCCGACGTGCCAGCGTAAAGCCATCGCTGGTCTCGTTGCATCCGTCGCCATGCCCACCATCCAGGTAGGTCAGCGCCAGCACGTTCTTCGCGGCCTCGACCACCGCAGGCGCTGACGCCGTGCCGGCCGACACGTCGCGCCAGAACCGCCGCACGCCAACCCCAAGCGCAAGCACCGAAAACCCGAACACCGCACCAAACATCGCAGCCAGCGTGTTGTGCGGGAACACTGCGTAGAAGTTGCCGCCGGCATGCCGCTGCCACAGGGCACCACCCATCATCACCGCCAGCACCAGGAACAATGCCAGCCCCAAGGCAAGCGCAACCGACACCGTCAGGCCGTTGCGCTTGTAGAGCTTGCCCAGCGGCGCCGGCCACGCATATTCACTGTACGTCTCCAGCCGCACCTTCGCCATCGCCTGTGGCACATTGACGCCGAAATCATGCGGCGGCGCGTACTGGCAGGCGTGATAGCACGCCCCGCAGTTGTGGCACAGGTTCGCCAGGTAGTTGACGTCGGCCTTGCCGAACTCCAGCCGCCGCGTCATCGCGGGGAACACCGCGCAGAAGCCTTCGCAGTAGCGGCAGGCATTGCAGATCTGCATCTGCCGCGCGACTTCGGCTTCGTTGTCGGTCAGCGGCAGAATGCGAATCACGCGACCGGCGCCAGGCGTGGCAATCGTGCCTGCATCCTCGCCGGCCAGTTGCGCGGCCTCGCGCGCCAGGGCTTCAAGCTTCTGCATGAACCGCTCCCGTCTTGATGCCAGCCGCTCGCGCGGCTTGCGTGCCAGCGATACGTCCGAACGCCGTGCCGATCGACATGCCGACCCCGGCCGTATATCCCTTGCCGAGCACGTTGCCCGCCATCATTTCCCCTGCCACGAACAGATTCCCGCTCGGCCTGCCGCCGAAATGCACCTGGGCCCGGTCGTTGACCTTGAGCCCCAGGTAAGTGAAGGTGATGCCCGGCCGCAGCGCGTAGCCGTAGAAAGGCGCCTGGTCCAGCGGCCGTGCCCAGTGCGTCTTGGCCGGTACCAAGCCCTCGGTATGGCAATCGTCCAGCGCGGTATGGTCGAAGGTGCCGACGCGGCACGCCGCGTTGTGGTCCTGCACGGTGCGAACGAACTGCGCTTCCGGCAGCCCGAGCTTGCGCGCGAGTTCAGGCAGCGTGTCGGCCTTCTCGCCGGGGAACACCGGCGGCATGAAGCGGCCGATGGCCTGGCTGTCGATGATCGAGTAGCCGATCTGCCCGGGCTGCTGCGCCACCAGACGGCCCCAGATCGCATAGCGCTTGGGCCAGAAGTCCTCGCCCTCGTCATAGAAGCGCTCGGCGTCGCGGTTGACGACAATACCCAGCGACACGCAGTCGATGCGCGTGCAGATGCCGCCGTCATAGAGCGGTGCGCGCGCATCGATGGCGACACAGTGCGACTGCGACGGATCGCCGATGGCATCGGCACCGGCTTCGATCATGTGGCGCAGCAGCACGCCCTGGTTGAAGCGGGTGCCGCGGATCAGGAAGTTGTCGGCGGGCCATTCGCCGCGTTCGTTCTGGCCCCAGGCCTCGCGCAGCCATTCGCGGTTGGACTCGAAGCCGCCCGCGGCCAGCACGCAGGTGCGCGCGGTGAAGCGCTGGCTGCCGCTGCGTGCGGCGACGAAGCGGTCGCCATCCATCTCGATCGCGTCGACCGGGGTTTCATAGCGGACCTGCACGCCCATCGCTTCGGCGCTGCGGTAATACGCATTGACCAGCGCCTTGCCGCCGCCCATGAAGAAGGCGTTGGTGCGGGCCACATGCAGCGCCCCCGACAGCGGCGGCTGGAAGCGCACGCCATGCCTGCGCATCCACGGCCGGCAGCCGGACGAGGCGCGGATTACCAGCCGCGCCAGGTGCTCGTCGGTGATGCCGCCGGTGACCCTGAGCAGGTCCTGCCAGTACTCTTCTTCGGGATAGGCATCGACCAGCACGTCTTGCGGCGCGTCGTGCATGCAGCGCAGGTTGCGGGTGTGCTGGGAATTGCCGCCACGCCAGGCGCGCGGCGCGGATTCGAGCAGCAGCACCGAGGCCCCGGCTTCGCGCGCCATCAGCGCCGCGCACAGGGCCGCGTTGCCGCCGCCGATTACCAATACATCGACCAATTCGTCTGCCATCGGATTGCCTCCTTGCTGGCGCCATCTTGGCCGGCAAGGCGACAAGCCGCCATCAGGGCCGCGGCAAGGGGGCTTCAGCTTTCGTGAAGCCCTGGCGGGGACAACTCCCAGAGGCGTCAGCGCGGCCGCAGCGTGGCGCCCGGCCAGCGCCCTTCGCGCACCAGCGTGGCGGCCACGTCGGCCAGCACCACGCGCGCGGCCAGTCCCGCGGGCGACAGTTCGTCGTCGGACAGGCTGACCAGCAGGTTGGGGCGGGTCGCGCCGGTGTCGGTGAGCAGCACGCTGCGGTAGGGCATGCCCTGGCTGCGCGCCAGCGCCGCGCCGGGCTGGATGGTGGCGCCCAGGCCACCCTGCACGGCATCCATCAGGATGGCCAGGCCGTCGATCTCGGCCACCACCTGCGGCTCGCGCCTGGCCTGCCGGAAGCAGGCGGCGACCAGCGCGCGCAATCCGTGCGAGCCACTGGGCAGGATCAGCGGCAGCTTGCCCAGCGCCGCCACCGAGGTGCTTTCGCCGCGCGGCATGCCGGCCAGGCCCTCGGCGCCGATCACGAACAGGCGCTCGTCGAGCAGCGGCAGCACGCTCCAGCGCTGCGCCGGCTCCTCGCTGAACAGCACCGCGAGGTCGATCTGGCGCGCGCTCAGCATGGCGCCAAGGTAGCCGGACAGGCTTTCCACCATGCGCAGCCGCACGTCGGGGTAGCGCTCGCGCATGGCCTGCATGAAGGGCAGCGCGAGCACGCCGGCGGTGCTGGGCGGCAGCCCGACGCTGACGTGGCCCGACAAGCGCGCCTGGCGTGCGGCCAGCGCGGCGTCGTCGATATGGCGCAGCGCCAGCTGGGCCTGGCGCCAGAAGGCCAGCCCGGCATCGGTGGCGACCACGCCGGTGGAGGTGCGCTGCAGCAGCCGCGTCGACAGTTCGCTTTCCAGCCGGCTGATCTGCTGGCTCAGCGCGGAGGTGACCACGCCCAGCTCCAGCGCCGCCTTGCCCATGCTGCCATGCTCGATCACGCTGACGAAGTAGCGCAGTTGCCTCAGTTCCATGTCGCGTCCCCGCTGCCGCAATTTGCCGGCATGGTAGCGGAAATCCCGTCGCGGTTCACGAATCCTGAAGACCCCTTAACGTCCGCCCGATGGCGCGCGCCGCGGCGGCTGCGTAGAGTCGCACCACCAGAAGCGGGCGCCTGCCCGCCGTCCGATAACAACATGACAACATGACTTCCCGCAAAGGAGACTGCATGCCTTCCGTTTCGCGCATCCGCCGCGGCGTGCTTGCCGCGCTGGCCGCCGCCGCCGTGCTGGGCAATCCCGCCGCCATCACCGCCGCATTCGCTGCCGACCCCTGGCCGACCAAGCCGATCACGCTGGTGGTGCCCTTCGCCAGCGGCGGCACCACCGACATCCTCGCGCGCACCGTCGGCCAGAAGCTGGGCGAGGCGCTGCAGCAGCCGGTGGTGATCGACAACCGCCCCGGCGCCGGCGGCACCATCGGCGCGGCCAACGTCGCGCGCGCGCAGCCCGACGGCTATACCTTCTTGCTCGCCACCGTGGCGCACACCATGGCGCCGGCCATCTACAAGAGCCTGCCGTACGAGTTCACGCGCGACCTCGACCCGGTGGGGCTGGTGGCGCTGACGCCCAACGTGCTGGTGGTCAATCCCGCCATCCCGGCGCGGTCGGTGCCGGAGCTGATCGCCTATATCAAGGCGCATCCCGGCAAGGTCAACTACGGCTCGGCCGGCATCGGCAGCACCGAGCACATGTCCGGCGAGCTGTTCCGCTCGCTCACCGGGACCGATATCGCGCACGTACCGTACAAGGGCGGCGCGCCGATGATGACCGACCTGATCGCGGGCCAGATCCAGATGGCGATCGAGACCAGCCCGTCGGCGTCGCAGCACGTGCGCAGCGGCAAGGTCAAGGCGCTGGCCGTCACCACCGCGAAGCGCTCCGGCGCCTATCCGGGCGTGCCGACGCTGGCCGAGAGCGGCGTGAAAGGCTATGAAGTCACGACGTGGTTCGCGCTGATGGCGCCACGCGGCACGCCGGCGGGGATCGAGCAGCGTGTGTCGGCCGAACTCGGCAAGCTGCTGAAGGCCCCCGACGTGCAGAAGCGCTTTGAAGAGCAGGGCGTGACCGCCGGCGACATGGCGCCGCCCCAGCTCGCCGCGTTTATCCGCGCCGAAACCGACAAGTGGGTCAAGGTCGCGCGCGAATCGGGGGCGAAGGCGGAATAAGCGAGGGCCGCGCGCATTCACCTACATCAACGCCGGACCTGAACACCTGCTGCCTGCCGGAGTCCAATGGTATGTCGCCAGCCTGGACCCGGAGGCAAGCCATGCATGACCTGACCTTTGTTCACGCTGACGCCGCGCATACCGAGTGGCAGGTCGCGCTGGCCGACTGCCAGCGCCAGCTCGACACGCAGGACCTGCTGCGCCAGGCGCGGCTGGATCATGCGCCGCCGCTGACGCTCGGCTGGTGCTACCTGAGCGACTACTACGCGCTGGCCGCGGAGGCCATCCTTGCCGCGTTGCAACAGAACTGGCCCGGGGTGTCGTGGATCGGCACGGTCGGGCTGGGCGTGTCGGCGAGCGGCGTGGAGTACTTCGACCAGCCGGCGATGGTGCTGCTGGCGGCGCCGTTCCCGCGCGGCAGCTTCCAGCTGTTCTCCGGGCGCCAGCCCTTGCCGGCCGCGTCTTCCGGCTTCGTCCCGCATACCGCGCTGGTGCATGCCGAGGGCAGCACGCCGGACGTGCAGGAGCTGCTGCACGAGCTGAGCGCCCGCACCGCCACCGGCTACCTGTTCGGCGGGCTGAGCTCGGCACGCAACCGTACCCTGCATATTGCCGACGGCGTGTATTCCGGCGGGCTGTCGGGCGTGCTGTTTGGCCCGGAAGTCGAACTTGTCTCCCGCGTCACGCAGGGCTGCCAGCCGATCGGGCCGGCACGCGCGGTGACGCGCAGCGAACACAACCTGCTGTTCGCGCTGGACGGCAAGCCGGCGCTGGATTGCGTGCTGCAGGACCTGGGCGTCGAGCGCGATGCGCCGGTCGAAGCCATGGCGGCAGCGTTGTCGGGAACGCTCGCCGGCTTGAACGCTTCCACCGACGATGCACCGGTGCAGCCGGGCAGGTTCGGCTCGGATACGCTGGTGCGCCACCTGATCGGACTGGATGTGCAGCATCGCGTGCTCGCGCTTGCCGACCAGGTCGAGCCTGGCATGCGGCTCGCGTTCTGCATGCGCAACGCCGCCGCGGCGCGTGCGGACCTGGAACGCATCGCCACGGAAGTCCGCGCGGATATTGAACAAAGCGGCGGCCACGCGCGTGGCGCGCTCTATATCAGCTGCTCAGGCCGGGGCGGGCCGCATTTCGGCGCACCGCATGCCGAGCTGCAGACCGTGCGCGGCGTGCTGGGTGACCTGCCGCTGGCCGGTTTCTTTGCCGGCGGCGAGATCGCGCGGGATCACCTCTATGGCTATACGGGAGTGCTGACGGTCTTCACCAGTCATTGAACGGCACGGCGCACTTCAGCGAATGACGGCTTCGATGCTGCGCACCTGGCGCGTGAACCAGCTGCGCAGCAGGCCGTTCGACCAGACCATCGGCAGCGAAGACGCCACCATGCGGTAGACCTCGCGGCGCGGCATCTTCGAGGCCCTGGCCGGGTCCAGCCAGTGCGCGTTGCGCACCAGCAGCAGCAAGGTCTCCATGCCGATCAGGATTGGCCACAGGCAGGCCAGCCGCAGCCGCACGAAACGCCGGGGGATGGCCAGCGTGTAGGCCATCGCCTCGTGGAAATGCGCCAGCGTCATGCCGGCGAGCGACCGCATCAGGGCATGCGCGCGCACCGAGGCGTCCGGCAGCAGCAAGTCCTGCGGACCCAGCCCGTGCTGCACCAGCAGCGACGCCGGCAGGTAACAGCGGCCGATGCGCAGGTCCTTGCCGCAGTCGCGCAGCACATTGGTCATCTGCAACGCCTTGCCGAAGCGAACCCCACTGCGCAGCATGGCGCCGAGGTCGCCATTGATCGCACCCGGCACGTGCGCCGCGGTCATGTGGGTCCAGAATTCGCCGACGCATCCGGCGACCATGTAGGTGTAGTGGTCCAGCGCCGCCAGGTCGGGCAGCGCCACGATGCGGCCGGCGCGCTCGTCGGGGAACGTGCGCAGGTCGAACTCCATGCCTTCGCTGAGGGTGGAAAGGATCTGCCTGACCGCTTGCCGGTCGGCTGGCTCCAGTCGCGTCAGCACCGCCAGCGCCGGATCGAGCGACTCCAGCAGGATCCGCTCATCGGATTGCTCCTGGTGGCGAGCCATCTCCGCCGCAATGCTGAGGGCTGGCGCCGCGCCAACCGTGTTGCCGTTGACCTGGTCACGCAAGGACAGCAGCAATGCCAGCCGCCTTTCCGGCGCAACCAGCGCCGTGTCCGCAATCGTGTCGGCGGCGCGCGCCAGCAGGTAGGCCAGCCCTACCGGGTCGCGCATCCGCGCGGGCAGCACGCGCAGCGTGAGATAGAACGAACGCGAGACGCCCTTGAGCAGCGGACCGAGGAGGAACGCCCGGCTGGGTTCGCGCATGAGTGGTGTCTGTTCCCTGAGAGGTTTGCGGAATGGCACGGCCCGCCTGGGCCTCAGGCCGGGCCCGGGGATTGTACCTTCGGCGCGAGGGGCAGATCCTGGATCCGCAGATCCTGGTCAGGGCGAGGCCTTGCCCAGATAGCGCTCGAACCACTGCGCCGCCAGGCGCGCGACCGATTCCAGTGCGCCGGGCTCCTCGAACAAATGGGAGGCGCCGGGCACGATCACCAGCTTCTTCTGGCACTTGAGCTGGGCAAAGGCGAGCCCATTCCGTTCAATGACGCTCACATCCAGCCCGCCGACGATCAGCATGGTGGGCGCAAGCAGTCTGGCCAGGGCGTCGGCGCCCGCCAGGTCGACCCTGCCGCCTCGTGAGACGATGGCGTGTATCGGGATCGGCGACTGGCTCGCGGCACGGATCGACGCGGCGGCACCAATGCTGGCGCCGAAGTAGCCCAACCGCGGTGGCACGCCTTGCTGCCGCGTTACCCAGTCGGTCGCCTGTGCCAGCCGCATGGCCAGTAGCCCGACGTCGAAGCGGATCGCCTGCACCTGGTCTTCCTCGGGCATGAGCAGGTCCATCAACAGCGTTCCCATGCCGCAGCGGTTGAGTTCCGCGGCCACATACTGGTTGCGCGGGCTATGCCGGGAACTGCCGGTGCCGTGCGCAAACAATACCAGGGCGCCAGCGCCTGGCGGCAAGGTGAGTATGCCTTGCAACGCCACGCTACCCGCGGGGATCACAACCTCGATGGCATCTGCACTGCTGCTGCGCATGACCGCCCTCCGGAAGATGGTGCTGAATGATGGTGCTTCGGCGCTGCCCGCGTTGCAATCGGCCCCTTCGCAGTCCACTATAGGGCGAGCGTAGCGGCGAGGCCAGCCGCCGTGCGCTGGTCCGCTGACGCGCGGAATCGACCGGCAATCCACCAATAATCCACCAATAATCCACCAATAATCCACCAATAATCCACCAACCATCGACCAGCATCCCGATGCATCAGGAGGGGCCATGAAGACCCTGTTTCTCGTCCGCCACGCCAAGTCAAGCCGCGATGACCCCTCCTTGCCTGACCGCGAGCGCCCGCTGGACGATCGCGGCCTGCGCGACGCCCCGGAAATGGGCAAGCGCCTGGCCGAGCGCAAGGTAAAGCCAGACCTGCTCGTGTCGAGTCCGGCCGTGCGCGCGTTGACCACGGCGCACCTGATCGCCGACGAACTCGGCTATGCCCGCAAGGACATCGTGATCGATGACCGGCTGTACGCCAGCAGTGCGGATGATCTGCTGGCCGTCGTCCGTGCGCTCGACAAGAAGCTTGGCAGCGTGATGCTGTTCGGTCACAACCCCGAGTTCACTGACTTCGCGCAGCGCCTGTCGGGCGAGATCACCGACATGCCGACCTGCGCCGTCGCCAAGTTCCGCTTCGACACGAAGGCGTGGGCGGATATCGGGGAAATCTCCCCGTCGAAAGTCTCGCTGGATTCGCCCAGGAAGTCGTAGCCGAATGCGGGGCGTGGGCATTGCAGCGATATCTCCGGCTTGACCATCCGGGGCGAAGCGATAAGAATTTGTGATCGCAGGCGAAAGCCCGCCTTCATGCATTTCTGTCCCTTCGTCCCATCGCCCGCCCCATGATCCCACCCGTCAGCACCCTTCACGGCCGCCTCAAGATGCAGCACCTGCGCCTGCTGCTGGCGGTGGAGGAGCGAGGCTCGCTGCGCCAGGCGGCCGAGTCGCTGACGCTCACCCAGCCAGCCGTCAGCAAGATGCTGCAGGACATGGAGGACCTGCTGGGCGTGCCGCTGTTCGAGCGCCATGCGCGCGGGCTGCGTGCCACGCGCTTCGGGATGGCGGCCACGCGCTATGCCCGGCTGGTGTTTGCCGACATGGATGGCTTGCGCGATGAGCTGGTGGCGCTGGAGTCGGGCAAGATCGGGCGCGTGCGTGTCGGCGCGGTGATGGCGCCTACGCCGGGCCTGCTGGCCGGGGTGATCCGGCGGCTGAACCGCGACCATCCGCGGCTGGAGGTGGCGGTGCAGGTGGAGACCAGCGACCTGCTGGTGCCGCTGCTGGAGCGCGACCAGCTCGATATCGTGCTGGGCCGCGTGCCCGATGGCTGGGACAGCAGCGGCCTCGAGTTCGAGCAGCTTGGCGACGAGGGCCTGGCGATCGTGGTCGGGCCGCAGCATGCCCTGGCGCGGCGGCGCAAGCTGTCGTTCGAGGAGCTGACCCGCTACCCGTGGATCATGCAGCCACGGCCGAGCCCGATGCGCGCGCTGATCGACCGCTCGTTCGAGGATGCCGGCGTGCCGGCGCCGCCGTCGACCATCGAGACCGCCGCGGTGCTGATGACCACGTCGTTGCTGGCCGACAGCGAGCTGGTCGCGGTGCTGCCGGAGTCGGTGGCGGCGTATTACGGCCGCCTCGGCGCGCTGGCGGTGCTGCCACTGCCACTGCCGCGGAAACTGGGGCCGTATGGCATCGTCACGCGGCGCGGGCGCCCGCCGACCGCATCGATGAGCCTGCTGATCGATACGCTGCGGGCGCTGTCGCGCTAGCGCTGCAGCTTGCCGTCAAGACGCCACGCGTGGCGCTGCTCGCTGTCGGGGCGCAAGGACGGGGGCAGCAGGTCCGCCGGCATGTCCTGGTAGCTGACCGGCCGCACGAAGCGCGCGATGGCGAGGCTGCCGACCGAGGTCGAGCGGCCATCCGACGTGGCCGGCCAGGGGCCGCCGTGGACCATGGCGTGCCCGACGTCGACGCCGGTGCCGAAACCATTGACCAGGATGCGGCCCGCCAGGCGCTCCAGCGCGGGCAGCAGCGTGCGCGCGGCGTCGTGGTCGGCGGGGTCGATATGCAGGGCCGCGGTAAGCTGTCCTTCCAGCGATTCGACCACGCGCCGCATCTCCGCCGCATCGCGGCAGCGCACCACCAGCGACGACGCGCCGAAGACTTCGTGGCGCAGCGTCTGGTCGGCCAGGAAGGCCTCGGCGCTGGTGCTGAACAACGCCGCTTGCCCTTGCAGCGCACTGCCTGCCTTGCCGCGCGCCACCACCTGTACCTTCGGATGCTGCGCGAACGTGCCCACGCCGTTGCAGTAGGCGCGCAGGATGCCGGAGGTCAGCATGCTCTGCGCGCCGATGTCCGCCAGGCTTGCCGCCGCCGCTTCCAGGAACTGGTCCAGGCCTTCGCTTTCCACCGCCAGCACGAGTCCGGGGTTGGTGCAGAACTGTCCGGCGCCCAGTGTCAGCGAACCGGCAAAGGCCGTGCCGATGGCGTGCGCGCGGTTGGCCAGCGCATGCGGGAACAGCAGCACCGGATTGATGCTGCTCATCTCCGCATAGACGGGAATCGGTTCCGGGCGCGCCGCGGCGATCGCCATCAGCGCCTGGCCGCCGGCGCGCGAGCCGGTGAAGCCGACCGCCCTGATGCGCCGGTCCGCCACCAGCCCCTGGCCGATTTCCAGCCCGGTATCGAAGAGCAGGGAGAAGGTGCCTTCGGGCAGGTCCAGGTCCGCCACCGCTTTCTGGATGGCGCGGCCGACCAGTTCGGAGGTGCCGAGGTGCGCGGGATGCGCCTTGACGATGACGGGGCAGCCGGCGGCCAGTGCGGACGCGGTATCGCCGCCCGCCACCGAGAACGCCAGCGGGAAGTTGCTGGCGCCGAACACCGCGACCGGGCCCAGCGGGATATGGCGCAGGCGCAGGTCGGGGCGCGGCAGGGGCTGGCGTTCGGGCTGGGCCGGGTCGACGCGCAGCTCCAGGAAATCCCCCTGGCGCAGCATGCCGGCGAACAGCCGCAACTGGCCCACGGTGCGCCCGCGTTCGCCCTCGATGCGGGCGCGTGGCAGGCCCGATTCGCTGACGCAGCGCTCGACGAGCGCATCGCCCAGCGCCAGGATGTTGCCGGCGATGGCTTCGAGGAAGTCGGCGCGCCGCGCGGGCGCGATCTCGCGATAGGTGTCGAAGGCCTGCCATGCCAGTTCGCAGGCTTCGTCGAGCTGTGCCGGCGTGGCGCCGCCGAAGGCGGGTTCGAGGGTGGCGCCGGTGGCGGCGTCGATGGCGTGCAGGGTGCCGTGGGTGCCGCGTACCGCGCGGCGGCCGATCAGGAGTTCGCCTGAGAGCGTCATGTCTTGTCCTTCCTTGAGGTTCAACGGGCCCAGCGCAACACCAGCGGATCCAGCCGCCGCGCAATCTTCATCAACCCCTCGCGCGTGGCCGGATGCATCGGCTGGAGCGGATGGCGCACGGCGTCCGACGCAATCACCCCACCTTCCTTCATCAACACCTTGCTGGTCGCCAGCCAACCCTGCCGGTTCTCGTAGTTGATCAGCGGCAGCCACTGCTGGTAGCGCTGCGCCGCCAGCTCGGCGTCGCCAGCCTGCCATGCGTCCAGGATCTGGCGGATGCCGTCCGGGAAGCCCGCGCCGGTCATCGCGCCGGTGGCGCCCGCTTCCAGGTCGGCCATCAGCGTGATGGCTTCTTCGCCGTCCCACGGGCCGACGATGGCGTCGCCGCCCAGTTCGATCAGTTCGCGCAGCTTGGCCGCGGACTGCGGCACTTCGATCTTGAAGTACGAGACATTGGCCAGCTCGCGTGCCATGCGGGCGAGGAAGGGCGCGGACAGCGTGGTGCCGCTTACTGGCGCATCCTGGATCATGATCGGGATATCGATGGCACCGGAGACCGTGGCGAAGAAGTCGTAGATGCCGCGCTCGGGCACGCGGATGGTGGCGCCGTGGTAGGGCGGCATCACCATCACCATGGCGGCGCCGGCGTCCTGCGCGGCGCGGCTGCGCTCGGCGCAGATGCGCGAGCTGAAATGCGTGGTGGTGACGATCACCGGCACGCGCCCGTCCACGTGCTCCAGCACGGTCTTCATCAGCACGTTGCGCTCGTCGTCGGTCAGCACGAACTGCTCGGAGAAGTTCGCCAGGATGCAGATGCCGTCCGAACCGGCGTCAATCATGAAGTCGATGCAGCGGCGCTGGCCGTCGAGGTCGAGGCCGCCTTGCTCGTCGAAGATGGTCGGCGCTACCGGGAAAACGCCTTGGTAGACGGCGCCGCGATAGACGGGCGGCTGGGATCGGGTCATGGTCTCCTCCTTGCGGCTGGCACGCGGCCGGCGCGGGTTCTGGGCAGTCAATCGGGTCGGGCCAATATACGAGCGGGGCAGCGGCGCTGTATATTGAAACCTTTCCATCTGGTGATCGCTTTTGCGACTCATCTGGTCCCAACATGAAATCCACCCTGGACACCCTCACCGGCCGCCTGCGCATGAAGCAGCTGCAGCTGCTGATCGCCCTGGACGAGCACCAGTCGCTGCACCAGGCCGCCGCCGCGATGGCGATGACCCAGTCGGCCGCCAGCAAGTCGCTGCAGGAACTGGAAGGCATGCTGGAAGCGCCGCTGTTCGAGCGCTCCAGACGCGGCATGCGCCCCAACGCCTTCGGCCATTGCGTGATCCGCCATGCCCGGCAACTGGTGGCGGACCTGGGCGCGATGTGCGAGGAAGTGGCCGGCATCCGCGCCGGCAGTGGCGGGCGCGTCGCGGTCGGCGTGATCATGGGCGCGGTGCCGGATGTGCTGGTGCCGGCGCTTGAGCAGCTGCGGCAGGCGCATCCGGACCTGGCGCTCGAGATCATCGAGGACACCAGCCTGCGCCTGCTCGGTCAACTCGACGACGGGCATCTGGACCTGGTGCTTGGCCGCGCGCTGGTCAGCGACCAACCCGGCAAGTACCACTACCACCCGCTTGGCGACGAACAGGTGTCCGTGGTGGTTGGCCACGCTCACCCCGCGCCCCGCGCGCGCGCCATGGGCCTTGCCGACCTTGCCGGTTATCGCTGGATCACATACGCGGGGCACATGCCGATGCATGCGCTGCTGCAGCGCGAGCTGGACCATGCCGGCGTCAGCTTTCCCGCCAATGCGATTTCCACGTCGTCGGCGCTGATTACCGTGGCGATGCTGCAGCGCGATCCCGGGCTGGTGTCGCTGCTGCCGGCCAGTGTGGCCGAGTTGTTCGTCCGCCAGAAAATGCTGCGCATCCTGCCCGTGCCGCTGCAATCGCGGCAGGAAACCTTTGGCATCGTCACGCGGCGCGGCGGCGCCTTGTCAGCCTCGGCGCGGCAGCTTGTGGCGATCCTGAAGGCCCGGGCCGGGAAGCCGGCGGGGGAGGCATGATCGAGGCATGATCGAGGTATAAGCGAGGTATAAGCGAGGTATAAGCGAGGTATAACCCCAGGTAATCGCCAGTTCAAAAAACGTCAGTAGTAGTGAATCGCTGATGCCCATATAGTCTGCTCATCCGCGCCATCAGAGCCGGACAGCAAACGGAGACAGCGATGAAGACATGGATCGCCGGCGCATTCGCCGGCATGGCCACGGTGGCCGTTGCGGTGACCACCAGCGCCTGGGCGCAGGACACCCGGCCGGTGCGGCTGATGGTGGGCGCCGCGCCCGGCGGCGGCACCGACGTGATGGCGCGCATCGTCTCCGACAAGCTTGCCGCACAGCTCAAGCAACCCGTGGTGGTCGATAACCGCCCCGGCGCGTCCAACACCATCGCCGCGGACATCACCGCCAAGGCCGCGCCGGACGGCAACACGCTGCTGATGGGCGTGGTCACCTCGCAGGCGATCGCGCCGCACCTGCTCAAGCTGCAGTTCGACCCGCTCAAGGACCTGGCGCCGGTGGCGCTGGTGTCGTCGGTGCCTAACGTGCTGGTGGTCAACAACCAGGTCACGGCGCGCGACGTAAAGGCGCTGGTGGCGCAGATCCAGGCCAGCCCGGACAAGTTCCGCTACAGCTCGTCGGGCGTCGGCAGCACCCAGCACCTGGCCGGCGCCGCATTTGCGCGACAGATCCAGGGCAAGCTGCTGCATGTGCCGTACAAGAGCAGCAGCAGCGCGCTGGTCGACCTGATGGGCGGCCAGGTGGACATGAGCTTCGAGACCATGCCGTCGGTGATCAACCATATCAAGGCCGGCAAGCTGCGCGCGCTGGCGGTGACGGCGGACAAGCGCTCGGCGCTGCTGCCCAATGTGCCGACGCTGGCCGAAGCCGGGGTGCCGGGCATCCAGATGAATGCCTGGTATGGCGTCTATGCGCCGGCCGGCACGCCGCCCGCCACGCTGCAGAAGCTCGGCGCGGCGCTGACCACCGTGATCAAGGATCCCGATACCGTGCGTCGCCTTGGTGAAGTCGGCGGCGTGCCCGGCACGCTGACGGCGGCGCAGTTCGATGCCTTCTCGCGCGCCGAGTACGCGCGCTATGGCAAGCTGATTGCCGAGCTTGGCGTCAAGCTCGACTGAGCCTGTATTACACGAGAATTCCATGACATCACGTCCAAGAATCGCGATGGTGCTGGGCGATCCCGCCGGCATCGGCCCCGAACTGATTGCCCGCCTGCTGGCCGACCCGGCCACCAGCGAACAGGCCGACATCCTGCTGATCGCCGACCGCGACGAATGGCGCCGCGGCATGCAGGTGGCGGGCGTCGAGCTGGCGCTGGCAGAGACCGATACCCTCGCGTTTGCACCAGGCGCGCCGCGCCTCTACCACTGGGAACTGGACGGCAAGCCCGCGTATCCGCGCGGCGCGTCCAGTGCCGAGGGCGGCCGTTACAGCCTGGGCACGCTGTCGCTGGCGCTGGAGCTGGCGCAGTCGGGCCAGGCGGACTCGATCCTGTTCGGGCCGCTCAACAAAAGCTCGCTGCACGCTGCCGGCATGGACCACAGCGATGAACTGCACTGGTTTGCCGAGCAGCTCGGCTACCACGGCGCGTTCTGCGAGTTCAACGTGCTCGACGGCCTGTGGACCTCGCGCGTCACCTCGCATGTGGCCCTGAAGGACGTGCCGGCGATGATCACACCGGAACGCGTCGGTGCTGCCATCGACCTGATCGACCAGGCGCTGCGCCGCGCCGGCATGGCCGGGCCGCGCATCGCCGTGTGCGGCCTGAACCCGCACAACGGCGACAACGGTGCCTTTGGCCGCGAAGAGATCGACGTGATCGCCCCGTCCGTGGCCGCGGCCCGCGAGCGTGGCGTGAATGCCGAGGGCCCGTTCCCCGCTGACACCATCTTCCTCAAGGTGCAGGGCGGTCCGTCGCAGCGGCAGTTCGACGCCATCGTCACCATGTACCACGACCAGGGGCAGATCGGCATCAAGCTGATGGGCTTCTCGCGAGGCGTGACGGTGCAGGGCGGGCTGCCGGTGCCGATCACCACGCCGGCGCACGGCACCGCGTTCGATATCGCGCAGCAGGGCCGCGCCGATCCCGGCGCCACGCAGCAGGCATTCCAGATCGCCTGCCGCATGGGTGCGCAACGGCGCGCCGCCGCCAGCGCCTAGCCACTACCCAACATCCAACACCGGATCGAGCGTGACCGCCCCCGGCGCAGCCAGGGGCAGGGGAGCGCTCGCGCCTACGCAACGCCATCAGGAGCTGAATATGAAGATCACCAACGTCCGTGCCCGCGTCTTTGAATGGAAGGGCAAGACCGTGCCGCCGCAGGCGCATTTCTGCACCAACGCCACCGACATCCTGTTCGAACGCGGCGATGCCATGGGTTCGTTCCGCTTCCACGGCTGGATGGTGGTCGAGATCGAGACCGACACCGGCCTGGTCGGCATCGGCAACTGTGCGCTGGCCCCGCGCGTGGCCAAGCAGATCGTCGATGAGTACCTGGCGCCGGTGGTGATCGGCCAGGATCCCTTCGACAACGAATACCTGTGGCAAAAGATGTACCGCCGCACGCACGCCTGGGGCCGCAAGGGCATCGGCATGGCGGCGATCTCGGCGGTCGATATCGCGCTGTGGGACCTGATGGGCAAGGCCGTCGGCAAGCCGGTGTTCAAGCTGCTGGGCGGGCGCACCAAGGAAAAGATCTGGTGCTATGCCTCCAAGCTCTACAACAACGATGACCGCGACGCCTTTCTGGCCGAAGCGCAGGGCTACCTGGACCAGGGCTTTACCGCGATGAAGATGCGCTTCGGCTACGGCCCCAAGGATGGCCCCGCCGGCATGCAGAAGAATATCGAGCAGGTCAGGCTGCTGCGCGAGCTGGTTGGCGACAGCGTCGACATCATGCTGGAGTGCTACATGGGCTGGACGCTGGAGTACGCGCGCCGCATGCTCCCGCGCCTGGCCGAGTTCAATCCGCGCTGGCTGGAAGAGCCGGTGATCGCCGACGATATCGAAGGCTATGTCGAACTGAAGAAGGCGAGCCCGTTCCCGATCTCCGGCGGCGAGCACGAGTTCACCTCGTACGGCTTCAAGGACCTGCTGGAGCGCCGCGCGGTGGACGTGATCCAGTACGACACCAACCGCGTCGGCGGCATCACCGCGGCGCAGAAGATCAACGCGATGGCCGAGGCCTGGTCCGTGCCGGTGATCCCGCACGCGGGGCAGATGCACAACTACCACCTGACCATGGCGTCGACCGCTTCGCCGATGTCGGAGTACTTCCCGGTGCACGACGTCGAGGTCGGCAATGAGCTGTTCTATTACATCTTCAAGGGCGACCCCGCGCCGGACAACGGCTACCTGCAGCTGGACGACAACCTGCCGGGCCTGGGGCTGGAACTGAACGAGGAATATTTCAGCCAGTTCAACATCATCGGCTGATCAACATCATCGGCTGATTGGCCTGAAGACGGGCGCCGGTTCACGCCGGCGCCCGCTTGTATCGGATGCGGCATCTGCCAACCATGGCAACCCACGCCCACCGGCCTTTGCCGGACTAGAATCAAGAGGCGAAAAACGCTTGTCCTGGAGTTCGCCATGGCCAGATCCCTCCGTCTGCTGGCCGCCTGCGCGGTGCCGCTCGCGCTGAGCGCCCTTGCCGCGCCGCCTGCCGGCACCCTGTCACTTACGTTCGTTCATCCGGAGACCTACACCGACGCCGCGTACCGCAGCGACTACGGCAGCGACAGGGAGCGGGGGCAGGTGATGAACGATATCCGCCGCCACTTCGACAAGCTGGCGGCGCGTTACCTGCCGGAGGGCTATGCGCTGAGCATCGAAGTGCTCGACGTCGACCTGGCGGGGCATTTCGAGCCGTGGCGCAGGCAAGCCTACGACGTGCGCATCGTGCGCGATGTCACCTGGCCGCACATGACGCTGCGCTACGAACTGCGCGGCAGCGACGGTGCCGTGATCGGCAGCGGCGAGCAGCGTATCGCCGACCAGACTTTCAATTTTGGCGTCAACATCTACGATCCCACCGACAGGCTGCGCTACGAAAAGGCGATGATGGACCGCTGGTTCGACCAGGCCGTGACACGCCGCATCGCGGCGCACCAGACTGGGCAAGGATGACCGACCACGGCACTACTGGCCGTAGATGTGCTGCGCTGTCTCGCGCAGCGCATCCGCGACCAGCAGCGCGCCGGGCGACATCAGCCGGTCGGTCGGCGTGATCAGGCCGAAGTCGTCCATATGGCAGGGCATGGCCATCGGCAGCACCTCCACCATGCCGAACGCCGCGTAGTACTGCGCCACATCCGCCGTCAGCACCGCGATCATGTCTGACTGCGTCACCATGCGCGTCAGGAACAGCAGCGCGGCGGTTTCCACCACGTTGGTTGGCGGCGCCAGGCTGGCACGCTGGAACATCAGCTCGAAGCGGTGCCGCAGCACGGTGCCGGCCGGCGGGATCAGCCAGGCGGCGTCGGTGGTGTCGGCCAGCGAAAGGCCGGGTGCCGCCAGCATCGGGTGGCCGGGCCGCACCACGGCGCAGACCGGCTCTTCCGCCATCGGCTCGTAGCGCAGCCGTCCCTTGTCGTGCTCGGGAAACAGGCGCGCCACTACCATGTCCAGCTTTTCCTGCCCCAGCCGGTCGAGCAGCACGTTGCTGTTGTCGATCTCCACGGACACGCGCAGCCCGGGGTAGTTCGCCTTCACCCGGGCGATCGCCGGCGGCAGCAGCCGCACGCCGGGCGAGGTGATCGCGCCGATCGCCACGTGGCCGAGCCGGCCCGCCTTCAGCGCCAGCACTTCCTCGCGCGCCTGGTTCAGGCTGCCGATCACCGCGCGCGCATGCCGGATCATCGCGCGGCCATAGTCCGTGGGCGCCATGCCGCGCGGCAGGCGTTCGAACAGCGGGACCGACAGCATTTCTTCCAGTTCGCGCAGCAGCTTGGACGCGGCCGGCTGCGTCATCGCCAGCCGTTCCGCGGCGCGGTGGATGCTGCCCTCGTCGGCGACGGCCAGCAACAGCAGCAGCTGGCGCGTCTTGAGGCGGGTGTGGCTGTGCCAGGAGGGTGCCGCGGGTGCTGCATCAGCCGCGGCGCAAAGGTTGGGGGCGTCCATAGGGTAAGTACCAATGCCGATATCGATATCGCAAATGCCGAACTCTTCATTAGTAGCATATCGGCAAGCTGCATACACTCCGTCCGACAAAACAACAACGACCGGAGACAGCGTGGCGCCCGCCATGTTGCGATGCCGCTGGATCCGTCGTCCCTGCCATCCCCGCCGCCGGCTCCGGCGGCCCTCGCCACAGGAACAACATGTCGGATTCCAAGGACAAGCAACGCAAGCCGCTGCGCTCGACGGCGTGGTTCGGCACCGCCGACAAGAATGGCTTCATGTACCGCAGCTGGATGAAGAACCAGGGCATTCCCGAGCACGCGTTCGACGGCCGCCCGGTGATCGGCATCTGCAATACGTGGTCGGAACTCACCCCCTGCAACGCGCATTTCCGCAAGCTGGCCGAGCACGTCAAGCGCGGCGTGTACGAGGCCGGTGGCTTCCCGGTGGAATTCCCGGTGTTTTCCAACGGCGAATCGAACCTGCGCCCGACCGCCATGCTGACCCGCAACCTGGCAGCGATGGACGTGGAAGAAGCGATCCGCGGCAACCCGATCGATGCGGTGGTGCTGCTGACCGGCTGCGACAAGACCACGCCGGCGCTGCTGATGGGCGCGGCCAGCTGCGACGTGCCGGCCATCGTCGTCACCGGCGGGCCCATGCTCAATGGCAAGCTCGACGGCAAGGACATCGGCTCGGGCACGGCGGTGTGGCAGCTGCATGAATCGCTGAAGGCGGGCGAGATCAACCTGCACCAGTTCCTGTCGGCCGAAGCCGGCATGTCGCGCTCGGCGGGCACCTGCAACACCATGGGCACCGCGTCGACCATGGCGTGCATGGCCGAGGCGCTGGGCACGTCGCTGCCGCACAACGCGGCGATCCCGGCGGTCGATTCGCGCCGCTACGTGCTGGCGCATATGTCCGGCATCCGCATCGTCGAGATGGCGCGCGAGGACCTGACGCTGTCGAAGATCCTGACGCGCCAGGCATTCGAGAATGCGATCCGTGTCAACGCGGCAATCGGCGGCTCGACCAACGCCGTGATCCACCTGAAGGCGATCGCCGGGCGCATCGGCGTGCCGCTGGAGCTGGAAGACTGGAGCCGCGTGGGCCGCGACACGCCGACCATCGTCGACCTGATGCCGTCGGGCCGCTTCCTGATGGAAGAGTTCTACTACGCCGGCGGCCTGCCCGCGGTGCTGCGCCGCATGGGCGAGGCCGGGCTGCTGCCGCATCCGGGCGCGCTGACCGTCAACGGCAAGGCGATCTGGGACAACGTCAGGGATGCGCCGATCACCAACGACGAAGTCATCCGCCCGCTCGACCAGCCGCTGATCCGCGACGGCAGCATCCGCATCCTGCGCGGCAACCTGTCGCCGCGCGGCGCGGTGCTCAAGCCGTCGGCGGCGACGCCGAAGCTGCTGCGCCACCGCGGCCGCGCGGTGGTGTTCGAGAACCTGGAGCACTACAAGGAGCGCATCGTCGACGAGTCGCTCGACGTCGACGAGAATTCCGTCCTCGTTCTCAAGCGCTGCGGCCCGCGCGGCTATCCCGGCATGGCCGAGGTCGGCAACATGGGCCTGCCGCCCAAGCTGCTGCGCCAGGGCATCAAGGACATGGTGCGCATTTCCGATGCGCGCATGAGCGGCACCGCCTACGGCACCGTGGTGCTGCACGTGGCGCCCGAGGCCGCCGCCGGCGGGCCGCTGGCGATCGTGCGCGACGGCGACTGGATCGAGCTGGACTGCGAGGCCGGGCGCCTGCACCTGGATATCGATCCCGCCGAGTTCGAGCGCCGCATGGCCGATGTGCAGCCGCTGCAGGCGCCCGCCGATGGCGGCTATCGCAAGCTCTACGTCAACCACGTGTTGCAGGCGGACGAGGGCTGCGACCTCGACTTCCTGGTCGGTTGCCGCGGACGCGAGGTGCCGCGCCACTCGCACTGATCCATCCGGATGCTTTGAAGGCGCGCGGCCTCCGCGGCCCGCGCGCGACCCCTTACAAGAACAGAGGAGACTAGCCATGCAAGGCACACAGACCGCGCCGCTGGAGCGCGCCGCCCCAGGACAGGAAACCGGCGCACAGGCGCAGGAAGAGACCCGCATCGTCGGCATGCTGGTGCGCCGGCTGATCCCGTTCCTGGCGCTGATCTACGTGGTGGCGTATATCGACCGCTCGGTGGTCGGCTTCGCCAAGCTGCACATGAACGCGGCGATCGGCATCAGCGACGCGGCCTATGGCCTGGGCGCGGGCTTGTTCTTCATCGGCTATTTCCTGTGCGAGGTGCCCAGCAACCTGGCGCTGGAGCGCTTCGGGGCGCGCCGCTGGTTCGCGCGCATCCTGCTGACCTGGGGCCTGATCACCATGGCGATGGCGTTCACGCAGGGCGCGCACAGCTTCTACGTGCTGCGCTTCCTGCTGGGCGCGGCCGAAGCCGGCCTGTATCCAGGCATCCTGTACTTCCTGACCAAGTGGTTCCCGATGCGCCATCGCGCGCGCATCATCGGCCTGCTGGTGCTGGCCCAGCCGATCGCGCTGATCATCACCGGACCGATTGCCGGCCTGGTGCTGTCGACGCATGGACTGTTCGGCATGGCCAACTGGCAGACGCTGTTCGTGCTGAGCGGCCTGCCCGCCGTGCTGCTGTGCCTGCCCACGCTGCGCGTCCTGCCGGAATCGCCCGCCAGTGCCGCATGGCTGGCACCGGCCGACCGCGCCTGGATCGAACGCGAACTCGCCGCCGACCAGGCCGCCTATGCGCTCAAGCCGCACGGCAACCCGCTGCAGGCGCTCAAGGACAAGCGCGTGCTGCTGCTGTCGCTGCTGTTCCTGCCGTTCCCGCTGAGCATCTACGGGCTGTCGCTGTGGCTGCCGACCATCATCAAGCAGTTCGGTGTGACCGACGCAATGACCGGCCTGCTGTCGGCGGTGCCCTACCTGTTCGCCGTGGTCGGCCTGTACCTGGTGCCGCGCCACTCTGACCGCAAGGGCGAGCGCTACGGCCACATCGTGGTGGTGTCGGGGATGGCCGCGATCACCATGGCGCTGAGTGCCTGGGTGCAGTCGCCGGTGCTGCAGTTCCTGTTTATCTGCCTGACCGCGTTCTCGATCTATTCGATCCAGGCGGTGGTGTGGGCGCTGCCCGGTGAGTTCCTGACCGGCGCCAGCGCGGCGGTGGGCATTGCCACGATCAACTCGCTGGCCAACCTGGGCGGCTACTTCGGGCCGTATGGCATCGGCGTGATCAAGGATGCGACCGGCAGCCTGGCGGCAGGGCTGTACTTCCTGGCGGCGATGCTGGTGTTCGCTGTGGTGATGGCGTTCGTGGTGCGCGCCGCGCTGCGGCCCGCTGCGCGGGCCGGTGCAGCGCGGGCCGGTGCCTGATCGCTGGCGTCACGGCCGCCGTTTCTTCCACTCGTAGTCGGGCGGCGGATCCGCCGCGCCGGCGCGGCCGACCGAGTTCGGGTTCTCCGAGCACAGCGTGACAAAGCTCACCGGCTCGCCCGCATGCTGGCGCTGGCGCAGCGCTTCGGCGAAGTGCAGCGCCTCGCGCATCGCGTCGCTCGGGAACGACTGCGCGTGCGGCGTAAGTCCGGTGCCGTGGGCCTCGGACCAGTAGACCATATACATAAGGCATTCCTCTCGATTGCGCCGGTCATCACGGGATGCTGCAACCTTCGTTCCCGGCCCCGGGCGGCAGGGGCACGACGGCAGGGTTCGCCGTGCACGCCGATTGCAATCCCTTCCCCGGCATTTTGCAAGCTCTGGCATGCCACAGGCACAATGGGCGCTCCTGGCACAGTTGCGCTTCAGGTGCCCCGCGCTTTGCCGCGCGGCACCTGAACCTGCTGTGCGGTTCCCGTCTCGTCCCGTCACCCATGCCTGACATTGCGCTGATTCCCGCCACCGCCGCCGATGCCGACCGGCTCGCCGCCATGCACACCGCCAGCTGGCAGCACACCTATCCCGGCATGCTGCCAGACGCATTCCTGCGCGAGCAGGCCTACCCGGAGCGGCTGGCCGCCTGGCGCGCGCGCATGCATGACGGCGCGGACGGCCCCGTGGAGGCCACGCTGGCGCTCGTTGACGGCGCGGCCGCCGGCTTCGCCTGCCTGCTGCCTGAGGCCGACCCCCAGTTCGGCATTTACCTGGACAACCTGCATGTCCTGCCGGCTTTCCATGGCCAGGGACTGGGCAAGCGGCTGCTGGCCCATTGCGCGCAGCGCGTGGCGCAGCGCTGGCCGGGGCAGCCGCTGTTCCTCTATGTGCTGGAGGCCAATACGCAGGCGCGTGAGTTCTACCAGCGACTGGGCGGCGAGGCATCGGAGCCGTTCGAGGACGATTTCCACGGGCCCGGGCTGCGCGTCATGGTGCGGCGCGTGACCTGGCCCGACGTGGCGGCGCTGGCCAGGCGGCTGGCGTGACGCAGGATGGCGGATGCGGCAAGCGTTGCCGTCCCGCTTTCCTCTGGCCTACCATCGCCGACATGCCAACCGGAGACGACCCGCCATGATCCCATCGACCGCAAGCCTGCCGCAGCCCGCCCGTTCGCGCCTGGCCCAGGCCCTGGCCGCCGCAGCCACCATTGCGGTGCTGGCCGGCTGCGCCGGCACGCCGGCAGCCCCGCCTGCCGCGGGCAAGCCTGCCGATGCCGCGGCGGCCGCGCCGCACTGGCAGCGTGTGCACCTTGGCGTCGGCGCCGGCTATGACTTCCCGGTCTATGCCAACCACCGGCTCGACGGCGACCTGTCGCGCATCCGCGAGGTCGTGTTTGTCCAGCATGGCCTGCAACGCAACGGCGACGACTACTACGCCGCCGGCGCCGAGTTGCTGAAGGCCAGCGGCCGCAAGCCGGACGAAGTGCTGCTGCTCGCGCCGAATTTCCCCGGCACGCCCGACCAGAAGAAGGGCTTTACCGGCATGCCGCACTGGTCGGTGCAGGGCTGGATCAGCGGCGAGGATGCGGTCGACGGCGCCGCTCGCGTCAGTTCGCTGCAGGTGCTGGACGACTTGCTCGCCTTTGTCACCGACAAGGCGCGGCTGCCGCAGGTCGGCAAGGTGACGGTGGCCGGCCATTCCGGCGGCGCGCAGATCGTGCACCGCTACGCGGTGCTGAACAATGTCGATGAGCGCATCCGCGCGGGCGGCATCGACCTGCGCTACGTCGTGGCCAATCCTTCGTCCTATCTCTATTTCACGCCGGTACGCCCGGCTGGCGCGGATGGCAAGTCGTTCGCGCCGTATGACAAGGCCATCTGCCCCGACTACGACAAATACCGCTACGGCGTGCAGGACATGGTGCCGTACGCGAAGGGGGCTGACGGCATGGCGCTCTACAAGCGCTACGCCGGGCGCCAGGTGACCTATCTTGCCGGCACCGAGGACAACGATCCCAACCACCGCGTGCTCGACAAAGCCTGCGGCGCCGAGGCCGAAGGCCCCACGCGGCTGCAGCGTGCGCGTGGTTACCTGCGCTACGAGCGCTACCTGGCCAGCCCCGGGCTGGCCATCCGCCACCAGGCATATGAAGTGGTGGGCGTGGGGCACGACCAGGCGCGCATGTTCGGCTCGCAGTGCGGCGCGCTCGCGGTGTTCGGCATGGCGGAAGCCGCCAATGCCGGCGGCGCGGCCTGCCGTGCGCCACAGCTCTGAGGCGGGCGCGCCGGACACCGTCACGGCAAGAAAAAACCCGCGGCAACCGCGGGTTCAAGTCCGTGCCCGCAGGATCGGGCTTGGAGGAGACAACCACAGGAAGAACCTGGGCGGCGACGGGTCAGGTCAGGCTGTATTTGACGACCTGTTCCTCGACGCCGACAAAACGTACAAGCTGGCGTAAGCCGCTGGCGTATTCCTTGATGTGGTGCCCGTCAGGCGTATCGGGCAGCCGGTAGTAGATCGGGGCCTTGTCGCGCAGCGGCTGCAGCAAGCCGAGCGGGCGTTCGCCGGCGTCGGCTTCCCAGGCGACGTCGCGCTCTTCGGCAAGCATGGTTTTTCCGGTCATGGACATACTCCAGATTCGGTGCATGGTGCGGCCGGGGACGGATTTTTCTTGCTCGCACAGGGTTTCAATGTATGGAATGTATGGCAGGCGGCGCAAAAATGCCATTCAGCATTATTTAATTCTGTTTGCCGAGAAATTTCGAAACTGCCAAATTTGCTGAATATATGGCGGGGCCTGCAGAAATTGCAGGAAGGCGGCGATGCTTGCATCACGCCTTGCCGACTGCGTGGGGCATTGCGCTAACATAGCGCCAGTTTTGCGGCGCGTGACGCACCGGCACGACCGGCGCTCCCGCCGCATGGCAATCCGAAACCATCAACCGCCCCCCGACGGGCCATTGCCCAGACGCATGTCGACCCAGCACGCCTTGTTGATTTCCCTGCTCGAGAAGCCGTCGTCCGGCTATGATCTGGCGCGCCGCTTCGACCGCTCCATCGGCTACTTCTGGCATGCCACCCACCAGCAGATCTACCGCGAGCTGGGGCGCATGGCCGATAGCGGCTGGATCGCCGCCGACGAGAACGAGGCGGCGGAAAGCGAGGGCGGGGCCGCCGATCGCAAGAACCGCAAGAAGGTCTACCGGGTGCTGCCGGCCGGGCGCGACGAACTGGTGCGCTGGGTGCTGGCGCCCGGCGCCGGACTGGACCAGCGCGAGGAAATCCTGGTCAAGCTGCGCGCCGATGCCGCGATCGGGCCGCTTGGCCTGGGCGATGAAATGCGCCGGCTGATCGCGTTGCACCAGGCACGGCTCGAAACCTACCTGGCGATCGAGCGCAAGGATTTCTCCGCGCCCGACATGGACCGTGGGCAGCAACTGCGCTATGCGCTGCTGCGCCGTGGCATCCGCTTCGAGCAGGACTGGGTCGCCTGGGGCGAAGACCTGCTGCCGCTGCTGGAGCGGCCGGCGGCGTAGCGCGCCGCGCTCCAAAGCAAAACGCCGGCCTTGGCGACTGCCAGGCCGGCGTTTTTTGTTGCACTCTGTCAGGCTCAGGCCACGTCAACCGCGCGCGCACTGGCCTGGCTGGCTTCGCCCAGCCCCAGGCGGCGACGCGCCAGCGCATACTCCTCGGCAAAGCGCCGCACCAGCTCGGCCGCCGGCACCACGCGCTTGATCGCGCCCACGCCCTGGCCGGCGCCCCAGATATCTTTCCACGCCTTCACGCTGGTCGAGCCGAAGTTCATCTTGGACGGGTCGGACTGCGGCAGCGCCGCCGGGTCCAGGCCCGCGCGCTCGATGCTGCCGCGCAGGTAGTTGCCGTGCACGCCGGTAAAGAGGTTGGAGTAGACGATATCGCCGGCGCTGCTGTCGACGATCATCTGCTTGTAGCCTTCCTGTGCGTTGGCTTCCTGCGTGGCGATGAAGGCCGAGCCGATGTAGGCCAGGTCGGCGCCAGCGGCCTGCGCGGCCAGGATCGCGTCTCCGCTGGAGATCGCACCCGACAGCAGCAGCGGGCCGTCGAACCATTCACGGATCTCGTGCAGCAGCGCGAACGGCGACAGTGTGCCGGCATGGCCGCCGGCGCCGGCAGCCACCGCCACCAGCCCGTCGGCGCCTTTCTCGATGGCCTTGCGCGCGAACGTGTTGTTGATCACGTCGTGCAGCACGATGCCGCCGTACGAATGCACCGCGTCGTTGACTTCCTTGCGCGCGCCCAGCGAGGTGATCACGACCGGCACCTTGTAGCGCACGCACAGTTCCAGGTCATGGTCGAGGCGGTCGTTGGACTTGTGCACGATCTGGTTGACCGCAAACGGCGCCGCCGGGCGGTCCGGATGCCTGTCGTTGTGCTCGGCCAGCTCGGTGGTGATGCGGTCCAGCCATTCTTCCAGCTTGGGCGCCGGGCGTGCGTTCAGCGCCGGGAACGAGCCCACCACGCCGGCCTTGCACTGGGCAATCACCAGGTCGGGGTTGGAAATGATGAACAGCGGCGAGCAGACCACCGGCAGCGACAGCCGGTTCTGCAGCGAGGCGGGGAGGGCCATGGGTGAAGTCTCCTGGGTAGTACGGTGAGGCAAAGAATCTGGCAGGCGCGGGCGGCGGACTGGCCGCTTACGCGGCGCCGGTCAGCACGTCCTTCTGGCTGGCGAGGCGCGCGCCCATGGCGGCGGCCAGCGCCTCCAGGCCCGAGCGCGGACGCACCATCACTTCGAATTCGGCAATATGGCCGGCGTCATTGAAGCGGATCATGTCGATGCCCTTGAGCGCCTTGCCATCGACCGTGGCACTGAACTCGAGCACCACGCTGTGGCCGTCCTCGCTGACAAAGCTGCGGTGGTAGCGGAAATCGCGGAATACCTGGTTCACCGTGGTCAGTACCAGCGCGATCGCCGCGCGGCCGGGGTAGGCCGTATGCGCGACCGGCGAGCGGAACACGACGTCGTCGGCGACGATGGCGTCGAGCCCGGCCATCGAATTGGTGGCAATCAACTGGTGCCAGGTGTCGAGCGAGGCCTGCGCCGCGGGAATCAGCTGGGTGGTGGTCACTACGGTCTCCTTGGACGGTCGCGGTTGCGCCGGCTATGTCTTGTTCTCGTTTGTGTTCACGTCTTATGCAACCAGTTGCATAGTGAGATGAAAGGTAGCACGCGTTGCGGCGCTGCGCAAGCCGGTATCGGGCTGGCATGAGCGCGTGCCGCGCCGAGGGCACCCTCGTAGTGACGGGTTGACTACAATAGGCGGCATCGCCCGGCGGAATCCCACCCGCGCGCCCGCAAGCCACCGGCAGGAGAAGTCAGTGACCACTAAGTCGACCACCAAGTCGACCGCCAAGTCGACCGCCAAGCCGACCGCGCACCAACCCGGCCAGGCCGCGCTGTTCGATGCCGATCTCGCCGCCTGGCGCGCCCATCCCGAGCGCGCCTTCGACGGCTGGCTGGCGCGGCACGGCTTTCGCCACGGCACCAGCGTGGTGTACCGCGCCATGTGGGGCAAGCTGCTGCGCTGGTCGGCGGAGCGCGGCCTGCCGCCGCTGAGCTGGTCGGCGGAGCAGCTCGGCGAATTCCTGGATGCCCAGCAATTGCACAAGTTGCACCGCTACCGCTATGCGCGGCTGATCGAACGGGTGTTCCACCATCTCGCCCAGTTGCGCGAGGGCATGCACAACCCCGGCAGCCAGGCGGTGCGCGCCCATCTCGCCGAGGGCGAAAACGATCCCACTGCCTTCCTGCTGCCGGGCGAGTGCGATCTGCTGGTGGCCCGCATCCTTGGTCCGGCAGGGCTGCCACCGACGGCGGACGAGTGCCGCGCGGCCTCGCCGACCCAATGGAAGCGCGCGCGCGATGCCGCCTTGCTGGCGGTCTTGCTGGGTGGCGGGCTGAAGGTGGGCGAAGCCCGCGCATTGCGCCTGGAGGCCATCGACGATGGCGCGCCGGGCCGAATGGCGCTGCGCATGGTGCGTCCCGACAATGGCCGCGCCTATACCGCGCCGCTGTTCGCGCTGGCCCATGCGCCGCTGCGGGCCTGGCTGGCGCTGCGCGAGGCGTCGGGCACGCTTGGCAGCCTGGTGTTCCCGGCCATGCCGGCGGGCCGGCCGATGCACGCGGCTTCGGTCTACCGGCGCGTGGAAATCCTGCTCGACGAGGCCGGCGTGCTCGCCGGCCGCCATGAGCGGGCCTCGCCGCAGACCTTGCGCAATACCTGCGCCGCCATGCATTTCGAGGCCGGCACGGCGCCGGCCGAGGTGGCGCAATGCCTGGGCATGCGCGACCTGGAATCGGGCTGGCGCCTGCGCGGCGCCTACGAGGCCTGGCAGGCGCGGGCGGGACTGGTCGCCGGGGCCAGCGACAAGCCGTCTTAAGTCCTGCGCCGCCATAGTCCCGGCTGCGCGTGCCAGCCGACCGGGGCGGTCTCGCGCATCGTGGATAATAGGCGACACTACCGCCAGCGCGGCTCGGATGTGGTGCCTGAGGCATTTGCCGGGCCCGCCAGGCAAGCGCTTGCGGCCTCACGGCCCTGAATCGAAATCCGACGCTTATTTCCCATGCCCGAAACTCTGCTTCTTACCGGTGCCACCGGCTATATCGCCTCGCATACCTGGGTCGCGCTGCTCAATGCCGGCTACCACGTGATCGGACTGGATAATCTGTGCAACAGCAGCCCGGTGGTGATCGAGCGGCTGGCCACCATTACCGGCAAGACCCCGCATTTTGTCGAGGGCGACGTGCGCGACCGTGCCTTGCTGGACCGGCTTTTTGCCGAACACCGCATCAGCGGCGTGATTCATTTTGCCGCGCTCAAGGCGGTGGGTGAATCGGTGAGCCAGCCGCTGGAGTATTACAGCAACAACCTCGACGGCCTGCTGACAGTCTGCGCCGCCATGGGGGCGGCCGGGGTGAAACAACTGGTGTTCAGCTCCTCGGCGACGGTTTATGGCAATCCCCATGCGGTGCCGATCCTGGAGGATTTTCCGCTGTCCTCGACCAATCCCTACGGCCAGACCAAGCTCATGGGCGAGCAAATCCTGCGCGACCTTGAAAAATCGGATCCGGCATGGCGCATTGCCTACCTGCGTTATTTCAATCCGGTCGGCGCGCATGAAAGCGGCCTGATCGGCGAGGATCCGCGCGGGATCCCGAATAACCTGATGCCATATGTGGCACAGGTGGCCGGCGGGCGCCGCGAGAAACTGATGGTATTCGGCGGCGACTACCCCACGCCGGACGGAACTGGCGTGCGCGACTATATCCACGTGTGCGACCTTGCCGACGGCCACCTGGCGGCGCTGGTCTACCTGCGCGACCAGGGACGTGGCCTGACCGTGAACCTGGGCACCGGCCGCGGCTACAGCGTGCTGGAGGTGGTCGATGCCTACCAGCGGGCCAGCGGCCAGCCGGTGCCATATGAGATCGTGGCGCGCCGCGCGGGCGATATTGCTTCTTGCTATGCCGATCCCGCGCTGGCCAACCAGCTGCTGGGCTGGCGCGCGCAATATGGTATCGAGCGCATGTGCCAGGACTCGTGGCGCTGGCAGTCAATGAACCCGCGCGGGTTCGACGCCTGAGCCTGAAAACAAAAACGCCACGGCATGCAACCGTGGCGTTTTGCCATAGACCGGGTCGCGCTTCAGCGGATCAGGAAGTCCTCGACCGTCTTGCCCTGGGCCAGGGCCTGGGTCAGCCAGCCCGGGCGCTTGCCGCGGCCGGTCCAGGTATTGCCGGCACTGTCGCGATAGCGCACCGGCACCTTGCGGTTGACTACCTTCTTGCCGGCCTGCGCTTTCGTGCCAAAACCCAGGTCTTCAGCGGTCAGGCCATATTGCTCGATTTTCTCGCGAATATCCGAGATCACCGAAGCTTGTTCACGCGCCTTGATTTCCTCAGCTTGCTTCTGCAGTTCACTGATTTTCTGAACGATTTCCTGATAAGTCGCCATTGCGTCCTCGGTTTCCGGTGGGGTGATATGCGTGGGTGTCGATACTGCGGGGGTGTCGCGCAGTTGCGCTGTAGGTGTGCTGAAATGCTGAAAAGAATTATAACGGGGTAACGGGCGGCTGCAAATGCCGGGCTGCTATTCAGGCATGGTTTTTACGAAAATTCTTGCTGCCGATATTGCAGTGAACTTTCGTGAACCATTCCGGTCGCCCACCCGATTTGCGCCGATGCCCACGGCGTAACGCCGCTACACTCCGCCGCGCCTGCACATAGCACCTGCACATAGCACCTGCACACAGCGCTTGCACATAAATGGTGTCGCCGACCTCGACGCGCGCCAACCGGGGCCGGCCGGCATGCGCCGACGCGCGTGGAAATCAAATGGCCATAATCGCCGGCGCTTCGGTGAATAAAGCGTTTGCTTACATGCATGGCACGCGGCGTGCCGTATATCCGACATTCCGGTTAATTGCCGCCCATTTGCCGGCGCGCCCGCGCGTGGCTGCTCAAGGTCCGGATGGGCCACGCCGTTATCCGGGCAGGGCGGATCAAGGGGGTGACAGGTCCTGCCGTAACGAGGCCAGGGGTGTGCCTCGCGGATTGCTTACGTTTTCCTTTCAACAATGTCTTTGCACAACAATATCCAGATCAAGACCCTGTTACGGGGCGCCATGGGAATGCTGTCGGTGTTGCTGTTGCTGGTCGGCGGTGCCGGGCTGCACGGTATTTCCTCCAGCAATGACTCGCTCAAGGATACGTATGCCAACCAGCTGGCTTCGACCATCGCGCTGAGCGACGCCATGCTGGCCACCACCCGCATGCGCCTGGCGCTGGACCGCAGCGTGATGCTGGGCGAGCCGGACGATCCCAAGGTCAACGTGGACCGCTCCAGGGTGTTCGTCGATGCTTCCGAAGCGGCCTGGAAACGCTACAACAGCCTGCCGCAGAACGACCAGGAAAAGGCGCTGGCCGCCGAACTCGGCCGCCTGCGCCAGGCGTTCTTCGAGCAGGGCGTCTTGCCGCTGCAGCAGGCGACGCTGGCCGGCAACCAGGACGAGGCGGTGCGCCTGGCCAGGAAGGTACTGCCCGACCTGCAACGCAGCATGTCCACCGCGCATGAAGCGCTGCAGAAATTCCAGATGAGCGCCGGCCAGGCCAATTTCGACGCCGCGCAGGCCAGCTTCGACAACACTCGCACGCTGTCGGTTGCGCTGATCGTGCTGGGCCTGGTGGTGGCGGTGCTATGCACGGTGACGTTGAACCGCGCCATCGTCACGCCGGTGCAGGAAGCGCTGGCCGTGTTCGAGCGCATCGCGCGCGGCGACCTGACCTCGCGCATCACCAGCATCTCGAAGAACGAGATCGGCCGCATGATGCAGGCGCTGGCCGCGATGCAGGCCAGCCTGTCGGGCATCGTGGCCGAAGTGCGTACCGGCGCCGACTCGATGGCGTCGGCCACGCAGCAGATTTCCACCGGCAACCAGGACCTGTCGCAGCGGACCGAGGAGCAGGCATCCTCGCTCGAGCAGACCGCCGCCAGCATGGAAGAGCTGACCACGGTGGTGCGCCAGAACGCGGACAATGCCCGCCAGGCCGGCGTGCTGGCCAGCGAAGCCTCGCAGATTGCGCTCAAGGGCGGCGACGTGGTCGGCCGCGTGGTCGACACCATGAACGAGATCAACGGCGCGTCGCGCAAGGTGGTCGAGATCATCAGCGTGATCGAGGGCATTGCCTTCCAGACCAATATCCTGGCGCTGAACGCCGCGGTGGAGGCGGCACGCGCCGGCGAGCAGGGCCGCGGCTTTGCCGTGGTGGCGGGCGAGGTGCGCAGTCTGGCGCAGCGCTCGGCCTCGGCGGCCAAGGAGATCGAGGCGCTGATCGGCGAGTCTGGCGAGCGCGTGGAGAGCGGCACCCGGCTGGTGGCGGAAGCCGGCCAGACCATGGGCGAGATCGTGCAGGCGGTGCGCCGCGTGACGGACATCATGAACGAGATCGGCGCGGCGTCGCTGGAGCAGACCACCGGCATCGAGCAGGTCAACCAGGCCGTCACGCAGATGGACGAGGTCACGCAGCAGAACGCCGCGCTGGTGGAAGAGGCCGCGGCCGCGGCCGGGGCGCTGGAAGAGCAGGCGCAGAAGTTGAAAAACGTGGTTTCGGTCTTTACCCTCGCCGGCGGTGCCGTGGCTTCGGCACAGCGTTCTGCACCGCTGCGCTCCACGCCGGCCGCTGCACCGGCCACTGCCCCGGCCACTGCCCCGGCCACGCCGCGCGTTGCCGGGGCCCGTGCGGCCGACGCCTCCCGTCCGGTGGCGCGCCCCGCGGCGGTCGCTGCCGGCAGCGAGGATGACTGGAGTGCGTTCTAAACAGGTGTCCCCGGCAGGGGACCCCCGTATTGTGTTGTTCACACGGCGACCGCAAGATGCCATGATGCGAGGTTTGTCCCGCGTCGGGTCCGTCTTCGCGCATTTACTTTATCACCGCGCAGCCCAATGATTGCCCTGAGTACCGTCCTGTTGCTGCTCGCCGCCCTGCTGGGCGTGGCCGCCGCCCTTGGCGTCCGCGCCGGGCGTGCGGACGAGGGCGCCGGAAGCCGGTCGCTGCGCACGCTGACCTGGTCGGCGGCGCTGTTATCGCAGTTGGCCGTGAGCCTGCCCGTGGTCGTGGTGGTGCTGTCGGGCAGCGTGCCGGCGGCCAATGACTCCGCCCAGATGGCAGCCAGCTTCGCCGCCGCCGCGGCCGCCACCACCGCCGCCAAGCTGCTGCTGCAGTGGCTGCGCCAGGGCGCGCGCCTGTGGCGCGGCGCGGCGTTGCTGGCGGTGGTCGCCGGCGCCGGCATGGTGGCCGCGGCCGGCACCCACCTGGGCCGGGCCTGCGGCGCCGGCGCGCCCTCGGCACGCGCCTGCATCGACGCGGCCGGGCTGCCGCACCCGGCCTGGCTCGCAGGCGGGCTGACCGCGCTGTGCGCGCTGATGTTCGTGCTGCACCGGGCGCAGTCGCGCGGCTGGCTGCCGGTGTCGCGCACCGAGGCCAGCCTTGCCGAAGACCTGGCCGACGACGGCACCACGAGCCTGCCGCGCGGTGCCGAACCGCGCCTGGTGCGGCGCGGCGCGCGCATTCCCGGCCGGCTCACGGTGCGCGCCACCGCGCGCGGGCAGGGCACGGTGGGCGAGTACAGCGTTGCCACCGTGATGCCCGACCGCGTCGCGTTCGGCCGCTGGCTGGACCAGGCCATCGCCCAGGCGCGGCTCGCCGATACCGCCTGCGCCGTGCTGCTGATCCATATTGCCGACTACCGCGAGGTCGACGAAGTCTTCGAGATCCGCGCCGACGATATCCTGGCGCAGGACGCCGGCGCGCTCGCGCAGGCCGTGCTGGAGCCGCACGATTTCCTTGCCCGGCTGGCGCGCGACGAGTTCGCCGTCGGCGTGCCCGAGCTGGTGCACCACGGCCGCGCGCAGGAGCTGGGCTCGCGCATGCTGGGCTCGCTGGCCGAGTTCATCGCCGCGCGCGGGCTGCAGATGCAGATCGGCGTCAATATCGGCATTGCCATCTACCCGCGTGACGCGCAGACCTCCGAGGCGCTGATGCAGGCCGCGCGCGTGAGCCTGGCCGAGGCGCGCGAAAGTGGCTCGAACCAGGTGCGCCTGTTCAACAGCGCCGCCGGCGAGCGCGCCCGCCGCACCCGCGTGATCCGCCGCGACCTGTGGCTGGCGATCGAGGACGATGCGCTGTCGCTGCAGTTCCAGCCCAAGTACGACGCCCGCCGCGGCACGCTGGTGGGCGCCGAGGCGCTGTGCCGCTGGCGCCATCCCGCGCTGGGCCAGGTCAGCCCGGCCGAGTTCATCGCCGTGGCCGAGCAGTCCGGCCAGATCGACAAGCTCGACGACTGGGTGCTGACCAGCGTCTGCCGCCAGCTGCGCCAGTGGCAGGACGCCGGCCTGCCGACCGTGCCGGTGGCGATCAACGTGTCAGGGCTGCGCTTTGCCAGCCGCAATTTCCCGCAGTACCTGCTCGAGCAGATCCACCAGCACGACATCCCGCCGTCGGCGATCACGCTGGAGATTACCGAGACCGCGGCCATGAAGGACATCGGCAAGTCGCTGGAGACGCTGGCCGAGCTGCAGTCGCTCGGGATCCAGGTGGCGCTGGACGACTTCGGCAGCGGCTATTCGAGCCTGGGCTACCTCAAGCGCCTGCGCGTGGGCACGCTCAAGATCGACCGCACGCTGATCGGCGGCCTCGACACCGATGCGCAAGGGCGCGCCATCGTCGGCTCCATGGTCGCGCTGGCGCACGAGCTGCGCATGAAGGTGGTGGCTGAAGGCGTCGAGTCGGCCTCGCAGCTGGAAATCCTCAACGAGATGGGCTGCGACGAGGTGCAGGGCTTCCTGCTGTCGCTGCCGCTCGATGCGGCGGGGTTTGCCGACGCGTTGCGCGGCCAGCAGCAGGCCTGAGCGCCGCGCCGCACGCAGGAACACCAAGCCGAAAAAACGCCAGAAACGCTAAAGCGTCGCGCCTGCCATGCCGATATCCACGCTGGCAGGGCGCACGCGCTTGCAGCGCGGCCCTGCACCGGCCCGTCCGTCGCCGGCCGCGCCACCCGGCGCCAAGCACCTGCTTCAGCATTCGGCGGATCAACCGAGCCTTGCCAACGGAGGCGCCAATGTCATTGCCCAGCATCCTCGTCGTCGATGATTCTCCCTCGCTACGCCGCATGATCGGCGCATGCCTGCGCGCCGGCGGCTTCGACGTCACCGAGGCCGCCGACGGCGAACAGGCGCACGCGCTGGCCGATGCCGCTGCGGCGGACGATGCCGCCTTCGGCATGCTGGTCACCGACCAGGTCATGCCCGGCATGGACGGCCTGACCCTGATCCGCCGACTGCGCGCCAGCGCGCGCTACGCCGCCATCCCGATCCTGATGCTGACCACCGAGCATGACAGCAGCATCCGCGAGCAGGCCCGCGCCGCCGGCGCCTCGGGCTTCCTGCCCAAGCCCTTCGATCCCGATGCGCTGATGCAGGCCGTGGCGGCGCTGCTCGCGCCCACCCACCCCTCGTCGGAAGGGTAAGGAAGGCGCCGCGTCGCCCTTCAGTCACCCCGTTTGCTGCCGTAAACACTGGTGGGCGAAATCACGCCCCGGCGCCATGCGCCAGGAAACCGGCATGACCAGATTGGGGGGCTGACGATGAAGCATATCGGCAAGGCAAGCGGCGCGGCAGGCGTGAACGAAGGCGCGGGCGAGGAATTCCTGGCCTTCACGCTGGGCCGCGAAGAGTACGGCATCGATATCCTGAAGGTCCAGGAAATCCGCGGCTATGAGTCGGTCACCCAGCTTGCCAATGCGCCCGACTACATCAAGGGCGTGATCAACCTGCGCGGCATCATCGTGCCGATCGTCGACCTGCGCATCAAGTTCCGCCAGCCGGACGTGACCTATGACCAGTACACCGTGGTCATCATCGTCGACCTCAACGAGCGCACCACCGGCATCGTCGTCGACGGCGTCTCCGACGTGCTGACGCTGACACCCGCACAGATCAAGCCCACGCCGCATTTTTCCGGCGAGCTGGCCACCGACTACATCCGCGGCCTCGGCTCGGTCGAGCAGCGCATGCTGATCCTGGTCGATATCGAGAAGCTGCTCAATATCGAAGAACTGGCCGCGCTCGACGCCGTGGCCTGATTCCTGCCACACCTGCCTGTTTGCCCCCGCCGTCCGGCCGGCGTACCGCGCCTGCCGGATCGTATTGCCCGGAATTGCGCCATGCCTGGCAGCCATGGTTTCTTCGGGCCAAGCAGTATCGATGTCATCCATGCGAAACAACCAACCCGTTACGCAGCGCGAATACCAGCTCTCAGCCTCGGACTACCTGATCTCGCGCACGGACCTCAAGGGCCGTATTACCTTCGCCAACCGCACCTTTATCGAGGCCAGCGGCTATGCGCCGGAAGAACTGATGGGCGCGCCGCACAACCTGGTGCGCCACCCCGACATGCCGCCCGAGGCATTCGCCGATCTGTGGCAGAACCTGGAAGCCGGCCGCAGCTGGATGGGCGTGGTCAAGAACCGCCGCAAGAACGGCGACTTCTACTGGGTCAATGCCACCGTCACGCCGACGCGCGTCGACGGGCGCGTGGTCGGCTATACCTCGGTGCGTTCGATGGCCTCGCGCGAGCAGATCGAAGGCGCCGGCGCGCTGTATGCGCGCTTTCGCGCAGGACGCGCCGCGGGGCTGGCGATCCGTAACGGCGCCGTGGTGCGCACCGGGCTGGCTGGCCTGGCGCAGCGCGCGCTGCGCATGAACCTGAAACGCCGCATCCTGTGGGCGCAGGCGGGCGGGCTGGTGTGGTTCCTGGCCGCGCTGGCGGCGGTCGAGATCCTGGACCCGGCGGGCGCCGCGACGCTGCGCCCGTGGCTGTGGGGCGGCTTCGCGCTGGCGCTGGCGACCTCGTTCGCGGCCGGCACCATGCTGCTGGCGCGCGTGCACCGGCCGGTGGGCGACATGCTGGACTTTGCGCTGCGCCTGGGTGCGGGCGACCTGACCACGCGCTACGAACATCGCAGCGACGACGAGATCGGCGCGCTGGCGCAGGCGATGCAGACCATGCAGCGCAGCCTGCTGTCGGTGGTGCATGAAATCCAGGAAGGCATGGCCAGCATTTCCACTGCGACGCACCAGGTGGCGGCTGGCAACAACGACCTGTCGCAACGCACCGAGCAGCAGGCCGCGTCGCTGGAGCAGACCGCGTCCAGCATGGAGGAACTGACCAGCACCGTGCGCCAGAACGCCGACAACGCGCGCCAGGCCAGCGGGCTGGCAGCCAATGCGTCGGAGACCGCGCTGCGTGGCGGCGAAGTGGTGGGCCGCGTGGTGATGACCATGGACGAGATCAACGATGCGTCAAAGAAGATCGTCGACATCATCGGCGTGATCGAAGGCATTGCCTTCCAGACCAACATCCTGGCGCTGAACGCGGCGGTGGAAGCCGCGCGTGCCGGCGAGCAGGGCCGCGGCTTTGCCGTGGTGGCGGGCGAGGTGCGCAGCCTGGCGCAGCGCAGCGCCAACGCGGCCAAGGAGATCAAGGGCCTGATCGGCGATACCGTCGAGCGCGTCGACAACGGCTCGGCACTGGTGGGCCAGGCTGGCAAGACCATGGACGAGATCGTGCAGGCGGTGAAGTCCGTCACCGACATCATGGGCGAGATCACAGCGGCGTCGGCCGAGCAGAGCGCCGGCATCGAGCAGGTCAACCGGGCGGTGGCGCAGATGGACGAAGGCACGCAGCAGAACGCAGCGCTGGTGGAACAGGCGGCAGCGGCGGCAGGCTCGCTGGAAGAGCAGGCACTGCGGCTGCGCGATGCCGTCGCCACCTTCCGCGTCAGCATGCAGGCCGAAGTGCGCCCGCAACGCCTGCCGGCCGCGCAGCGCGAAGCGGTGGCCCGCTCCAGGGCACAGGCTTAGTACGAAGCTATCAGTAACAAGGGGGAGTTGCTATGCAGTGGTTCAATCAATTGCGCGTCACGACCAGGCTGGTTGCCGGATTCCTGGTCGTCGCGGTGATCGGCGCCGTCATGGGGCTGTTGGGCGTCATCAACATGGGGCGCATGGCGGAGTGGACCGGCAAGATCTATCACGGCGACCTGCAGGCGCTCAAGGCCGTGCAGGACGCCAACATCAACCTGGTCTACGCCAGCCGTGCGCAGATCGGCCTGCTGTCGGCGTCGACCATGGGCGAGCGCGCCACCGAGAAGGAGCAGATCGCCAGGTCGCTGGGCGTGATGGACGAACGCATCCGGCAGGTCGCCAAGGCCTTCGAGCAGCCTGAAGGCAAGGCGCTGGTCAAGCAGTACCACGAGCTGTCGCCCGCGTTCCGCGCACGCATGGAAAAGTACGTCGAGCTGGTCAGCAAGCAGCCGCTGGATACCTCGCAGTTCGAGAGCCAGGTGTTCTCCGAGAGCGCCGACCTGCTCAAGGACAGCCATGCGCTGGAAGAAGTGATGGCGAAGATGGTGAAGCGCCGCGATGACCGTGCCCGCAGCAACAATGAAGAGGCGCGCAGCGTCTATGACGCCACGCGGGTGTGGATGCTGGCGCTGGTGCTGGGCGGGGTTGCGTTGTCGGTGCTGCTGGGCGTGTTCCTGGCGCGCGGGCTGTCGCGCCAGCTCGGCGGCGAACCGGGCTATGCGGCCGAGATCGCGAAGCGCATCGCCGATGGCGACTTCTCCGCCCCGGTGGCCACGCGCGCCGGCGACAAGAGCAGCCTGGTCTATGCCATGCAGCAGATGCAGCAGCAGCTGTCGCACATGGTCCGCGACTTCAAGGAGTCGGCGGAATCGATCGGCACGGCCTCGCGTGAAATTGCCGCGGGCAACAACGACCTGTCGCAGCGCACCGAGCAGCAGGCCGCGTCGCTGGAAGAGACCGCGTCCAGCATGGAGGAACTGACCAGCACCGTGCGCCAGAACGCCGACAATGCGCGCCAGGCCAGCGGGCTGGCGGCCAATGCTTCCGAGACCGCGCTGCGCGGCGGCGAAGTGGTGGGCCGCGTGGTGCAGACCATGGACGAGATCAACGATGCGTCCAAGAAGATCGTCGACATCATCGGCGTGATCGAGGGCATTGCCTTCCAGACCAACATCCTGGCGCTGAACGCCGCGGTGGAAGCCGCGCGCGCCGGCGAGCAGGGCCGCGGCTTTGCGGTGGTGGCGGGCGAGGTGCGCAGCCTGGCGCAGCGCAGCGCCAACGCGGCCAAGGAGATCAAGGGCCTGATCGGCGATACCGTCGAGCGCGTCGACAACGGCTCGGCGCTGGTGGGCCAGGCTGGCAAGACCATGGACGAGATCGTGCAGGCGGTGAAGCGCGTGACTGACATCATGGGCGAGATCAGCGCGGCCTCGGCCGAGCAGAGCTCGGGTATCGAGCAAGTCAACCTGGCCGTGGCGCAGATGGACGAGGTGACGCAGCAGAACGCGGCACTGGTCGAGCAGGCCGCGGCCGCCGCTGGTGCGCTGGAAGAGCAGGCCGGCCGACTGCAGGGCGCGGTGGCAATGTTCAGGCTGGCGGCGGAGGACGCGCACGCATCGTTCTCGCTGCCGGCGACCGCTTCGGCTTCCGCCGCAGTTTCGGGCAAGGCAGCGGGCAAGGCGGCGGGCAAGGCGCGCACGCTGGCTCCCCGCAAGCGCGCGGCCCCGGCCGTTCCGGGTGTAGCAATGGCAGCGGCAGCGGCATCCGCCGAAGCCGGCGCGCCGCAAGCCGCCGAGGCCGCCCAGGCAGCGCCATCGGTCACCGCCGCACGCACGCCGCGCCCCGCGCTGGCAGGTGCCGACAACGGCGACTGGAGCGCGTTCTGATCCACCGGCGCTTTCTACCGGAACCACGGGCCGCGGCGCGGCCCGTGATGGCAATGCTATGACGAACGAGATCACCCTGGCCCTGCCGCCTGACGATGCGTACAGGCTGCGCAAGGAATTCGACCAGTTCATCGGTGTCTCGACCCGGCTGGACCGCGAGTTCCTGCCACCCGAGTTCAACGACTTCCTGCGTGCCAGGCTGCTGCAACATGATGGCCCGCTGACCGAGCGCGCCGTGAACCGGTTGTTGTCCGGCGGCGAGTACGGCTGGGCCCGGCGCGTGTTCGACAAGCAGCTGCCCAACGCGCTGGCGGCGCTGATGCGCGATGCGCGGCGCTTCGGCTTCGGCCTGGCGGTGCAGCCGGACTGGACGGGCGAGCAGCGGCTTGCGCATGCGCGCGAATGGGCCGCGAAGGTACTGACCGAATGCGGGGCCGACGCCGCCTTCACTGAAGCGCTGGCGACCCAGGTCGCGGCCTCGGCCGAAGACGTGCGCTTGCTGGAGGAGCGCATGCGCACGCCGGCATGGCGGCTGGCGGAAAGCCTGCGCCAGCGCGCGTATGACCTGATGTACGCGCTGCAGACTGAAGACAACCAGACCGCGGGCCGCGCGCGCGTGGGCGAGTTGCGCGGCATGCTGGGCCTGGCGCTCGAGTATGGCTCGGTGCAGCCGGAAGAAGCCGCGCGCGTGCTGGAGCAGGTGGAACGCTCGCGTCCCTCGCTCTTCCGCGACGAGCCCGACGATGTCTTTGCGCGGCTGGCGGCGTGGCTGCGGCGAATGTTCGGCGGATAAGCGGCGGATGAGCGGCGGATGAGCGGCAGGTGATCGCCAGGTAGAGGCGCGCGTCCTCAAGCGCGCGCAATTCGGACATGCCGTTTTCGGACAGGGCAGGGGAATGCCATGCGCGCTCACCACCACGCGCGCACTTCGTCAATAGAGGAATCCATCAGGCACCCAAGTGACGGTCTCGCGCGTTTGGCTGCTATGACGATTGCGTTACAGCGTTGATCGAAATCAAAGCTACACGCCTGTGAAATGTTACAAAATGCGCCAAGCCATGTATGTTTCGTACGACATTTGCATCCCCCCCGCGTAAGTAGGGATTGGCATTGCGGGCGGATTGCCGATATAAACGTACCAGTCTCACTTACACTCTGTAACACTTGTAACGGGGCTGATAACAGTGTGACACGGGCGCAGTTCCTTTAAGTCGTACGTTGTACCCGCCCAGCCGCAAACAAACGATCTGGTCGCCGGAGCCCTCGGGCCTGGTAAGCGCCGGACAAGCGGCAACGGTGGGTTTTTGGTAGCGGGGAAAAATTGGAAAGCAGTGAAGTTCTCCAGGAGATCAGGGAGGTTAACCTCGCCTATCTGCTGCTCGCGCAACGACTCGTGCGCGAAAACCAGGTCGAAGCCATGTTCCGGCTCGGGGTCAGCAAGGAAATCGCGGATATCCTTGGCAAGCTGACTTCGGCGCAACTCGTCAAGCTCGCGGCATCCAACATGGTGCTGTGCAGGTTCCGCTTCGACGATCATGCGCTTCTGTCCACACTCACCCACACGGCCAAGAGCCATGACATGCAGCAGATCCACGCCGCGATCCTGCTGGCTCGTCAGCCTGTGGAGTCACTCAATTGACCGCGCTGCTGAAGGCCGAGCCGAACCGGAGTTTCACGGCCACCTCCGCAGCCGTCCCACGCAAGAGCGTTCTCCAGGATGCCAACCAGACCCAGCTCGCCATCGAGCTGATCGGCCTGGGTGCGCGCCTGCAGGTGCTTGAAGCCGAGACCACGCTGTCGCGCGACCGGCTCATCCGCCTGTACAAGGAACTGCGCGGGGTCTCGCCTCCCAAGGGCATGCTGCCCTTCTCGACGGACTGGTTCACCACCTGGCTGCCGAATATCCACTCGTCGCTGTTCTTCTCTGCCCATCAGTTCATGGTGCAGGAAGGCGAGACCGTGGGCATCCGCGCCGTGGTGGCTGCCTATCGCCTGTACCTCGAACACGTTTCGCTTCTCGGCGGTGAAATTGTCTTAAGTTTCACGCGTGCCTGGACGTTAGTACGGTTCTTCGAGAGCAATATGCTGCAGCTGTCCAGCTGCACGTGTTGCGGCGGACAGTTCGTCACGCACGCCTATGAGCCGCACGCGAACTTCGTGTGCAGCCTGTGCCGTCCGCCCTCGCGCGCAGGGAAAGTGAAGAAGCTCTCGAAAGACGCCGCCGCCGTGCAGACCAACGCCTGATCCTGGTTTAGGTCCGCCGGCCGGCAAGCTTGCAGCGCTGGCGGACGGACCACTCCCCGTTCGCCCGTGCGCGGGCCATTGTGCGTGATTGACGCGCGTTTTTTGACGGGGATCCCATCGTGCTAGTAGTTCTTGGCTATGTCGTCGTGGTTGTCGCGGTGCTTGGCGGTTACGCCATGACCGGCGGCCACATGGGCGCGCTATATCAACCGGCGGAATTCGTGATCATCGGGGGCGCTGCCTTCGGTGCCTTCATCGCCACCAACACCACCAAGGCCATCAAGGCCACCGCCCGCGCCCTGCCAGGGCTGTTCAAGGGCTCCAAGTACAAGAAGGAACTGTACCTGGACGTCATGTCGCTGCTGTACGTGCTGCTGTCCAAGGCACGGCGCGAGGGCATCCTGTTCCTGGAAAAGGAAATCGCGGATCCCGCCTCCAGCAGCGTCTTCAGCCAGTACCCGCGCATCCTGTCGGATCCGGTGGTGATGGAATTCCTCACCGACTACCTGCGCATGATGGTCAACGGCAACATGAACGCCTTCGAGATCGAGGCCCTGATGGACCACGAGATCGAGACCTTCCGCCATGAGGCCGAGATTCCCGCCCATGCGCTGTCGCGCGTCGGCGATGCGCTGCCCGCCTTCGGCATCGTCGCCGCGGTGATGGGCGTGGTGCACGCGCTGGCTTCGGCCGACCTGCCGCCGGCCGAGCTCGGCGCGCTGATCGCGCACGCCATGGTCGGCACCTTCCTCGGCATCCTGCTGGCCTACGGCTTTATCTCGCCGCTGGCCGCGCGCATCGAGCTGCAGGTGTCCGAGAACGTCAAGGTCTACGAGTGCATCAAGGTGGTGCTGCTCGCCTCCCTGAACGGCTACGCGCCGCTGGTCGCGGTGGAATTCGGCCGCAAGGTGCTGTACTCCACGGTGCGGCCGTCGTTCCTCGAGCTCGACGACCACGTGCGCGAAGTCAAGAGCCTGAACTGAGCGCGGCAAGGCAGGAGGCACCCTCATGAGCAGCGCACACGATATGCGTCCGATCATCGTCCGCCGGGCGAAATCGCACGCCAGGCCGCACGGCAACCACAGCTGGAAGATCGCCTACGCCGATTTCATGACGGCGATGATGGCGCTGTTCCTGGTGCTGTGGCTGCTGTCCAGCGCCAACAAGAAGACGCTGGAAGGCATTGCCGAATACTTCCGCATGCCGCTCAAGGTGGCGGTCGTCGGCGGCGAGAAAAGCAGCCAGTCGCCCAGCGTGATCCCGGGCGGCGGCATGGACGTCATGCGCAAGGACGGCGAGGTCATGCGCGCGCGCGACAACGATCCGAGCGAGGAACAGCGCCGCAACGAACTGCAGGAAGGGCAGCGCCTGCGCGCGCTCAAGCAGCGCCTCGAACAGCTCATCGAGAGCAACCCGATGCTGCGCCAGTTCCGCCCGCAGCTGCTGCTCGACATCACCAGCGAAGGCCTGCGCATCCAGATCCTCGATACGCAGAACCGGCCGATGTTCCGCACCGGCAGCGCCAACGTGGAGACCTATATGCGCACCATCCTGCGCGAGATCGGCCCGGTGCTGAACGAGCTGCCGAACAAGGTCAGCCTGTCCGGCCATACCGACGCGGCCAACTATTCCAACGGCGAGCGCACCTACAGCAACTGGGAGCTGTCCAGCGACCGCGCCAATGCCTCGCGCCGCGAACTGATCGCGGGTGGCATGCAGGAAGGCAAGGTGCTGCGCGTGCTGGGCCTGGCGGCGACCATGCCCCTGGACAAGGACGATCTGCTGGCGCCGGTCAACCGGCGCATCAGCATCGTCGTGCTCAACCACAAGGCCCAGGCGCGCTTCGAGGCCGAGAACGCCAGCGCGGCCGAGGTCTCGGTGGCGGCGCAGGCCGGCAAGGCCGCGCAGGAAATCCAGGCTGGGCTGGCCGCGGCCTCCGCGCCGGCGGCAGCGCCGGCCTCGGCACCGCAGGGCCGCAAGCCATGACGCAGCAAACCACCAAGCGCGGCCGCACCGGCGGCGCCCGCGCCTAGCGCAGTAACTTAGTGAGTCAGGACGCCATGTCTGTCGATATCGATATCACACAGTTTTACCAGACCTTCTTTGAAGAAGCGGAAGAACTGCTCGTGGAAATGGAGCAGCTGCTGCTCGGCCTGGACATCGAGTCTCCCGATCCCGAGCATCTGAACGCGATCTTCCGGGCGGCCCATTCGATCAAGGGCGGAGCCGCTACCTTCGGGTTCGCGGCGCTGACCGAGACCACCCACATCTTCGAGAACCTGCTGGACCGCACGCGCCGGCAGGAACTGGCGTTGACCAGGACCATCATCGACACCTTTCTGGAAACCAAGGACGTGTTGCAAGATCAGCTCAACGCCTACCGCAACGGCACCGAACCCGATCCGGAAACGCTGGTGCGCATCTGCGCCGTGCTGCAGCAGCTCGCGCAGGAAGCCGCTGGCCAGGCGGGCGCATCGGCGGCCGCTCCGGCCGCGGCACCCGTCGCCGCCCCGGTTGCGGCTCCCGTTGCCGCACCGGCAGCCGCGGCAGGCGGTGCGCTGAAGATCCGGCTGATCAAGGTCTCCGCCAACGACCAGGCGCTGCTGCGCGAAGAACTCGCCAACCTCGGCGAGATCACCGGGCAGCAGGAGGTCAACGGCGAACTGGTGGTGTGGCTCAACACCCAGTGCAGCGCCGACGACATCATTGCGGTGTGCTGCTTCGTGATCGACATGGACCAGATCGCGATCGAAGCCGCCAGCGATGCAGCGGCAGCGGCAGCGGCACCGGCCGAAGTACCCGCGCCGGCTCCGGCGCCGGCCGCGGCAGCACCGGCCGCTCCTGCTCCCGCCGCGCGCGAGAAGGAGAAGGAGAAAGAAAAGGCCAAGCCGGCCCCCGCCGCCGCGCACGGCGAAGGCTCGATCCGCGTGCCGACCGAAAAGGTCGACCAGATCATCAACCTGGTGGGCGAACTGGTGATTACCCAGTCGATGCTGGCGCAAACCGCGTCGTCGCTCGACCCGGTGCTGTTCGACCGCCTGTTCTCCGGCATGGGCCAGCTCGAGCGCAACGCGCGCGACCTGCAGGAAGCGGTGATGTCGATCCGCATGATGCCGATGGACTACGTGTTCTCGCGCTTCCCGCGCCTGGTGCGCGACCTGGCCAGCAAGCTCGGCAAGCAGATCGACCTGGTCACCTTCGGCAAGGCCACCGAGCTCGACAAGAGCCTGATCGAACGCATCATCGACCCGCTCACTCACCTGGTCCGCAACAGCCTGGACCATGGCATCGAGACCCCCGACAAGCGCGTCGCCGCCGGCAAGGAGCCGACCGGCCAGCTGGTGCTGTCCGCGCAGCACCACGGCGGCAACATCGTCATTGAAGTCAGCGATGACGGCGGCGGCCTGAACCGCGAGCGCATCCTGGCCAAGGCCATCCAGAACGGCCTGCCGGTGTCCGAGAACATCAGCGACGAGGAAGTCTGGCAGCTGATCTTTGCGCCGGGCTTCTCCACTGCCGAAGTCGTCACCGACGTGTCCGGCCGTGGCGTGGGCATGGACGTGGTCAAGCGCAACATCCAGGAGATGGGCGGCCATGTGCAGATCAGCTCGCGCCCGGGCCTGGGCACCACCATCCGCATCGTGCTGCCGCTGACGCTGGCGATCCTGGACGGCATGTCGGTCAAGGTCGGTGAAGAGACTTTCATCCTGCCGCTGAACTGCGTGATGGAATCGCTGCAGCCCAAGGCCGAGGACGTGCACACCGCCGCCAACTCCGACCGCGTCATGCACGTGCGCGGCGAGTACCTGCCGCTGCTGGAAATGCACCGCGTCTTCAACATCGCCGGCGCGCTGCAGGAACCCACGCAAGGCATCGCCGTGATCCTGCAGGCCGAGGGCAAGCGTTTCGCGCTGCTGGTGGACCAGCTGATCGGCCAGCACCAGGTGGTGCTGAAGAACCTGGAAACCAACTATCGCAAGGTGCCGTGCATCTCGGCGGCAACCATCCTCGGCGACGGCAGCGTGGCGCTGATCGTCGATGTCGGCGCGCTGCAACGCACCGGCGTGCGCCGGCAGGAGCCGGCGCTGGCTTCGTCGTTGGCCTCGTCGTTGGCCTAACCAACCGACCCACTACAGGAAGAGAAAACACATCATGGCCGGCATCGGACACATCGATACCCCCGGAAGCGACGCTTCGGGCCAGGAGTTCCTGGTCTTCACGCTGGGGTCGGAGGAATACGGCATCGACATCCTCAAGGTGCAGGAGATCCGCAGCTACGAGACCGTCACGCGCATTTCCAGCGCGCCCGATTTCATCAAGGGCGTGACCAACCTGCGCGGCGTGATCGTGCCGATCGTCGACCTGCGCCTGAAGTTCCGCCTGGGCAACGTGCGCTACGACCACCAGACCGTGGTCATCATCCTCAACGTGGCCGGCCGCGTGGTCGGCATCGTGGTCGATGGCGTGTCGGACGTGCTGACGCTGACCGGCGAGGCGATCAAGCCGGCGCCGGAGTTCGGCGTGTCGATCTCGACCGAGCACCTCACCGGCCTGGGCACCATCGACGGCCGCATGCTGGTGCTGATCGATATCGAGAAGCTGATGACGAGCGCCGAGATGGCACTGGTCGAGGCCGAGCTGGCCTGACGCCGCGCAGCAACCCGAAACGCCACGCAAGCCATGACGCCGTTCCGCACTGCCGCCAGCGCTCCCGCCAGCCTCCAGGGCCTGGCGGGCACCGTCTCCGCGCCGGCCGTCACGCCGCGGCGTGACGAGATGCGCGACTTCCTGCTGACCGAGCGCGACTTCGAGAAAATCCGCGCGCTGATCCACAAGCGCGCGGGCATTTCGCTGGGCAGCCACAAGCGCGAAATGGTCTACAGCCGCCTGGCACGCCGCCTGCGCACGCTGCAGCTGGCCGACTTTGCCTCGTACCTGGCGATCCTGGAGACGGATGACCGCTCGCCCGAGTGGGAGTTCTTCACCAATTCGCTGACCACCAACCTGACTTCGTTCTTCCGCGAGTCGCACCATTTCCCGCTGCTGGCCGAGCATGCGAAGAAGATCGGCCGCCCGTACAGCGTGTGGTGCTCCGCGGCGTCTACCGGCGAGGAACCGTACTCGATCGCCATCACGCTGGCCGAGGCGCTGGGCGACCGCGCCGCCACCGTGCTGGCCACCGATATCGACACGCAGGTGCTGGCCAAGGCCCGCAGCGGCGTGTACTCGGCCGACCAGGTCGCACGGCTGTCGCCCGAACGCCTCAAGCGCTTCTTCCTGAAAGGCACCGGCCAGCGCGCGGGCTCGGTCAAGGTCAAGCCCGAGCTGGCCTCCACCATCACGTTCGAGCCGCTCAACCTGCTCGCGCCCGACTGGGGCATCCGCGAGCAGTTCGACGCGATCTTTTGCCGGAACGTGATGATCTATTTCGACAAGCCAACGCAGGGCCGCATCCTGGAGCGTTTCATGCCGCTGCTCAAGCCGCACGGGCTGCTCTTCGCCGGGCACTCGGAGAACTTCTCCTACGTCACGCGCGCATTCCAGCTGCGCGGGCAGACTGTCTACGAACTGGCGCCCGATGCTGGCAGGGCGGGAAGGGCCTGATGCGCACGCCCTATCTCCCCGAGGCGCTGGCCACCCGCACCTACTTCGACCGCGAGTTCGGCAAGCAGGCAGTCAAGCTGCTGCCCAACGAGTACTACGTGACACGCGAAGACGTGGTGCTGACCACCGTGCTGGGTTCGTGCGTGGCCGCGTGCATCCGCGACGAGGCCGCCGGCGTCGGCGGCATGAACCACTTCATGCTGCCCGATGATGAAGGCGGCAGCGCCGGCGCCGACCGCATGCTGTCGCCGTCGATGCGCTACGGCAGCTACGCGCTCGAAGTGCTGATCAACGAGCTGCTCAAGATGGGCGCCCGGCGCGAGCGGCTGGAGGCCAAGGTCTTCGGCGGCGGCGCGGTGCTGGCCAACATGACCACGCTGAACATCGGCGACCGCAACGCGGATTTCGTGCTGCGCTACCTCAAGGCCGAAGAGATCCGTGTCGCGGCGCAGGACCTGCGCGGGCCCCATGCGCGCCGCGTCAGCTATTTCCCGGCCGGCGGGCTGGCACTGGTGCGCCGCCTGACGCGGCAGGACGACGAGGTCTCGGTGGCGCGCGACGAACGCGCGCTGGCGCGGGCCATCGCCACCTCGGCCAGGACCCCGGCGCGCGCGCCGGAGCGCGCCCCCGAACTGTTTGCGCGGCAGTCTTCCACGCGCCAGCTTCCCTGACCCAACACGAGCACGAATTCCTATGACTGCCGCCAAGATCAAGGTGCTCTGCGTGGACGATTCCGCGCTGATCCGCAGCCTGATGACGGAGATCATCAACAGCCAGCCCGACATGGAAGTGGTTGGCACCGCGCCCGACCCGCTGGTGGCGCGCGACCTGATCAAGCGCCTGAACCCGGACGTGCTGACGCTTGACGTCGAAATGCCGCGCATGGACGGCCTGGATTTCCTTGAGCGCCTGATGCGGCTGCGGCCGATGCCGGTGCTGATGGTGTCGTCGCTGACCGAGCGCGGCTCGGAAATCACCATGCGCGCGCTGGAGCTGGGCGCGGTCGACTTTGTCACCAAGCCCAAGCTGGGCATCCGTGACGGGCTGATCGAATACACCGACACCATCGCCGACAAGCTGCGTGCCGCGTCGCGCGCGCGCGTGCGCGCCGCGGCGCAGCCGGTAGCCGGCGTCAGCGCACCCGCGCCGATGCTGCGCAGCCCGCTGCTGTCGACCGAGAAGCTGATCATCCTGGGCGCTTCCACCGGCGGCACCGAGGCGATCAAGGAATTCCTGATGCCGCTGCCGCCCGACAGCCCCGCGGTGATGATCGTGCAGCATATGCCGGCCGGCTTCACGCGCTCGTTCGCGCAGCGCCTGGACGGGCTGTGCCGCATCACCGTGAAGGAAGCCGAGCACGGTGAACGCGTGCTGCCGGGCCATGCGTACATCGCACCGGGCGATTCGCACCTGCGCCTGGCGCGCAGCGGTGCCAACTACGTCGCGCACCTGTCGCAGGAAGCGCCGGTCAACCGGCACCGTCCCTCGGTCGACGTGCTGTTCGATTCGGCCGCCGAGCATGGCGGCAAGAACGTGATCGGCGTGATCCTGACCGGCATGGGCAAGGACGGCGCGCGCGGCATGCTGCGCATGCGCGAGGCCGGTGCCTACAACCTGGCGCAGGACGAGCAAACCTGCATCGTGTTTGGCATGCCGAAGGAGGCGATCGCCACCGGCGGCGTGCATGAAATCGTGCCCTTGCCGGCGATGACCCAGCGCGTGATGGCGCGCCTGGCCACGTACGGCACGCGCGCGCAACGGGTCTGAACGGGCCCGGAAACCTGAACAAGCCCAGACAACAAGCTGAAACAACAAGCTGGACCCACTAGCCAATACTGCATTTACCTGGAGCCCTCAAAGTGGACAAGAGCATCAAGATCCTGGTCGTGGATGATTTCCCGACCATGCGCCGGATCATCCGCAACCTGCTCAAGGAGCTGGGATTCGTCAACGTCGAGGAAGCCGAGGACGGCGCCGCCGGCCTGGAGAAGGCCAGGGACGGCAGCTTCCAGTTCGTGATCTCGGACTGGAACATGCCCAACATGGACGGCCTGTCGATGCTGCAGGCGATCCGCGCCGACGCGAATATCGGCAAGATCCCGGTGCTGATGGTGACGGCCGAGGCCAAGAAGGAAAACATCATCGCCGCGGCCCAGGCCGGCGCCAACGGCTACGTGGTCAAGCCGTTCACGGCAGCCACGCTGGACGAGAAGATCACCAAGATCTTCGAGAAACTCGGCGGCTGATCCAGAGGAGCCCTTTGCCATGACTCCGACGCTGAGCAACGATTCGGCCGAGCAACTGATCCTGCGCATCGGCAACCTGACGCGGATGCTGCGCGACAATATGCGCGAGCTGGGCCTGGACAAGGAGATCGAGCGCGCCGCGCAGGCCATTCCCGATGCGCGCGACCGGCTCAACTACATCGCGGCGATGACCGAGCAGGCCGCCGAGCGCACGCTGAACGCGGTCGAACTGGCGCAGCCGATCCAGTCCGGCATCGAGCAGCAGGCCGAGACCCTGGACAAGCGCTGGGAGGCCTGGTTCGAGAAGCCGGTGGAGCTGGCCGACGCCCGCTCGCTGGTGCTCGACACGCGCGCCTTCCTGACCGATGTGCCGGCGCAGGCCCGCGCTACCAACAGCCACCTGCTCGACATCATGATGGCGCAGGACTTCCAGGACCTGACCGGGCAGGTGATCAAGAAGATGATGGACATGATCCGCACGCTGGAGCAGGAGCTGCTGCAGGTGCTGATCGACAATGTTCCGTCCGAGCGGCGCGTGGAAGTGCAGGCGCCGTCAACGCTGATGAACGGGCCACAGGTGAATCCGGAGGGCAAGGCCGACGTGGTGTCGGACCAGGCGCAGGTGGATGATTTGTTGGCGAGTTTGGGGTTCTGACGTTTCGGTTGGGCGTGCATTTTTAAGAGTTTGCCCATACTCGCGCTTGCTGCCTCTGTTCATACTGGGTTCGTCGCTGCGCTTGTGGCGACCGGGTTTAGCAGCCCGCGGGATAGGGCGAACGACTGCCGTCTGGCGGTATCCTTACGTTCGCCGTGCTTGCGCACGCCCCTTCCATGGGCGGGCCCTGGCAGGGGAGCCTCCGGGCTCGCCGGCTCCTATTCCCCGGTCTGCTAACCCTGCTTTGCGCCCGCCCACCCCGATTAACACCCGGGGAGCGGCACTGAACCTGTATGAGAAAGGGGGTATTTCCATGCTTCAGTCCTTACTTGCCCATATCGGGCGATTGGCAATCTCCAGTATCTGCACAATGCAGCAGCGCGCCCGAGCCGCCCATGCGGAGGTGCGCCATGTATAGCCATAGCCATCACGGCATCACAGCGGAACACAACGGTGTCGACATGCTCGTGACCGCCCACAGCCCGGGCGAGAATCCGTTGAGCCTTGCCGTGCAACGTGCGGCACAGCTTCATGGCCTCTTGCTCATGGCCAGCGATCATGGTGCCCCGAATCTGGATCCGGTGGATCTGGACCAGGGGACCTGGGAGAGCTTGCTTTCCCTCGCGGTCAGCCTGGCGCACGAGACGCAGGTGTTGAGTGAACTGGCCGTGCTACATGGCCAGGCATTGCAGGCTGACTGACGTTGGGCGGGGTGCGCAGCCGTGCAATCGGCTGCCGCCCCATCCTGGTTACGCTTCAAACACCAGCTCCGGCACCACGATCTCCCACTCCTTGCACCGGATATGCTTCCTGAAACCGTCCTCCTCATCGTCCACCCGCCGTACCACAATGGCGTGTACCTGCGCCCTGACTCGCCCAACGTGTGATGGCGACCGATAACGGCGAGACAGGCGCCCTACCATGATGCCGGAGGGACTCAACAATTCCCATTTGTCATTGTTGCGACGCACCTGAAGCGCATCGCCGGGGCGTAGCGCCGCGATGGCGGTATGTATCGGATCGCTTGGCTCGCGCCGCCCGGGGAGCCCCAGATCCACGTCGCCAAGCGTAAGGCGTTGATAGCGGGTCGACAGCGCTGCGACAGGGCTCGGCAGCCGCACCGGTGCGCGTTTCATCGTGCTGGCTGAATCCACGAGCGCTTCAACGAACTTGTTGTCTCCGGAAAGACGGCACAGCAGGAGCAGGCGTTTTGCCCGCGTCATGGCAACGTAGTACAGCCGCCTCGGCGCTTCGGCGTCCTCATTCTTCCCAACCTTGTCCCAGCCGCCATCAAGCACCACCACATACTCAAACTCAAGACCTTTTGCGCGATGCGCGGTCAGCAGAAGCAGGCCGGTCTGGCGTCGCTTGACTTCGCGGCCCCATTCGGCAAGCCACTCGGTGAAGTGATCCTTTGGCAGGTCCGCGCCCGAAATCTCCAGCTCGTAGCTTTTCACCGCTTCCCGAAGCATAGCCCACCAGGGGCCGTCCTCTTGCTGCTCAAGCCAGCCCAATATTGCTTCCACATCGACCAGCTTGCCCTGGGTGCTACGCAGCCACGCCAGCATTGCCTGTGTTTCCCGCAAGCGCCAGAAATTTGTGGATTCCTCGTTCGCCATCTGTACCGGGATACCCAGGAACTCGCAGTAGGCGCGGACTGGGTCCAGGTAACTCCATTCCCGGGCTATGACAGCGCATTTGGACCAGCTCCACCCTCTGTCGAGGGAGGCAAGGCGCTTGAATTCCGAGATTGCCGCGAGAGCCTGCGAGGTCAATGAGTCTTCGGCAGGCAATATCTGAACCCGCCCCTGCCCGACGGGGTCGCGAGATTGCCACTCACCGCCGGGCGGATCCCGCCGCCTGGCACGGTCGATGGTGATGGGCTGTACCTTCTTCATACGCTCGGAAGCCAGCTCAATGACGGTATTGGCAGCGTCGATGATGTGAGCTGTCGACCGGTAGTTCTCAATCAAGAAATCCGGCTTGGCCTGATAGTCATCGGCAAAACGGCGGATGAACTCTACCGAGGCGCCGTCGAACGCATAGATGTTCTGGTCGTCGTCGCCTACGGCGAAGATGCTGAGTTTGCTCTCCTCATCCTGGAGCGTGCGGCCCGCGAGAGCCGAGATGAGTGCATATTGTTCGGGGCCGATGTCCTGGTACTCATCGACAAGGATCCAGCGGAAGCCGGCCAGCAGCCGATGGCGTTGCTCATCGGCCTCGTCGGGGGGAAGATCACTTCCGTCGAGTAGCTTGATGGCTTGCTGAAGCACTTCCCTGAAGCGGTCGCTGTCGGCTTTCTCGGCCTGTCCTGCGAAGCTGGCGCCGACGAGCCGCATCGCTAACGCGTGGCAGGTCAATACCGTGACGCTTCGGGCATCGTCTCCGATCAGTTCGAAAAGGCGTTTTCGGATCTCCACCGCCGCGTGCCGGTTGTACGCAAGCGCCAGGATGCCCTGGGGATTCTCGCGTCTGGCCCGCACCAGATAGGCTATGCGGTGTACCAGCACGCGAGTCTTGCCGGAGCCTGGGCCGGCGAGTATCAAGACATTGGTTTGCTCACGTTCATCTGTGACGATGCGTTGCTGGGTCGGGTTGTTGAGTGCTTCGACGACTCGGCGCCAGGAGTCGGGTGTGGTTTGCCGGGACAATTCCTTGTCGCGCCCTGGGAGCCAGCGCAGCAGAAATTCGCTCTGCGACAGGCCGAAATATTCCATTGCCAGTTTCGACGCATCTGCAATGGCTAGCAGCCCGCGCTGGGCGTACTCGGACATTACATGAATCTGCGTGACCTGCTCGTCGTAGTGGATCTGCAGTGGCTCGAAATCCGCCTTCATGAAAGCGCGCTTTTCCTTGTCGAGCAAAATCCTCATGGCTGGCCTGAAGACCGCCAAGCCCTTGTTGAGGCGGATGATCTCCTGCTCGTGCAACCACAACAACGCGCGGTCGAGCAGTTTGGTCGGCTCCTTAACCTGTGCCCGGAGCACCAGATCAGACTCAATGGCCGATAGCAGCTTGCCGAGTGTTGTCTCGGCAAGCACGTCCGTGCCGCGCGCTGAGGCCGGAGTACAGGACAGAAGATGGGTCAGCAGGCGTTCGGCCGCGGTACGGCGCAGCTCAGCCGTCTTATCCAGGCTGTCCCAATTGCGCTGAAGCTGAATCCCGATACTCTCCGCATCCAAACGCCGCACGAGCAAGCTACCAATCCCACCTTCGTCCGTGCGGCCATCATTGGCGATGCTCCGGATAAGGCGCCATACCTTCTCTGGCAACGCGGTGGGGTGGCCCTCGTCCTTCAAGCGCTGGGCGGAACGTCGCAGTTGTAGCACGGACCAATCGCCCTTGCTGAGGTCCGGGGCCGCTTCGCGCAGCAACAGGATCAGGGCCCGTTCGATGGAACGTGCTTCTTCCAACCGCTTCATGGATGACCGTTCCACCGCGACGTGAACGAATGCCGTCAAGGCGGTGTCATTGTTGGCGATACCAAGGCGTTCCAGATCGAAGAGCGCTGCGCGCACCTTTTCGGCACTGAGGCCCGATATCCCCATCAACTCGTCTGTCGAGATGCCTTCGTCCGCGTTCGCACCTAGCAATGCTTCGACCAGGGTCATCAGATTTTGGCGGTACGGGCCGGAAATCTGCGCTGCGGCGAGCTTCTCCCTGGCTTCCTCGCTCGAGTTCACACGTAGTGACGAGGGGAAGATCTGTACTTGGTTTTCCTCTCGCGTCAGCAGCACGGCCTCTTCGAGCCAGGAGATCGCGGTGCGCACGCGGGTGTCGTCGGTTGCAGAATCTCGCTCGAATTTACCTTCCTGGTCTTCTGCGAGAATCTCGCCTGGCGTGGCGATTACCTCGCCGCCCAGGCGCTTCTTGCGATTCAAGCTCCGCAGCGATCGGAGAACTGTCTGTATCTCCGCGCGAGTCAGCCGGGAACGGGCAGACATACTGAATTGGCGCTCAACGTCGTCGGTCGCGTAGAGGAGCACGCACCGGGCCGCGTTGCGGTCGCGCCCTGCCCGACCGGCTTCCTGCAGGTAGTTCTCCAGCGACCCCGGGATATCGGCATGGACTACCAGCCGGACGTCTGGTTTGTCTATGCCCATGCCAAAGGCATTGGTGGCCGTGATTACGCGCAGATCGCCACGGATGAATCGCTGCTGAACGCTCTTCTTCGTCTCCGGCGCTAGTCCCGCGTGGAAGTATTCGGCATGGATATCCTTTTCGCGCAGGAAACGCGCGACCTCCTCAGTTGCTTTTCGGGTTGCACAGTAGACGATCGCACCATCCTTGCTATTCGGGGAGAGCTCGGACGCGAGTACCTGGGAAATATGGTCGAGCTTGGCCTCGGGCGTCGTGGGTATGACCGAGAACTCAAGATTGTCGCGATTGGCCCCGCCGTTGAATAGCCTGAGGCCGACACCCACCTTCTCGCGAAAGTGCTCGAGGATGTCATCTATGACATCGGGCTTCGCTGTCGCAGTCAGGCATAGCACCGCGGGCACGGCGCCATGGCCGGACCACTCCTTGATGAAGCGGCCCACATAGCGATAATCCGGGCGGAAATCATGACCCCACTTGGACAGGCAATGCGCCTCGTCCAGGACCCAGGCGCCAACTTCACGCTGCGCCAGCGCTTTGCGAAGAGCACGATGGCGCAATTGCTCGGGCGAGACAATTAGGATGCCGATATCACCAAGTCGAACCCGGTCCAGGACGTCAGCCCTTTCCGGCATGGAAAGCATGCCGTTTAGCGCAGCGCAGCAGGTGATGCCTTTTGCTTCAAGGCCGGAAACTTGGTCTGCCATCAATGCAACCAACGGAGAAATGACTACCGTCAGTGCGCCTGTCTTATCAAAGCGCGAGAGGGCGGGGATTTGGTAGCAGATCGACTTGCCAGTGCCCGTAGGCAAAATTCCGAGGACATGCTCGCCGCGCATCGCAGCCTCGACGATGCTCTGCTGCAAGGGCCTGCCATTCTCGTCCATCGGCTCCGGGCGGAAACTGGTAAGCGCCGGAAACCAGCGAACCAACTCCTTTACCGCATTGTGGCGCTCCTGACACCACGAGCACGCCGGATTCTCACACGGCGTGTCCCGCAGCAGCTTGACCAATCGCGCCGCATCAGGAAACTGGTGGCGTACCCAGGGCGGCATAACGGAATTTCCGCCCGCGACGGAGAGCCAGGCAATCGCATAGGCGAGCGCCCAGCCTTCCCGCTTTGCGTGCGCAAGGATATGGCCACGATGTGTACTGCAGGTATCACGACCCAGCAGGCTCTCGATTGCCGCAGCGGCCTCCTCTGTTGTTGGCCTGAGCTTGCGGCGCACGGTGATGAAGAAGGCGTTCAGTCCGGAATCTGGTCCGTCGATCGTTGTGAGCCAGTGCCAGGCGGCTAGATATTCCGGATTGGTGGCATTGAGCGCCTGCAGGGCCCGGTGCTGATCATGAAACACCTCCAGCGTCAGACGCGCATCCAATTCCGGATCATTAATCCGGCCCCGCTTCAGTTGTCCATCCTGGTAGTGCTTGACCAGGTGGTGATATGGATTGCGAGGGAATGCCAGCGGGTTGATTCGCAGCGTGTCAACCGCAGGCATTTGGAGTAGATGCAAATCGGGTTGCGCAGCCGCCAAATGGGGTAGATCAAAGGCGATCAGGTTATGGCCAAGTATAAAGGCACTGTTTCGGCAGAATGAATCGAGTTTCTCCAGTGCCGCAAACAGGTCGCCGCGCCGATGAACCAGAGATTCCTGCGTGTCGCCGCGCAGGGCTGCAAACTGGTGAATGCGCTGGCCGTCGATCCCGACTTCGAGATCGATCGAGACGCATCGGGGTGAGAAACTGGCTTCCCCTTCGACTTTTGTTTCCTGGCCCTGCATCAACTTCCACCCCTCGGTAAGTTATTATTATGAGCGCGAGTGGCGCATCCCGTTATCTCGGCGCATCAGACTTGGGGCAGGTGATAACCGGGCAGACGCGCCACATAATGTGTGCAATATTGCACCAAAATAGGCCCGCGTGGGATTACTTCAGGGCGAATGAGTAGTGCGGGTACCATGCCAAGTGCTTATACCCACTTTTTCCGCAGAGGACGCTCGTCCAATCGCGCGCGAGCTCCCCCCGCAGCGGCCAAGTAGCCCGCGAGGGTGTGGGGGCTGCATTCTGAGTGAAGCGGCCGATCTCCGCCGGCTGGCCACCGCGAGTCCCCAACAACAGTCCCTAAAGTTCCCCAATTCCCCCGCCGTAACCCCCAGGTCCCCCCATTTCCCAAACAACACCCAAATCCCCCGCCTTTTCCCATGAATGGGAACCCCCCCACGCTTCGATAATCCCCACTGACGAATAGCGGCCCGCCGCTTCGCACGGAGCGTGGATGTCCGAAGAAAGCGATCTCGAGAAAACCGAACCCGCCTCACCCCGGCGCCTGGAAAAGGCGCGCGAGGAGGGGCAGGTGGTGCGTTCGCGCGAGCTGGCCACGTTCATCATGCTGATCGCCGGCGTGGTCGGGCTGTGGACGCTGGGCGGCCATATGGGCCGCGGCCTCAACCAGGTCATGCAGGGCGCGCTGCGCTTCGAGCGGGAAACCGCCTTCGATACCTCGCGCATGCTGTCGCGGTTTGGCCTGATGGTGTGGGACAGCCTGCTCGCCTTCCTGCCGCTGCTGCTGCTGTTCGGCGTTGCCGCGCTGGCCGCGCCGCTGATGCTGGGCGGCTGGGTGTTCTCGGCCAAGTCGTTCGCGCCGCAGTTCTCGCGCATGTCGCCGATCGCCGGTCTGGGCCGGATGTTCTCCGCTCATTCGCTGGTCGAGCTCCTCAAGGCGGTGGCCAAGTCGCTGCTGGTGGGTGCGGTCGGCGCCTGGGTGGTGTGGCACCGCCTGCCGGAAGCCATCGCGCTGATGAATGCGCCGGTGCAGGAAGCGCTGCTGCACATGGTCGACCTGGTGCTGTACTGCTGCCTGGTCGTCTCGCTGTCGCTGCTGGTGGTGGCGGCCATCGACGTGCCCTGGCAGTACTGGGAGTTCTTCAAGAAGCTGCGCATGACCAAGGAAGAGGTCAAGCAGGAATTCAAGGAGAGCGAGGGCGACCCGCATATCAAGAACCGCATCCGCCAGCAGCAGCGCGCCATGGCGCGCCGCCGCATGATGACCGAGGTGCCCAGGGCCGACGTGGTGGTGACCAACCCCACGCACTTCGCCGTGGCGCTGCGCTATGAAGAAGGCCGCATGGGCGCGCCGCGCGTGGTGGCCAAGGGCACTGGCGAAGTCGCCGCGCGCATCCGCGCGGTGGCGTCCGAGCACCGCGTGCCGCTGATGTCGGCGCCGCCGCTGGCGCGCGCGCTGCACCGCCACGTGGAACTGGGCCACGAGATCCCCGCAGGACTCTATACCGCCGTGGCCGAAGTGCTGGCCTGGGTCTACCAACTGAAGCACTGGCACTACTCGCAGGGCCCGCAGCCGCAGGCGCCGTCGGAGCTGCTGGTGCCTGATGAACTTGCCGTACCGGAAAGCCGCGAATGAATGCTCTGAACTCGCTGTTGAACCTGCCGGGCCTGCGCTCGGCGGGGCAGATGAAGGCCTTCACCGGCCCGCTGCTGATCATCATGATCCTGGGGATGATGATCCTGCCGCTGCCGGCCTTCGTGCTGGACCTGCTGTTTACCTTCAATATCGCGCTGGCGATCATGGTGCTGCTGGTCAGCATGTACACGCAGAAGCCGCTGGACTTTGCCGCGTTCCCCGCGGTGCTGCTGTTTACCACGCTGCTGCGCCTGTCGCTGAACGTCGCTTCCACCCGCGTGGTGCTGCTCGAAGGCCATACCGGCCCAGACGCCGCCGGCAAGGTGGTGGAGGCGTTCGGCCACTTCCTGGTGGGCGGCAACTTCGCGGTCGGTATCGTGGTGTTCGCCATCCTGGTGGTGATCAACTTCATGGTCATCACCAAGGGCGCGGGCCGGATCGCCGAGGTGGGCGCGCGCTTCATGCTGGACTCGATGCCCGGCAAGCAGATGTCGATCGATGCCGACCTCAACGCCGGCCTGATCGACGAAGCCGCCGCCAAGAAGCGCCGCGCCGAAGTGGCGCAGGAATCCGACTTCTACGGCGCCATGGACGGTGCCAGCAAGTTCGTGCGCGGCGACGCCGTGGCGGGCCTGATCATCATGTTCATCAATGTCGCCGCCGGCATGGTGGTGGGCATGGTGCAGCATGACCTGGACTTCGGCACCGCCGTGCACAACTACACGCTGCTGACCATCGGCGATGGCCTGGTGGCGCAGATCCCGGCGCTGGTGATCTCCACCGCGGCCGGCGTGATCGTGTCGCGCGTGGCCAACGAGCAGGACGTCGGCGAGCAGCTGACCGGGCAGCTGTTCTCCAACCCGCGCGTGCTGTACCTGACCGCCGGCATCATGGGCCTGATGGGCATTATCCCGGGCATGCCGCATTTCGCCTTCCTGCTGCTGTCCGGCGCGCTGGTCTGGATGGGCCGCTACCTGTCGCGCAAGGCAGCAACGCAGCAGCAGGTCAGGCAGCGCGAAGAGCGCGCACCGGCGGTGGCGCAGGAATCGACCGAAGCCAGCTGGGACGACGTGGCACTGGTCGACCCGCTCGGCATGGAAGTGGGCTATCGCCTGATCACGCTGGTCGACCGGGCGCAGGACGGCGAATTGCTCGGCCGCATCAAGAGCATCCGCAAGAAGGTGGCGCAGGAGATCGGCTTCCTGGTGCCGGTCGTGCATATCCGCGACAACCTGGAGCTCAAGCCCAATGCGTACCGCATCACGCTCAAGGGCGTCGAGATCGGCCGCGGCGAAGCCATGCCGGGGCAGTGGATGGCGATCAACCCGGGCCAGGTCAGCGGCACGCTGCCCGGGGCGGCCACGCGCGATCCCGCCTTCGGTTTGCCGGCGGTGTGGATCGACGCGGGCATCAAGGAGCAGGCGCAGGCGTACGGCTACACCGTGGTCGACGCCAGCACCGTGGTCGCCACGCACCTGAACCACCTGATCCACATGCACGCGGCCGAGCTGCTCGGCCGCCAGGAAGTGCAGTCGCTGCTGGACCGCATCGCCAGGGATGCGCCCAAGCTGACCGAAGACCTGGTGCCCAAGACCATCTCGCTGACGGCGCTGCAGAAGATCCTGCAGAACCTGCTCGACGAAGGCGTGGCAATCCGCGACATGCGCACCATCCTCGACGTGGTGGCCGAGCATGCGCCCAAGATCAGCGATCCGAACGAACTGACCGCGATGGTGCGCGTGGCCATGGGCCGCGCCATCACGCAGCAGCTGTTCCCGAACAACGCCGACCTGCAGGTGATCGGCCTTGACGCCGGCCTGGAGCGCGTGCTGTCGCAGGCGCTGACCAACGGCGGCGGCATCGAGCCGGGTCTGGCCGATGCGCTGCTGCAGCAGACCCAGGGCGCGGTCACGCGCCAGGAGCAGATGGGGCTGGACCCGGTGCTGCTGGTGCCGTCGCAGCTACGCCCGCTGATGGCGCGCTTCCTGCGCCGCACGCTGCCGCAGCTCAGGGTGCTGTCACACGCCGAAGTGCCTGACAACCGCAATATCCGCATCACCGCCATGATCGGCGCGTGAGAGATCATCCGACAGAGCCAACGATGAGCGTAGCCAAATTTGTCGCCGCCAACGGCCGTGAAGCCATGCGCCAGGTGCGCGAAGCCATGGGCCCTGATGCCGTGGTGCTGTCCAACCGCACCGTCGAAGGCGGCGTAGAAATCGTCGCCATGCGCGATGCCGATCTGGGCAGCGTGTCGGCCAGTGCACAGACCTACGTCCCGCCCGCGCCGGCGATGGTGGTGGCGGAGACGCCTGCCATTGGCGACCTGCGCGGCGAACTTCAGTCGATGCGCGCGATGCTGGAGCGCCAGCTCGCCGGCATCGGCAATGCGCCCGCCGGCGCCGGCCACGGTGTTGCCGCCAGCGACCCGCTGCGCGAATCGCTGTTCGAATGGATGGTGGGCGCCGGCTTCTCCGGCCAGCTGGCGCGCACGCTGCTGGCGCGCCTGCCGCTGGGCTACGACCGTCCCGCCGCGATGACCTGGATCCGCAAGGAGCTGGCCAGCAAGGTGCCGGTGCTGGGCGACGAAGACCACCTGTTCGCGCAGGGCGGCGTGCTGGCGCTGATCGGGCCCACCGGCGTGGGCAAGACCACCACCACTGCCAAGCTGGCGGCTCGCTTCGTGCTGCGCCACGGCGCCGACAAGCTGGCGCTGCTGACTACCGACAGCTTCCGTATCGGCGCGCATGAACAGCTGCGCATCTATGGCGACATCCTCGGCGTGCCGGTGCATGCGGTGAAAGATGCCGCCGACCTGCGCTTCGCGCTGGCGGCGATGAAGGACAAGCACCTGGTCATCATCGACACCGTCGGCATGAGCCAGCGCGACCGCAGCCTGTCGGAGCAGATCGCCATGCTGGCCGGTGTGCCCGCGCCGGTGCAGCGCGTACTGCTGCTCAACGGGGCCAGCCACGGCGACACGCTCAATGAGGTCGTGCATGCCTACCGCCACGATGCCGCGCCCGATGACGGCGGCATCGATGGCTGCATCATCAGCAAGCTGGATGAGGCCACCCACCTGGGTTCAGTGCTCGACGTGGTGATCCGCCACCGCCTGCCGGTGTTCTACGCCTCCACCGGCCAGCGCGTGCCCGAGCACCTGGAACTGGCCAGCAGCACGGCGCTGGTCGAACGCGCTTTCCTGACCCCACGCCGCGGCTCGGTCTTTGCCGATGCCGACGCCGCGCGCCGCCGCCAGGCGGCAGCGGACGAGCAGGCCGCGAAGGACGGGAACGGCGGGAAGGGCAGCGCCGACGACGTGCTGCGCTCGCTCACCGACAGCGCCGATGCGCTGGGCCAGTGCGTCGCGGAACTCAACGGCGCGGGCCTCGGCTTCGACCTGGCGCGCTCGCTGTGGCAGCAGCGCACCGCGGGCGATACCGCGCTGCGCGCGATGGCGCAGCAGGTGCGCGAAGCGGTCTGCCGCGACGTCAACCGCGCCTGCGACCAGTACGTGCTGGCGCTGGCGGCCACGCTGCCGGTCAGCGTGCCCGGCCGCCGCACGCCGCAGCCGCTGCAGCACACGCTGTGGCTGGGCGACCGCGACGGCACGCCGCTGGCCGCCACCGTCACCGCCGCCGGCCGCGCCGGCCAGCCGCTGGGCGAGGCCGATGCCGAGGCCGCCAACCTGCGCGCGGCCATGAGCGCTGCGCGCAAGGTGGTCAACCTGGTCGACGCGATGCCGTCCGCCGCCACGCTGGCGCGCTGGCAGCAGGCCGGCGAACGCTGGATCGCGGGCGCGCGCAAGACCGTGCGCGTGGTCAGCACAGGCGCCGCCTGGAAGCTCGATGCGCTCGCCGATACGCTGACCTTCCACGCCGTCGGCGACGCCGTCGTGCGTGAGCGCGACGCCGTGCGCTGGCTCGCCACCGCCGACGTGCGCGTGCCCGACAGCCCCGCGCGCGGCAAGGGCGCCCCCGAAGGCGGCATCGATGCCTGCCTGGTAGTGGTGCGCCTGGTCGATCGCGCCAGCGGCGAGCTGCTCGATGCCCGCTATTTGCTGTGCGACCCGGCACTGGCGCCGGACGCGGCGCAGGTGGCGCACTGGACGCCGTGGTCGGACACGGCCGAAACGCGCCTGCGCACGCTGCGCCATGCCGCCGACCACTTCGCGCAGGATGCCGAAGCCGGCCACGCCGGCAGTGCCGCACTCGCGGCGCTGCAGCTTGGCCTGTCCGTGCTGCGCCTGGAACACGCGCCGACCGCGACCGCGCCGGCTTTCTTGGCACGGCTGGCCGGCCGCACCGTGCGGGCCGGCGCGGCGGTGCCGGGCACCGCGCTCAATGAGGGCATGGGCCGCATGCTGGCGCTGCTCGACGTATTGGAGAACTACCCCGGCCGCGCGGCGGCGGCACCTGCCGCCGCCGTGGAAGCGGCCGATGTCATGGGAGCCCTGCAGTGAGCACCCTCGCCATGGACCAGGCAGAAAGCCTGCGGCGCATGCTGGCGCCGCGCACCACGCGCCGCATCGCCGTGGTCGCCAGCGAGCGCGGCGCCGGCGCCACCACCGTGGCGCTGGGCCTGTCGCAAGCCCTGGCGATGCAGGGCGAGCGCGTACTGCTGCTCGACGAAGACCCGGCCACGGCGCGCGCGACCAGACTCGCCGGCGCGACCCCGGCCGGCACGCTCGCCGACGTGCAGGAGGGGCGCCTGCCCCTGGAAGCCGCGGCGGGAGTCGGCACCGGCGGCGCGGTATCGGTGCTTCCGGCTGGCCGCCAACGCGCGGGGCTTGAGGTGCCCGCCACGGCGCTGTCGGCCTTCCGCAGCGTGCTGGTGGATGCCACCGCCGATGCCGACGGCGCGCTGTCGCCCTTTGCCGGCGGCGCGCACAACGTAGTGATCGTGATGCGCCCGGAACTGGCGTCGATCACCGCCGCGTATGCCTGCATCAAGCGCCTGCACCACCTGTACGCCTGGCGCCGCTTCCACCTCGTGGTCAACATGGCCGCCACCGAACTCGCGGTGCAGGCGATCCTGCGCAACCTGGCGCGCACCGCCAGCCAGTACCTGGGCGTGGAAGTGCAGTGCGCCGGCTGGCTGCCGGCCGATCCGCTGGTGGCGCGCGGCGTGCAGCTCGGCCGCTGCGTAGTCGAAGCCTTCCCGGCCGCACCCGCGACCAGCGCGCTGCGCCGCGCCGCCGGCAGCATCGGCGGCTGGCCGTTGCGGGCCGAGGCGCCAGCCCCCGCCGCAACGCCCGTGCCGGCATGAGCGCCGCCCGAACCATGCCTTACCAACGAACCAGACCCTGAGCCAGCCGGCGCGCCACGTGGCGCGCCGGTCCAGCAATCCAGCATTCACGAGAATTGCACCATGTACACGATCCAGGGAAAGCTCGACCAGGCCGACGTGGTCAAGGCGCACGCACAGCTGGTGCGTCGCATCGCCCTGCAGCTGGCCGCCAGGCTGCCTGCCAGCGTGCAGATCGACGACCTGATCCAGGCCGGCATGATCGGCCTGCTCGATGCCGCCAAGCGCTATGAAGACACCCACGGCGCGCGCTTCGAGACCTACGCCAGCCAGCGCATCCGCGGCGCCATGCTCGACGAGGTGCGCGCCAACGACTGGCAATCGCGCAGCCTGCGCCAGTTCACGCGCCGCATCGAACGCACCCAGCGCTCGCTTGAGCAGAAGCTCGGACGCACGCCGCTCGACTCCGAAGTGGCTGAAGCGATGGAAATGGCGCTGGACGAATACCAGGTCCTGCTCAACGAGGTCTATGGCTGCCAGTTGCTGCATTACGAAGATTTCGAGCGCTCCGGCGAAGAAGATTTCCTTGACCGCCACCTCGGCGCCAGCGATGACGGCAACCCGCTGAAAGTGCTGATGGAAAGCGGCATGCGCGAGGCGCTGATCCGCGCCATCGACCGGCTGCCCGAGCGCGAGAAGCTGGTGCTGTCGCTGTGCTACGACCAGGAGCTGAACCTGCGTGAGATCGGGGCCGTGCTGGATGTGACCGAGTCACGGGTGTGCCAGATCCGGGGGCAGGCGATTACGCGGTTGCGGAACCAGTTGCGTGGGTTGCTGTGATGTCCAGCCTGGCGCGCGTTGCCTGCCTCGGGCTCGTGGCGGGGTCTGCCTGTGCCTGGGCGGCGATCGAAGGCGGCACGCGGCATGCGTGGACCGGGTCGGTCAATGGGCCGGCGTTGCATGGGCGCGGGCAGCGGGCCGTGTCGGCGCCGATCCAGCCGGTGGGGGTGCTGCCTCAGGCTGAAGGGGTGATTACCACGGTGCGCTGGCGCTACAGCTTTGCGCAGACGCCGCCGGTTGAGTTGCAGGCATATCTCTGCAATGCGCAGCGGTGTGTGATGCTGCCTCAGGCCGAGGGGCAGACCTCCGCGTTCGCCGGGGACGATGCTACCAAGGGGTTTGTGTTTGCGTTCCGGGTGCCGGGGCAGGGGAGCCTGGTGCCGGTTTTGCAGGGGCGGAGCAATGAGGTGGTTGTTGGGTTTCGGTAGACAAATGTTGTGCCTTGCGGCTGGGCATCTTGTGGCTATTTGATCTGCCCGGTTCCACCCTTTAGGGCGGAACCGGGCGCATCAAATAGCTACCTGATGCCCAGTCGCAAGGCTAAGCTCAAATCAGCCAGCCGCCAGGCTCACACCCCCAACCCCGGCCGCCGCCCTCCCATCCTTCCCATACAACCCGGCATCCCCGCCGCAATGCTGCCGCAGCGCCTGAATCGCCTCCTGCGTGAATTCGAGGTGGGCCTTGATGACGGCGCCATTCAGCGCATTGCCATCCCGCGTCACCCGGGCAGCAAAGATCAGCTTGCGCCAGGCTTCGGCGACACCGGCATCAATCTGCTGGCCAAGCAATTGCCCATCGGCACCGGTGCGCAAGCCGAGCGCCTGCATCTGCGCCTCGCGCGCCCGAACCTGGCGCGACAGCGCCTGACCCACCTCCACCTTGCGCGTCAGCAATTCGCTGAGCGCAGTGAAATCCCCGCGCTTTATGGCATCGCGCTCTTGCGCAAGAAGCTGCCCGAAGGTCTCAAGGCCTTCGGTTTCACGCTGCAGGGACTGGATCAGGCTTTGGCTCATGATTTGGCTAGTGCGGGTCGGCCTGGCCGAACTCGCGCAAAGTGGCGAGCAGGCCATCGGCAATCTTGCCCGGGTCGATCTTGATCCGGCCCTCGGCAATAGCCTGGCGGATCTCTTCGACCTTGGCGGTATCGATATCGTCGTCGGTTTCCTGCGTCAGGCGGCTGCTGATCTCGCGCACCTGCGCGGCCAGCGGGCTGACGCTCAGCCCGGAGGACGGCGTGGCGGCGCTGGCCGGTGCGGCCTGGGGCCGGGCGGCGGCGTCGCCTGCGGGCGCGTCGGCGGGCCGGGACGAGGTGGAATGGTTGATCTTCACGGGCGTTCCTTGCTGGTTTCCTATGGCATTACGGCCGCGGCGGCGAAATCTTTAGGGAACGTGCCCCGTATTGCCCGCACGGCAGGACCGGCGGCATTTTCTCATGCCGCGGCGCCATCTGAATCCGGCTGTCAGCCACGATTCGAAAGACTGGAAGTGCTTATTGCAGCACGACCGTGTCGCCGCTGCGCACCAGGCCGTTGACCACCTGGCCGTTGCGCAGGCGTACCTGCACGGTATTGCCGGCGGCGGCGTCGGCCAGCACCTTGCCTTCGCTGGAGATCTGGAAGGCATCGCCTTCGACGGACACGGTGACGGTCTGCCCCTGGCGTACGGCGATGGCCTTGCGCAGCAGGTCGCTGCGCATGGGCGAGCCGGCGGCGATGCGGTTGGCGGCGACGGCGCCGGCGAGCTGTGCCGGGTCGGTAATGACCGCGCGCGGCAAGGTGGCCAGGTCGCCCTGGCGCACTTCGATATCGGCCTGGCCGACCGGTTCGCCCGGACCCAGCGCGCGCGAGGCGACGTAGTAGTCAGTCAGCACCGACACGCGCGCCTGCATATAGCGCACCCACGGCCGCTCGCCGCCGCAGCGCACGCCGACCGAAACCCGGCCCCACGGCGATGCGCCGGCGGGCAGGAACGGATCGGGCGAGACGCAGTCCGGCGCGCGGCCGCCCGACGGCGGCGCTACCTGCACGCTGACCTTGCCCGGCAGGCCGGCGGTCTGCTGCAGCAGGAAGCGCTCCACGGCAACGCGTGCGGGATCCTCGGTGAAGGGGCTCGCAGTGGCTGCGGGCTGGCCGCCCGGCGCCTGCATGGCGACCGGCGTGACCTGCGCCGGCGCGGCGCCAGTGGCCCCGGCAAGACACAGCAGGCACGCCGCCAGCAGGGCCTGTGCCTTGCGCGGGCCGTGGCGGCGGGAATAGCGGCGGAGGGTGCGGCGATTGGCGTTCATCTGGTCTTCCCGGCAAGGACGGCAGGGCGTGCGCTGGCATGCCTGGCGCGCTGCCCCGTGACCTGCGGCGCGCCCCGTCTACATCAGTCATCGGGTTCCGATTGTAGGCAGCGCCTCGCGCGAGGGCGTGCCGAAATGCAAGGATTTCCCGTCCTTATTCATCCGATTGGCGTGACAGGCCCCCGCCTAAGATGGCAACCCTGAAGAAGGTCGTCCCTTCGCTATTCGTTGAATTCATTGAATTCGTTGTCCGGTGGTTCGGCCACGCAGTGGGACAGGGAGATGCCAGCATGATTGACAGACTCGACGCGTCGCTACGCTTCCAGCAGGAAGCGCTGAGCTTGCGCAACCAGCGGCAATCGGTGATTGCCTCCAATATCGCGCACGCCGATACCCCGGGCTACAAGGCCCGCGACTTCGATTTCGCCAGCACGCTGGCGCAGTCCGTGGAACGCGGCCAGCGCAACGAAGGCATGTCGCTGTCGACCACCCAGGTGCGCCACCTGCCCGCGCAGGCGCCCACCCGCGAGGCGTTCGACCTGGCCTACCGCATCCCGCTGCAGTCCAGCGTCGACGGCAACACCGTGGAAATGGATGCCGAGCGCGTGGCCTTCGCCGACAACGCGGTGCATTTCGAGTCGGGCCTGACGGTGATGAACTCGAAGATCAAGACCATGCTGGCGGCGATCCAGCAATAAGCGAGCAACAGATCCAGCAGCAAGGAGAGAGCGCATGCCGGCAATGAACATCTTCGACGTCGCGGGCTCGGCCATGGCGGCGCAGTCGCAGCGCATGAACGTGACCGCGTCCAACCTGGCCAACGCCGACAGCGTGGTCAGCCCCGACGGGCAGGCCTACCGTGCCAGGCAGGTCGTGTTCGGCATGGCGCCCACGCCCGGCCAGAGCGACGTCGGCGGCGTGCAGGTGGCCGGCATCAGCGAAGACCCGTCGCCGCCGCGCATGGTCCACAACCCCACGCATCCGATGGCGAACGCGCAGGGCTACGTGGTCATGCCCAACGTCAACCCGGTGGAAGAGATGGTCAACATGATCTCGGCATCGCGCTCGTACCAGGCCAATGTCGAGGTGCTCAACTCCGCCAAGAACATGATGCTGAAGACGCTGACGATCGGCCAGTAAGGTCCGGCCGACTTACACCGCCCCCCGATCGCATACCTGAACGCATACCTGAACGCAACGCCGGAAGCCGACATGACAACCACCTCCTCGGTCAACAGCAACACCCAGGGCATCAACGATGCCCTCAAGAGCGGCAGCGCCAGCGCTTCCGAACTCCAGAGCAACTTCCTGACCATGCTCGTCACGCAGATGAACAACCAGGATCCGCTCAACCCGATGGACAACTCGCAACTGACCTCGCAACTGGCGCAGATCAGCACGGTCAGCAGCATGCAGACCATGAACGCGACGCTGTCGCAGCTGCTGGCGCAGGTCAGCGCCAGCCGCGCGATGGATTCGGCCGCGCTGATCGGCCACACCGTGATGGTGCCGGGCACGCAGGTGTCGGTGACGGACGGCGTGGCGGGCAAGTTCGGCGTGGACCTGCCGTCCACGGCTGACGCGGTGACGATCGACGTGCTCGACAAGGACGGCAACGTGGTCCGCACCATCGACATGAAGGGCCAGACCGCCGGCGTGCACGACGTCACGTGGGACGGCAAGAACAATGCCGGCAACCTCGTGCCGAACGGCGACTACACCTTCAAGGTCACGGCCACTGCAAACGGCACCTCGGTGCAGCCGGTGGCGCTGACCTACGGCAAGGTACAGAGCATCAGCGGCGACTCGACCGGCGTGCTGGTCGACCTGGGCAACGGGCAGACCGCCAACGTCGACGACGTGCGGCGCATTCTCTAATCGCAGGCGCCCGCCCAGCGCGCGCAATGCGCCGGCGGGCTTCAACGACAGCTAAAGCAAAGGAAGATAACCATGGGTTTCGGTCAAGGGGTAAGCGGCCTGAATGCCGCCGCGTCCAATCTCGATGTGATCGGCAACAACATCGCCAACGCCAACACGGTTGGCTACAAGCAGTCCGCGGCGCAGTTCGCCGACATCTATGCCGGTACCAAGATCGGCCTGGGCGTGCGCGTGAACTCGGTGGTGCAGTCGTTCAACCAGGGCAATATCGAGGCTTCGGGGCGCTCGCTTGACGTTGCCATCACCAATGGCAACGGCTTCTTCCGCATGACCAGCCCGGATGGCGCGATCTACTACTCGCGCAACGGCCAGTTCCAGCGCCAGGACGACGGGCGCCTCACCAATATGCAGGGCCTGCAGGTGACGGGCTATCCGGCGGGCGTGACCGGCGGCGCGGGCGTGCAGCCGCAGCCGCTGACGATCAGCAATGCGCAGATGGAGCCGCAGGCAACCAGTCGCATTACCGCCAAGTTCCAGCTGGACTCGCGCGCCACCGTGCCGGGCACCGCCTTCGCCAGCTCGGCCGGCAACCCGCCGACCAGCAACATGTTCAACTACAGCACGGCGATCAACGTCTATGACTCGCTGGGCAACAAGCAGCAGATGATGGCGTACTTCGCCAAGGTGCCGGATGCCACCCCGCCGGCCACTACGCCGCCGACCGTCCCGGGCGGCACCGACTGGAAGATGTACGTGACCGACGTCAACGGCAACATGGTCGGCGGCGCGCCGGTCACGCTGGCCTTCGACAACGCGGGTGCCATGCAGTCGCCGGCAGCCGGCGCGATCTCGCTGACGCAGCCTGCCGCCAACGGCGCACAGGCACTGAACATGGCGCTGGACCTGACCGGCACCACCCAGTTCGGCGCCGACAACGACGTCAAGCAGCTGAGCCAGAACGGCTACACCTCGGGCAGCCTGCTGGGCTACACGGTGAACTCGGACGGCACCATCACCGGCAGCTACTCCAACGAACAGAGCAAGCCGCTGGGCCAGATCGTGATGGCCGGGTTCGGCAACGTCGAGGGCCTGAAGCCGGAAGGCGACAACGTGTGGTCGGCCACCGGCGCGTCCGGCGAGGCGCTGCTGGGCGTGGCCGGCGGCAGCATGGGCACGCTGCGCTCGAACGCGGTGGAAGCGTCCAACGTCGACCTGTCGGGCCAGCTGGTCAACCTGATCGTCGCGCAGCGCAACTACCAGGCCAACGCGCAGACCATCAAGGCGCAGGACACGGTCATGCAGACCCTGGTCAACCTGTGATTGCCAAGCTGAGCTGAGCCGCCGCCATGGACCGCATGATCTACACCGCCCTGTCGGGCGCCAAGCAGATACTCGACCAGCAAGCGGCGGTATCGAACAACCTGGCCAACGTGTCGACGCCGGGCTTCCGCGCGCAGGTCAACCTGTATCGCGCGGTGCCGGTGGTCGGCGCCGAGGCCGGCACGCGTGCCTTTACGCTGGCGTCCACGCCGGGCGCGGACATGCGCGCCGGCCCGCTCACCTACACCGGCCGCGCGCTCGACGTGGCGCTGCAGGGCAACGGCTGGCTGGTGGTGCAGGCGCCGGACGGCACCGAGGCCTATACCCGTGCCGGCGCGCTGCAGGTGGCGCAGGATGGCCAGGTGCAGACCCAGTCAGGCCTGCCGGTGATGGGCGACGGCGGCCCGCTGGCGGTGCCGCCGGGCTCGCAGGTCACCATCGGCACGGATGGCACGATCACTGCGCGCGGACCGGGCGAAGCATCGGCTGGCCTTGCCCAGGTAGGCAAGCTGCGCGTGGTCAACCCGCCCAACGATGCCATCGCACGCGGTGATGACGGCCTGTTCCGCCTGCGCCCGGGCGCGCAGCCGCTGGAGGCCGACCCCACCGTGCGCGTGGTCTCGGGCGCGCTCGAAGGCAGCAACGTCAACCCGACCGAAGCCATGGTCGAGATGATCGCCAACGCGCGCCGCTTCGAGATGCAGATGAAGATGATCCAGGGCGTGGACGGCAACGAGCAGCGCGCCAACCAGCTGCTGTCGACCAACTGACGCCGCGGCAACACTGAACCCGGAGCGCGGCGCGCCGATTGCGGGCGCGCCCTCGCTCCAGCTCCCAGCTAAAGATTCCCAGCAAGGACCACCATGATCCGCTCTCTCTGGATTGCCAAGACCGGCCTCGATGCGCAGCAGACGCAGATGGACGTGATCTCGAACAACCTGGCCAACGTGTCGACCAACGGCTTCAAGCGTGGCCGCGCGGTGTTCGAGGAACTGATGTACCAGACCATCCGCCAGCCCGGCGCGCTGTCGTCGGACCAGACCACGCTGCCCTCGGGCATGCAGCTGGGCACCGGCGTGCGCCCGGTCGCGACCGAACGCATCCACACCCAGGGCAATCCGCAGCAGACCGGCAACAACAAGGACGTGGCCATCATCGGCCAGGGCTTCTTCCAGGTGGCGCTGCCTGACGGCACCACCGCCTATACGCGCGACGGCTCGTTCCAGGTGGACCAGAACGGCCAGCTGGTGACCTCCAGCGGTTTTGTGAGCCAGCCCGCCATCACCATCCCGGCCAACACGCTGTCGCTGACGGTCGCGCGCGACGGCACGGTGTCGGTGACGCAGCCGGGTTCGAGCGCCAACGTGCAGGTCGGCCAGCTGCAGCTCGCCACCTTCATGAACCCGGCCGGCCTGGAAAGCATGGGCGAGAACCTCTATGTGCAGACCGATGCGTCTGGCGCGCCCAATACCACCGTGCCGGGCCTGAACGGCGCCGGCGTGCTGCAGCAGAACTATGTGGAAGCGTCCAACGTCAACGTGGTGGAAGAGCTGGTCAGCATGATCCAGACCCAGCGCGCGTACGAGATCAACAGCAAGGCAGTGCAGACGTCCGACCAGATGCTGCAGCGCCTGGCCCAGATGGGTTGAGGGTAATGGACATGGCCACCTTGCTTTCCCGCCTGGGCGCGCGTGCGCTGGTTTGCCTGGCCGGCGTGGCAATGCTGGCCACGAGCGGCTGCGCGCTGGTGCCGCGCGAGCCGCTGGTGCAACTGCCCACCACCGCGCGTGCCGAGCCGCGCCCGGTCGGGCCGGCCTCCGGCTCCATCTACCAGTCGTCGTATGCCGGCAACCCGCTGTTCGAGGACCGCCGCCCGCGCAACGTGGGCGACATCCTGACGATCGTCATTACCGAGAACGTCAACGCCAGCAAGAACTCCGGCACCAATACCAGCCGCAGCGGCAACACCACGCTGGCGTTCGACGCCGTGCCGCGCGCGCTGGGCGGCCTGTTCGGCACCAGCCAGAACGCCGACATCAACGGCGCCAACAGCATGAAGGCCAGCGGCGGCGCCAGCGCGGCCAATACCTTCAACGGCACCATCACCGTGACCGTGCTGGAGGTACTGCAGAACGGCAACCTGGTGGTCTCCGGCGAAAAGCAGATGGCCATCAACCAGGGCGCCGAATTCATCCGCTTCTCGGGCGTGGTCAATCCGCGCACCGTGACCGGCGACAACGCCGTGCTGTCCACGCAGGTGGCCGACGCGCGCATCGAATACACCGCCAAGGGCGTGATCGACGAAGCGCAGAACATGGGCTGGCTGCAGCGCTTCTTCCTCAATGTCTCACCGTTCTGACCGCGCCATGTCCGCTTCCATGCTCGCCTATTTTCTGTCACGCCTGCTGCGCGTGAGCGTGATCAGCCTGGCGCTGGGGGTGGCCTTCGGCGCCTTCGCCACCGTCGCCAAGGCCGAGCGCCTGAAGAACCTGGCTGCCTTCCAGGGCGTGCGCGACAACCCGCTGGTGGGCTACGGCCTGGTGGTCGGCCTGGACAACACCGGCGACCAGACCATGCAGACGCCGTTCACCACGCAGAGCCTGACCAACATGCTCTCGCAGCTGGGGATCACGCTGCCGGCCGGCAAGAACATGCAGCTCAAGAACGTGGCCGCGGTGATGGTCACGGCCACGCTGCCGCCGTTCGCGCAGCCGGGCAGCCAGCTTGACGTAGTGGTGTCGTCGATGGGCAATGCCAAGAGCCTGCGCGGCGGCACGCTGCTGATGACGCCGCTCAAGGGCGCCGACGGGCAGGTCTATGCTATCGCGCAGGGCAACATGCTGGTGGGCGGCGCGGGCGCGTCGGCCAACGGCAGCAAGGTGCAGATCAACCAGCTGGCGGTGGGCCGTATCGCCAACGGCGCCATCGTCGAGCGCGCGGTCGCGCCGTTCCAGCCGGACGGCGGCGTGCTAAACCTGGAGCTGAAGGAAACCGATTTCGGCACCGCCGAGCGCGTGGTCGAAGCCATCAACCGTTCCATGGGCGGCGGCGTTGCCGCCGCGCTGGACGGCCGCACGGTGCAGGTACGCGCGCCGGCCGCGTCGAGCGCGCGCGTTGCCTTCCTGGCCCGCATCGAGAATATCGACGTGACGCCGGCCAAGGCCGCGGCCAAGGTGATCCTGAACGCCCGCACCGGGTCGATCGTGATGAACCAGGCGGTAACGGTGGAAGACTGCGCGGTCGCGCACGGCAACCTGTCGGTGGTGATCAATACGCAACCGGTGATCAGCCAGCCCGCGCCCTTCAGCGAGGGCCGCACCGTGGTCGCGCCCGTTTCGCAGATCGACATGAAGCAGCAGGGCGGATCGCTGCAGGTGGTCAAGGCGGGCGCCTCGCTGGCCGCAGTGGTGAAGGGCCTGAACGCGCTGGGCGCGACCCCCGCCGACCTGCAGACCATCCTGGAAGCCATGCGCGCCGCCGGTGCGCTGCGCGCCGAGCTGGAAGTGATCTGACCATGAGCGCGTCCATGCCACCGCAGGCCGCGGACCTGACGCAGCGCTTCGCGCTCGACACGCAGGGCTTCGAGGCGCTCAAGCACAGCGCGCGCAACGGTGCCGACGCGGCCACCTTGCAGGCGGCCGCAAAGCAGTTCGAGGCGGTGTTCACGCAGATGGTGCTCAAGAGCATGCGCAATGCCACGCCGCAGGACGGCCTCTTCGACAACGAGCAGAGCAAGCTCTATATGTCGATGATGGACCAGCAGCTCGCGCAGCAGATGTCGTCGCGCGGCATCGGGCTGGCCGAAGTGATGGTGCGCCAGCTGGCGCGTGCCGCGGGCACGCCGATGCCGGCGGGCATGAATGCGATGACGCCGGCCGAGTCCGGCTGCGCCGCCGATGCCGAGATGGCGCGGCTGCTCGACAGCCGCGGCGCCGCGTCTGCCGAAGGCAATGAACCTGCGGACCTGCCTGCGGTCGGCACGGTGGTGCCGGGACAGAACTGGAATCCCACCGCGGGCTTGCGCCAGTACCAGTCGCAGTTCTACGGCGACCGTGGCCAGGGCGGCGAGGCGCTCGGCCCGCTGCCGGCCGACGCGCCCGCCCACGTCAGCGCCTTCGTCGCGCGCATGGCGGCGCCGGCCGAAGCCGCTTCCCGTGCTTCAGGCGTTCCGGCGCGGCTGATCGTCGGCCAGGCGGCGCTTGAATCGGGCTGGGGCCAGCGCGAGATCCTGCATGCCGATGGCTCGACCACGTTCAACGTGTTCGGCATCAAGGCCGGATCGAGCTGGAAGGGCCGCGTGGCGGAGATCACCACCACCGAGTACGTCGATGGCCAGCCGCAGAAGGTGAAGGCGAAGTTCCGCGCCTATGGATCGTATGACGAAGCCTGCGCGGACTACGCGCGGCTGCTGACCAACAATCCGCGCTACGCGGGCGTGGTGAGCGCGGGATCGGCCGAGGAGGCCGCGCACGGGCTGCAGCGGGCGGGGTATGCGACGGATCCGTCGTACGGGCACAAGCTGGTGAAGATCATGAAGAAGGTGGCGGTCTGAGGCGCTCAGCGTGGCATCCGCCATAGCTGACAGCGCCAGAACCAGAACCAGGCTCCCCTCTCCCGCAAGCGGGAGAGGGGAGCAAACCGCCGCAAGTTGTGCGGCATATGGACTCCAAGGCCGTGCGCCATCCACCGCACTTCAGCCTAAAGTCCCACCCCCAACAGCCGATAACTCCCACATCTACCACCGCCGCCCCAAGCTCGCGGCAGTCCAACGAATCCGGGGTCAGAGCACAATGTCTCTCTTCAGTATTGGTCTTTCCGGCCTGAACACCGCGCAGAACGCGCTGACGACGACCAGCCATAATTTCGCCAACTCGGCGACCGAAGGCTATTCGCGCCAGAACACCATCGTGGCATCGGCCGGCGGCCAGTACACCAGCCAGGGCTTCTACGGTTTCGGCTCCAGCGCCACCACGGTGATCCGCGTCTATGACGAGTTCCTGACCGGCCAGCTGCGCGGCGCCACCTCGGCCAGCGCCTCGCTGGCGGCCTACTCCGACCAGATCGCCCAGATCGACAACCTGCTCGCCGACCAGAAGGGGGGCCTGGCGCCGCTGATGCAGAAGTTCTTTGCCGCGGTGCAGGCAGTAGCCGACACCCCGGCCGACCCCGCGGCGCGCCAGGGCATGCTGTCCGCCGGCCAGGCCCTGGTCGGCCAGGTCCGCTCCGCCAGCAACTACTTCAAGCAGCTGCAGTCCGGCGTCAACGAACAGGTCGGCACGGCAGTCACGCAAGTCAACGCCTACACCAGGCAGATCGCCGACCTGAACGAGGAAATCACGCGCATGAAGGCCGCTTCCGGCGGCCAGCCGCCCAACGACCTGCTCGACCAGCGCGACCAGGCCGTGGCCGAGCTGACCAAGCTGGTCGGCGCCAAGGTGGTGGTGCAGGACAGCGGCACCTACAACGTCTTCGCCGGCAACGGCCAGCCGCTGGTGATGGGCAACGATTCCTACGACCTGAAGGCAGTCGCCTCCGCCGCCGATCCCAACCGCACCGTAGTTGCCTACACCCTGCCCAACGGCAGCGTGTACGAGAGCGAGCCCGGCGCGATTACCGGCGGCTCGCTGGGCGGCCTGCTGCAGTTCCGCACCGAGACCCTCGACGCCGCGCAAAGCGCGATCGGCCGCCTGTCGCTGGCGATCGGCCAGAGCTTCAATGCGCAGCACAAGCTGGGCATGGACCTGAACGGCGACATCGGGACCGACATGTTCAAGCTCGGCTCCGCCACCGTGCTGCCCAACGCCAACAACGCCGTCAAGACCACGGTTGCCACCGCCACCATCGACGATGCCTCGGCGCTGACTGCCAGCGACTACAAGCTGCAGTTCGATGGCACCAACTACACGCTGACGCGCCTGTCGGACAACAAGCAGGTGAGCGCGCCAGTGCCGGGCACTCCCGCGCCTACCTATCCGCTGACCTTCAGCGCCGACGGCTTCAGCGTCTCGATCAACGCTGCCATGGGCGCCAACGACTCGTTCACGATCCAGCCGACGCGCAATGCCGCCACCGGCTTCGATATGGCGATCACCGACCCCGCCAAGATCGCCGCGGCATCGCCGGCGCGCGCCGAGGCGGCCGCCACCAACAAGGGCAGCGCCACCGCCAGCCTGGGCAACGTCGCGCCGGGCTTCACGCCGATGACCGGCAAGATCACCGCCGTCTATACCGCGACCGGCTACGTGTTCAAGGATGCAGGGGGCACGGACCTGTCGCCGCAGCCCACGGGCGTGCCCAATGGCGGCAATACTGACTACAACATCGGCGGCCTGACCTTCAGCTTCGGCGGCACGCCCACGGTAGGCGATTCCTTCACGCTCGGCGGCAACGCTGGCAGCGTCAAGGACAACGGCAACATGCTGAACCTGGCCAAGCTGCAGAACGCCAAGACCATCGGCGGGGTGTCCAGCTTCAGCGATGCCTACGCGCAGCTGGTCAACGACGTCGGGACGCGTGCCAAGTCGGTCAAGATCGCGTCGGCGTCGCAGGACAGCATCACCACGCAGATCAAGACCGCCCAGCAGTCGGTGTCGGGCGTCAACATGGACGAGGAAACCGTGTCGATGCTGCGCTTCCAGCAGCTCTACCAGGCCAACGCCCGCGTGATCCAGACAGCCACTTCGCTGTTCGACACGATCATCGGTATCGGCATGTAAGCACCGCCGGCACGTCAACGAATCCGAATAGGCTATCCATCATGCGCGTTGCAAGCTCCACCCTGTACCAGCAAGGCCTGGCGTCGATGAACCTCCAGCAGGGCTCGCTGCTGCATATCCAGCAACAGCTCGGCACGGGCCGCCGTGTTCTCACGCCGTCCGACGACCCGGTCGCCGCCACGCGCGCGCTCGGCGTCAGCCAGGCGCAAGCGGTCAACGGCCAGTACGCCACCTCGCGCAATCAGGCCAATATCTCGCTGGCGGCGGAAGAAAACGCGCTGAACTCCGTGACCACCGTCACGCAGAACATCCAGACCCTGCTGGTGCAGTCAGGCAACGGCACCATGAGCGACGCCGACCGCGGCTCGCTCGCCACGGCGCTGGAAGGGCTGTACAACCAGCTGGTCGGCCTGGCCAATTCCGACGACGGCAACGGCCAGTTCCTGTTCGGCGGCACCCGCTCCGGCTCGGCGCCGTTCACGCAGGCCACCGGCGCCGGCAACTACGTCGGCGACACCAGCCAGCAACTGCTGCAGGTCGACGTCGCGCGCCAGATGTCCGCGGGCGACAACGGCCGCGACGTGTTCATGAGCGTCACCGGCGGCGCCGGCTACGTGGTCAAGGACAACAGCGCAAACACGGGCAGCGCCACGTTTGGCTCGGTCTCGATCACCGACCCCAGCGACCCGCTGTACGGCAAATCGCTGCAGGTCAAGTTCCAGGCCAACGCCAGCGGCCAGATGGAATACAGCATCACCGACATGGACGCCCCGGCGCCCGCGCCGGTCCTGTCGGGCCCGACCGCCTACAATTCGCCGGCGCGGATCGAGGTCGGCGGCGTCACCTTCAACGTCACCGGCGAGCCCAAGGACGGCGACACGCTGACCATGGAGCCCGCCAAGGAAGCCGGCACCGACATGTTCGCCAACCTGCAGAACGTGATCGACACCCTTCGCCAGCCTACTTCCACCCCCGGCGACCAGGCCAAGCTGAGCAACGTGCTGTCCACGGCGACGCGCCAGTTCTCCAATTCACTGGATAACGTGCTGACGGTGCGTGCCTCGGTGGGTTCGCGGATGCAGGAACTGGATGCGCTGGACGACGTCGGCACCAACCGCGACCTGACGTATTCGCAGACGCTGTCTGGGCTGCAGGACCTGGATTATGCGGCGGCGATTACCGAGTACTACCAGCGCCAGACGGCGCTGCAGGGCGCGCAGCAATCGTTTATGCAAATTCAGGGGATGAATCTGTTCAAGTATCTGTGAGCGCAGGCCGGCGGTCGGCCGGCCGTGCTTTGTGCGACGGAAACAAAGCCTGAAACCCTCGCACCCTGGGAGTGAGAAGCGGCAGCGCCAGCTGCCCCCACCCGGCAATCTGCAGGGGCTTCCCCAATCCTCAGCTCCATTGCCGCAGAAGGTCGGGGCACACCTTCCTCCTCGTTCCACCCGGAATGGCTGCGCCGGCCATGCTGCCAGTCGCGGCACGGGCGGCACCGCGCCATAATATCGGCCGCGTCCCCACTGCAAACCAGGAGAAATCAGTGAAACAAACCAAGACTTGCTGCCTGCTCGCCATCGTTGCGGCGCTTGGCATGGCCGGTTGCGCCACCGAATCCTCGACCGCGTTGCCGGTCCAGAAGGTGGAAAGCGCCAGCCGCCCGTACAACGGCGTGCGCACGCCCATCGCGGTGGGCAAATTCGACAACCGCTCGAACTACATGCGTGGCGTTTTCTCGGACGGCATCGATCGCCTGAGCGGCCAGGCCAAGACCAGCCTGGTCACCCACCTGCAGCAGACCAACCGCTTCAATGTGCTGGAGCGTGAAAACCTGGACGAGATCAGGCGCGAGGCAACGATCAAGAACCAGGCCCAGCGCCTGAAGGGGGCGGACTTTGTCGTCACCGGTGACATCACCGAGTTTGGCCGCAAGGAAGTCGGCGACGTGCAGCTCTTCGGCATCCTTGGCCGCGGCAAGTCCCAGGTGGCCTATGCCAAGGTCAACCTGAACATCATCAATATCTCGACGTCGGAAGTGGTTTATTCAACCCAGGGAGCGGGGGAATACACGCTGTCGAATCGCGAAGTGATCGGCTTTGGCGGCACCGCCAGCTATGACTCGACGCTGAACGGCAAGGTCATGGACCTGGCCATGCGCGAGGCCATCAACCACCTGGTGGCGGCCATCGAGAGCGGGGCGTGGAACCCGGGTCAGAAGTAACCCATTCCTTTCACCAAAAAGAGAACAATGATGATGCAAACGGTCACGCTGCGCAGCGCAGCGTTATTGTCGGCCGCCGGCAGTATTCTGCTTGCCGGCTGTGCGGGTCCGCAGCCCATGTATCAGTGGGAGGGGTATCAGGCCCAGGTCTATGAGTACTTCAAGGGCGAGTCCAGGGAGGCGCAGGTCACCGCGCTGGAAGCGGGTTTGCAGAAGATCCAGGCCAAGGGCGGCTCCGTGCCGCCGGGCTACCATGCCCAGCTTGGCATGCTGTACCTGAACCTGGGCAAGCCGGACCAGATGGTCAGCGAATTCCAGACCGAGAAGACTCTCTTCCCCGAGGCCACGCCGTACATGGATTTCCTGCTGCGTAACGTCAAGAGCGACAGCCGCACTGAAATCAAGGCGGATGCCGCCAACGCCGCGCCCGTGGCAGGGAGCGTCAAATGATGCGCCGGCTCCTGACCTATATCGCCAGCCTGGGTGTCGTGCTGCTGTTCGCCGGGTGCGCGGTGCAGAACAAGCAGGTGGACTACTCCGCGTTCAAGGCCAGCCGTCCCCGCTCGATCGTGGTGCTGCCGCCGCTGAACGAGTCGCCGGACGTCAAGGCCACCTATGCCATGCTGTCGCAAGCGACGGTCCCGCTGGCGGAATCGGGCTACTACGTGTTGCCGGTCGCACTGGTTGAAGAGACGTTCCGGCAGAACGGCCTGACCGTGCCGGGCGATATCCATACCGTGCCGGTGGCCAAGCTGCGCGAAATCTTCGGGGCCGATTCCGCGCTGTACGTGACCGTGACCGACTATGGTTCGAAATACCAGGTCATCAGCAGCGTGACCCGCGTGGCGGCCAAAGCCAAGCTGGTCGATCTCAAGACGGGCGATGTCCTGTGGAGTGGTACGGCGGTGTCGGCCACCGACAGTTCCAGCGGTGGCGGCGGGCTGATCGGCATGCTCATCAACGCGGCGGTGACGCAGGTCATGAACCACACGTTCGATGCGAGCTACAGCGTGGCGGGCACAGCCAGCTACCGGCTGCTGTCGGCCGGCCAGCCTGCCGGCATTCTCTACGGGCCCCGTTCGCCCAAGTACCAGTCCGACTGACCCCAGGCAAACCGGGCCGGTGCCATGTGCCGGTCCGGAGATGCCCGGTACCCTGTCAGTTCCCCGGCGCTGCCGGGTCGTCGACCACCCCCAGCAGGTGACGCAGCGCGCGCGTCGCCGCACTGCATTCCTTTGCATCCAGCGTCGCCGTCAACGCATTCAGCCGCGCGATCCGCTCGTCCAGGGCGCGGTCGATAAGGTCCTTGCCGGCATCGCTCAACTCCACCTCGATGCGCCGCCGGTCGTTGGGATCGCGCAGGCGCCGCACCAGTCCCTTGTCTTCCAGCCGGTCCAGCAGCACGGTCATGGTGCCGGTGGTCAGGATCGCGATCCGGCTCAGGTCTGAAGGCGAAGCGGTTTGCGGATAGCGCCGTCGCAGCGCAGCCAGCACCTGGAACTGCCCTGACGAGATCCCATAAGCCTGGGACAGCTTGCCCAGTTCACGCTCCAGCACGCCGCCCAGGCGAATCACCCGGATCAGCAGGTCTGCATGCTGCAACTCAAGGTCCGGCCTTGCCGAACGCCATTCCGCCAGGAACTGGTCCACGTAGTCATAAGTAGTCATATACGCATTCTACTTGAAGCCAAAAAATTTGCTCGCATGTATCTTGATTTCAAGTAACTTGAGATATAGCATTCGAACCATGATGGATCGGGCGGCATGCCCGGCGGTGCTCAGACGACAACGAAAGCGATGCAATGACCATGTCTATTGGCTTCTCCACGGATTTGCCGGCGGTTCCCCCGGCGCGCCTTCCCGCAGACGGCTTCTACTCGGTGCGTGAGGCATTCGACGCGGCATGCCTGCGCTATGGGGATCGCCCGTTCTTGCATATTCCGGCGCAGGCGACCGCCGGCTACGGCGGCCAGGCGGTGGACTGGACCTATGGCAGCGCGTGCGCGCGCATCCGGGAACTGGAGGCAGACTTTCGCGGCGCCGGCCTGGCCCGCGGGCACCGGGTCGCGCTGATGCTGGACAACCGCGCCGAGTTCTTCCTGTACTGGCTGGCCCTCAATGGCCTCGGCGTATCCGTGGTGCCGCTGAATGCGGAAAGCAGCGCCGCGGAGCTTGCGCATGTGCTGCGCGACAGCGCAGCAGTGATGGTGGTGGCGCTGGATGGCCGCTGGCAGCCGCTCGAGCCAGCGCTCGGCCAGGCGCTGGGAGCCATGGGCGCCGCGCTGCCGCCGGTGTGCCGGCTCGGCACCGGCAGCGCAGCGGTGCCGATGCCGCAGGGCCAGCCCATGGCCGCCGAGGACGAATGCGCGCTGGTCTACACCTCCGGCAGCACCGGCCTGCCCAAGGGCTGCATGCTGTCGAATGAATACATGCTCGCGTTCGGCCGCTGGTACAACGCCCTGGGCGGCCTGTGCCGGATCGAGCCCGGCGCGGAACGGCTGATCACGCCGCTGCCGCTGGTCCACATGAACGCGCTGGCGTGCTCGTCGATGGCGATGATCCTCAGCGGCGGCTGCATCGTGCAGCTGGACCGCTTCCACCCGGGCACCTGGTGGGAGACGGTCGCGCAGAGCGGGGCCACCATCGTGCACTACCTGGGCGTCATGCCGGCCATCCTGCTGCAGCTTCCGCAGCAGGCCAGCGACCGCGCGCACGCGGTCCGCTTCGGCTTCGGCGCCGGCGTGCATCCCAGGCACCATGCCGCGTTCGAGGAGCGCTTCGGCTTTGCGCTGGTCGAGTCGTGGTCGATGACCGAAGTCGGCGCGGGCGGCGCCGTCGCCGCGCAGCTCGATCCGCGTCATCCCGGCACCCGCTGCTTCGGCCGGCCCACGCCCCAGATGGAATACCGCATCGTCGACGAAGAAGGCGAAGAGGTGCCGCCTGGCGCTGCGGGTGAACTACGCGTACGCGCCGCCGGCAACGACCCGCGCGCCGGCTTCTTCTCCGGCTACGCCAACCAGCCGGCGCTAACCGAGGCGGCGTGGGCCGGCGGCTATTTCCATACCGGCGACATCGTGCGCCAGGCCGAAGACGGCTCGCTGCATTTCGTCGACCGCAAGAAAAGCATCATCCGGCGCAGCGGCGAGAACATCGCCTCGCTTGAAGTCGAGGCCGTACTCAATCAGTTGCCGATGGTGCGACAGGTCGGCGTCGGCCCGGTGGAAGACGAAACCCGCGGCGAAGAAGTCATGGCGTGCGTCGAGCTGATGCCGGGGCATGCGCCCACGCGCGACCTCGCGCTTGGCATCTTTGCGGCCGCCGCGCAGCGGCTCGCCTACTTCAAGCTGCCCGGCTATATCGCCTTCGTGCCGGCGTTGCCGCTGACTGCGTCGCAGAAGCTGCAGCGCGGCGTGCTCAAGCAGGCCATGCACGCGTTGCTCGACGAGCACGCCGCGTTCGACCTGCGCGCACTGAAGAAGCGCCCTGACCGCCACGACTCGTCGGCCAAGCCATGCGGGAGCGCATGATGACACGGCAATACGACGACGCCGAGGTCGTGCTGACGGTGCCGGTCACCACCGGGTACGCGCGCTACAGCACCGAGCCGGCAGACTGGTACGTGGCGCAATGCCTGCGTGAACTGCTGGCGCGCGCGGGCCTGGCAAAAGACAGCCTCGACGGCCTGGCGGTGTCCAGCTTCACGCTGCCGCCCGACCCGGTGGCCAGCCTGTCGCGCTCGCTTGGCCTTTCGCTGCGCTGGCTGGAGTCGGTGCCATTCGGCGGCGCCAGCGGCGTGATCGCTTTGCGCCGCGCAGCGCGCGCGGTACAGGCCGGCGACGCCGACGTGGTCGCTTGCATCGGTGCGGACACCAACCCGCGTGGCGGCTTTGCCAGCCTGGCCAGCCGCTTCTCGTGGGCGGCCATCGACGCGATCCATCCGTACGGCGCGGCGGGGCCGAGCATGCCGTTCGCGCACCTGACCCGGCGCTACATGGACGCGACCGGCGCGACCCGCGCCGACTTCGGCCGCCTGTGCGTGAGCCAGCGCCAGAACGCCAGCGCCGTGCCGCACGCCTTGCTGGGCACGCCCATCACGCTGGAGGACTACCTGTGCGCCCGGCCGATCGCCGAGCCGCTGCACAAGCTCGACCTGGTAATGCCGTGCGCGGGCGCCGAGGGCTTCCTGGTGATGTCGCGCGGCCAGGCGCGCCGGCTCGGCCTGCCGCACGCGCGCCTGCGCGCCGTGGTGGAGCGCCACAACGCCTACGCCGACGACGACGCCATCCTGCGCGGCGGCTGGGCCCAGGAGCGCGAACGGCTGTATGGGCAGGCCGGCGTCGGTCCGCAGGACATCGACGTGCTGGCCACCTACGACGATTACCCCGCAGTGGTGTTCCTGCAACTGGAAGGGCTTGGCTTTTGCCAGCCTGGCACCGCCGCGGGCTTTATTGCCGCGCACGACCTCGGCTTCCGGGGCGACTTCCCGCACAACACCAGCGGCGGCCAGCTTGGCTGCGGGCAGGCCGGCGCCGGCGGCGGCTACCTCGGCCTGGTGGAGGTGCTGCGGCAGGTCACGAGACAGGCCGGCGCCAACCAGGTCGCCGATGCGCGACTTGGGCTAGCCAGCGGCTACGGCATGGCCGTGTACGACCGCTGCCTGGCGACCGGCGCGGCCATCATCGAAGGAGCCAGCGCATGAGCCACGACAGCCAATTCCCCGCATGCCGCTCGGCCGCGTGGCAAGGCATGGCAGAGGCCACGCCGGACGGCGGCCTGGCCTTGCCGCAATGCCCGGCCTGCGCACACCTGTTCTATCCGCCGCAGCGGTATTGCCCGCGGTGCCTGCATGACCGCATCAGCTTCCGGGCCGACAGCGGTGCCGGCGTGGTGCTTTCCGTGGCGCTGCTGCACAGCACGCTCGTGCCCGCATTCGTGGGCCGGCTGCCGGTGCATGTGGCCGCCGTGCGGCTCGATGCGGGCGTGACCCTGTTCGCGCTCGCCGACGCGATGCTGCCGGCGGGCACGCGCGTGGCGGCATGGCTGGACCAGCACGAAGACAACGCGGCGGGCGTGCTGCGCGTGCGCCGCCTGTTGACAGATCACGAAAACCACGATGGAGGTTGCGCATGAAATCGTCCGCCAAACGCGGATTGTCCTTTTGCGGGCGTACCGCGCTCGTGACCGGCGGCAATTCCGGTATCGGGCTGGCCATCTGCCAGTCGCTGCTGGCGCATGGCGCACGGGTGATCGCGGCCGGGCTGGACCCGGTGGAGCGCTCGCATCCGCTGCTGACGAGCGTTGTCGCCGACCTGTCCACGGCCGAAGGCATCGCGAACCTGACTGCCATCGCGCAAGAGCCCGGGATCGACATCCTGGTCAACAACGCCGGCGTCGTGCGCAACACCTTGCTGGCTGACGTGGACGACGCGGAGTTCGACCTGATGATGAACCTGCACGTGCGCTGCGCCATGCAGCTGGCGCAGGCGTGCGCACCGCACATGAAGGCGCAGCACTTCGGCCGCATCGTCAATGTCGCCTCGCGCGCCATCGTCGGCCTGGCCGGACGCACGGCCTACGGCGCGAGCAAGGCGGCGCTGGCGGCGATGACGCGTACCTGGGCGCTGGAGCTGGGCCCGTGCGGCATCACCGTCAATACCGTGTCGCCGGGGCCGACGCTCACCGACATGCTGGCCCGCGACTTCCCCGAGCACAGCGAACGCGCCCGCGCGCTGGCCGCCTCGCTGCCCGCGCGGCGGCTTGGCCTGCCCGAGGACGTGGCGCGTGCGGTGCTGTTCTTCGCCGATCCGGCGAGCAGCTGGATCACTGGCCAGAACCTCTTTGTCTGCGGCGGCGGCAGCCTGGCGGCATCGCTGGCGCTCTGAGTGTTCCTGCCCGGGGCCCTCTCATCGACTCACGACCAAGACGACACAGAAAACGGAGGAAACATCGTGAACCCATCCAGTCCCCAACTGCCGGCGGGCATGCCGGCACTCGAGGAAGTGCTGCTGCAAAGCGCCGACATGCCCTGGCGCCCGAAGTCGCTGTCCGGCCTGTACGAAAAGATGCTGTGGCGCGACGAGGCCTCCGGCGCTTCCATCGCGCTTATCCGCTTCGACAAGGGCGTGTCGATTCCGGAGCCGCATTCCCATGCGTCGAACCAGTTCATGTTCTGCCTGCAGGGCCGCTACGAGTACACGGCCACGCAGGTGGTGCTGACACCAGGCTGCTTCTACTGGAACCCGAAGGGCAACATCCACGGCCCCACGCTGGCGCACGAGGACACCATCGTGGTCGAGATCTACGACGGCCCGCACTATCCGCAGAAGCCGAGCTGGTACACGGATGAGCGCGATGCCCACTGACCGCGCCGGATCCGCGATGCCCACGTCCGTCCCCGCTTCCAGCCATTGCGATGCCGACGCGCACGCGCTGAGCGCGACCGTGAGCGCCATCTTCGAACGGCTCGGCGTGGCCCAGGCAGACGCCGTGCGCGTGGCCGATACGCTTGTCGAGGCCGACATGGAAGGCGTCCCGTCGCATGGCGTCATGCTCGTGCCCATGTATGCGCAGCGCCTGCGCGACGGCTCCGTGACGACCGCGTCGCGGGCAACCGTGGTCAGCGACAACGGCGGCTGCGTGGTGCTCGACGCGGCCAATATGCTGGGGCAGCTGTCGGCGTTCCATGCGGTCGCGCTGGCCCGCGAGCGGGCCGGGACGCATGGCATCGGCGCCGTGGCGGTGCGCAACGCGTTCCACTTCGGCGCCGCTGGCCTGTATGCGCGCGCACTGGCCAGCGACGACTGCATCGGCATCGTGATGTCCAACACCCGCCCGTTGATGCCGGCGCCGGGCGGCGCGCAGCGCGTGGTGGGCAACAATCCGCTCGCCATTGCCTTGCCGGGCGCCGACGACATTCCGGTCGAGCTGGACATGGCCATGAGCGCCAGCGCGATGGGCAAGATCCGGCTCGCCGCGGCCGCCGGCCGCGAGATCCCGGCGGGCTGGGCCACCGATGCGCACGGCCGGCCCACCACCGACGCGGCGGCAGCGCTCGCCGGCATGCTGCTGCCGGCGGCCGGACCCAAGGGCTTCGGCCTCGCGTTCATGGTCGACATGCTGTGCGGCGGACTGTCAGGCGGCGGCACCGGCGAAGCGGTCCAGCCGCTTTATGGCGACAGCGCGAGGCCCTACAACTGCGCGCACTTTTTCCTGGCGATCGACGTGGCGCACTTCGGCGACGCCGGCGCATTCGCGCGCACCGTCAGCCAGGCCGCCGCCGGCGTGCGCAACTCACACCGGGCGCCCGGAACCGAGCGCATCTACAGCCCCGGCGAAATCGGCTGGGCCAAACGCCACGAGCACGGCAGCACGTGCCACGTTGACCGCGCGGTGCTGACGGAGATCGTCGGCGTGGCGCGCGCGCTCCCGGCGGCGATTCCGCCATCCATTGCCAACCTCACGGACCACACGGACCACACGGACCACACGGACCACACGGACAAATAACCATGAAGACCCAGATTCACTCCGACGCACTGCGCCAGCCTAACGGCCATTTCTCGCAGGCCACCGCCATCGAGGCTCGCGGCAAGCTGGTGTTCATCTCCGGCATGACCGCGCGCCGGCCCGACGGCAGCATCGCCGGCATCGGCGACGTGGAAGCGCAGACGCGCCAGGTCTGCGAAAACCTCAAGGCCGCGGTAGAGGCCGCCGGCGGCACGCTGGAGGACATCTGCCGCGTCGATGTGTATGTGCGCAACATCGAGAACTTCGACCGCATCCACAAGATCCGCCGCGAGTATTTCCATGTGCCGTTGCCGGCCTCGACCATGGTGGAGGTCAGCAAGCTGGTCTCGCCGGACTACCTGATCGAGATCAGCGCCATCGCGGTGCTGCCCGACGCCTGAATCCCCCTGTACTGGAATCCCAATCATGCGATTCGCAAGTTTCCTGTACGACCGCCAGCCCCGCATCGGCGTGCTCGAAGGCGAGGAAGTGGCACTGTTACCCATGCCCATGGGGGATCTGCGCGATGTGATCGCGGGTGGTGCGCCCGCGCTCCAAAGCGTCGCCGCCGCGCGGTGCGACGGCAGGCTGCCGCGGCTCGCGCTCAGTGCGCTGCGCCTGCTGCCGCCGCTGCACCGGCTGCGGCGCGACGTGCTCTGCGTTGGCTGGAACTACTGGGACCACTTTCTGGAAGGCGAGGGCAAGCGTGAGGGGCAGGACGTGCCGCGCCCCGAGGCGCCGACGTTCTTCACCAAGAGCCCGCACACGCTGATCGGCCCGCGCGACGACATCGCGTTTGACGCCCGTGTCTCGGCCAGGTGGGACTACGAGGCCGAACTCGCGCTGGTCATCGGCGCCGACGGCCGCAGCATTCCCGCGGCAAGCGCCATGCAGCATGTGTGGGGCTATTGCCTCGCCAACGACATTTCGCAACGCGACCTGCAGCGGCGCCACGGCGGGCAGTGGCTGAAGGGCAAGAGCATCGACGGCACCATGCCGCTGGGTCCGTTCCTGGTGACCGCCGACGAGATCGACCCGAACGAGGTCCGCCTGCAATGCCTGGTCAACGGCGAACTGATGCAGGACGCCTCGGTGTCCCAGATGGCCTTTCCCATTCCTGAACTGATTGCCGAACTCTCGTTCGGCATGACGCTGCAGGCCGGTGACCTCGTCATTACCGGCACGCCGGCCGGCGTCGGCAATGCGCGCGACCCGCAAGTGTTCCTGCGGGCCGGCGACGAGGTGGTCGTGCGCGGCACCGGCCTGGGTGAGTTGGTGAACCGGGTGGTCGATGCCGACCTGTACCAGCAGTCGAGCGTGATGGACATGAGGAGCCGGCCATGAGAGCAACCTTTGATGCAGCCGGAGACGTGATCGTGATCACGGGCGGCGCGAACGGCATCGGGGCAGGGCTGGCGCGGGCCTGCGCGCAGGCCGGGGCCACGGTGGTTGTCTGCGATGTGGACGAGCGCGCCGCGTCGGGGCTGCTGGCGGACGCACCGGGCGTGCAGTTCCGCCGGCTCGACGTGAGCGACCGCGACGCGGTGATGCAGGTCATGCAGGCCATCGAGGCCGAACATGGGCGCATCGACGGCCTGGTCTGCGCCGCGGCGGTGCAGCCGCGCAAGGCCGTGCACGACACCGAGCCGCAGGCGTGGCGCAAGACCCTGGCAGTCAATCTGGACGGCGTGGTGTGGTGCTACCAGGCGGTCGTGCCCGGCATGATCCGCCGCCGGCGCGGCAGCGTGGTGGCGTTTTCGTCGGGACTTGCGCACAGCGGCTGGCCGGAATCCGCGGCCTATGCGTCGAGCAAGGCGGCGCTGGTCGCCTTTGTCAAAAGCGCGGCCAAGGAAGTTGCACAGCACCGGGTGCGGGTGAACCTGATCGCGCCGGGCGTGATCGACACGCCCCAGTACCGCCACGCCAACGCCGGCAACGACGACGCGCACTGGGCCGCCACGCTCGGCGTGGGCCGGCCGGAAGACGTTACGGGGCCGCTGCTGTTCCTGCTGTCCGATGCCGCGACCATGACCGCATCGCTGGTGAGCCGGGACCATGCCTACTCCGCCTGCGAAGCCGCCGGCGCAGCGCAATGAACCCCACCGGAGAGCTACAAGCATGCAACCTGTATTGATCGTGGGAGCCGGGCCGGTCGGCCTGACCACTGCGCTCGGCCTTGCGTATTACGGCATCCCGTTCCTGATCTTCGAGGAAGACGGCAGCCTGTCGCTGGATACCAAGGCCGGCACCATCCTGACCCGCACGCTGGAGGCCTTCCGCCGCTACGGCGTGGCCGATGCCGTGCTGGAGCGCGCGCTGCGCGTGGAAGAGATCGGCGAGATCGAGCGCGAGACCAACGTCGCGCATGCCTCCGTGCGCACGGCGGTCCTGCGCGAGGAAACCCGCTATCCGTTCGTCGTCAACCTGCCACAGCACCACCTTGAGCCCATCCTGCGCGAGGCGGTGGAGCAGGCGCCGCAGGGCCGCCTGCTGATGCAGCACCGGCTGGTGTCGTTCCGTTCCGAAGCCGGCGGCGTGGTGGCCGAGTTCGATACACCGCACGGCCGGCAGTGCTTCGAAGGCAGCTACCTGCTCGCCTGCGATGGCGGCAGGAGCACCGTGCGCGCGCAATGCGGCGTGCCGGTGGACGGCGTGTCGCTCGACGTGCGCTACATGCTGGTGGACCTGAAGGTCGACCTGGATGTGGCCAACCCGCGCGACTATCCCTACCTTGCCTACTTCTCGGATGCGCAGGAATGGATGATCCTGGTGCGGCAGCCACACTGCTGGCGTTTCCTGTATCCGCTTGCCGGCGATGCCGACGAACCGACCGATGAGGCGCTGCGCAGCAAGGTGCTGCGCTTCATCGGCAATGTCGACAAGGTGGAGCTGCTCGGACGGGTGACCTACCGCGTGCATCACCGCATCGCGCGGCAGTGGCGGCGCGAGCGCGTATTCCTGATGGGCGATGCTGCGCACCTGATCACGCCGATGTGGGCGCTTGGGCTGAACACCGGCGTGCTCGATGCCATCAGCCTGCCGTGGCGGCTGGCATGGGTGCTGCGCGGCTGGGCCGACAGCAGCCTGCTCGACGGCTACGAGCGCGAGCAGCGGCCGGTGGCCGCGGATGGCGCCGGCGAAATGGCCGAGGCCGCCCGCCACCACATGGCCATGCAGGGCCAGGACAATCCCGCGGCCGCGGTGCACGAGTGGGGACATGCCTATACGCGCACGCTGCTGGGCGTGCGGCTCGACATCAGCGGCAGCGGCGACTGGTCGATGATCCGCAACGAGGCCGAGCCGCCGCCACTGCGGGTGGGCGAGCGCATTCCCGACTTCTTGCTGCATGGCCCGGCCGGCCGGCCTGTCCGGCTCCACGACCTCGTCGACGACTGCTTCCTGGCGCTGTATTTCGCCGACGTGCGCCGCCAGCCCGGGATTCCGCACAACACATCGCCGGCGCTGCGGCACTTCGTGGTGTCGCGCTGGGATGCGCCGCTCGACTCGGGACTGCGCGACCGCGCGCTGCTCGACGTCGGCAACCATCTGCGCGACCGCCTTGGCGTGCCCGACGGCACGCTGGTGCTGGTCCGCCCCGACGACCACGTTGCCGCCATCGTGCCGATCGCGGCGCAGCGTGCCGAAGACCTCTACGCATCCATCGTCGGCGCGCGCGCGCCACAAGGGAGTTCCACGTGATGACCGGACCCAAAGTGCTTGGCCTGAACGGCTTCGGCCTGGAAGTGCCTGACCTTGCCGCCGCGAAGGCGTTTTACCAGACCTTCGGTCTCGAAGCGGCAGAGGAGTTGCCCGGCACGCTGCGGATGCGCTCGCCCGGCCGCACCAATGACGAGCTGGTGTTGTCGGCCGCAACCGGCAAGCGCCTGCATCACGTCTCGTTCTATTTCGATCCGCTGCAGCGCGAGGCCTTTATCGAGAAGCTGGGCCGTGCCGGGCTGGCCGTGCAGGAGCAGGCGCCGCCGGGCGGCTGCCGTGACGGGCTGTGGTTCCGGGATCCGTGGGGACGTGGATCAACCTGTCCCCGCGCATTCCGGTGGCGATCCGGCAGCTTCATGACGGACGGGACGAAGCCGGCTGGCGCGCGCGCGTGGACGTCGCCGCGTGGCAGCACCTGGAAGGCGGCAGGCCGCCGCTGAAGCTTGGCCATGTGCTGATCTTCACCCCGGAACTGGCCGAGGCCGAGCGGTTCCTGTGCGATGTGCTGGGACTGCGCGTGACCGACCGCGCGGTCGGCAAGGTCAGCTTCCTCGCGGCGGGCGAAGGCGTGATCGACCACCACTGCTTCGGCCTGATCCAGAGTACGCACCGCGGCTTCCAGCACGCCAGCTTCCAGGTCGGGGGCTTTGACGACATCGGCCTGGGCGCCTGGCGCATGCGTCAGGCCGGCTACCGGGACAGTTTCGGGCCGGGCCGCCACGCGCTGGCGTCGAACCTGTTCCAGTACGTGCGCGACCCGTGGGGCAGCTGGGTGGAGTACTACGCCGACATGGACAAGATCAGCGACCGGTGGATCAGCCGGGACTGGTCGGTGCTGCCCTATATCTGGGGGCCGGAATGGTCGCCGGAATTCTGGGGTGGCGAGATGAATGCCAACTGCGAGCCACGGTGAGCCATGGACCATCCTGAGACAACGGAGGGCGCCGTGCAGACGATCGCATTGGACGTTCACGCGCACCTCGTGCCGGTCGACACGCAGGCGCTGCAGGGCCTGGAAGGCGTGGCATGGCGGCTTGCCGATGGCGTGATGGTGGTCGACGGCCAGCCGCTCAAGGTGCCCGACCTGTACCGGCCCGAGCGCCTGCTTGAATGGATGGCCGCCAATGGCGTGCAGCGGGCGCTGGTATCGGTGCCGCCGCCGTTTTACCGCCAGCATCTTGGCGCGTTGCAGGCGGCGACGTGGGCGCGTTACCTGAACGACGGCCTGCTGGCGCTTGCCGCGCGCCACGCCGCGCAGCTCGGCGCACTGCTGCATCTGCCGATGGAGCACGCCGCCATCGCGCTGGAACTGGCCGGGGGCTATGCGCAGGCGCCATGCGCCGGCTTCGCGCTGGCGGCCGGCGGTGCCGATGCGATCGACTACGGCGACCCGGCGCACCGGCCGCTGTGGGAACTGCTGGACCAGCGCGGCGCCTTCGTCTTCCTTCACCCGGGACATTGCGGCGACGGCAGGCTGGCGCGGTGCTACCTGGAAAACCTGCTGGGCAATCCGTACGAGACCGCAGTGGCGGCAACGCAGCTGGTGATGGCCGACATTCCCCGGCAGTACCCGCGCATCCGCTTCTGCCTGGCGCATGCCGGCGGCCTGTTCCCGGCCGCGTGCGGGCGCCTGCAGCGCGGGCTCGACAGCGGCCGCCCCGGCGTGCCGGCGCAGATCGAGCCGCCCTTGCAGGCGGCAAAGCGGTTCTACGCCGATTGCATCGCGCATCAACCGGCCGGGCTGCGCCTGGCCACCGAAGTGTTTGGCGCCTCGCATGTGCTGTTCGGATCGGACTGGCCATTCCCGATGGGGATTCCATCACCCGGTACCGACGACACCGTGCGGGCGTGGCGGGGCGCCGCCATTCCGCAAGACCACGCAGCCACCACTACAGAAACCAACTGAGCAGACAAAGGGGGAGACACCATGAGCACGGAAGAGGCATTGGTTACCACGGACATACCGGCGGCCGCCGACCAGCAGCGCGCGACGCTGCGCAGGAACATCATCACGTCGATCGTCGGCCAGGCGCTCGAATGGTATGACTTCTTTCTGTACGGCACGGCCGCGGCGCTGATTTTCGGCAAGCTGTTCTTTCCGATCGGCACGGACCCGCTGGTCGGCACGCTGGCCGCATTCGGCGGCTTTGCGGTGGGCTTCGTGGCGCGCCCGCTCGGCGGCGTGCTCTGCGGCCACCTGGGCGACCGTTATGGCCGCAAGCTGGTGCTGGTACTGACGCTGATCGTGATGGGCCTGGCGACGACCCTGATGGGACTGTTGCCCACCTACCAGCAGATCGGCATCTGGGCGCCGGTGCTGCTGGTCTCGCTGCGCTTCCTGCAAGGGCTGGCTGCCGGCGGCGAGTGGAGCGGCAGCATCCTGATCATCAGCGAGAATGCGCCGCCGGCGCGGCGCGGTTTCCTGTCCGCATGGAGTCCGAGCGGCGCCACCATCGGCTTCGTGCTGTCGGCGGCGGCGTTCTGGGCCGTGCAGAAGCTGCCGCAGGAAGACTTCATGTCATGGGGCTGGCGCGTGCCGTTCCTCGCGAGCATGGTGCTGGTGGTGGCGGGCTACTACATCCGCAGCCGTATTCCGGAGAGCGCCGAATTCGTCGCGGCCCAGCGCAGCGGCCATGGCGTGCGCATGCCGGTGGTCGAAGTCCTGCTCAAGCAGCCGAAGCAGATCCTGATGGTGGTGGGGCTGCGCCTGGCCGAAGGCGGCGCGTCGTACATCTTCTTCGCCTTCTCGCTGGCATACGGCGCGTACCGCGGCATCCCGAACGGCGTCATGCTGGAAGGGCTGACCATTTCGATGATGATCGTGACGGTCACGGCACTGGCGTACGGACGGCTGTCGGACCGGCTCGGCCGGCGCACCGTGTACATGGCCGGGGCGATCGGTTTGATGCTGGTGGCGTTCCCGTTCTTCTGGCTGATCGACACGCGTGAACCATCGCTGGTGCTGCTGGCCTACGTGCTGGCCGACTCTGTGGTGCTGGCCGCCATGGTCGGCGTGCAGCCGAGCTACATGGCCGAGCTGTTCAAGACCGAGGTGCGGTACTCGGGCATGGGCATCGGCCGCGAGCTGTCGTCGGTGATCGGCGGCGGCGTGGCGCCGATGATCGCGACCGCCCTGCTGGCGAAGTACCACTCGGCGACGCCAGTGGCGATCTACCTGATCCTGCTGGGCCTGGCCACGGTGGTCACGCTGATGTTCACGCCGGAGACGCTGCCGCGCGAAGCACGGGAGGCGAGCCGTGCATAACCGGCCTGCGTCCATGGAGCCACAGTCCATGGCCACCCCGCTGGCGCAGCGCCTGGAGTTCGACACCGTGCGCGGCGAGGTGCGCGACCAGGACCGGCGCTACCTGCTGATGCGCCCCGATGTGCTGATGGGAATGCTGCGCCTGCTCGACGGCGCGGTGCGGCGCGACGTGCTGGCAGCCTTCGCCGAGTCCACGGCAAGGCACGGCAGGCGCAGCATCCTGGCCTATCTTGCCGGGCTTGGCGCGGGGGGCGGGGAGTCGCTGCAGGACCTGATCTGCCAGACCTCGCCCGCGCTCGGCTGGGGCCGCTGGGACTTTGAGCGGCATGGCGAGTGCCTGGTGCTCAATGTCTTCAACAGCCCGTTCGCCGCCGGCTACGGGCCGTCCAGCCAACCGGTGTGCGCGCCGATTGCCGGGATGTTCCGCACGATCGCCGCGATCGTGCTGGAGCGCCCCGTGCAGGTGGAGGAAACCGCGTGCGCCGCCATGGAGGGGCATGCCACGTGCCGCTTCGTGGCCAGGCCCGACGTGCAAGGAGTGTCGTCATGACAGACTACCGGAACGATGCCGGCGCGATCCGCGCGCTGGTGCAGGACGACCGGGTGCATCGGGACGTGTACCTGAGCGAGGCGCTGTTCCAGCTTGAGCGCGAGCGCCTGTTCCTGCGCAGCTGGAACTACGTCGGCCACGAGAGCCAGGTGCCGAATCCCGGTGACTACTACACCACCGACATCGCCGGCCAGCCGCTGATCATGGTGCGCCACGCCGACGGCACCGTGCGCGTGCTGATGAACCGCTGCGCTCACAAGGGGGCCCGGCTGGTGTGCCAGACCCATGGCAACACCGGCAAGTTCTTCCGCTGCCCGTACCATGCCTGGTCGTACCGGACCGACGGAACGCTGCTGGGAGTGCCGCTGAAGCACCAGTACGAGAACACGCGCATGCACGCGTGCGAGACCGGTGCGGGACTGGTGGCGCCGCGGGTGGCGGTGCACCGTGGCTTCGTCTTTGCCTGCCTGTCGGCGCAGGGGCCGGACTTTGCCGACTACTTTGGCGCGGTGCTGCCGGTCCTCGACAACCTGGCGGACCGCTCGCCGCAGGGCGAGCTGCAGGTCACGGGCGGCTGCCTGCGCAGCGTGATGCGCTGCAACTGGAAGATGTACCTGGAGAACGTCAACGATTCGGTGCATCCGGTCTCGACCCACGAATCGGTTTCGGCGACCGCCAGGTCGGTGGACGAGGCCCGGCCCGACGATGCGCCGGTGTCGATGGCGCTGCAGCAGCTGTTGCCGTTCGGGTCGGGCTACGAGTTCTTCGCCAGGACGGGCGCGCGAGTCTATCCGAATGGCCACAGCGTGCTTGGCACCAACGCCAGCATCCACTCCGGCTACACCATCCCGGACGACTACCGCCTGGCGATGACGCAGGCCCATGGCGAAGCGCGGACGCACGAGGTGCTGGGCTTTTCGCCGCAGAACGTCGTCTTCTACCCGTTGCTGGCGCTGAAGGGCTCGCCGCAGACGCTGCGCGTGATCCGCCCGCTCGGCGTCGACCGGACCCTGGTCGAGACCTGGGGACTGGTACCCAGAGGCGCGCCGCAGGAACTCTTGCGGCGCACGCTGACCTACAACCGCCTGACTTTCTCGCCGATGTCGGTGGTGGCGCATGACGACTTGCATATTTTCGAGGGCATCCAGGCTTCGCTGGCCGCGCAGGGCAATCCGTGGGTGAGCCTGCACCGCGAGTACCGGGATGACGAGCAGCTGCAGCCGGTCCAGGACGTGAGCGGCACCAATGAGCTGCTGATGCGCAACCAGTTCCGTGCGTGGGCCGCGCTGATGGCGGCCGAGACGCCGCAGGACGAATGCGGAGGCGAGGCATGACCATCCATGAGATGACGCTCGAACTTGTGGTGGAGGAAGTGATCGCGCTGACCGACACGACCACGGAGTTTCGCCTGCGGGACCCGGCGGGCAAGACCTTGCCACCCTTTTCCGCCGGCGCGCATCTGCGGGTGCAGGTGGCACCCGGCGGCACCGTTGGCTGGCGCCACTACTCGCTGGTCAACGGCGACGGCACGCCCGGGGCCACCGAGGCACCCGGCGCGTATCGGATCGCGGTGCGCCGCGACGACGGCGGGCAGGGCGGGTCGCTGTGGATGCACACGCAGGTGAGGGCCGGCAGCCGGCTGGTGACCAGCGCACCAATCCACGCGTTTGCGCTCGATGCCAGCGCCGAGGACGCCGTGCTGATCGCTGGCGGCATCGGCGTGACGCCCATCGTATCGATGGCCGCGGCTTTGTCGGCGGCCGGGCGTCGCTACAGCATCCACTACAGCGCGCGGCATCCGGACCAGCTCGCCTTTGTCGACGAACTGGCGGTACTGGCGGGCCCGGACCTCAAGCTCTACGCGGACGAGGGCTCGCTGCCGCCGCTGAACCTGGACGCGTTGCTGGCCGGCATGGCGCCGACGCAGCCGATCTACGTCTGCGGCCCCGTGGGCATGATCGACGCGGTGCTGGCGCTGGCATCGGCGCGTGGCTGGGCGCGCGAGGCGGTTCACTTCGAGCTCTTTTCCGCGCCGCCCGCCAGCGCGTCGGACGATGACTTCGAAGTGGAGCTGCGCCAGTCCGGCCAGGTGCTGACCGTGCCGGCGGGCCAGACCATCCTCGACGCCATGCTCGCGGCGGGGCTGGATCCGCTTTACGACTGCAAGCGCGGCGAGTGCGGGGTGTGCCTGACGGCGGTGATCGAGGGCGAGATCGAGCATCGGGACTACTGCCTTTCCGAGGCGCAGCGGTGCGCAGGCGACGTCATGCAGATCTGCGTGTCACGTGCCAAAGGCCGGCGGCTGGTGCTCGATGCATGAACAAGGGAGAGAACAAGATGGGCAATTACCGGGAGGATGCCGGCGCGTTGCGCGCGCTGGTGCAGGACCAGCAGGTGCACCGCGACGTCTACATCGACCAGGAGGTGTTCGCGCTGGAAATGGAGCGGCTTTGGTCGCGGGCGTGGATATATGTGGGACACGACAGCCAGGTGCCGGCGGCAGGTGACTTCGTCACGGCCGATATCGCCGGGCAGCCGGTCATCATGGTGCGGCTGCCGGACGGCGCGGTGAAGGTGTTGCGCAACCGGTGCGCGCACAAGGGCGCGAAGCTGGTCTCGCAGCCCAGCGGCAATGCCGGCCGGTTCTTCCGCTGTCCGTACCACGCATGGACCTACAAGACCGATGGCACGCTGCTGTCGATCCCGCTGCGGCAGGGCTACGCAGGCACCAGCCTGGACGCCTGCCCCGCCGGACAGGGCCTGAGCGGGCTGCGCCACGTGGAGAACTACCGCGGCTTCGTCTTCGCCCGGCTGTCCGATGCGGGCCCTGGCTTCCGCGAATACTTCGGCGAATCGCTGTCCTCCATCGACAACATGGTGGAGCGCGCGCCGGACGGGCAGCTGGAGATCGCGGGCGGCGTGCTGCGCTACACCCACGACTGCAACTGGAAGATGTTCGTCGAGAACCTGAACGACACCATGCACCCGATGGTGGCCCATGAGTCGTCGGCCGGCACGGCCATGGACCTCTGGGCGGACAAGCCGGAGGACGCGCCCAGGCCGATGGTGATCGAGCAACTGGTGCCGTTCACGTCCGGCTACGCGTTTTCCGACGAGATGGGGGTCAGGGTATTCGACAACGGCCATAGTTATACGGGCGTCGGCAGCGTGTCGCTGCACGCCGACTATGCCGGCCTGCCCGAGTACGAGGCGCGCATGTCGGAAAGCTATGGGCCTGAGCGGGCGGCGGAAATCCTCTCCACCGTGCGCCACAACACCATCTTCTACCCGAGCCTGACCATCAAGGGGGCGATCCAGGCGATCCGCGTGGTCCGGCCTGTAGCGGTGGACCGGACGGTGGTCGAGTCATGGACGTTCCGGCCCAGGGGCGCGCCGGAAGACCTGCTGCGGCGCACGCTGGTGTACACGCGCCTGATCAACTCGCCGATGTCGGTGGTTGGCCACGACGACCTGCACGCCTATCGCTCGATGCAGGAGGGCCTGCGCGCCGGCGGCAACGAATGGGTCAGCCTGCACCGCAACTTCGATGCGGCCGAACTCGGCCAGCATGACACCACCGCCAATGGCACCAGCGAGATCTCCATGCGCAACCAGTTCCGCGCGTGGGCCCGCTACATGGCGCCGGAAACCCAGACAGGAGAAACGACATGAGCAAGCTGCCGCAAACCTCGCCGCCGGGCCGGGACGACCTGATCGCGCTGGTCTATGAAGAAGCGCGGCTGATCGACGAGAAGCGCTTCGACGAGTGGCTTGCGCTGTTCGCGCAGGACTGCCTTTACTGGATTCCGCTCGTTCCCGGCCAGCAGGACGGTATCGATCACGCTTCGCTGATGTATGAAGACCGCCTGCTGCTGCAATTGCGCATCGAACGCATGGGCAATCCGCGTGCGTTCTCGCTGCAGCCGGAAAGCCGTTGCCTGCATGTGCTGCAGTGCCCGGAAGTCCTGTCGCTGCGCCATGACGAGAACGCCTGGCGGACGCGCACACGCTACATCTACGTGGAAACGCGCGGCGACGAACAGCAGGTCTACGCCTGCACCGCGGAGCACACGCTGGCATTGGAAGACGGCGTGCTGAAGATCCGACAGAAGCGCGTGAACCTGCTGAACTGCGACGCGGCCCTGCCTTCGGTCCAGTTGTTCATGTAGGGCGCGCTGGCGCGGCTGACGGCGGGTCCTGAGCCGGACTCGCCGTCCTTGCGCCTGCGTCGCCATATCCAGGATGCGGTGAAAGAGAAGTGCTCGCGCGCCGGGCACGGGGCGCGCTCGCGCCTGCATTGCCCTGCATTGACGAAAGGGGCAATCGCGCGGACTGCCGTGCTGACAAAAATATGGGGAGACAAGTCATGGGAATCGATATGAAGCGGAGGCTGGCGCTGCTGTGCGCCGGCACCACGTTTGGCCTGAGTGGCGCGGTGCGCGCGCAGGACGCGGTGACGCTGTACGGGCTGCTATCCGTCGGCGTGGCCTATGTCAACAACGAAGGCGGGCACGCGGCCACAAAGATGGTGCCCGGCACGATGCAGAACAACCGGTGGGGCTTGCGCGGCGTCGAGGACCTCGGCGGTGGCGCCAGGGCGCTCTTCGTGCTGGAAGGTGGCTTTGCGCTTGACGACGGCAAGCTGCAACAGGGCGGCCGGCTGTTTGGTCGCCAGGCATTCGTCGGCTTTGGCCATGATGCCTACGGCACGCTCACGTTCGGGCGCCAGTACGATGCGGTCTTCGATACGCTCAATGGCATGTCAGCCCCGGTGGCGGCGGCCGGGCTGGCCGCGCACATCGGCGACAACGACAACGTGTTCGGCAGCTTCCGGAACAACAACGCGATCAAGTACGTCACGCCAGGTTGGGGCGGCCTGCGGGCGGAAGCGGCCTACGCGATGTCCGATTCAGGCAGCGCGGCGAACAACCGCGCATACAGCCTTGGCGCCACCTATGCGAGCGGTCCGCTGAAGCTGGCGGCAGCCTATATGCAGCTGGACCGTCCGGGCCTTGCCGCCAGCAACAACGCGGGTGGCGCGGTGACCGACGACTATGCCGGCGCACCGTTTGTCCTGTTCCACACCAGCCCGCTGTCTGCTGCCGTGGGCGTCGCGCGGCAACGCGTGGGGGGACTTGCCGCCGGCTACAGTGTTGGCGCGGCTCGCGTCAATGCGATGGTGACCACGGCCCGGTACCGCTACCAGGACGGCACGGGCCTGCGGTTGAACAACTATGACGTCAACCTCAGCTACAACCTGACGCCTGCACTGACGCTGGGCGCCGCCTATGTATTCACCGACGGCGATTACAGCGGCGTGGACAGCCGACCGAAATGGCATATGGGCCAGCTCAGCCTTGACTACGCATTCTCCAAACGTACGGACATCTACGTCTTCGGCGTCTACCAGCGCGCCCGGTCGGCGAAAGCCGACATCTACCTGTTCGCACCGTCGGGCAACGACAGGCAGCTGGTGTTTGTCACGGGTATCCGGCACAAGTTCTGAGTGCGCCGGGACCGCCGTGCGGCGTCCCCCGCAGGTCCGCATGCGCCGCCACCCGGTCCCAGGCCTCCGTTTGAGGCATACTGCACGCACCCGCATGCGCGACCCCCGTCGCGCAGCGCCCCCATCGCCTCACACGAACGCCCCGGCGCAGTCCCCGCGCGCCGGGCCCTCGCCATGCAAAACGTCGGAAGACTTGTCCGCAGCGCCAGCCTGAGCGGCTTCATCGAATTGACGGAGTCGCTCGGGCACGATCCGGGCGCCTTGCTGCGCAAGGCCGGGCTGTCCGCGCGGCTGCTCAGGGACCCGCAGGCGCTGATCCCCAGCAAGGCGCTGCGCGAGTTGCTGGAACTCGCCGCCAGCGCCACCGGCACGGAGGATTTTGCGCTGCGGCTGGCGGCGCGCCGTACGTTTTCCAACCTGGGGCCGATCAGCCTGGTGCTGAAGGAGGAGCCGTCGCCGCGGCAGGCGCTCGATGCCTTGTGCCGCTACCTGAAGCTGATCAGCACCTCGCTGGTCATGCGCATCGAAGAGACCGGCCAGACCGTGGTCATCCGCGAAGACCTGCTGCCCGGTCCGGGCCCGGCGACGCGGCAGGCGATGGAGTTGAGCGTGGCCATGATGTTCCGGATCCTGTGCGAGCTGATCGGGCCGCAGTGGCGGCCGCAGCAGGTCTGCTTTACGCACCGGCCGCCGGCGGATATGGCGGCGCACCGTGCCTTCTTCGGCCGCAACCCGATGTTCAACCAGCCATTCAATGGCATGGTCTGCGCCGCGGCCGACCTGGACAAACCGCGCACGCCCGACAATTCCGGCGCCATCCAGCTGGCGCGCGACTATCTTGAGACGTCGCTGCGGCAGCGCGGCGAGGGCATGCGCGAGGCGTGCCGCGAGCTGATCATGGCGCTGCTGCCCGGCGGGCGCTGTACCGCCCAGCAGGTGGCGCGACATCTTCGCGTGGACCGTCGCACGCTGCATCGCCATCTCATCGTCGATGGGCTGACCTTCTCCGCCTTGCTCGACGAGGTCCGTACCGAACTGGTGAAGCGGCACCTGCAAGAGAGCGACCTGCCGCTCGGCGAGATCGCGGGACTGCTGGGATTCTCGACCCAGAGCAGTTTCAGCCACTGGTTCCGCGCCAGCTTTGGCTGCAGCGTCACGCAATGGCGCTCGCAGGTGGCCAGTTCGGGCGACCAGGCGGCAACGGGACGCGCCGGCCCGGGGCGCCGCCGCACGGGAAGCGTCAGTCGGCAATAAGCACGATCTTGCCCATATGCTGGCTGCGTTCGATGTAGGCATAGGCTTCGCCGATCGCATCCATGGGGAAGGTGCGGTCGATCGGCAGGCGCAGCTTGCCTTCGCGGAAGAAGGGCATCAGGTCGCGCGCGCAGGCCTGCACGCATTCAAGGCGTTCGGCCTCGGTGCGCGTGCGGAAGGTGGCGCCCATCAGCTTCAGCCGGTTATGCCACAGCAGGTTGAGATCGACCTGGGCAGTGCTGGAACCACCCAGCCGCGCCAGGTTCACCAGCCGGCCCTTTACCGCCAGGCTCTTGATGTGGTCTTCGAAGACCGTGCCGCCAATGGTATCGATGATGACGTCGACGCCACGCCCGTCGGTGGCTGCCATGATGGCCTCGACCTGCGATTCGCACGACGCATTGACGCCGACATCGACGCCATAGCCTGCCAGCCGCTCCAGCTTGGCCGCCGAGCGCGAGGAAGCGATCACCTTCGCGCCGAGCGCGGAGGCGGCCATCACCGCGGCCATGCCGACCCCGCCCGAGGCGCCGTTGATGAAGACTGTCTCGCCGGCCTTGAGCTCGCCGTTGCTGACCAGCGCGTCATGGGCGGTGATGAACACATTGGGGAATGCGGCTGCGTCGGCCCACGATACCTCCGGCGGCACTGGCATCAGCGCCAGCGGCGCCGCGACCACGTACTGTGCGTGACAGCCACGGCCATGGCCCATCACCCGGTCGCCTTCGCGCCAGCCTTGGACCTGCTCGCCGATGCTGGCGACCTCGCCCGCGAACTCCACGCCGGCCGTCATCGGGGCACCGGTGCGGTGTTCCCGCATGTACTTGATTTCGCCATAGTTGATGCCCGATGCGCGCACCCGCACCAGCACCTCGCCAGGGCCGGGTTGCGGCGTGGGGATATCCTGCACGGCCAGCTGGCCACCTTCCGCGCCCGGTAGTACTCGTACTGCTTTCATGCTGTCTCCTGTGTCATTCCGGCTTGAACTGAATCGAGCGCAGCAGCTTGCCCTGGCGTTCGTAGGACTCGCGTACGTCTTTGGCCAGTTCTTCGGGCGTGGCCGCCGTGCCGGTCTCCATGCCCAGCTCTTCGAGCTTGCGCCGCAGCGTGGGCGATTGCATGGCAGCGAGCGTGGCCTCGCGCACCTTGGCGACTACCGCCGGCGGTACGCCTGGCGCCGCCCACAGCCCCATCCAGCCAACCTCGCTGAGGTCCGGATAGCCCAGTTCGGCAAAGGTGGGAACGTTCGGCAGCGCGGCGATCCGCCGCGGGAAGGCCACCGCATAGGCCCGCAGCTTGCCCGCCTTGATAAACGGCATGGACGTCGCCGGACCGTCGAACATCAGCGGAACCTGTCCTCCCATGATGTCCTGCAGGGCCGGGGGGGAGCCCTTGTAGCTCACCGCGCCGGTGTCGAGGCCGGCCAGCCGGTTGAACTGCACGCCGATGGTGTGGCCACGCAGGCCAATGCCGAAGTTCGCGATGTCGACCTTGCCCGGGTTCGCCTTGACGTACGTGACCAGCTCGGCGAGGTTCTTTGCGGGAAGGCCGGGATTGCCGACGAGGACCAGGCCCTGGCGCGTGAGCTGCACCAGCGGGACGATGTCCTTGAACGGGTCGTAGGACACCTTGATGGCTTGCGGCACCTCCGAGGCGATGCCCTTCTGGATCAGCAGCAAGGTATAGCCGTCGCGCGGCGCGGACAGCAGGCCCTGCACGGCGATGGTTCCCGCCGCGCCGGCCTTGTAGTCGACGATCACGGACTGCCCGAGCGGGCGTTGCAGCTCATGGGCAAAGAGCCGTGCGAGGATGTCCGCGGTGCCGCCGGGGGGCGCGCCCACGAGGATCCGCACCGGCTTGGTCGGCCAGTCAGTGGCCGGGGCGGCGCGCACGGCCTGGGCGGCAGGCAGCAGCGCGCCGAGGGCAAGCGTGAGCACAACCGCGCGGCGCGAGGTGTGGGGGAAGCGTTTCATGACTGTCTCCGTTTCTCTGTGTCCCCTCGGCCCTGTTGGCGGGCCGTGTCAGCGGGGGAGTGCGGCTTACTGGGTCTTGCGCAGGAAGCCCTGGGTACCGCCGTTGCGGTTGGGCGCGAAGCCGTTGGCCTGCAGCGACTCTTCCACCGTGTCGTAGAACACGCCGATCCGGCAGATCTCGCGTGCCTCCTTGGCGGTGGCGATGTCACGGCCCAGTTCGCGGGAGATGCGCACGAGTTGCTCGATCTGGTCCACGCTTCCCTGCTTCGCCGTGCGGCGCGGGTTCCACAGCACGTCCTCGGTGCCGCAGCGCACGTGCAAGCCCATCGCAATACCCATGGTATTGACCGGCAGCACATTGCGCACATTGCTCTCGACCGTCACCACGGCGCCGTCCGGCACCGCGCGCATGAAGTTGGCGAGGCTGTAGACGCTGGGCGTGTCCATGCCGCCGCCGATTGCTACCCAGTTTATGTTCAGCGGGCCCTTGTAGAAGCCGCGCCGCACCAGCCGCTCCACCGACTCCAGGCTGTTGATGTTGTAGCACTGGAATTCGCTCTGGATGCCGGCGGCAGTCAGGCGGCGCACGTGTTCCTCGACCCAGCCGGGATTGGCGGGCACCGTCATGTTCTTGTAGGCGTCGAAGAGCGCCATGTCTTCGCGCGAGGTGCCCTTGAAGTCAGCGTCTTCCGCATGATCGGTGACGTTCATCTGCGAGGTGTTGACCGTCACCGTGACCTGGTCCGGCGTGGGGTCCAGGTCGGCCAGCATGTGGCGGGTGTCGTCCGACAGCCACTTGGCGGCCTGCCCTTCATCCTCCGGCGCGAAGGAGATCGAGCCGCCCACCTGGATGATCATGTCGGGCACCGCGGCGCGCACGCCGGAAATCAGTTCGTTGAACTTGGACAGGCGCTTGGAGCCCTTGCCGTCCAGTTCCCGCACATGCAGGTGCAGCACGGTGGCGCCGGCGTTGTAGCAGTCCACGGCCTTCTGGATCTGTGCCTCCATGGTGACCGGAATGTCTTCGGGGAAATCGGAAGGCTGCCAGCCGGGGGCATAGGGTGCGGCCGTGATGATCAGCGGCTGCTGGTTTTCGGGAAAGAGGTGGCCATCGAGGAAGTTCATGGGGAGTCTCCGGTTCGGAAGGCGGCTTCGGTTCAGTAGGGGATGTCGCCGACGATGGCTGCGCGCTCCATCTTGCGCGGCGCGGGAAAGTAGTCGTTGAGCGCGTAGTGCTGCGTGCAGCGGTTGTCCCACACGGCGATATCGCCCTGCTGCCATGACCAGCGCACCTGGTATTCGGGAATGGTGGCGCGGCTGATCAGGTAGCTGAGCAGCAGGGCCGCGCCGGGCGCCTTGTCGATGCCGTGACGCACGTTGGCCGGTGTGGCGTAGTTGGTGAAGTAGGTGGAGAAGCCTGCACCGACGAACAGCACCTTTTCCCCGGTTTCCGGATGCGTGCGCACGACCGGATGCTCTACCGGCGGATGGTCCTGCGCCAGCTTGGCGCGCGCCTCGGGCGTCATGACCGCACCGAAGCTCTGCTCGATACTGGCGCGGGCGCGCAGGCCATCGACCTTCGCCTTGATGTCGTCCGGCAGTTCCTCGTAGGCCTTCACCATGTTGACCCAGATGGTGTCGCCGCCAATCTCGGGACATTCGATGCAGCGCAGTACCGCGCCCATGGCCGGGTTCGGGCGCCAGAGGCCGTCGCAATGGTAGTTGTTCTCGTAGCTGTGCGGGTTGTCGCTGCGGTAGACCCGCACCAGGCCCGGATGGTCGGGGTCGCTGCCGACTACGGGATGGTCTTCCAGCTTGCCGAAGGCGCTGGCGAAGGCCACGTGCTCGGCACGCGTGATGTCCTGCTTGCGGAAGAAGAGTACGCGGTGCCTGAGCAGCGCTGCCTTGATGTCGGCGAAGAGCGCCGGGTCGCGCGCCGCGTCGCCGAGATGGATGCCCTTGATTTCGGCGCCGATGGCGGGGGTGATCTGCCTGATCTCCATTTCCAGTCTCCTGCAGTTTGGTGGATCTGCGCGCAGGTCCTTGCCTGCTTGGGAATGGAGTATCGGCGGATCGAAGGGTGCTCGCTTGCTTTACTGGGACATTCGTTTGTCAATTTGGGACATGTGGCGCGCACTCGCCTGTGCTGCGCTCCGCAAGGCGCCGGGGGCAGCCCATTGCCGCCAGGAATGAACGAGGAGGGTCGTCAGCGACCAGAATGCATTCGCCGGAGGAAGGGATTTCTTGTCGAAATGCAGGACGTATCTGCGGGCGCCGTCCAGCGGCTTGCCGCCGCTGTCAACGCGTGCCGCCGGATAAATCGCATCGGCCGGCAGGTGGTATGGCGATCAACACACGGGGCTGGATCACGAGCGTTGCGTATCGCCGCACGCGCTGCGCAAGTGCACCTCCCCGTCATGGCGATGGATGTGCAATTCAGCGTTCTGTCGCATCGCCAGATTCCAGCCCGCGGCAATTGCCGCTTCCATGGTCGAATATTTTTGGGGCTTGATATCGAGGCCGCTGAATTCCAACGCCCAACCGACTTCCGCGGGTAGAACGCGAATGATCCGCGATTGCATACTGACCTTTCAAGAGTTACCGCTGCGTATGGCGGCCGCTGTCGTTCTGCGGTCGAAATGCAATCCTCCTTCCCTAAAGTGCGGTTTAGGCATAGCCTAGGTCCGTACCATGGTACGGAGTCAAGGGATGGAGCAAACACTGACGATCGGGAAGCTGGCCAAGGCGGCCGGGGTCGGCGTGGAGACGGTACGCTACTACCATCGGTGCGGGCTGCTGCCGGTGCCGGAGCGCGCCTTTGGCACGATTCGCCATTACTCGGAACAGAGCCTGCAGCGGCTCCATTTCATCCGCCAGGCCCAGTCGCTAGGGTTCACGCTGGAAGAAGTCCGGGTACTGCTCCATCAGAACCATGGCAAGTGCAACACGGCCCGCGTGCTGGCCGAGCAAAAGCTTGGTCTGGTGGAGGAAAGGCTGAAGGAGTTGCGACGAATGCGAGCGGAACTGAAGAACCTGATCGGGCAATGCCGCGCCAATGGCACGGAGAGTTGTTGTCCCTTGATCGACACGTTGTCGACGAACACCAGGCCAGAAAACGCGCGTGTCGCGCCATTGCGGCATCAGTGACCGGGGGGCGGGCTTTGTCGACGCAGCCAGGCGCGCGCCGCCGGCATTCGACAGCGCGATCCCGGGGGCCGGTCGCCAATATCAGGGGCAGTGAGCTGGCGCTGGCAATGGCAGCGTAGCGCCAGCGGGCATGCGGCGCGTCAGACCTGCCACGCCGCGGCCTTGTCTCCCGACTTGCCGTAGCGCTCGCGCGCCGCGCGCACGACATCGGGAGACAACTTGCCGTCATCCGCCAGCGCCCGCAGCGCCGCCACCACCACGGAATGCCGGTCCACCTCGAAGAACGCGCGCAATGCCTGGCGCGTATCGCTGCGCCCGAAGCCGTCGGTGCCCAGCGTCACGTAGCGCGCCGGCACGCATGCGCGGATCAGCTCTGGCACCGCGCGCACATAGTCGGTGGCGGCGATCACCGGGCCGTTTGACCCGACCAGCAGCGTTTCGACATACGAGCGGGCATGCTCTTCGTTCAAGCGGTTGCTGCGTTCCACGGCGATCGCGTCGCGCTGCAGCTCGGTAAAGCTGGTCACGCTCCACACCTGCGCCACCACGCCCCAGTCGTCTTCAAGCAGGCGCGCGGCGGCGATCACCTCGGGCAGGATGGCGCCCGCGCCAAGCAGGTTGACCTGGCTGGCATCGCGCCGGTCCGGCGTGAGCGAATACATGCCCTTCAGGATGCCGTCGCGCACGGCATCGGCCGCCTGCGGCATGGACGGCTGCGCATAGTTCTCGTTGCCGACGGTGATGTAGTAGAAGACGTCGCGCTGCTGCTCGCCCATCTCGCGCATGCCGTGCTCCACGATCGCCGCCACTTCATAGGCAAAGGCGGGATCCCACGCGCGGCAGTTGGGGATGGTCGACGCCGCCAGGTGGCTGGTGCCGTCCTGGTGCTGCAGCCCCTCGCCGCCGAGCGTGGTCTTGCCCGAGGTGGCGCCGATCAGGAAGCCACGGGCGCGCTGGTCGGCAGCGGCCCAGATCAGGTCGCCGATGCGCTGGAAGCCGAACATCGAGTAGTAGATGTAGAACGGCAGCATCGGCAGGTCGTGCACGCTGTACGCGGTGGCCGCGGCGATCCATGACGAGATCGCGCCGGCTTCGGAGATGCCTTCTTCCAGGATCTGCCCGCCGGTGGATTCGCGGTAGTACAGCATCGAACCCAGGTCTTCCGGCTCATAGCGCTGGCCCAGCGGCGAATAGATGCCGACCTGCCGGAACAGGTTGGCCATGCCGAAGGTGCGCGCCTCGTCAGCGACCACCGGCACGATGCGCGGCCCGAGCGCGGCGTCCTTGAGCAGGCTGCCGAGCATGCGCACCACGGCCATGGTGGTCGACATCTCCTTGCCGTCCGCGGCCAGCGCGAAGCCGGCCCACTGGCCGGACGGCGGCACCGTGAGCGCAGTCGTGGCGGCCTGCCGGCGCCGCGGCAGGTAGCCGCCGAGCGCGGCCCGGCGCGCGTGCAGGTAGCGCATCTCCGGGCTGTCGTCGGCGGGTTTGTAGAAGCGCAGGTTGGCGACGTCGTCGTCCGACAGCGGCAGCTGGAAGCGGTCGCGGAAGGCCTTCAGGTCCTCCAGTTCCAGCTTTTTCTGCTGGTGCGTCGTCATGCGCCCCTGGCCTGCCGTGCCCATGCCAAAACCCTTCATGGTCTTCGCCAGGATCACGGTCGGCTGGCCGCGGTGGCCCATGGCGCGCGCGTAGGCGGCGTGCAGCTTGCGCAGGTCATGGCCGCCGCGGCGCAGGCGGTCGATATCGTCGTTGCTCAGGTGCGCGGCGAGTGCGGCGAGCTCGGGGTTCTGCTGGAAGAAGTGCTCGCGGTTATAGGCACCGTCGTTGGCCGAGAAGGTCTGGAACTGGCCGTCGACGGTCTGCGCGAAGGCACGCACCAGCGCGCCGGAGCGGTCGCGGGCGAACAGCTCATCCCAGTCCGAGCCCCACAGCACCTTGATCACGTTCCAGCCGGCGCCGGCGAACAGCGCTTCGAGTTCATCGACGATGCGGCCGTTGCCGCGCACCGGGCCGTCGAGCCGCTGCAGGTTGCAGTTGATGACGAACACCAGGTTGTCGAGCTGCTCGCGCGCGGCCAGCGACAATGCCCCGATCGACTCGGGCTCGTCCATTTCGCCGTCGCCGAAGAAGCCCCAGACCTTGCGCGAGGACACCGGCTGCAGGCCGCGGTTCTGCAGGTAGCGCATGAAGCGCGCCTGGTAGATCGAATTGATGGGGCCGATCCCCATCGACCCGGTCGGGAACTGCCAGAAGTCTGGCATCAGCCAGGGATGCGGGTAGGAGCACAGGCCCGGGCCGTCGATCTCGCGCCGGTAGTGCTGCAGGTGCGTTTCGTCGAGGAACCCTTCCAGGTAGGCGCGGGCATAGACGCCAGGCGCCGAGTGCGGCTGGAAATAGACCAGGTCCCCACCTTGCGCGTCACCCTGTGCGCCGTCAGCGCGGAAGAAGTGGTTGAAACCGACTTCGAACAGATCCGCCGCCGAGGCATAGCTGGCGATATGGCCGCCCAGTTCGCCATAGGCGCGGTTGGCGCGCACCACCATGGCCAGCGCGTTCCAGCGCAGCGCGGCGCCCAGCCGGGCTTCGATTTCCAGGTCGCCGGGGTAGGGCGGTTGTGCCTGCACCGGGATCGTATTCACATAGGCGCCCGGGCCGGCGGCGGGCGGCGGCAAGCCCTGCGCCGCGGCGTGCGCGGCCAGGCGCTGCAGCAGGAAGCTGGCGCGCGTGCTGCCGGCGTGGGCCAGCACGCCTTCGAGCGCGTCCAGCCATTCGCGCGTTTCCTGGGGATCGCTGTCCTCGTTGGCCGAGGGCAGCGCAAGCATCGATTGCACACCGTTTGCCAGGTTAGTCATGGCACCGCTCCTGTCCGTCTTCCATGTCTGTGGTGGCAGGCCAGGGAAATGCCCGCCGATGCCAACAAGATTACCCCTTGAGCCGCAGAGAATGTGTCTGAATTACCTTGCGTGAACGGGCTGTCGCAGTATAAAAATTCTCCAGAACCGCATGAATCCGGAATTGTTACGTCATGAACGAAACGTCACTCAGGCTCGATCGCATCGATATCGCCATCCTCAACCAGCTGCAGCAGAACGCCCGCATCACCAATGCGGAGCTGGCGCGCGCCGTGAACCTGTCGCCGACGCCCTGCTTCAACCGCGTCAAGGCGCTGGAGAAAATGGGACTGATCAAGCAGCAGGTCACGCTGCTGAATGCCGAGGCGCTGGGCCTGCGCATCAACGTCTTTATCCAGGTCAGCCTGGAAAAGCAGGTGGAAGACGCGCTGCGCCGCTTCGAGGCGGCCATCGACAAGCGACCCGAGGTGATGGAGTGCTACCTGATGACCGGCGACGCTGACTACCTGCTGCGCGTGGTCGTGCCCAGCATGCAGAGCCTGGAGCGCTTTATCCTGGAGCAGCTGACCAAGATCCCGGGCGTGTCCAATATCCGGTCGAGCTTCGCGCTGAAGCAGGTGCGGTACCGGACGGCGCTGCCGCTGCCGGCGGGGGGATTGACGTTGAGCGTGGCGGAAGAAGAGGGCGAGTAGCCTGCAGGCTAGCGCGCGTCACGCCCCTCGTCCGCGCCATCCACCGCGAACTCCGACAACGCCACCTCACGGAAATGCCGTACCACCGGGCTGTCGTGCGCCGGCAGCCAGGTGAGGGCGAGTCCGATGCTGGCGCCATCCGGGTAGCCGGCCAGGTCGCGGATCACCATGCGGTCGTTGGCGAAGCGCTGCATGATCGACGGCACCAGCGCCACGCCCAGCCCGCTTTCCACCAGCGCCAGCACGGTCTGTACCTGCGTGGCCTCTTGCGTGACGCGCGGCTGGAAGCCCGCCATCTGGCATGCCGACAGCGCGGCGCTGCGCAGGCCGGAGGCTTCGCCCTGCTCGTACATGACAAAGCGCTCCTGCGCCAGGTCGGCCAGCGTCAGTGACGGCTTGCCCGCCAGCGGATGGCTGCGCGGCAGGGCGGCGACAAAGCGGTCGCGCTCCAGCAGCGCCAGCGCAGTGTTGCCCGGCGTCAGCAACGGCGTGCGCACCAGGCCCACGTCCAGGGCCTCGTCCTCCAGCCACTGCATGATGCGGGTCGAGGTGGCTTCGCGCAGCACCAGCTCGACGCCGGGGTATTCATTGCGAAAGCGCGTCACCAGCCGCGGCAGCAGGTGCGACGTAGTGGTGCCGACAAAGCCGACGCGCAAGGTGCCGGCCATGCCACTGCTGGCCGACTGCACCAGTTCGCTGAACTGGCCGGCATGGAACAGGATGCGCCGGGCCTCGGCCAGCGCGGCGCGGCCGGTCTCGGTCAGCGTGACGCCGCGCGGCTCGCGCACGAACAGGGTGGCGTCGAGTTCCGACTCGAGCTTCTGGATCGAGACTGTCAGCGCGGGCTGGGCGATATGCAGGCGTTCTGCCGCGCGGCGGAAATTAAGGGTCTCGGCCAGCACGACGAAGTGCCGGATGCGGCGCAGTTCCATGGGGTCAGCGGGGGTGCGGGAGCCACATCTTAGTGCGCCCCGCGCCCGCCGGGCAACCGCGCGCGCCGGGGGGGTCGATAAACGCTGCTTATCGATCGCGCGGGAAACGATATTGGACGCTGCTTCGGCGGCGTCGCTACACTCAATCGCAAGCCGCGCTATGGCAGCAAGATCGGCAGCAAGATTCGGCAGCAAGAACGAAACGGAGACAGCCGCCCGCTTGGGTCGATCGCGCCGATCGCATCCAGCGAGACCCGGACCGACAGGAGCCTCATGCACAGCATTGCATCGCTCGACGACCTGCGTGCGCTTTGCGCCGCGCCGGCCGTGGTGAGCGAGTATTTCCCCATCGGGCAGGGCGCCATCGATACCTTTGCCGAGCTGACCCATGACCGGCAGTGGATCTACGTGGACCCCGAGCGCGCCGCGGCGGATTCGCCGTACGGCTGCACGGTTGCGCACGCCTTCCTGATCCTGTCGATGGTGTCGGCGGCGTTCGGGCAGTGCTTTGCCTTCCCGGGCCGCAAGCTGGCGCTGAACTATGGCTTCGACCGGCTGCGCTTCACCGGCCCGGTGCCGGCCGGCGCGCGCGTGCGCGGCGCGTTCACGCTGCAGCAGCTCGACGATGTCCGCCCCGGCGAAGTGCGCTGTCACTGGAAAGTAGAGATGCAGGTCGAAGGCAGCGAGCGGCCGGCCATGGTGGCGATCTGGCTGGTGCAGATGCGCTTCTGAATTTACCCAATATCAATCCCAAGCAAGACGAGACTCCCATGAGCATCAAAGGCAAGGCATATATCGTCGGGGCCTACGAGCACCCGACCCGCAAGGCGCCGGACAAGTCGGTGGCGCAGCTGCACGCGGAATCCGCGCGCGGCGCGCTGGCCGATGCCGGCCTGTCGCTGTCGGACGTGGACGGCTATTTCTGCGCCGGCGATGCGCCGGGGCTGGGCGCCACCAACATGATCGACTACCTCGGCCTGAAGGTGCGCCATGTGGATTCCACCGACACCGGTGGTTCTGCTTACCTGGTGCATGTCTCGCACGCGGCGCAGGCCATTGCAGCCGGCAAATGCAATGTGGCGCTGATCACGCTGGCCGGCCGGCCGCGCTCGGAAGGCTCGACCGGCACGCAGGCGCGCAACTGGGGCGCCAACCTGCCGGACGCGCCGTTCGAGGCGCCGTTCAATCCCGTCACCGTCAACTTGTACGCGATGGTCGCGATGCGCCATATGTACGAGTACGGCACCACGCCCGAGCAACTGGCATGGGTCAAGGTGGCGGCGTCGCACCACGCGCAGTACAACCCGCATGCGATGCTGCGCGATGTCGTGACGGTGGAGGACGTGCTGAACTCGCCGATGATCGCCGACCCGCTGCACAAGCTCGACTGCTGCGTGGTGTCGGACGGCGGCGGCGCGCTGATCGTGGCGCGGCCCGAGATCGCGGCGACGCTCAAGCGTCCGAAGGTGAAGATCGTCGGCGCCGGCGAATACGTCAAGGGCCAGCTGGGCGGCGAGGTCGACCTGAGCTGGTCGGGTGCGAAGTTCTCCGGCGCGGCCGCATTCGCGGAAGCCGGCGTGACCCCGGCCGACATCAAGTACGCCTCGATCTACGACAGCTTCACCATCACCGTGCTGATGCAGCTGGAAGACCTGGGCTTCTGCAAGAAGGGCGAGGGCGGCAAGTTCGTGGCCGACGGCAACCTGATCTCGGGCGTCGGCAAGCTGCCGTTCAATACCGATGGCGGCGGCCTGTGCAACAACCACCCGGCCAACCGCGGCGGCATCACCAAGGTGATCGAGGCGGTGCGCCAGTTGCGCGGCGAAGCGCATCCGGCGGTGCAGGTGAAGAACTGCGACCTGGCGCTGGCGCAAGGCACCGGCGGCTACCTGGGCTCGCGCCACGGCAGCGCCACCCTGATCCTCGAGCGCGAATAATGAACGATCGCCGGAGCAACTGACATGACGACCCCACACACTCCCATGGCCTACAAGGCCCCGGACGAACAGCCCGACAACGTCGAGTTCTGGCAGGCCGCGCGCGAAGGCCGCCTGCTGGTCAAGCACTGCCAGTCGTGCGGCAAGACGCACTGGTATCCGCGCACGCTGTGCCCGTTCTGCATGGGCGATACGGTCTGGAAGACCGCCAGCGGCCGTGGCACCATCTACTCGTACAGCGTCACGCGCAAGGCTGGCCCGCAGCCGTTCTGCATTGCCTATGTGAAGCTCGACGAGGGCGTGACCATGATGACCCATATCGTCGATTGCGATCTCGATGAGGTCCGCATCGGGCAGAAGGTGAAGGTCAAGTTCGCGCCCAGCGTGGACGGCGCGCCAGTGCCGGTGTTTGCGCCGGCCTGAGTAGTTCACGGCGGGCGGTGGCGCTTCACTCCGTGAAGGCTTACGCCCTCTCCCCCACCCCTCTCCCGCAGGCGAGGGGAGCGTATGCGGAGGGTAGTAGCAAGCTCGAACGCCTTCGCCCGCGATGGTTTTCTCCCTCTCCCGGCCCCTCTCCCGCTCGCGGGAGAGGGGCTGGGGGAGAGGGCCGGCGCTGGCAATAGCGACGCGCTTAACACGCGATCTCAAGCCTTGGCAATTGCCAGCGAACCCACGCCCGGCATCTTCGGCTCAAGCAGCGCCTGCGCCACCACCCCGGCCACCATATCCGCCGTCACCGCTGACAACGTCCAGCCAAGGTGCCCGTGCCCGGTGTTGTAGAAGATGCAGCGCGCCCGCCCGCGGCCCACGCGCGGCAGCATGTCGGGCAGCATCGGCCGCAGCCCCGCCCATGGCACCACGCTGCGCGTGCTGACGCCCGGGAAGCACTGCTGCACCCATTCCACCAGCGGCCGGATGCGGTCGGCGCGGATGTCGCGGTTGAAGCCGTTGAACTCAGCGGTGCCGGCCACGCGGAAGCGGTCGTCGCCGAGGCGGCTGGTGACCAGCTTGGTCTCGTCGTCGAGCAGGCTGACGGTTGGCGCCGCGGCGCGGCTGGCGGCGTCGTCCAGGTTGACGGTGATGGAATAGCCCTTGACCGGATAGATGTTGACGCGGTCGCCCAGCCCGGCGGCCAGCGCGCGGCTCACGGTACCGGCGCAGATCACCGCGCCATCGAAGGTCGAGGTGGTGCTTTCCGCGCCTTCCTGAACCGTGACGCGGGCGCTGCGGCCATCGGTGGTGACATTGCGCACGTCCTCGCCGTAGCGGCAGCGCACGCCCATGCGTTCGATGGCGGCGGCCAGGCCGCTGGTGAACTTGTGGATATCGCCGGTCGAATCGCTTTCGGTGAAATAACCGCCGTAGTACGTGCCGGCCAGCGTCGGCTCGATCGCGCGCATTTCCGCCGGCGTCACCGCCCGGCGCTCCAGCCCGCCCTGTGCCAGCAGCGCCGAGACGCGGCCCGCATGCTCGAAACCGGCCTTGTCGCGGTAGATATGCAGGATGCCTTCGCGCTTGTGGTCAAAGTCGATGCCTTCCTGCGCCGCCCACGCGAACAGGTGCTCGCGCGCCGCGATGGCCAGGCGCGCGGTCTCGATGGTGTTGCGTCGGTAGTGCGGGATCGAGGCAATGAACCCGGCGAACCAGCTCAGCTTGTGCCAGTTCGGGCGCGGGTTCACCAGCAGCGGCGCATCGCTGCGCAGCATCCACTTCAGGCCCTTGATGATGGTGGACCAGTGCGTCCAGACCTCGGCGTTGGAGGCGGACAGCTGTCCGCCGTTGGCGAACGAGGTTTCCATCGCGGCGTAGCGGTGCCGCTCGAACAGGGTGACGGAGAATCCGCGCCGGGCGAGCGCGTAGGCCGTGGTGACACCGGTGATGCCACCGCCGATGACGGCGATTGTCTTCATGATCTGGCAGTCCAGAAACGTCGGGATTGGAGCCCGTACGCGACATGCGTAGCGGACGCCCCCTCTGTTCCTGACCTGAGAGATTCACGACAGTCACCGGGGTGCCGGTAGTACCGGTGGCGAGGGCCGCTTGCTCCTTCGGTATGCCGGCTGACGATGGCGGCATTCTTCAGAGTGCTGTGACGCGTGATACCGGTCCTTTTGCCTGAGAGTTTCCGGGGCGGTTGCTCCTTCGGCGCTGTCCGCGGCGGCTGCCGCCGGATCAGTCTCTCCCAGCATCACGTTGGCGCGAACGCCAATCCGGGCAAATCTAGAGACAAAGGCCGCATGTGGGTATGCGGGTAAACGCGTATAGAACTTGATGCCCCCGCATGGGCGGTCGAGTCACTTCCGTTCTGGCGCGGCGCTATGTCGCACTGCGGCAATCCATCCCGCCACCTAGAATGTCAGCACTCGCTACGCGGAGGAAGTGCGCCGTACCACGAGCCGGATACGGCGCACCGGTCGGGCGAGCCAGAAGAACAGAAAAGGTATTTCAGTGACAAGAAATCGGATTGCGCTGGCCGCTTCGGCCGCGCTGATGGGCCCCGGCATCGCCGGCGCGCAGGCGGATGGACCCGTCAGCGCGCCGCAACCGTTGCAGGAAGTCGTGGTCTCGGCCAGGACCGAGCGCGGCGAAACGCCCGCCACGCCGCCCAATACGCCATCGCCCGCCTACGGCATCAGCGCCGCGCGCATGGCGGACTTCAACGTCGTCAACACCGAAGACGCGCTCAAGTACGCGCCCAACCTCGCCGTGCGCAAGCGCTTCATCGGCGATATGAATTCGATCATCTCGGTGCGCAGCACCAGCTCGCGCCAGTCGGCGCGCGGGCTGGTCTATGCCGACGGCCTGCTGCTGTCCAACCTGCTGGGCTCCGATTTCACCTTCCCGCCGCGCTGGTCGCTGGTCAATGCCGCCGAGATCGAGCGCGTAGACGTGCTGTATGGCCCGTATTCGGCGCTGTACCCCGGCAACTCGCTGGGCGCGACCGTGCTGATCAGCACGCGCACGCCGGAGAAGTTCGAAGGCGATGCCAGCGTGCAGCTGTTCACGCAGCGCTTCAACCTGTATGGCACGCACGACAATTTCAACGGCGTGCACGCCAACGCCTACGTAGGCGACCGCGTCGGACCGTTTTCGTGGCTGGTCAGCGTCGATCGGCAGGACAGCAAGAGCCAGCCGCTGAGCTTCTATACCGCGGCGCGTTCGAACGTGCGCGCCAGCTCGGCCGACAAGCCGGTCACCGGCGCCTATTTCGACCAGGACCAGACCGGCGCCGATCGCACCGTGATGGGCGTCAACAGCGAGGGCGTCACGCATACCGTGCAGGACCAGCTCAAGGTCAAGCTCGGCTACGACATCACCAATACGTTGCAGGCGCAGTTTACTGCCGCCTACTGGCAGCAGGACCGCTCCAGCACCACCGCCAGCTACCTGCGCGATGCCAACGGCAACGTGGTGTCGAGCGGCCCGGTCAATATCGGCGGCTTCCGCTACGTGATCCCCGCCAACGCGTTTGCGCCGAGCAACGGCGAAGACGCGCGCTGGCTGTATGGCCTGTCGCTGCGCACGCGCAACGAGACCGGGTGGAACTTCTCCGGCGTGGCGTCATTGTTCGACGTCAGCAAGGACATCAGCCGCACCGCCAGTACTGCGGGCAATGGCCCGGGCACGGTGACCTATGGCGACGGCACCGGCTGGCGCACGCTCGACCTGAAGGCCGACTACCGCCCGCAGCAGCTCAAGGGCGGCCACTGGGTCACCTTCGGCTACCACTACGACAACTACCGGCTCAGCAACACCACCTACAACACCTCGGACTGGCAGGCAGGCACCATCTCCGCCTTCAACAACGCCTTTGCCGGCAAGACCGAGACGCAGGCGCTGTATGCGCAGGACGCGTGGTACTTCGCCGAGGACTGGAAGCTGATCCCGGGCGTGCGCTGGGAACACTGGCGCGCCTATGACGGCAGCCGCAGCCAGCCGGGCGTGAATGTCGCATACCCGGTGCGCAGCGAGTCCAACTGGTCGCCCAAGCTGGCGCTGGAAAAAGCCATCGGCCAGGACTGGCTGGGCCGGCTGTCGCTCGGCCAGGCCTACCGCTACCCGACCGTCGCCGAGCTGTTCCAGGGCCGTATCACCGGCACCTCGCTGATCAACAACGATCCCAACCTGAAGCCGGAACGCTCGTTCTCGAAGGACCTGACCTTCGAGCGCACGGTCGACCGTTCGTACTTCCGCGTGTCGGTGTACGAGGACGACATCCGCGATGCGCTGGTCAGCCAGACCAACACCACGGTGTTCCCCACGGTCACCAGCTTCCAGAACGTGGATCGCGTGCGCACGCGCGGCATCGAACTGGCCTACGACGGGCGCGACGTGCTGTTCAGTGGCTTCGACCTGTCGGCCAGCGGCGCGTACAACCACTCCAAGACGCTGGAGAACGCCAACAACCCGGCATCGGTGGGCAAGTATTTCTATCGCATCCCGCAGTGGCGCGCGAACCTGGTCGGCACTTACCGCTTCACGCCGGCATGGGCGGGCACGCTGGCAATGACCTATTCGGGGCGGCAGTACAATACGCTCGACAACAGCGACGTCAATCCCGACACCTTCGGCGGCACCAGCAGTTTCCTGACCTTCGACGTCAAGGTGACGTACAAGCCCGCCAAGAACGTGCGTCTCGGGCTTGGCATCGACAACCTGACCGACCAGCGTTATTTCGTCTACCACCCGTACCCGGGCCGGACGTTCTACGCCGAGGCCAAGCTTTCCTTCTGAGTGCCGTGACCAGCCCGACCCCGACCCTGCCCATGCAGCGCCTGCACCGCAGCTTCCGATTCCTTGCCGCCGGCGTGATCGCCTGCATGGCGTTCGCCGCGATGGCGCAGTCTCATGGCGGCCACGCCGGCCACGGTGCGCAAAGCCCGGCGCCGAAGGCAATGAGCGAACTTGGCACCGGCGCCGCCTTCGATCGCGATGGCCGCCTGTGGATCGCCTACAAGGACGGCCAGCACGTGGCGGTGCGCGCGTCGACCGACCGGGGCCGCAGCTTCGGGCCGGCGCAGCACGTCAACAGCGTGCCCGAGCCGGTCGCGGCCGACCATGACAGCCGGCCCAAGGTAGCAGCGGGGCGCGACGGCGAGATCTATATCACCTGGACCCAGCCGCTGCCCAAGCCGTGGACCGGCTTTATCCGCTTCGCGCGCTCCACCGACGGCGGCAAGACGTTTGCCGCGCCAGTGACGGTGCATGCCAACCGCGACCAGATCGCGCACCGCTTCGACGCGGTCGCGGTGGACCCGGCCGGCCGCGTCTTCGTCAGCTGGATCGACAAGCGCGACGTGGTCGCCGCCGAGGCGCGCAAGCAGCCCTATGCCGGCGCCGCGATCTACTACGCGGTCTCGGCCGACCAGGGCAAGAGCTTCCAGGGCGACTACAAGATCGCCGACCAGTCTTGCGAATGCTGCCGCATCGCGCTGGCGCCGACGCCGGACGGCAAGATGCTGGCGCTGTGGCGCCATGTGTTCCCGCCCAACGCGCGCGACCACGCGGTGGCGCTGCTGGGCGCCGACGGCACGCCCACGCCGATGCAGCGCGCTACCTTCGATGACTGGCGCATCGACGCCTGCCCGCACCAGGGCCCGGGCGCCGCGGTGACGCCGGACGGCACGCTGCATATGGTGTGGTTCAACGTGAAGGCAGGCAAGCCGACGGTATCGGTCGGCCGCTTCAAGGACGGCAAGCTGCAGGCGCAGCGTCCGCTGGATGACCCGCGCGCGCAGCATGCCGATATCGTCGCGCTCGACGACCAGCAGATCGTGGTGGCATGGAAATCGTTCGACGGCCGGCAGACGCGGTTGTCGGCGATGCTGTCGCAGGACGGCGGCAAGACCTGGCAGACGCGGCAAGTCGCCGGCACCGCACGCGATTCGGACCAGCCGCACCTGCTTCAGCACGGTGGCCGCGCCTACGTGCTTTGGCGCACCGAGGCCGAAGGCTTCCAGGTCTTTCCGCTGGCGCAGGAGGGCGCATGACGTTCCATCGCAAACTCGTCGCCGCGCTGGCGGGCGCGGCGCTCGCGCTCGGCGTCGCCGGCATGTCGCAGGCCGCTGAGCGCGTATCGGTCTTTGAATCCGCCAGCGCGGCGCAGCTCGGTGCCAGCCAGCAGGGCAAGCCCTTCGTGCTGGTGGTGTGGTCGCTCGACTGCGTCTACTGCAAGCGCAATTTCGAAGCCATCGGCAAGCTGCAGGCCAGGCATCGCGGCCTGCGCGTGGTCACGCTGGCCATGGACCGGCCCGACGCGCTGCCGCAGGTGCAGCAGCTGCTCAAGCGCGTCAACCTGACGCGCAACGCGTGGATGTTCGGCAACGAGCCGCAGGAACGGCTGCGCTACGCGGTCGATCCCGACTGGATGGGCGAGATGCCGCGCACTTATTTCTATCGCGCCGACGGCCAGCGGCAGGGCGTGTCCGGCGTGATCAGTGACGCCGACTGGGACAAGCACCTGCGCTGGGCCGGCATCGGCGGCTGAGCCAGCCGCCGACCCTTCTCGCGGATTCCTACGATAAATCCGCCGGCAGCTTGCCGCCGTTGGCGGCAAGCTCCTGCATCAGCCGCTTGTGCAGCCAGATGTTCATCGCGGCGGAGTCGTTCGTGTCGCCGCTGTAGTGCAGCTCGCGCGCCAGTTCCTTGCGGTGCTCCAGGCTGCTGTCGATGCCCAGCGCCTTCATCGTATCGACGATGGACGTGCGCCAGTTCAGCGTCTGCCCGCTCTCCTTGACCAGGTTGTCCATGATCGATTCGACGTCCACGCCGGACAGTGGCGCGGGTTTGGCAGCGGTCTGGCCAGCGCTGGCCGCGGGTGCGGCTCCGCCTGCGGGAGACGGGCTTGCCGGCGAGGGTGCCGCGCCCGCGGAGGTTGGCGTACCGGTGGCGGTGCCAGAGGTCGTGGCAGCAGGCTTGGCTCTGCCCAGCAGCTTGTTGAGGATGTCCTTGAAAATGCTCATGGTGGCCTCCTGTCGGTTTGGATAACGGTACGTGGGAGAACAGCGCCATGCAGGAAACGCACCAGCTACGCAGGCCTTGATTCCGGCACGCCACGCTCTGCCGGGTTGTAAATGCTGCATGCAGCGACAGTCATGGCGGCACGTTCCCACGCTCCCCGAACTCACTGAATTTCGCGGCCATGAACTCCACGAACAGCCGGATCCGCGACGACAGCTGGTGCCGCTGGTGATAGACCGCGTAGATGTCGGCCTCCGGCGTGGCGTACTGCGGCAGCACCTGAACCAGCCGGCCGCTGCGCAAGAAGCGTTCGATATCCCATTCCGCCCGCATCAGGATGCCGTGGCCTTCCAGCGCCCAGTTAACGGCGATCTCGCCATCGTTGGTGGTCAGGTTGCCGCGCACGCGCACGGTTTCGGTACGCGCCTTGGCGCCCTTGCCGGCGGTCAGGCGCCATACGCCGTAGGCGTCGCTGCCTTGCCGGATGCCGATGCAGTTGTGCCGGCGCAGGTCGGCTGGCGTGTTGGGGATGCCATGGTCGCGCAGGTACTTGGGCGACGCGCATAGCAAGCGCCGGTTGGGTGCCAGCTTGCGCGCCACGATGCGTGCATCGGGCGGCTGGCCGAAGCGGATGCAGACGTCGAAGGCGTCTTCATTCAGCGGCGGCGGGTCGGCCGACAGCTGCAGCTGCACGTCGACTTCCGGATAGGCCGCGACGTACTCGGAAATCACCGGCGCCACATGCATGCGGCCGAACCCCAGCGTGGCATTGACGCGCAGCAAGCCGCTGGGCCTGCCCTTGGAGCGCGTCAGCAGCTGGTCCAGGTCTTCGATCTCGCTCAGGATGCGGCGCGCGTGCTCCAGGTAGACCTCGCCCTCGGGGGTCAGGCTCATGCGCCGGGTGGTGCGCGTCACCAGCGGCATGCCGATGCGCGCCTCCATCTGCGCCAGCCGCTTGCTGACCGCCGCGGTTGTGATGCCAAGGTCGCGCGCGGCCGCGCTCAGGCTGCCGGCCGTGGCCACCGACGTGAAAAAGCCCAGTTCTGACGGCTGGACGCCTGCGGACGATGCCATGGCACCTTTAATTTCAAGTTAAGAATGGTTTAACTCTACAAGCGATCCAAAACCTTGTCCACGGCCCAGAATCCGTTCCACGCAATCGCGCAACCCGATAGACACCCACGGATTCTGACCAGGAGACAAGACATGAAGACCTACCGCATCGCGACCATCCCCGGAGACGGCATTGGCAAGGAAGTGGTACCCGCAGGCCGCCAGGTGATGGAAGCGCTGGCCGCCGCCGGCACCGATTTCCGCTTCGAGTTCGAAGACTTTGACTGGGGCGGCGACTACTACCGCCAGCACGGCGTGATGATGCCCGCCGACGGCCTGGACGCGCTGCGCGACAAGGATGCGATCCTGTTCGGCTCGGCCGGCGACCCGCATATCCCCGATCACATCACGCTGTGGGGCCTGCGCCTGAAGATCTGCCAGGGCTTCGACCAGTACGCCAACGTGCGCCCGACCCGCATCCTGCCGGGCATCGACGCGCCGCTCAAGCGCTGCGCGCCGGAAGACCTGAACTGGGTGATCGTGCGCGAGAACTCCGAAGGCGAATACTCGGGCGTGGGCGGCCGCGTGCACCAGGGCCATCCGATCGAGGCGGCCACCGATGTCAGCATGATGACCCGCGTCGGCGTCGAACGCATCCTGCGCTTCGCCTTCAAGCTGGCGCAATCGCGTCCGCGCAAGCAGCTGACGGTGATCACCAAGTCCAACGCACAGCGCCACGCCATGGTGATGTGGGACGAGGTCGCGGTGCAGGTGGCCAAGGAATTCCCGGACGTTACCTGGGACAAGGAACTGGTCGATGCCGCCACCGCGCGCATGGTCAACCGCCCGAAGTCGCTCGACACCATCGTCGCCACCAACCTGCACGCCGACATCCTCAGCGACCTGGCCGCGGCGCTGGCCGGCAGCCTGGGCATCGCCCCGACCGGCAACATCGACCCGGAACGCCGCTATCCGTCGATGTTCGAGCCGATCCATGGTTCGGCCTTCGACATCATGGGCAAGGGCCTGGCCAACCCGGTCGGCACGTTCTGGTCGGTGGTCATGCTGCTGGAGCACCTGGGCGAGCACGCCGCGGCGCAACGCGTGATGCAGGCGGTCGAGGCTGTTACCGCCAATCCCGCGCTGCATACCGGCGATCTGGGTGGCAAGGCCACCACCGCACAGGTGACGCAAGCCGTGTGCGAACTGCTGTCCGGCAAGCAAGCCAAGGCAGCCTGAGCGGACGCACCGCGGCACGAAGCGCCCGGCCTGAGCCGGGCCAGATCCAGCGGGCTTCCTTGCCCGCACCAACTCCCGGGCCTGACAAGCAGCCACCCAGAGCTGCCCCGGGAGTGCTTTGCCTGACAAAACAGCGAATCACCGAATCAGCAGGAGACAGCCATGATTCAGAAGCTCCTAGGCAAGCTCTACGTCCAGGTATTGCTAGGCGTCAGCGCCGGCATTGCGCTGGGCGTGTGGGCGCCCGACATCGGCAGCGACCTCAAGCCGCTTGGTGACGTGTTCATCAAGCTCATCAAGATGGTGTTCGCGCCGATCATCTTCGCGACCGTGGTGCTCGGCATCGCGCGCATGGAGAACATGAAGGAGCTCGGGCGCGTCGGCGTGCGGGCCCTGATCTATTTTGAAGTGCTGTCGACCTTCGCGCTGGCGCTGGGGCTGCTGGTCGTCAACCTGGTCCAGCCGGGGCAGGGGATGAACGTCGATCCCGCGCACCTGGACACCAAGGCCATCGCCAGCTACACGCATGCTGCAGAGAAGCCGCACTCGTTCATCGATTTCCTGATGAACCTGGTGCCCACCAGCATCATCGATGCGCTCGCCAAGAACGACATCCTACAGATCCTGGTGTTCGCCACGCTGTTCGGCATCGCGCTGTCGCATATCGGCGCGCGCGCCAAGCCGGTGGTGGACTTCCTGGATTCCTTTACGCACGGCATCTTCACGGTGGTCGGCATGATCATGCGCCTGGCGCCGATTGCCGCGTTCGGCGCGATGGCCTTTACCGTGGGCAAGTACGGGCTGGGCTCGGTGGTGTCGCTGGGCAAGCTGATGGGCACCATGTACATCACGTGCTTCCTGTTCGTGGTGATCGTGCTGGGCGGGGTAGCCAGGGTCTCGGGCTTCAGCCTGTGGAAGTTCCTGAAATACATCCGCGACGAGCTGTTCACGGTGCTCGGCACGAGTTCGTCGGAATCGGTGGTGCCGCAGCTGATGCGCAAGCTGGAAAACGCCGGCGTATCCAAGCCCGTGGTTGGCCTGGTGGTGCCGTCCGGCCTGACCTTCAACCCCGATGGCCAGTGCATCTACTACACCATGGCCGCGATCTTCGTGGCGCAGGCGACCAACACGCCGCTGACCATGACCGACCAGCTGGTGGTGCTGGGCGTGCTGCTGTTGACCTCCAAGGGCTCGGCGGGCGTGACCGGTTCGGGCTTTATCACGCTGGCGGCGACGCTGGCCTCGATGGGCAAGATCCCGGTGGCCGGCATGGTGCTGCTGCTCGGCGTGGACCGCTTCATGTCGGAAGCGCGCGCCATCACCAATACCATCGGCAATGCGGTCGGCACGCTTGCCATCGCCCGCTGGGTCGGCGCGGTCGACCGGCAGCAGCTGGCAGATGCGCTGGACGGCAAGCTCGATGACGACGCCGAGGCGCAAGTTGCCACGGCAGCAGCCACGGACGGCGCGCCCGCTGCGTCGAGCCTGGCCCGCGTTGGCGACGCGCACGCTTCGCTGATGCACTGAGGGGCGCACCGTGACCATGCCATCGACCGATCCCAACCAACTGCTGCGGCGCATGTTCGACGCGGCCATTGCCGCGGCGCAGCCGGCCCGCACGCTGGCGCGTCACCTGCCCGCGCCGCCGCGCGGCCGCACCATCGTCATCGGTGCGGGCAAGGCCTCGGCGGCCATGGCCGCCGCGCTGGAAGCCGCGTGGCCTGGCGCGTTAGAGGGACTGGTAGTGACGCGCTACGGCTACGCGGTGCCTTGCTCGCGTATCGAGATCGCCGAAGCCGCGCACCCGGTGCCGGACGATGCCGGGCTGGCCGCCTCGCGCCGCATGCTTGAACTCGTGTCCGGCCTTAACGAGGACGACCTGGTGATCTGCCTGATCTCCGGCGGCGGCTCGTCGCTGCTGCCGTTGCCGCTGGCCGGCATCACGCTCGACGACAAGCAGCAGGTGAACCGCGCGCTGCTCAAGTCGGGCGCGACCATCTCCGAGATGAACTGCGTGCGCCGCCACCTGTCCGCGGTCAAGGGCGGCAGGCTGGCCGCCGCGTGCTATCCGGCGCAGGTGCTGAACCTGCTGATTTCCGATGTGCCGGGCGACGATGCCATCGACGTCGCCTCCGGCCCGACCGTTCCCGACCCGACCACGTGCGCCGATGCGCTGGCGATCGTCAGGCGCTACGCCATCGACCTGCCCGCCCATGTGCTGGCCGCGCTGCAGTCCGATGCGGCCGAGACGCTCAAGCCCGGCGACCCGCGCCTGCCGCGCATCCGCACCGAGTGGATCGCCACGCCGCGGCTGGCGCTGGAGGCCGCCGCGCAAGTGGGCCGCGACGCCGGCTATGCGGTGCATGTGCTCGGCGACGCCATCGAAGGCGAGGCCCGCGATGTCGGCAAGGTGCTGGGCGGCATCGCGCTGGCAGCGGCTAGACACGGCCAGCCCTTTGCCGCGCCGTGCGTGCTGCTGTCCGGTGGCGAGACCACCGTCACCGTGCGCGGCAGCGGCCGCGGCGGACGCAATGTCGAGTTCCTGCTGTCGCTGGCACTGGCCCTGCGCGGCGAGGCTGGCGTCCATGCCATCGCCGGCGACACCGACGGCGTCGACGGGCAGGAAGAGATCGCCGGCGCGATGATCGGCCCCGACACGCTGGACCGCGCCTGGCGCGCCGGCCTGAACCCGCAGGACGCGCTGGCCGCCAACGACGGCCACGGATTTTTCGAGGCGCTGGGGGACGCGGTCGTGACCGGCCCCACGCTGACCAATGTCAATGACTTTCGCGCGATCTTGCTGACGCGCGCTTCCGGAGCCAACACATGAGACGCCTTCGCAACGCAAAGATCGTGGCCACGCTTGGGCCCGCCAGTTCGGACCCGGCCATCATCGGCCAGTTGTTCGATGCGGGAGCCGATGTGTTCCGGCTCAACTTCAGCCATGGCTCGCATGAAGACCACAAGCAGCGCCTGCACGCCATCCGCGCGATCGAGCAGGAGCGCGGCCGCCCGATCGGCGTGCTGCTCGACCTGCAGGGCCCCAAGCTGCGCATCGGCACCTTCGCCGATGGCCCGGTGCAAGTGGCAGCGCAGGCACCGTTGCGGCTCGATCTGGATGCGGCCGTGCCGGGCACCGCGGAGCGCGTGAGCCTGCCGCATCCGGAAATCTTCGCGGCACTGCAGCCCGGTGCCGAACTGCTGGTCGACGATGGCCGGGTGCGCCTGCGCGTGGAGCGCTGCGGCGCCGATTATGCCGAGACCATCGTCGTCAACGGCGGCACGCTGTCCGACCGCAAGGGCGTCAACGTGCCGGGCGTGGTGCTGCCGCTGTCGGCCATGACCGGGAAGGACCGCGCCGACCTGGATTTCGGGCTGTCGCTGGGCGTGGACTGGGTGGCGCTGTCGTTCGTGCAGCGCGCCGAGGATATCGAGGAGATCCGCCAGATCGTCAACGGCCGCGCCGGCATCGTCGCCAAGCTGGAGAAGCCGGCCGCGATCCAGAGCCTGGAGGCGATCGTCGAAGCCTCCGACGCGGTCATGGTGGCGCGCGGCGACCTCGGCGTGGAAATGCCCGCGGAGCAGGTGCCGTCGCTGCAAAAGCGCATCGTGCGCGCCTGCCGCAAGGCGGGCAAACCGGTGATCGTGGCCACGCAGATGCTGGAGTCGATGGTGGCCGCACCGGTGCCGACGCGCGCCGAGGCATCCGACGTCGCCACCGCCATCTATGACGGCGCCGACGCGGTGATGCTGTCGGCGGAATCGGCGTCGGGCCGCTATCCGCTCGAAGCAGTGCGGATGATGGACAGCATCATCACCCGCACCGAATCCGACCCGCACTACCACGAAGCCATCCAGGCCTCGCATTCGGCACCGCGCGCCGACGCTGCCGATGCGATCGGCTATGCGGTGCGGCACGTGGCCAGAGTGCTGGGCGCGCCCGCGGCCGTGGCCTATACCAGCTCCGGCTATTCCGCGCTGCGCATGGCGCGCGAACGGCCCGAGGTGCCGATCCTCGGCATGACGCCGCGGCTTGCCACCGCGCGCCGGCTCGCGCTGGCGTGGGGCGTGCATGCGGTGCTCTGCCATGAAGTGGTCGACGTGGTGGAGATGACCGAAGTGGCCAGCCGCACCGTGCTCAAGGAGCAGTTCGGCGAGGCCGGCCAGTCGATCGTGATCTCGGCGGGGCTGCCGTTCACCGTCGCGGGCACCACCAACCTGCTGCGCATCGCGCAGGTCCAGTAAGGGGAAGGCACATGACTGTCATCAAGGAAATCCTCGGCTACGAGATCCTCGACTCGCGCGGCAATCCCACCGTGGCCGCGCGCGTGCTGCTGGCCGACGGCGCGGAAGGGTTCGCTGCAGCGCCGTCCGGCGCCTCGACCGGCTCGCGCGAGGCGCTGGAGTTGCGCGACGGCGATCCGCGCCGCTATCTCGGCAAGGGCGTGCGCAAGGCGGTGCAGCATATCAACGTCGATATCGCCCGCACGCTCGCCGGCATGGAAGCCGCCGATCAGTCCGAAGTGGATGCGTGCCTGATCCGGCTGGACGGCACCGCCGACAAGTCGCGCCTGGGCGCCAACGCGCTGCTCGCGGTTTCGCTGGCCACCGCGCGGGCGGCCGCGGCTTCGGCGGGCGTTCCGCTGTACCGGTCGCTGGGCGCGGGACGCGCCGAGACGCGCCTGCCCTTGCCGATGATGAACATCATCAACGGCGGCGCGCATGCCGACAACAGCGTCGACATGCAGGAGTTCATGATCCTGCCCGTGGGCGCGCCGAGCTTTGCCGAAGCGCTGCGCTGGGGTGCCGAGGTGTTCCATACGCTCAGGCGCGTGCTGCGCGAGCGCGGCTTCTCCACCGCGGTCGGTGACGAGGGCGGCTTTGCCCCGGACCTGGCCTCGAACGAGCATGCGCTGGAAGTGATCCTGCAAGCGGTGGAAGCCGCCGGCTTCCAGGCCGGCCGCGATATCGCGCTGGGCCTGGACGTGGCCAGCTCGGAGTTTCATGCCGACGGCCGCTACGTGCTGGCGTCGGAAGGCCGCAGCTACGACGCGGAAGGCTTTGTCGACCTGCTGGCCAGCTGGGTGCGGCAGTACCCCATCGTCACCATCGAAGACGGCATGGCCGAGCAGGACTGGCAGGGCTGGCGCCTGCTGACGGAAAGGCTGGGTGCGCAGGTGCAGCTGGTCGGCGACGACCTGTTCGTCACCAACGCCGCGATCCTGTCCGAAGGCATCGCGCAGGGCGTGGCCAACGCGATCCTGATCAAGCCCAACCAGATCGGCACGCTGACCGAGACGCTGCAGGCCATCGACGTGGCCGAGCGTGCCGGCTATGCGTCGGTGATCTCGCACCGCTCCGGCGAGACCGAGGACACCACTATCGCCGACCTGAGCGTATGCACCGCGGCCACGCAGATCAAGACCGGCTCGCTGAGCCGTTCCGACCGCGTGGCCAAGTACAACCGGCTGTTGTGCATCGAAGCGGAACTGGGCTGCGCCGCGGCCTTCGCCGGCAGGGGCGCGCTGCGCCAGCTGCGCTAGTGGCCGGACAGCAACCGGGCCCAGCAACCGGCCCGGCAACCGACAGACAAGCCAGCAAGGCTTGCTGAAAACCATCAGACAGGAGACAAGACATGCGTGCAACCGACTTTCTGCGCCGCGTTTCGGCATTGACCGTGGCCGCTGCCGGCCTCGCCCTCAGCGGTGCTGCCATGGCGCAAGCGTGGCCAGCCAAGCCCATTACCCTGGTCGTGCCGTTCCCTTCGGGCGGCACCACCGACGTGCTCGCGCGCGCGCTGGGCGACCAGCTCTCCAAGAGCCTCGGCCAGCCGGTGATCGTCGAGAACCGTCCCGGCGCCGGCGCCACCGTCGGCGCCGACTATGTCGCCAAGAACAAGCCGGACGGCTACACGCTGCTGATGGGCGCGGTGCACCACACCATCGCCACCAGCGTGTACAAGAAGCTGCCCTACAGCTTCGAGAAAGACCTCGCGCCGGTGGCCCCGGTGGCGATGGTGCCCAATGTGCTGGCGATCAACGCGGCCAGGACGCCGGCCAGGAACGTCAGCGAACTGGTGGCGCTGGCCAAGCGCGCCTCGCCCGAGTTCGCCTACGGTTCCAATGGCAATGGCACCGCGCAGCACCTGATCGGCACGCAGTTCCAGGCCGCCACCGGCGCGCCGCTGCTGCACGTGCCTTACAAGGGCAGCGGGCCACTGACGACCGACCTGCTGGGCGGGCAGGTGACCATGTCGTTCGACACGCTGACGCCGGTGCTGCAGCACATCAAGTCGGGCAAGCTGCGCGCGCTGGCGGTGACCACGGCGAAGCGTTCGACCGTGCTGCCGGACGTGCCCACGCTGGAAGAGGCCGGCCTGAAGGGCTTCGACATCGGCACGTGGTTTGGCGTGATGGCGCCGGTCGCCACGCCGGAACCGATCGTGACGCGCCTCAACGCCGAGATCGTCAAGATCGTGAAGTCGCCGGATTTCCAGCAGCGCATGCAGGCCATCGGTGCCGAGCCGATGACCAGCACGCCGAAGGAATTCGCGCGCCGCATCCAGGATGAGACGGTGAAGTTCGCGAAGCTGGTGAAGGACGGGAAGGTGACGATCGAGTGATTGCGCGGGTCAGGGCGACACGCTGTCAACAGGCGAGTGGTTTGCTCCCCTCTCGCGCAAGCGGGAGAGGGAGCACACACAGCATCCTCCCCAGAAGCCAGCTCAATCCGGCTTGATCTGCGCCCGCGCGATGATCGGCTTCCAGCGCTGCTGCTCCTGCGCGATAAACCGCGCAAATTCCGCCGGCGTATTGCCAACCACGATGGCCGCATCCGCACTCAGCCGTTCGACCGAGCTGGCACCCTTGACCGCCTTGATGGTCGCATCCGCCAGCTTGTCCGCGGCCGCCTGCGGCAGCGTCGCGGGCGCGAGCAACCCATACCATTGCGTCATCTCGAAGCCGGGATAGCCTTGCTCGGCCACCGTTGGCACATCCGGCAGCTGCGGAATGCGCTGCGTGGTGCCGGTGGCAATGCAGCGCACCTTGCCGGTCTTGATGAACTGCAGGATCGCGGGCGCACCCACTGCCGCCGCTTCCAGCCGGCCGGAAAGCAGGTCAGTAATCTGCGGGCCGCTGCCCCGGTACGGCACGTGCGTGATGAAGGTGCCGGTCGCCGCCTTCAGGTACTCGAACGCCAGGTGCCCGGCGCTGCCGTTGCCGGCCGAGCCGTAGTTGAGCTTGCCAGGCTTGCTCTTGGCCAGCGCCACGAATTCCTTCAGGTTTTTCGCCGGCACGTCGGGATGCACCACGTACAGGCTCGGCACCTTGGACAGCAGCGAGATCGGGCGGAAATCCTTGATCGGGTCGTAGGGCAGCTTGGGGAAGATGAACGGGTTCACCGCCAGCGTGCCGATATGGCCCAGGATCAGCGTGTGGTTGTCTTCGGCGCGCGCCACTTCGCCCATGGCGATATTGCCGGCGGCGCCCGGCTTGTTTTCCACGAAGACCGACACGCCCAGCAGCTTGGTCAGTTCCGCCGCGGTGGAGCGCGCGACGATTTCCGAACTGCCGCCCGGCGCGAACGGCACCACCAGCCGGATCGGCTTGGACGGCCATGCCTGGGCGCGGGCGAGCGTGGGGAAGAGGGCGCTGGCGCCGAATGCCGCGGTCGCTTGCAGCAACTGGCGGCGGGTGGGATTGATGCGGGTCATGCGGGTCTCCGTGAGTATCCAGTCGTCGTTGTCGTGGTCGTTGCGGCGCGGTTGGCGATGCCGGCGATCATTCGGGCTTGACGTTGCCGTCCTTGATCACCTTGGCCCAGAGCCGGGCCTGGCCGTCGATGAACTGCTGCGCCTGTGCCGGCGGCGCGCCTACCACCTCGCCGCCCAGTTCGGTGACGCGCTGCCGCGTCTCGGGGCTGTGCATGACCTTCTGCAAAGCCTCGGCAAGTTTTGCGACGATCGGCTCGGGCGTGGCCGCCGGCAGGAAGGCCGCGTTCCACTCATAGACTTCATAGCCGGGCACGCCGGCCTCCTGCATCGTCGGCACGCCCGGCAGCGCGCTGGTGCGCTGGTGGCTGGTGACCGCCAGCGGCTTGAGCTTGCCGGCCTTGATGTGCTGCAGGCTCGATGCAACGTTGGCGAAGAACAGCGGCACCTGCCCGGCGATGACGTCTGTCATGGCGGGACCGCCGCCCTTGTACGGCACGTGCAGCAGGTCCACCCCCGCGCGCTGCTCGAACAGCACGCCGGCCAGGTGCTGCGCCGAGCCATTGCCGGAGGAGGCAAATGCCACCGAACCAGGCTTCTGCTTCGCCATCGTCAGCACGTCGGCGACCCTGGTGGCCGGGAAGCTGGCCGTGGAAACCAGCACGTTGGGATAGCGCGCCAGCACGCCGACGGGCTTGAACGCCTTGGCCGGATCGTAGGGCAGCCTGGCATAGAGGCTGGGATTCACGGCGTAGGAAGAGGCATCGACCATCACCGTGTAGCCGTCCGGCGCCGCCTTGGCGACATAGGCAGCGCCGATCTGGCCGCCGGCGCCGGGGCGGTTCTCCACCACCACCGACTGGCCGAGTTCACGGCCGAGTCCCGGCGCGATCAGCCGTGCCATCAGGTCGGCGCCGCCGCCCGGCGGATACGTGACCACGATGGTGATGGGCCGCGACGGCCAGGTGGCCGCGCTCTCGGCGGCCTGCGCCGGCGCAAGTTGCAGCAGGATGCCGGCGGCGCCAATGGCCGCGGCCATCGCCTTGGTGGAATGCATGAAACGGTCTCCTCGGATGCGGATCGAGTATCGGATGGCTAGCGGATAGCTAGCCAACAGCTAGCGGATGTCCGCGGTATAGCGAAATGCGAAGGCATCGCCCCGAGTCAGCCGGTATTCGATGCAGGTGCCGCGCAGGTCGAAGGCTTGCCGGGTCACCACCGCGCATGGGTGCGCATCGGGCAGTTCCAGCAACTCGGCCTCGTCATGCGCCAGCGTGCGGAAGGTGACCTCGTCGACGGCGCGGTGCACGGTGATGCCGCACTGGCTGCCGAGCAGCGGATACAGCAGGTCGCCCCATTCCCACACCGGCAGCTGCTGCAGCGCTTCGCAGCGCGGCAGCGGCAGCCAGATCGATTCCAGCAGGCGCGGCTTCTCATCCAGCCAGCGGCGGCGCGTGATCGCCAGGCCGTGCGATCCGGACGGCAGTTCGAAGCGCTCCGCCATGGCCTTGTCCAGGCGCACGGCGCGGCACGACAGGATTTCCGAGCGCGGCACCGTGGTCGCGCCGTCAGCGCCGCCGAAGCGGAAGAAACGCATCAGGCTGGCACCGGTCAGTCCCTTGCGCACAAAGGTGCCCCGGCCCTGCACGCGTTCCAGCAGCCCTTCCTGTACCAGCACGGCGATCGCCTGGCGGATCGTTCCCAGCGCGATGCCGAACTCCCTGGCCAGCGCGCCCTCGGCCGGGATCGCCTCGCCCGGTGGCCAGTCGCCGGAAATAATCCGCGCCTGGAGCTGTGCGGCGATCTGGCCATATCGGCTCAGGCCGGCCGCGCTGGTGATTTTCTGAAGCAGGTCGTTATCTGCCATCGGTGGTTTGCGATCGGTTGTCCGTCGGTCTGGAGTCGTGCTAGATTGTCGTTTATGTCCTCTAGAGGACTAGAATACTAACGCGGGCCTGGTTCCCCTATCCGGGATTACCCGCGGGACACAGCAGGGCAGACCAGGGCAGACCAGGGCAGACAGATGAATCAACCCGCAACGCCGGTGGTGGACTGCCACTTCCATATCTTCGGGGCCGGCACGGCAGCGCCGTACGCCCGCTATCGGCCCCCGTATGCCGCCACGCTGGCGGCCTGGCTGCAGTTGGCCGGGGCGCTCGACGATCCGTTCGGGGTGGTGGTGCAGACCAGCTTCCTCGGCACCGACAACACCGCGCTGCTAGCGGCGCTGCGCGCCATGCCGGGGCGATTGCGTGGCGTCGCGGTGGTCGATCCCGACGTATCCGATGAGGCATTGCGCGAGCTGGACGATGCCGGCGTGCGCGGCATCCGGCTGAACCTCTACCGTGATGCCGGTTGGCGGCGTATCGATACCGCGCCCTGGCGCGCGCTGTTTGCGCGTATCGCCGCGCTGGGCTGGCATGTCGAACTCCATACCGACAATGGCGACGGCAGCATGGTGCTGGCCGCGCTGGATATCGCGCTGGATGCCGCGCTGGGCGAGGGGGATGTACCGGTGGTGCTGGACCATTTCGGCAGGCCGGGCGCCGCGGGCGTGGCGGATCCGGTGTTCGACGTAGCCGCTGCAGTGCGCCAGCGCCGGCAAGTATGGGTCAAATGCAGCGCCCCATACCGGCTGGTGGCGCCGCAGGCGTGGCGCGAACTGGCGCAGCGGTGGCTGGAGGTGGCCGGTGCCGATCGGTTGCTTTGGGGCAGCGACTGGCCGTGGACCAATCATGAATCCGCGGAGCGGGCGGGGGAATGCAGCGAGCTCAGCCGCTGGCCCGGCAACGCGCCGGCGGATGCTTCGCCGAGCGCTGCGCTGCGCTGGCGCAATGCCGCGGCGCTGTACGGGTTTGAGATCGCGCCAGCGGCGGCGGATTAGCCTGCCGCCTTGCGCGGCTTGCTGCGGGTGGTCTTCCTGGCGCTCGTGGCCCGCGCCGCTTCGTTCTCGGCCGGTGCCCCGCCGCGCTGGAGTTGTTCCAGCCACGCCATCGCCTCGACATAGGTAAAGAACTGCTCCAGGTAGCCTGGCGACAGCTCGTGCATCAGCGTCAGCGCACGGTGCACGAGGTGATCGGAATTGAGCGGTCCGGCATTGCCCGGCAGCTGTGCCTGCGACTGGCGCAACTGGCGGGTGACGCTGACGCGCGACCACGTGTCGCGGAAGTAGTCGACCAGTTCCGGCTCGGGCTCCGGGCGCAGGGGGCGTACCGGCGCCGCGGCGCGCGGTGAGGGGGCGCGCGGTGAGGGGGCGCTCGGTGCGGAAGCGCTCGGTGCGGAAGCGATTGCGGCGCGCGTATTGGCCTTGATGTAGCTGACCAGGCCGGCGAGCGTGCCGGTCGCTTCCGCGATGGCATCCGGTTCGGTTCCTGCGGCCGCTTCGCGCCGCGCCGCGTCTCGCGCCACGGCTTCGCGGTAACTGTCGACCAGCGCCGACAGCCGCGTATCCAGCATCTGCCGCACCGCGCCGTCATGGCCGGCCGAGCGCCGCGCCAGCGCTTCGATCAGCCGGAAGCGCACCGGATCGACGCCTGCGGCATCGCTGTCGCGCCAGGCGTCGAGCTGCGCGCGCGCGCTTGCGGCCACGTCTTCAGCCACGCGGCTTCCCCGTTCCCATGGTCACGCGCGGCACCGGCGCGATTTCCACGCGCCGGTTCCTGGCGCGGCTCTCGGCATCGGTATTGGCGGTGACCGGCTGCTGCGAGCCGAACCCCGCCGAGAACAGCGATGCAGGCGGCACGCCCGCGTCGATCAGCGCGCGCGTCACCGTCAGCGCGCGCTGCGCCGACAGCTCCCAGTTGTCGGCAAAGCGGCGGTTGCCCTCGCGCACCAGCTGGTCATCGGTGAAGCCGCTGACCATCAGCATCTCGTCGCGCGTGCGCAGGTAGGCCGACAGCGGCGCGGCCAGGCTGCGCAGCAGTTCGCGGCCCTCGGGCTGCAGCTGGTCGGAGTTCAGGGCAAAGAGCACGCTGCCGCTGATGCCGATGCGTCCGTTCACCAGCGTCACGCGCCCGGCGGCGAGCGGGCCGGCCAGCGCCTGCTCCAGTGTCTGGCGGCGCTGCGCCTCTTCCTGCCGCTGCCGCACCTCGTCTTCCAGCCGCGCCGACAGCTCCAGCTGCACGCCGATGACGCCCAGCAGGACCAGCACGAACGCGCCCAGCAGCACCGACATCAGGTCGCCGAACACCGCCCACGCCGGTACTGTCGGCTCGGCGCCGGCGTCGATGTAGTCGTCCTTCATGCCGCCTCTGCGCGCGGTGCCTGCCGGCCGCCCAGCTGCTGCAGGTCTTCCAGGATCTGCTTCTGCGACAGCATGCTGAGGTCGACCACCTCGCGCGCCTGCGCCACGTAGTAGGCCAGCTGCTCATCGCTGCGCGCCATCGACTTGTCGAGCGCGGCCTCGATGCGCTGCAGCTGCCCGGACAGCTTGTCGTTGGACGCGCTGAACATCTGCACCGCCACGCCGAAGGCTTCGCCCAGGCTCGCCACCTCGACGGCGCTGCCGGTGACCTGCGCCGCGGCTTGCGCCAGGCGGCCGGTCTCGGATTCGACCTGTTCCGTGAAGCGGCCGCCGACGCGTTCCAGCAGCTCGGAGGTGGTCGCGAGCAGCGTGTCGACCGCGGCGCGCTGGCCGGTGGAGGCATGGTTCACGGCGTCCAGCAGCGTGCCCAGCGTTTCCAGCATGCGGCTGCGTTCTTCCAGCATGGCGTTGTCGCGGGCCATGCCTTCGGTGAGCTTCTGGCGCAGTTCGGCAATGACCTCGGCCGCGGCCCTGGGCGCTTCGGCGGATGCCTGCATCAGGCGCGCGACTTCGGCGATGGTGCCGGTGGCGTGCGCCTCGGCCTGCGCGGTGATGTCGCGCGCGGTCTGTGCCAGGGTGTCGCAGATCTCCTGCTGGCGGCTGGCGCTGTGGCTGCCGGCCTGTTCCCATTGCTGGCGCAGCGTGGCGGCCATGCCGTCGAGGTGGCCAGTCCAGGCCGCCAGGCGCTGTTCGTCGCGGGCGGCCAGTTCGGCCTGCAGTGCGGCGGCGGCCCTGGGCGCCTCGGCCGCGGCCTGCACCAGCCGCTCGATCTCGGCCAGCGTGCCGCTGGCGTGTGCCTGCGTTTCGGTGGAAATCGCTTGCGCGGTCTGCGCCAGCGCTTCGCAGATTTCCTGCTGGCGGGTGGCGGTCTGCGCGCCGGCCTGCTGCCATTCCTGGCGCAGCGTCGCGGCCATGGCGCCGAGGGATTCGGTCCAGGCGGCCAGGCGTTGTTCGTCGCGCGCGCTCAGTTCGGTCTGCAGCGCGAGAGCGGCCTTGGGCGCGTCGGCGGCGGCCTGCACCAGCCGGTCGATCTCGGCGATGGTGCCGCTGGCGTGGGCCTGGGCCTGCGCCGAGATATCGCTGGCGGTCTGCGCCAGCGCGGCGCAGATTTCCTGCTGGCGGGTGGCGGCCTGTGCGCTCGCCTGCTCCCATTGGCCCCGTAGTCCGGCGGCCATGTTGCCAAGCGCTTCGGTCCAGGTGGCGAGGCGTTGCTCGTCGTGCGCGCTCAGTTCGGCCTGCATGGCCAGCGCGGCCTTGGGCGCGTCGGCCGCGGCCTGCACCAGCCGGTCGATTTCGGCGATGGTGCCGCTGGCATGCGCCTGCGAGTGGGCGGAAATGTCGTTTGCGGTCTGCGCCAGCGCCGTGCAGATCTCCTGCTGGCGATGCGCAGCTTGCACGCCCGCTTGTTCCCATTGCTCGCGCAGGCCGGTGGCCATGGCGCCGAGCGAATCGGTCCAGGCAGCCAGGCGCTGTTCGTCGCGTGCGGCCAGTTCGGCCTGCAGCGCGAGGGCGGCCTTGGGCGCGTCGGCGGCGGCTTGCACCAGCCGCTCGATTTCGGCAATCGTGCCGCTGGCATGCGCTTGCGCCTGCGCGCCGATCTCGCGCGCGGTCTGCGCCAGCGTCTCGTTGATTGCCTGCTGGCGGCTCGCGGCCTGGGCGCTGGTCTGGTCCCACTGCTGGCGCAGCACCTCGGTCATGCTGCCGAGCGTGCCGGCCCACGCGGCCAGGCGCTGTTCGTCATGCGATGCCAGGCCCGACTGCAGGTCGGCGTGCGACTGGCCCACGGTGCGCACCAGCGACGCCGCCTGCTGTTCGAATGCCGCCGTGGCGGCGGCCAGTGCCTGCTGGTTGTCGGCGGCGAGCTTCTCGCCGGTGCGGGCGTGCTGCGACAGGGCCTCGGTCCACGCCTGCGCGGTGCTGGCGGAAGTCGACTCCAGGCGTGCCGCCACCTGCTCGACCAGACCCGCCGAACGCTGCTCGAAAGTCTGTGCAAAGCCGCCGAGCGCGCCGCGCAGCTCGTCCGCCAGCGCTTCGTTGCTGCGCTGCTGGCTGGCCAGCGCCTCGTTCCAGATCCCGGCGACGCCGGCGGTCGAGGCCTCGAAGCGCGCCGAGATGCCTTCGAGCTGCTGCTGCACGGACTGCGTGACGGCGTCGCGCATGGCGGCGGTCTCGCGCGCCAGGCCGGCCATGGTTGCCTCCACGGCCGGCTGGATCGCCGTGCCGGCGGCGCGCGCGCTGTCGGCAACGCTGTCTTTCAGCGATTGCCCGACCGAGGCGGCCAGTTGCGTGTACACGGCTTCGGTCTTGCCGTGGAAGGCTTCCTGATTCACCGCCAGGCGCTCCGCCATGGCCTCGTTCTGTTGTTCCATCGCCGCCATCATGGCCTGCAGCCGGTCCACCAGCGCCGGCATGGCATCGGCCTGGCGCTGCAGCAGCCGGAACGATTCGTCGCGCTGGTGGCTGCGCGAATAGGGGCGCAGCGTGGTGGCAATGCGCGCATCGAGCGCCTGCGCTGCCTGCACCCGTTCGCGTCGGCACAGTGCCGACAGCAGGCCCAGCATGGCCGACGTGGCGACGCCCGCCACCGAGGTGCCGAAGGCGAAGCCCAGCCCCTTCACCGGTGCCGCCAGCGAAGCGCGGATCGCCTGCAGGTCGGTCGCGGTTTCCAGCGCCATGCCGGTGCCGCGCAGCGTCGACACCATGCCCAGGAACGTGCCGAGCATGCCCAGCAGCACCAGCAGCCCGACCAGGTACGGCGTCAGCGCCGGACCCGGCAGCGCCACGCGCTCGCCCTCGACGCGCAGGCGCACGGCGTTGCGCAGGCCGACGGGCAGGCGCTCCAGCCAGCCATCCAGGCTGGCCGGCGCCTCGGACAGGCCCTGCACCGCCTGCGCCAGCCCCAGCGTGGATTGCCGGTAGCGCAGCAGCTCATGCGCGCCGGCCACGTAGCAGGCGCCGATCAGCAGCGTGACCGACAGCGCCAGCGCATTCGAGCCCGCATAGCCGCCGGCGATCCAGCACACGGCCGCCAGGCCCGCCAGGAAAACAACAAGAGGGAAGAAGTATCGGTTCATGGTGTCCTGGTCAGCTGCCGCGCAGGGCGGCGAGCAATCCTTCGACGGGTTGGAAGCGTATTTCCAGCTCGGCCAGCAATACGCTTTGCATATCCTTGCGAAACACGGCCAGCCACGCGCCGGGCGCGACCGCTGCCACGGCAACCTGCCCGGCGGCGGCATGCGCCTCGGACAGCGCCGCGGCTTCCGCCTGGCGCAAACGCTGGAAATGCCCTTCCAGCAGGGTCGGCACGCTGCCGAGCACGCTTTGCTCGCGCGCGCCCAGCACGCGCTCCATCACGGCATCGACCATCGCCAGCCGGGCCATGTCCGGCGCACGCGTCGACAACGCCGCCCGCAGCCGCCCGCGCAAGGCGCCGATCGCGGTCTCCATGGCCTGCTGCTGCGACACGTAGCGGTGGCGGTAGATGGCGTAGTCCACCTGCGCATCCACGGCCTCGGCAAGCGCCGATGGCCGCCCCGGCCCGCGCCGGCGCGCGGCGAGGGCGTTGTCCCCGGCGATGGCATCGGCCAGCGCGCCGCGCACGCGCGCGCATTCCTGCTCCTCCGCAGTGGCGCCGGAGGCACGCGGGTTGGCCGGCACCGCAGCCGGCGCACCTTTCAGGGCGGCCGACAGGGCGATCGCGTCCGGCCAGCCCAGCCATTGGCTCAGCTGGCCCGAAAGTGACGTTGCAGGAGGTGGGGCGTCGGCGTCGGTCAGGCGCGCCAGCAGCCGGACTAGCGTCGGACCGCTGAAACCTGTGCGCCGGGGCTCTTGGGACATACCGCCGGATTCAAAAAGCCAGCAGTTTACACGCCTCGGGGAGGCGGGCGGCAGTATCCGGGGGAGGGGAGTGGCGGCAAGGGATGCCGCCGTGGGCGAGCCGGGCTGTTCAGGAAATCCCGCGGTTCGTGAATCCTGAACCTGCCGCGAGCAGGAACAGGCCGGCCGCGTCCCTTCAATGCATCAGGCCGCGAGCTTCTGCAGCGACGCGACCGTGCGGACGCAGGCCTGCGCCGCCTCGCGGCCCTTGGTCACGAAGTGCTCGGCGAAGAAGCGATGGTGCTCGTCGTGCTCGTGGAAGCTCTTCGGAGTCAGCACGGCGGAGAACACAGGGACCTCGGTGTCGAGCTGGACCCGCATCAGGCCGCTGATGACGGCATCGGCGACAAATTCATGGCGGTAGATGCCGCCGTCGACGACAAAGCCGCTGGCGACGATGGCGGCGTATTTGCCGGATCTGGCGAGCCGTTGCGCATGCAGGGGGATTTCGAAAGCCCCGGGGACATCGAAGATGTCGATGACATCCGCGGTGACGCCGAGCTTTGCCATTTCGGCCACGAACGCGTCGCGCGCGCGATGGACGATATCGGCATGCCATTGGGCATGGATATAGGCAATACGCTTGCCTTCGGGGAGGGAAAAGCCGGCCGCGGGTGCGGTGGCACGCTGGAAAGCTGAGACAGGCTGATTCATGGTGTTCCTGTACGGATGGAGTTGGCCAGAATCAGGGCGCACGAGACTTGCCCCCGTGGAGGCGGGGGCATTTTTGCTCGCTCTCTTTCATCCGGACTATTACCGTCGGCTTCGGATTTGAACCGAATCTGCTGACCCCGGCGTGTGGACACGCCGGGCGCTCGCGGGCTTGTGCGTCAGACGCCTTCACCGCCGGTAGGGACTTCCACCCTGCCCTGAGAACGTTGCCGCGTTGTGCTTGGTTGTGCGTTCAACGCGGCGGGGGAATCATACCGCAGAGTGGCGTTCGGTGTTGGCGGCCGCTTTCGTCAGGTGCGCGCAGCGGTCAGCGCCTGCACCGGCGCCACCGACAGCGCCGCCAGCAGCCTGAGCGTTGCCACCTCTGCCGCCGACCAGATCGCGCGATCGGCCAGGTAGTTGAAGGTGCCGATCACCGCGCCCTGGTAGCCCAGCGGCACATTGACCACCGCCGTGCAGCCGAGGGTGCGGATTACCTGCACGTCGTCGAACACCGCCGCCAGCGCGTCATCGCCTTCGCCGACAAAGACTTCGCCGCGTTCCAGCAATTGCCGGCGCCACGGGCTGTCGCCCTTGGTCTTGTGCCCGCCGACCGGATAGGCGGCGGTGTCGGAAGACCACAGACGTTCGATCCGCGCAGTCTCCACATGCCAGGCATTGATCGTCAACAACCCGGGGCCGAGCGTGCGCAGCGTGGCCGCGCCGATCGCATCGAGCGCCGCGGCTGGTTCGCGCGCCTGCCGCAGCGCATCGCACAGCAGGTTGACCTGCGCGATCAGCGAGCCGGCGTCTTCCAGCGGTGCGCCGGCTTGCGGGACGAAATGAGATGCCTGGTGCGATGCCTGGCTCACGTCATTCCCCCTGGATGCCGAGTTCGCGGATCAGCTTGCCGTAGCGGTCGGCATCGCGGCGCATGATGGTGCCGAACTGTTGCGGCGTGGAGGTCGCGGTTTCAACGCCGATGGCGTTCATCTTGGCCTTGACTTCAGGCATCGCCATCACGGTGTTGATCTCGCGGTTCAGCCGCGCCGTCAGCTCGGCGGGCATGCCCTTGGGCCCGAAGGCGCCGTACCAGACCGCCAGCTCGTAGCCGGGCAGGGTCTCGGCAACGGTCGGCACGCTGGGCAGCAGCGGTGAGCGCTTGCTCTCGGTCACGGCCAGCAGGCGCAGCTTGCCCGCCTTGACGTGCGGCAGCGTCTGCGTGCCCGCCGAGAACAGCAGCTGGGTCTGCCCGGCCACGGTATCGACCACCGCCGGCGCGCCGCCCTTGTACGGCACGTGCAGCATCTGAATGCCGGCCATCTTCTCGAACAGCACCGCGCTGAGGTGGTTGGTGGAGCCGGGACCCGCGCTGGCGTAGGCCAGCTTGCCCGGGTTGGCCTTGGCGTAGGCCACCAGTTCCCTGACGTTCTGCGCCGGCACCGACGGGTGTACCACCATGGTGTTGGTCACGTACGCCAGCAGGCCCAGCGGCGTGAAGTCATCCACGCCGCGGAACGGCATATTGGACATCAGCGCCGGGTTCATGGCGTGGGTGCTCATCGAGCCCACCAGCAGCGTGTAGCCGTCGGGCTTGGCGCGGGCCACCATGGCGGAGCCGATGTTGCCGGAAGCGCCCGGCTTGTTGTCGACGATCACCGGCTGGCCGAGCGAGCGCGTCAGGTGCTCGGACAGCACGCGCGCGAGGATATCGGTCGAGCCGCCGGCGGCCCACGGCACGATCAGCGTGATCGGCTTCTGCGGCCAGGTTTCGCTGGCGCCGGCCGGGGCCGCCAGGCACATCGCCAGCGCGGCCACGCCGCCCAGCAGGGTTTTCAGTACTGCGCGCATTTTTCCTTCCTCCTTGGTACTTGCGCGGACCTGGTGCGGTCCGCTGTCATGCATCGAATCGTCAGCGACGCATCGGTCAGCGACCCACTGCGTAGCCCTGCATGCCGCGCGGATTGGCGCCGGCGCGCAGCACCAGCCGCCCGCGCCCGTCGCGTTCGCGCGAGCATGCCGACATGCGGCCTTCGGACCAGGCCTCGCCCACGCGCACCTCATGCCCGCGTTCGCGCAGCGCCGCCAGCGTTGCCGCCGGGAAGCGCGATTCCACGCTGATGCGGTTGAGCACGGTCTGGCGCGGCCAGAACGAGCCCGGGAAATGGTCGATATGCCAGGCCGGCGCGTCGATCGCTTCCTGCAGGTTCATGCCATGGACCGCATGGCGCAGGAAGAATGCCAGCGACCACTGGTCCTGCTGGTCGCCGCCCGGGGTGCCGAACACCATGTAGGGCTCGCCGTCGCGCAGCGCCAGCGACGGCGACAGCGTGGTGCAGGGGCGCTTGCCGGGGGCCAGCGTGTTGGGCAGGCCCGGCTCCAGCCAGGTCATCTGCAGGCGGGTATTGAGCGCGAAGCCCAGCGTCGGGATGGTCGGGCTGGAGGACAGCCAGCCGCCCGACGGCGTGGCGGCGACCATATTGCCGTGGCGGTCGATCACGTCGATATGGCAGGTGTCGCCGACGAACAGCTCGCGTTCGGCCCATTCGGCCACCGGCGGCAGCTCGGCGAAGGTCGGCTCGCCCACGCCGAAGCGCACGTCGGCGCGCCGCAGCGTGCGTTCGGCCGCGCCCAGGTCGGGCAGGCGCGGCGCCATGCCGTTGAGCGTGCCGGGATCGATAGCCAGCGCCGCGCGTTCGCCGATGCGCTGCGCGCGCGCGGCCAGGTAGCCGTCGTCGAGCAGCGCGGCGAGCGGGCTGTGCGCGAAGCGGGGATCGCCGTACCACGCCAGGCGGTCGGCCATGGCCAGCTTGGTGGCCTCGGCAATGCGGTGCACGAATTCGGGGGAATCGGGCGCATGCTGCGCCAGCCCGGCGTGGCGCAGCATGCCGAGCTGCTGCAGGAACACCGGACCCTGGCTCCAGATGCCGCACTTGGCCACGGTGTGGCGGCCGAAGTCGAGCGTGACAGGATCCTCTTCCTCGGGTGTCCAGCCGGCCATGTCGTCATAGCGCAGCAGGCCGGTGTGCTTGTCGCCGGTGGTGTCGCGCACCGGCGTGTTGCGGCAGTACGCGTCGATTTCTTCGGCGACGAAGCCGCGGTACCAGCAATTCAGCGCGGCGTCGATCTGGCCGGTGCGGCTGTCGCTGCGGCGCTGGGCATCTTCGACGATGCGGGTGTAGGTATCGGCCAGCACCGGCAACGTGTGCAGGCTGCCCGGGCGCGGCACCTTGCCGTCCGGCAGCCAGGTGGCCGCCGAGCTGTGCCATTCGTCGCGGAACAGCGCCTGCACCGCCAGGATCGCGCGCGAGATCCGCGGCACCAGCGGGAAGCCGTCGCGCGCGTAGCCGATGGCGGGCGCCAGCACGTCGGCCAGCGACCACGTGCCGTGATCACGCAGCATCGTCAGCCATGCGCCGAAGGCGCCGGGGACGGTGGCCGGGACCAGGCCGATGCCCGGCATCAGCTCCAGGCCCTGCGCGCGCAGCGCGGCGGGATCGGCAAGCGCCGGCGCCGGGCCCTGGCCGCACAGGGTGCGCATGCGGCGCTCGCGCTCGCTCCAGAAAATGATCGGGACTTCGCCCCCGGGGCCGTTCAGGTGCGGCTCGACCACCTGCAGCACAAAGCCGGCCGCCGCGGCGGCGTCGAAGGCATTGCCGCCGCGTTCCAGCACGCCCATGGCGGTCTGCGTGGCCAGCCAGTGGGTGGAGGCGGCAACGCCAAAGGTGCCGACGATTTCGGGGCGGGTAGTGAACATGGATTGCAGCTCCGGTGATGCGAGCCAGTATAGGACTGGTGAATAACCACGATCGCCTGAATAGTTATCGTTGTATTACGATTTGGTTATACGACTGTCCGCCGACTGTTCTCCCTGTTTGCAGGAATTCCCCGTGTCCCTCGCCGCCCCCGACAAGCTGGTCCACAACCTCGTCTCGCGCCTGCGCCTCAGGCACCTGCCGCTGCTGCTGGCGCTGGAACGCCAGCGCTCGGTGTCGCGCGTGGCCGCGGAGCTGAACCTGTCGCAGCCCGCGGTCACCAAGACCCTGCGCGAGATCGAGGACATCTTCATGGTGCCGCTGTTCACCCGCACCCGGCGCGGCCTGGAGCCCACGCCCACGGGCCGCGCGGTGCTGGCGCATGCGCGGCTGACGCTGGCGGATACCGATGCGCTGGGTCGGGAGCTGGCGGCAATCGGTGCCGGCATGTCGGGGCGGCTGCGCATCGGCGTGATTCCGTTTATCAGCCGTACCGTCCTCGATGCCGCCTGCAGCTTTGGCCTGACCCAGTCGCCGCGGGTCTCGGTGCTGGTGCGCGAGGGCACCACCGACGAGCTGGTGGCGGCGCTGCGCGAGCACGAGCTGGATTGCGTGGTGGCGCGCACCTTCTACGCGCCCGGCGCGGACATCGCCCAGCAGCCGCTGTATCGCGAGGAGCCGGCGCTGGTGGTGCCCGCCGGTGCCGCCAGCCGGCTCGGGCGCGGGCCGCTCGACTGGCGCCGGCTGGCCGAACGCGACTGGATCCTGCCGCCGCCGAACACGCCGATCCGGCGCACCATCAACACCATCTTCGCGGTGGCCGGCGTGGCGCAGCCGGTGCCGATCGTCGAGACCTACTCGATCAAGACCATGGCCACGCTGCTGCGCAACCACGCGGCGGCCACCACCATCGTGCCGCGCGCGGTGGCCGGGGAGCTGGTCGAGGGCGGGGGCGCGGCGGTCTTGCCGCATGCGCTGAGCTGGGACTTGCCGCCGGTGGGGGTGATGTGGCGGCGGCAGGCGCTGGAGGATGATGTGGTGGTGTCGCTGGTGGCGACGTTGGGCAGCCTGAAATGGGCGGAAGGGTGAGGACGCTGGCATTGCCGCCAAGGCTCGGCGATCATAAGCAGCTTCACGTCCCGCATTGCCCTCAACCCCAACCCGGAGCAATACCCATGCGACTCATCGGCATGCTCGATTCCCCCTACGTGCGCCGTGTCGCCATCACGCTGCGCCTGCTGGGTTTGCCGTTCACCCACGAATCCATTTCCGTGTTCCGCACCTTCGACCAGTTCCGCGCCATCAACCCGGTGGTCAAGGCGCCGTCGCTGGTGTGCGACAACGGCGTGGTGCTGATGGACTCGACCCTGATCATCGACTACGCCGAAGCGCTGTCCGGCCGCAGCCTGATGCCTGCGTCGCTGGACGAGCGCCAGCGCGCGCTGCGCACCATCGGCCTGGCGCTGGCTGCCAGCGAGAAGGCAGTGCAGCACGTGTACGAGCACAACCTGCGGCCGGCGGAGAAGGTGCACCAGCCGTGGGTCGAGCGCGTCGACGGCCAGCGTGCCAGCGCCTTTGCGCTGCTGGAAGACGAAATCGCCCGCATGCCTGTGCCGGCCGACGAGGCGGCCGTGACCCAAGCCACGCTGACCGCGGGCGTGGTGTGGACCTTCACCCAGGCGCTGCTGCCCGGCCACGTCGACCGGGCGGCGCACCCGGCGCTGGCGGCGCTTGCGGCGCAGCTCGAAAGCTTTCCTGCTTTTAGCGCGCTGCCCCACGCATGACAGCTCCCGGGAGCCCGGCCGCCGATTGCGGTAAGCTTCTGGCGCACCCATCGCTCCCGCCTGGCCGGCTCCGCCGGGTGACGCCGCCAACACAGGCAGCGCCCCGGCGCCAGATGCAAGCCGCACCATGGCCGCAGACCATGAACCACGACCGATCCATTGCCACCCAGATCGTTGCGCTGATCCAGGCCGAAGGCCTGACCGTCGGCGCGCACCTGCCGGCGCAAATGCTGGCCGACAAGCTGCGCGTATCGCGCTCGCCCGTCAACGAGGCGCTCGCGCTGCTGCACGAGAAGGGCGTGCTTACGCGCGAGAAAAACCGCGGCTTCTTCCTGGCGCAGCCGGTCGCGGCGCCGGCCGCGGAGTTTGCCTCGCAGCTGGGCCTGGCCGAGCCCGACCTGGCCAGCGCGGCCTATTTCCAGATCGCGGAAGACTTGCTGCAAGGGTCCCTGGAAATGGAGGTCTCCGAGCAGCACCTGCGGCAGCGCTACGGCCTGACCGCCACCCAGCTCAGCACCGTGCTCAAGCGGATTGCGCAGGAGGGCTGGGGCGAGCGCAAGCCCGGCTATGGCTGGGAGTTCTCGTCGATGCTGACCACGCCCGATTCGCTGCTGCAGTCCTACCGGCTGCGGCTGGCGCTGGAGCCGGCCGCGCTGCTCGAACCCACCTACCGGCTCGAGCCGCAGGCGATCGAGCGGCTGCGCGCCGCCGAGCGGCACCTGCTGGAAGGCGGCATCGAGACCGACAGCGCCGACCAGCTGCACGACCGCGGCGTGCGCTTCCATGAAACGCTGGTCGAGGCGTCGGGCAACGCGTTTTTCATCGACACCATCCGGCGTGTCAACCGCGTGCGCCGGCTGCTGTCCTACCGCTCGATGCGGGATCGCGAGCGCTACCCGGAACACGCCAGGCAGCACCTGCACGTGCTGGACCTGCTCGCGCGCGAGCGCAACGAGGAAGCCTCGGAGGCGATGCGCGAGCACCTGCAGCACACGCTCAACGCGCTGGCGCAGATCAGCCGGCTGCTCGAGCCGTAGCCGATTCTGTCGGCGGCTGGCTCAGCAGGTCCAGCGCCACGTCCACGATCATGTCTTCCTGCCCGCCGACCATGCGCCGGCGCCCCAGCTCGACCAGCACGTCGACGGTCTTCAGGCCATAGCGCGCCGCGGCCGCTTCGCTGTGGCGCAGGAAGCTGGAATACACCCCCGCATAGCCCAGCGCCAGTGTCTCGCGGTCGACCCGCACCGGCCGGTCCTGCAGCGGGCGCACCAGGTCGTCAGCGGCGTCCATCAGCCGGTACAGGTCGGTGCCGTGATGCCAGCCCATGCGCTCGGCGGCGGCGATAAACACTTCCAGCGGCGCATTGCCCGCGCCCGCGCCCATGCCGGCCAGGCTGGCGTCGATGCGGTCGCAGCCTTCCTCCACCGCGACGATGCTGTTGGCCACGCCCAGGCTCAGGTTGTGGTGCGCGTGCATGCCGGTCAGCGTTTCGGGCTTGAGCACATCCTTGAACGCCCGGAAGCGGTCGCGCACGCCATCCATGGTCAGCGCGCCGCCGGAGTCGACCACGTAGCAGCAGGTCGCGCCGTAGCTCTCCATCAGCCTGGCCTGCTGCGCCAGCTGCTGCGGCGTGGTCATGTGGCTCATCATCAGGAAGCCGACCGCTTCCATGCCCAGCTCGCGCGCCGCCTCGATATGCTGGCGCGAGATGTCGGCCTCGGTGCAGTGCGTGGCCACGCGCACGATGCGCGCGCCGGCCTGGCAGGCGTCCTTGAGGTCGTGGACGGTGCCGATGCCGGGCAGCAGCAGCGTGGCGATCCTGGCGTGGCTGACCACGTCGGCGACGGCCTCGATCCACTCCAGGTCGGTATGCGCGCCGAAGCCATAGTTGAAGCTGGAGCCTTGCAGCCCGTCGCCGTGCGCGACTTCGATCGAATCGACGCCGGCCTGGTCAAGTGCCGCGGCGATCTGGCGGACCTGCGCCACGCTGTACTGGTGGCGGATGGCGTGGCTGCCGTCGCGCAGCGTCACGTCGGAGATATAGAGTTTCTTGTCGGTGCTCATGGCGTGGTTCCTGTTCAGGCCGCGGCGGACTCGGCGAGCATGGCTTCGGCCATGCTCTCGGCGGTGTTCAGCGCGGCGCTGGTCATGATGTCCAGGTTGCCGGCGTAGGCGGGCAGGTAGTGCGCGGCGCCCTCGACTTCAAGGAACACCGTGGTTTTCAGGCCGGCAAGGCGTCCCAGCCCCGGGATATTGAGCGGCGCGTCCGCGGTGATTGCCTCGAACTGCACCGCCTGCTTGAGGCGGTAGCCCGGCACATAGCGCTGCACGTCGGCGGCCATGCACGCCACCGATTCGGCAATGGCGTCCTGGTCGGCCGGTTCGCTCAGGCAGTACACGGTGTCGCGCATGAGCAGCGGCGGCTCGGCCGGGTTCAGCACGATGATGGCCTTGCCGCGGCGCGCGCCGCCCACCTGCTCGATGGCGCGCGAGGTGGTTTCGGTGAATTCGTCGATATTGGCGCGCGTGCCGGGGCCGGCGCTCTTGCTGGAGATGCTGGCGACGATCTCCGCGTAGTGCACCGGCGCCACGCGCGATACCGCCGCCACCATCGGGATGGTGGCCTGGCCGCCGCAGGTGACCATGTTGACGTTGGGCGCGTCCAGGTGCGCGGCGCCGTTAACCACCGGGATGCAGTACGGGCCGATCGCCGCCGGGGTCAGGTCGACCATGCGCAGCGCCGGGCGCAGCGCGCGCAGGAAGGCGTCGTTCTTCACGTGCGCGCCGGCGCTGGTGGCATCGAAGACGATGTCGATGTCGCCGAATACCGGCAGCCGGCTCAGCCCTTCCACGCCTTCATGCGTGGTGGCCACGCCCATGCGGGCCGCGCGGGCCAGGCCGTCGGAGGCGGGGTCGATGCCGACCATCGCGCCCATCTCGACCTGCCGGCCATGCCGCAGGATCTTGATCATCAGGTCGGTGCCGATATTGCCCGAGCCGATGATGGCGGCTTTGAGCTTGCGCGTCATAGGGATTCTCCTTGGATGGGTTACTCGACACTGGCGCCGCTGGCCTTGACCAGCGGGGTCCAGCGCGTGCTTTCGCTGGCGAGGAAGGTGCCGAACTGCTGCGGGTTCATGGGCATGGGATCGAGGCCCTGGTCGGCGAAGCGCCTGGCCACTTCCGGGGCCTTGAGCGCCTTCAACGCGGACTCATTGAGCCGTGCGACCACGGCATCTGGCGTGCCGCTGCGCACCACCATGCCGAACCACACGCCGGCATCCAGGCCGGGCACGCCCAGCTCGGCGAGCGTGCGCACATCGGGCAGGCTGGCCGAGCGCTTGCTCGACGCGATTGCCAGCGCCTTGACCTTGCCGCCCTTGATCAGTGGCGAGGTGGTGATGACCGGGTCGAACATCATGTCGACCTGGCCCGCCATCACGTCCTGCAGTGCGGGCGCGGAGCCCTTGTAGGCAACGTGGGTGAACTTGCCGCCAGCCTTGTCGCCGAACAGGCCGCCGAGCAGGTGTCCGATCGAGCCGATACCCTGCGAGGCGTAGTTCACTCCGTCCGAGCGCGACTTGGCCAGCGCGACCAAGTCTTTTACCGAATTGGCCGGGCTGTTCTGCGGCACCACCAGCACCAGCGGCGATGCCGCCAGCGCCGTCACCGGCTTGAAGTCCTTGAGCGGGTCGTACGAGAAATTGCGGTACAGGCCCGGGTTGATCGCAAACATCTCGGTGGCCGCGACGAACACCGTATGCCCGTCCGGCTCGGCGCGCTTGACCGCCAGCGCGGCGATCTGCCCGCCGCCGCCGGGGCGGTTCTCCACGATCACCGGCTTGCCGAGGTCGCCCTGCATCTGCTGCGCGACCTGGCGCGCGATCATGTCGGTGATGCCGCCTGCCGGGAACGGGACCACGATGGTGACGGGGCGGGTTGGGAAGGCGGGCGCTTGCGTTGTCGCTGCGCCGGCGCTGCCGATCAGGGCGGCGCCGATGGCAAAGGGGGCGAGCAGCCTAACCAGCAGGCGATGGTTGCGATGGGGGCGTTGCATGCTTGTCTCCGTTTCTCTGTCGTTATGGGTTGAATGCTTCCGGGGGCGTGTCAGCTGTCGGCGAACTTCGCGCGCACCGTGCCGACGCCGGCGATATGCGCCTCATAGGTCTTGCCGGCCTGCGCCGGCACCATCGGCCCCAGCGCTCCGGTCAGCACCAGGTCGCCGGCGCGCAGCGGATCGCGCAGGCTGGCCAGCTTGCGCGCCAGCCACACTGCAGCGTTGAGCGGATGGCCCAGGCAAGCGGCGCCGTTGCCTTGCGAGACGCGTTCGTCGCCGCACCGCATCTCCATCTCGACGGCCTTCAGGTCCAGCCCGGACAGTGGCACCGGCACCGCGCCCAGCACGACCAGCCCGCTGGAAGCGTTATCGGCCACGGTGTCGACATACGAGATGTCCCAGTTGGCGATGCGGCTCCCGACCACCTCGATCGCCGGCAGCACGTAGTCCACCGCGCCCAGCACGTCTAGCACCGTGGCATCGGCCACGTCGAGGTCGCGGCGCAGCACCAGCGCCACCTCGGCCTCGACCTTGGGCTGCAGCGTGCGCGCCATCGGGATCGGCTCGTCGTCGCCGTAGACCATGTCTGCAAACAGGGTGCCGAAGTCGGGCTGGTCCACGCCCAGCTGGCGCTGCACCGCGGGCGAGGTCAGGCCGATCTTGCGGCCGACCACGCGGCGACCTGCCGCTTGCCAGACGGCGACGTTGGCGCGTTGCACGGCATAGGCGGTGGCCGCGTCATCGGCGGCGATTTCGCCGCGCAGCGGCGGCACCGGCGCGCGCCTGCGTTCGGCTTCGCGCAGGCGAGCGGCGAGGGCGAGGATGGTTTCCTGGTCGGGCATGGCTGTTGTCCTTGTGATGGGTCAGGGGGCTGCGTTCAGCGGGCAGGCGCGGCGTGCATCAGCGCGAAGCCGGCGATCCATTCCGGGATCGGGCGGTAGTAGTCCAGTTCGGCGCGGTAGGCGCCGCTCGCCGCGAGCGCGGCAAAGGCGGCGATCCAGGTGCGCACCTCATGGGCCGATTTGCCGGCGTCGCGCGTAATGCCGTCGTTGGTCATGCTGTCGACCCGGGCCAGTTCGCCACTGGCGAGCAGCGCCAGGAACGCGCGGTCCCAGTCAGGGTTGAGCGCATGCAGTTGGCTGTCGCCGCCGGCAAAGGCGCGCGCGGCGGCCACGGTGCGCTCCTGCCGCGCCTGGCGTGAAGCCGGCGGCGGGTTGCGTCCCGCGATCAGCCGTTCCGCCACCTCCGCGCTGGCGCCGGCGATCTCCGGCACTGGCGGCTCGTGCGAGATGCCGCCGGAGCCGACCACCAGCACGCGCTTGCCCAGGCCCGCCAGGTAGCGGCCGATGGCATCGCCCAGCAGCCGCGCGCGGCGGCAGCTTGCCATCGGCGGCGCGACCGAGTTGATGAAGACCGGGATCACCGGGTAGCGGCCGAGCGCGCCGGTCAGCACTTCCAGCGCCTGCGCGCAGCCGTGGTCGACCTGCATGCGGTACGACACCGCCACGTCGAGGTCCTGCGCCATCACCGCTTCGGCCAGGCCGAGCGCCACGTCCTGCGGCACGTCGAGCGGACCGGCGAGGCTGTTGAAGTCGCCGATGGCGCTGGCGGCCACGCCGACACAGAACGGCGGCATCACGTCATAGAAGAAGCCGTTGTAGTGGTCGGGCGCAAACACCACCACCAGTTCGGGATCAAAGGCTTCCACGCGGGCGCGCGCCGCGGCCTGCAGGCGCTCGACTTCGGCCACGATTTCCGGCGCGGGGTCGTAGTAGCCGTGCAGCGGCGTATGCGACAGGCATTCAAGATGGACCGGCATGTCAGGCTCCTGCGGCAAGCTGCCGGACGGCGGCGGCCTGGGTGTCGTACGAAGGCGCGGCGGTGCGGGCGGCGGCACGCGTATCGGTTTCCCCGGTTTCCTCGGCTTCCTCGGCTTCCTCGGCAGCCGGGGTGCGCAAGGCCAGCTTGCGCGCCAGCGCCACCACCGATTCCGAGACCTGTTGCGGCGAGCACATGCCCGCGACGAAGCGGTCGGGCCGCAGCAGCACCACCGAGCCGGGCTGGTTGCCGAACCAGTCCTTGAGCCGGCCGTGCGCGTCGCCCACGGCGATCACGCCGTCGGGCACGTCGTCGCGGTATTCGAGCTGCGGGTCCGGCTTGGCCAGCACGAACACGCCGCCAAGCTGGCGCCACACCGCGCGTGCCTGCGCGGTCAGGCCGAAGGTGGGATCGGTGCCCCAGCCAAGGATGGCGAAGCGGTTGCCGATCACGTCGTCGAGGCGCTCGACGGTATTGGCTTCGGTGCGCACCAGCGGCTGGATGAACATGCGGCCCACCGGCGAGTTGCCGGCCGGGTCGCGGCCATGCACCAGACGTCCGGCCAGCGACTCGCGCTTCTCGCTCATCAGCCCCAGCAGACGGCCCAGCGCGGAGTTGCCAGAGCGCTCCAGCCAGCGCGCCAGCAGGCCGGGATGCGAAGGAAGGCGCTGGCCTTCGGGCAAGAGCACGACGCCTTGCTCGTAGCGCGGCATCGGCTTGAAGCGCATCTCGACAAAGTACTGCTTGACCGCGGGGAACCGGTTCAGCACCCTGGTCAGCCCATCGCGCAGCGCCGACCCCGCGCGGCTGGCAGGCGCGAAGATATCGCCGGCCACTTCCGACAGGTGGATCATCGAACGCGCATGGGCGCGGCGCTCGGCGGTGTAGGTGTCGAGCAGCGCATCGCCGGCCTGGCCCTTGACCACCATCGCCAGCTTCCAGCCCAGGTTGCTGGCGTCGCGGATGCCACTGTTGTAGCCCTGGCCCTGCCACACCGGCATGATGTGCGCGGCATCGCCCGCCAGCAGCACGCGGCCGGCGCGGAAGTCGCGCGCCAGGCGTGCGTTGTGCGTATAGACGCGCTGGCGGATGTAGTCGACCTTGTCCGGGTCGGCGACGACCTTGCGGATCAGTGCGGCCATGTTCTCGGGGCGCGACAGTTCTTCCTCGGTCTCGCCGGGCATGACCATGAACTCGAAGCGGCGGATGCCGTGCGGCAGCGCGGCCGACACATAGGGCCGCTCGGGGTCGCAATGCATGTAGATGTGCGGCGTACCGATCGGGTCATTGCGCACGTCCACCACGATCCACTGGTTGGGCTTGGTGCGGCCTTCGAACGGCATGTCGAGCGCGCGTCGCACCAGGCTGTTGCCGCCGTCCGCACCGACCATGTAGGCGGCACGGATGCGCACCGGCCGGCCGGCGTCGTCGGCGGCATCGACCTGCACGCCGTGGTCGTCATGCGTGAACGACGACACGCCGTGGCCCAGCAGCGTGCGCACATGCGGGAAGCGCTGCAGGCCCTCGAACAGGATGCGGTCGGCCAGCGGCTGGATAAAGGCATTGCGGCGCGGCCAGCCGAACTCGTCGGTGCGCGGCTCGATCGACGCAAAGCAGCGCCCGCCCGCGGTGACGAAGCGCATCCAGTGATTGGGCGTGGTGTGCGGCAGCAGCGTCTGCGCCAGCCCGACCGACTGGAACACGCGCAGCGCTTCGTCGTCCAGGCCGATGGCACGCGGATAGTCGATGATCTGCGCGAGCTTTTCCACCAGCACCACGCTGACGCCCTGCAGGCCGAGGATATTGGCGATCATCAGGCCGACCGGCCCGGCACCGACGATGGCGACGTCGCAATCGAAAGTGTCGGGACGAGCGTCGCCGCCCGCCATGGCGATGGCGTGGGTCATGTCTGTCTCCGTTTTATGTTGTGGGTGTCCGGGCGCGGCCCGGACCGTCAGGGATGCGCGCAGCGCGGCCGTCAGGGATGCGCGTAGCGCATCAGACCGTGGTCGCCTCGGGCACCGGCTTGCCGAGCAGGAAGTCCAGGTGGATGCGGTTGAAGGTGTCGGCATCCTCGAACTGCGGCCAGTGGCCGCAGCCCTCCATCACCGTGAACAGCGCGCCGGGAATCATGGTGGCGATGCGGCGGCCTTCGGAGACATCGGCGGTGGGATCGTCGGAGGTCCACAGCACCAGCGTCGGCGCCTGGATGCGGCCGTAGTCGCCGGCACGCAGGATGTTGCGCTGGCGCGTCTCCATGTCCTGCAGGATCATGTTGCCGCGCTGCGCCTCGACCATGCCGGGCTGCGCATAGATCGCCTGGCGCGTGGCAACGAGGTCGTCGAAGACCCTGGACTTGTCGGCCATCAGCCATTCCACGCGGGCCTTGATGAAGTCCCAGCTCGGGTCTTCGACCGCGCGCATCGACAGCGTCTTCAGGCGTTCCATCACCACCGGGTCGGCTTGCGAGCCGCCTGCGGTGTTCAGCACCAGACGCTCGACGCGCTCGGGATGGTCGATCGCCAGTTGCGAGGCGACCCAGCCGCCCAGCGATTCGCCGCTGAACGAGGCGCGTTCGATGTCGAGCGCATCGAGCACGCGGATCACGTGGTCCACGTAGGCCGACACCTCGCGCGGGCCATCGGGCTTGTCGGTCCAGCCGTGGCCGATCATGTCGATGGCCCAGACGTCGAAGTGCTCGGCGTGCGCCTTCAGGTTGCGCACATAGGCCTCGGCGTGGCCGCCGACGCCGTGCAGCAGGATCAGCGCGGGCTTGCTGCGATCGCCGGCGTGCAGGTAGCGTGTCTGGATGCCGCCGGCATCGAGCCAGCCCTGGGTGAAGCTGACGCCGCGCAGGTCGGCCCAGATGCTCTGGAACGGCTTGGCGGCGGGGGAGGAAGTGTTGGGGGCGGTGGCCGGGGCGGCTTGCGTCGACATCGGTTGTCTCCAGGTTCTGTGCAGGGTGCCTGCATTCGGGGGGCTTGCTTTGAACGGAAGTCTAGAGACCGCGTTGCTCGCGGCAAAAAAAATGTGCAAACTGTGCAAGGAGTGCACAGCATTGATTTAAAAGGACTTTTTATGGCGCTGGAGCGGGATGCCATTTACGCCAATGTCAGGGGACTGACGCGCGGCCTGGATGTGCTGCGCGCGCTGAACCGCATGGAAAGCGGGCGCGCAACGGCCCAGCAACTGGCGCAAGAGACGGGGCTGCACCGCACCACGGTGCGGCGCCTGCTGGAGACACTGGTGGGGCAGGGTTTCGTTCGGCGCAGCGAGTCTGACGACACCTTCCGCCTGACGCTGCAGGTGCGCACGCTCAGCGAGGGCTTCACCGACGACGAGTGGATCTCCACCACCGCCGCGCCGCTGATGGGCGAACTGCTGCAGCAAGTGGTGTGGCCCTCCGACCTGACCACGCCCGACGGCGACGCGATGATCATCCGCGAGACCACGCACCGCTTCAGCCCGCTGTCGTTCCACCGCGCCATGGTCGGGCGGCGGCTGCCGATGCTGCTGACGGCGTCAGGGCGCGCGTACTTTGCCAACTGCACCGAGGCCGAGCAGGAGAGCGTCGTCGCGATGCTGCGCGCTGGTGCCGGCGGCGAGCGGCAGGCCGCGCTTGCGAGCGATGCGCAGTTCGTGCAGAACCTGGTGAAGCGTGTGCGGGAGGACGGCTTCAGCACCAATCATGGGGACTGGAGCGAACAGCGCAACATCAGTGCCATTGCGGTGCCGCTGCGTGCGGGCGAGCGCGTGCTCGGCAGCCTGAACGTGGTTTATCTGTCGCGTGCGCTCAAGCCGGCCGAGGCGGAGGCGAAGTTCGTGGCGCCGCTGGCCAGCATTGCGGGCAAGATCGCGGCGGGCCTTGCAGGGGACTGAGCGGACTGGCGCCTCCTTGTAAGGATCGGACTTCCGGGAAGGATCCGGTTTGGTTTTTTGTGTTGTGTGTTGTGTGTTGTGTGCTGCGTGCTGCGGCTGGGCATCTGGCGGATATTTGATATGTCCTGTTCCGCCCTTTAGGGCGGAACCGGGCGTATCAAATATCCACCAGATGCCAAGCCGGAGGCACAACACACCCACCCCGCCAAGCCCCCAAGGTTTACCATTATTTGACGCGATATCAAATAAATCCTACATTATTGAGACGGTATCATTTACCACCCAACAAGGAGCCCCCGTGACCGACCAAGACAAGCCACAAGTAACCGCAGGCATGCGCGGCGCCTCGTGGGACACCCGCCTGATGTCCCGTCCGTACCAGATGGTCCCCTATGCGCTCACCACGGCAGATGGCCAGCGCACGCTAGGCTTCCTGTTCACGGTCACCGGAAAAGAAAAAACCGTCGTCTCCCTGATGCACCCCCGCGAAATGGCCATCACCCACTACCTGGTGCCATTCGTGCTGGACGCCGGCTGCGCCTGCTGGGTCCAGGGCCCGCGCTCGATCGGCAACGATCTGCGCCTGGAGCATGAACTCGCCTTGCTCGACGTAGCCGCCGGCATGACCCACTTGCGCGAGCTCGGCTACGAGCGCATCGTGCTGCTAGGCAACTCCGGCGGCGCGGGACTGTATGCCTTCTACAACCAGCAATCGCAAGCGGCCCCCGACCAGCGCATCGCCCGCACGCCAGGCGGCCGCCCGACCAACCTGGCCGAAGCCCCGATGCCAGTGGTCGACGGCATGATCCTCGTCTCGCCGCACCCCGGCCAGGGCAAATTGCTGATGAGCGGCCTCGACCCCTCCGTCGTCGACGAGAACGACCCCATGCAAACCGACCCGTCGCTCGACCCGTTCTCCGCCGCCAACGGTTTTGACGCCGCCGCCGGCCGCGGCACCTATGCGCCGGACTTCATCGCTCGCTACCGGGACGCGCAGGAAAAACGCGTGGCCCGCATCGACAACCGCGCCCGCGCACTCCTCAAGGCCAAGCAGGAAGCGCGGCAGCGCATCAAGGCCGGCAGCGGCACCGAAGCCGACCGCCGCGTGGCCGCGCATGCCCCTATCTTCGAGGTCTGGCGCACCGATGCCGACCTGCGCTCGTGGGACATCTCGCTTGATCCCTCGGATCGCAAGACCGGCTCGCTGTGGGGCAAGGACCCGTTCGTGTCGAACTGGGGCAGCGTCGGCTTCGGCCGCGTGGTCACGCCGGAGTCGTGGCTGTCGACGTGGTCCGGGCTGTCGTCGAATGCCGCGCTCGACAAGACCCTCGACGCGCTGCACCAGCCCACGCTGCTGCTGGAATACACCGGCGACCAGTGCACCTTCCCGGCCGACATCGAAGCGATCTACCGCCAGATCCCCGGCACGCGCAAGCAGCTCCTGCGCGTGCGGGGCAACCACCACGGCATGGCGCTGAGCCGGGACGAGGAACCGGGGCAGCGCATCGCCGGCCGCCACATCGTTGCCTGGCTGCGCGAGAACATGAACTAACCGGCAAGCATCCACCAGGGCCAGCGCGCACGTCGCCCCCCGACATCAAGCGCGCGGCTCCGACCATCGACTACAAAGGGTAGAGACACATGCTGCAGAACCACACCGTCCGTCCGCCGCAATTGCTGGAGGGAGTCAGGTATCCGGATGAAGACCGCCTGCGCCGCTATGTCGCCGAAGGCGTGCTGACCGGCGAATCCCTGGCGGGCGCCTTCCGTGAATCGTTCGAACGCCATGCAGACCGCCTGGCGCTGGTGGGCCCCGAAGGCGAGCTGACCTATCGCCAGCTTGACGAGCAGACCGACCGCCTGGCCGCCGCGCTGCTGGCGCTCGGCCTGAAGCCGCTGGACCGCGCCGTGTTCCAGTGCGGCAACTGCAATGAACTGCTGCTGGCGTTCTTCGCCTGCCTGAAGGCCGGCATCATCCCGCTGTGCTCGCTGCAGGCCTTCCGCAAGCTGGAGATCGGCTACCTGGGCAACCTGTGCGAAGCGCGGCTGCACCTGGTGCAGGGCGACGATTCCAAGTTTGACGATGTGGCTTTTGCCGAAGAAATGCAGGCCGAGGTGCCGAGCCTTGCCCATATCCTGCAGGCGCGCGGCGAGCGTCGTGGCAAGGCAGTGTTGATTGCCGACCTGATCCAGGAGATGCCGCTGGCGCGGGCGCGCGAACTGCTCGCCGGCGTGCGGCACGATCCCTTCCAGGTGGCGGTGTTCCAGCTTTCCGGCGGTACCACCGGCGTGCCCAAGATCATCCCGCGCTTCCAGAACGAATACCTGTACAACATGCGCGCGGTGGCCGCGTGCAACGGCTACACGCAGGAAGACGTGCTGTTCTTCCCCACGCCGTACATGCACAACCTGAACATGGGTTGCTTCTTCGGCCCGTTCCTGCTCGCCGGTGCGACCGTCACCGTGACGCCTGACATCGGCGAGGAGAACCTGCAGCGGCTGGTGCGCGACTACCGCCCGACCTGGTTCGGCGTCGCCGGCCCGATCCTGACGCGGATCGCGCCGGAGCTGGCCAAGGCCGGTGCGGCCGAGCGCGCGCGCCGCAACTTCGTCGCGCCCAAGAATGCCGCGGGGCTGACACGGCTGACCGGCTCGCCGACGCACCATATCTTCGGCATGACCGAGGGCGTGATCATGTTCGCGCGCCGCGACGATCCGCAGGAGATCCGCGATACCTCGGTCGGCAGTCCGGTGTCCGAGCATGACGAAGTGAAGATCGTCCATCCCGGCACCGAGGATCCGGTGCCCGACGGCGAGGCCGGCGAGGCGCTGTTCCGCGGCCCGTACACGATCCTCGGCTACTACAAGTCAGAGAAGGAAGATGTGACGCGCTTTACCGCCGACGGCTTCTACCGCTCCGGCGACCTGATGTCGGCGCGCGTGGTCGACGGGCGCCGCTATTACTTCTTCTGCGGCCGCATCAAGGACGTGGTCGACCGCGGTGGCGAGAAGATCAATGCGGAAGAGCTGGAGAACGTGATCAACCTGCATCCGGCGGTGCTCGCCTGCGCCGTGGTGGGCATGCCCGACCGCATCTACGGCGAGCGCGTGTGCGCGTTCATCGTGCCCAAGCCGCCGGCTACCAGCCTGTCGCTGCCGCAGCTGACCCAGTACCTGCACGAAGCGGGCCTCGCCAAATTCAAGTGGCCGGAGCGGCTGGAGGTTGTGCGGGAATTCCCGCTGACCGCCTCCGGCAAGCTCAGCAAGGCGCTGCTGCGAGAGCAGATTATCCAGACGCTCGAGGCCGAGGCGGCCCGTGGCAACACCAACGAAGGGAAGTGAGATGACCCAAGCGACGACCCAATCGACGACCCAAGCGACAAACATTGCCGCAGCGCCTGCCGTGCAGCTGCATGGCGTGCACCACACCGCGCGCCCGACCTGGAAGCTGGCCGAGACCGTGCATTTCTACCGCGACCTGCTCGGCCTGCCGCTGGTGCATGCGATTTCCGCCAAGGGCTGGGGGCCGGACAACCATGCCGACTTCCTGCACTTCTTCTTCGATAGCGGCAACGGCAGCACCATCGCCTTCTTCTACTACATCGGCACCGAGCGCCCGGACTGGCTCACCGTGCGCGAGCATTACCAGGACCGCGCCACCCACACCGCCTGGCGCGTGCGCGACGAGGCCGAGCTGCTGCTGTGGCGCCAGCGTGTCGAAGCGGTCGGCATCCCGCTGCGCTACCAGATCCGCCATGAGGTGATCGAGTCGATCTACTTCAACGATCCCAACGGCTACCCGATCGAGATCACCTGGCAGGTGCGACCGTTCAGCGAGTCCGATGCCGAAGACGCACGGCTGACCATCGACGCCGCCATCGAGCTGGAGAACGCCGGCAAGGACGGCGCGCCGTTCGGCTCGATCGAGCCGGTGTGGCAGCGCAAGGCCGCGCTGATCGACAAGAGCGCGCCGGCCGGCAAGGCTTCGGTGTTCGTGCTCGACGTGCCCGAGTTCGCCGCGCTGCTCGATGTGGCCGGCAAGACCGAAGGCTACAACACGACGTCGCTCGGCAACGGCTACGTGCGCATCGACGGCAACCCCGGCATCCGCTTCGGCCGCAAGGCGCTCGGCTTCAAGCCGGCGGTCTGGTACGGCGCGCTGACCGGCGGGCTGGCGGGGCGCATCGAACAGTTCGACATGGATGCATTGGTCATCGCCCCGGGGGACGCCAAATGAAGATCGCCATCATCGGGGGCGGCCCGTCGGGGCTGTTCCTGGCTATCCTGCTGAAGGAACGGCTCGCCGAAGTCGATATCGACATCTACGAGCAGAATCCGGAAGACGCCACTTTCGGCTTTGGCGTGGTGCTGGCCGATACCGGGCTGTCCAACCTGCGCGCGGCGTCGCCGGCCGTGGTCGATGAGCTGGCGCGCGCGATGCGCTTCAGCGACCGCCATTCCATCGTCAGCCACGAGCACCCGATCACGATGAAGCGCCCTGGCGCGGGCGGCGGCGCAATTCCGCGCCTCCGGCTGCTGCAGATCCTGCAGGCGCGCGCGGGGGAGCTGGGGGTGCGGATCACGTACAACCAGCGCATCAGCGATTTCTCGGCGATCGATGCCGACCTGGTAGTCGGTGCGGACGGCGTCAATTCGCAGCTGCGCGCGGCCAACGAGGCCGGCTTCGGCACGCGCCGCCACAGCCTGACCAACCACTTCGCCTGGTATGGCGTGGAGAAGCCGTTCCCGAACCCCGCGCTGGTGTTCCGCAAGTACGAAGGCGGGTATTTCGTCGCGCACTACTACCCATACTCGGACTCGATGAGCACCTTCGTGGCCGAGTGCGACCACCAGACCTGGCTCGACTTCGGCATGGAGTCGATGACGCAGGAAGAGCGCCAGGCGCTGTTCGAGAAGATCTTCGCCGCAGAGCTGGGTGGCTACCGGCTGGTGTCGAACAACTCGGTGTGGCGCCAGTTCCCGGTGATCGTCAATGACACCTGGCATGTCGGCAACCAGGTGCTGATCGGCGATGCGCTGACCAGCGCGCATTTCTCGATCGGCTCGGGTACGCGCATTGCCATGGAAGACGCGATCGCGCTGGCCGAGGCCATCGTCGCCTCGCCGGATGATGTGCAGGCTGCGCTGCAGCGTTACGATGCCAGGCGCCGCCCGGAGAAGGCCAAGCTGATCAGTGCGTCCGAGGCCTCGTACAACTGGTACGAACGCATCCGCGAATGGATGGATCTGCCCACGGCGCATGAGTTCGTGTTCCGCTTCATGACCCGTACCGGCCGCGTCGACCTGAACCGGCTGCGCGAGCAATACCCGAACCTGCTTGCCGAGCTGACGGCGGCGGGCGTGTCGGTGCCGGCCGGGCAGCACCCATGATCCGCGCCACCGAGTATGTACTCAGCGAGCAGCCCTTCGTGGTGCGCCGCACCGTGCGCTGGGGCGACTGCGATCCGGCCGGGGTGGTCTACACCGGCCGCTTCACGGACTACCTGCTGGGTGCGGTGGGGTTGTTCTCCGACCATATCGCCGGTGGCACGGGCCGCCTCGGCACCGCGCATGGCGTCGGCACGCCGTGCAAGGCCATGCGTTTCGAATTCATCGGCACCTTGTGGCCGGACGATGTGATCGACATCGAGTGCCGGGTCGAAGCGATCCGCACGCGTTCCTACGACATCCGCTGCACGGCCCGGCGCCCGGACGGGAGCGCGGTGTTCGACGCGACCTTCTCGCCGATCTGCGTGCGGCTGGACGAGCGCGTCGGCACGCCCATCCCCGACTCCCTGCGCGCCGCGCTGTCGGCTTTCCAGCGGCCTGCGGCCGCGCGCTGATGCGCGGCACTGCCGCCGACATTCTCGAATTTCATCATGCAATACAGAATCGGACAGATCGTTCCCAGCTCCAACATCACCATGGAGCGCGAAGTCCCCGCCATTTTCGCCGGCCGCATGCAGGTGCTGCCCGAACGCTTCTCCTTCCATTCGAGCCGGGTGCGCATGCATCGCGTAGTAGCCGAGGAACTGGCGCAGATGAACCGCGACATGGGCCGCTGCGCGCAGGAACTGGCCGACGCGCGCGTCGACATCATGAGCACCGCATGCCTGGTCGCGACCATGTGCATGGGGCAGGGCTACCACCGGCAGGTCATCGAAGACCTCACCGCGGCGATCGGCGACGCGCCGCATTTGCCCGAAGTAATGACCTCGGCCGGCGCGCTGGTGGAGGAACTGAAGGACTTCGGCGCGCGCCGCATTGCGCTGCTGGCGCCATACAGCGATGCGCTCACGCGCACCGTGGTCGACTACATCGAAAGCGAAGGCATCGCGGTGCAGGATGCGATCAACTTCTCGATCCTCGACAACCTGGAAGTCGGTGCGCGCGACCCGATGCAGTTGCTGCAGGATGTGCAGCGGCTGGATACCGCCGGCGTCGACGTGGTGGTGCTGTCCGCCTGCGTGCAGATGCCATCGCTGGCGGCGCTGGAGCCGGCGCAGCAGGCGCTAGGCATCCCGGTGACGTCGACGGCGGCCTGCACCGCGCGCCAGATGCTGCGCCGGCTCGGCCTGCGCGCCGAGGCGCCGGGCGCAGGCGCCTTGCTCGGCAGCCGCACCGGACTGGCATGACGCAAGACGGCCGCCCGCAGAGGCCGCCACCATCCGCCAACCTCGGCAACGGAGACAACCACCATGCAGCAAGCCCCCCAACCGGCGCCCGCCGCCGCCCGCTGGACCTATGTCGCCGTCATCCTGGGCGCGGCGCTCGGGATGCTCGCGGGCTACGCCCCGCTGTTCAATGCCACCGCTGGCGTCTTCGTACAGCCGCTGGCGCAGGAGTTCGGCTGGGGGCGCTCTGAAGCCTCGCTGTCGTATGCGGCGTCGATGTTCGGGCTGGCGGTGGTCAGCCCGCTGGTTGGCACGATGATGGACCGCTTCGGCATCCGGCGCGTGATCGCGGCGTCGGCGCTGGTGTTCGGGATTGCCACGGCATGCATGGCCTTGCAGGATGGCAGCAAGGCGATGTGGGTGAGCTTGTCGGTGGTGGTCGGCGTGTTTGGCGCGGCGACCTCGGTGCTGGGCTACCTTGCGGTACTGCCGCAGTGGTTCGACCGTCGCCTGGGGCTGGCGCTCGGCATTGCCATGTGCGGGCTCGGGGCGGGCACAGTGCTGATGCCGGCCACCGCGCAGTACCTGGTCACCGGCTATGGCTGGCGCACGACGTATGTGGCGCTGGGGCTCGGGTCGATCGTGCTGTCGCTGCTGGCCTGCGCGCTGCTGCGCGAGCGCCGCGTGCCCGGCGTGGCACGGGCCGCGTCCGGGGCGGCGGCGCCCGGGGTGCCGCTGCGTGAGGCACTGCGCAGCTATCGCCTCTGGGCCATCTGGGCGGTGTTTATCCTGGCGTCGTCGGCGACGCTGTCGCTCGGGCCGCACCTGCCCGCGATGTTTGCCGACAAGGGCTTCAGCCCGGCGGACGCCGCGCGCAGCGCGTCGATGGTCGGCGTGGGGTTGCTGGTGGGCCGTATCCTGACCGGAGTGCTGATCGATCGCATCCACGCGCCGTTCGTCGCCTGCGTGTTCTTTGTCGGTGGCGCTGCGGGCATCTACCTGCTTGGCGTCACGCGGGATTACCAGTTGCTGCTGGTCGCCGCCACCCTGATCGGCCTGACCATCGGTGCCGAGGGCGACCTGATCTCTTACCTGGTGCGCTCGTATTTCGGGCTGCGGGCGTTCGGGGCGCTGTTCGGCATCGCGTTCTCCGGGTATGGCTTCGGCGCGGTGATCGGGCCGATCGGGCTGGGCGGATGGTTTGACCGGCATGGCAACTACGACACCGCGCTGCTGGTGCTGCCGTGCATGCTGCTGGCGGCCGGGGCGCTGACGCTGTCGCTGGGGCGTTATCTGCGCCCGAGCTCGCATGGTTCCGGTTTGCCCGAGCCTGCCGGCGCCTGAGTTCGCCATGGCTGGCGCAGCGCGGTAAAATTACCAGGGCCGCAATTTACGCGGCCCTGTGTCCATGACCGGTCAAACCAACATGCCAGCCGCTCGCCGCAATACCACAGCCGCCGCCGCACCCGCCGGAAAGGCAACCGCCACCCCCACTGCGCCGCGCCGTCGCGGCCGCCCGCCCAAGACCGATTCGCCTATCGGCGCCGAGCCGATGCTGAGCCGTGTCGCCATCCTGCAGCATGCGATCAAGCTGACCAAGTCCATGCCGCTGGACCAGATCTCGATGGTGCAGCTGGCCAAGGATTTCGGCGTGGCGCCGGGGTTGATCCACTACTACCTCGGGGGGCGTGACCAACTGGTGTCTGGTGTACTCAACGACTACTACCGCCAGCGGGTTGGCGTGCTGCCGTCGTTGACTGGCGACTGGCGTGCGGATGTGGAGGGGATTGCGCGGCTGAGTTTCGAAGTTGCCGTGGAGAATCCCGGGGTCAGTATCTACGTCGCGTCGCATAACCGGTATCGCTTGTTCCAGGAAGTGGAGCCGGGGGAAACCGATTACGGGATGGAGTTCTTCAACCGGATGACGTCGGCCATCATGCAGGGTGGTTTTACTGCCGAGCAGGTGGCGCTTGGCTATCACCTGATTGCGCAGTATCTGGTGTCGGCCAGCATGGCCGAGGCCTCGCGGCAGTTGCCGGCTTATCACCAGGCCTTTATCGAGAAGAAGCTGGAGTCGGCTTCCGAACTGCAATATCCGGGAGCGCGGTTCGTCAGCAAGGCGTTTTCGCGGTTGACTTCCGATGTGGCGTTTGAGGAAGGGCTGCGGATTACGCTGGATGGGATTGAGGGGTGGAAGGTTAGTGGGAGGGGTGTTGTGGTCAAGAGGGCCAGGAAGAAGGTTGCTTGAGGTTTGTGGCCTGGCGGCTGGCATCTGGTAGCAGTTGATATGCCCTGTTCCGCCCTGAAGGGCGGGTAACTTTTTGTCCGAGCGACAAAAAGTCACCAAAAAGCGCGTTTACTGCCCTGGGCGGGCGGCCACTCTTATCGTAGTGCGCGCGAGCTTTCGTACGGGGCTGGGCGTCGTTGCAGGGCAGGACTGCCTGACGCCATGGTGCGCCACGGTGGCTCGGGATTGACGCAGTTTTTGAACGAGCCCAGAGCTGTTGGGTGGCCCCTGCTGCTAGCGGCGTGGTAGGAACGCCTGCGGCTGCGCAGCGCGCGGGTCCTAGTTGGTCAGCTGGGCTTGGCGACAGGCGATCGACTACGAAGGTAGGGACATAGTGGTAACCCCTTATTTGATACACAAACAATTAATCTAAAATTAATTGCCAGTATGTCAAATAAAGACGTCCTCGTCCCGCTGCCCTGCATCAGACCCTTGACGACGAGACGCCACACCACACACGGGAGACAACCATGAACCGCCGCACCAGCCTGAGGCTGCTTGTAGCAACCAGCCTGACCGTCGCGGCCGCGGCCGCAGCCGCAACCGCCGCCCCCTATCCAGAAAAAATAGTCCGCATCGTCGTCCCCTCCATCGCCGGCAGCGCCCCCGACATCATCGCCCGCCAGGTCGCCGAACGCCTGACAGCAGTCTGGAAGCAACAAGTCATCGTAGAAAACAAGCCAGGCGGCAACGGCATCGTCGCCATGAGCGCCTTGAAGCAATCCGCGCCGGACGGCTACACGCTAGGCATCTTCCACGCCGCCGCAGCCGTCACCACCCCGGTGATGTACAAGGAAGCCAGGTTCGACATCCAGCGCGACACCGAAGTCGCGGCAACACTGGCCTACACGCCAATGATGTTCGTCGCCGACCCCAAGTCCGGCTTCACGACCCTCGCGGAAGTGCTGAAAGCCGGCAAGGCACGCCCGGACGACGTCACCATCGGCAGCCCCACGCGCGGCTCAGTCCCGCACCTGACCGCTGAAATGATGGGCCAGCTGCAGCAGGCACGCTTCCGCCAGGTCAGTTTCAGCGGCACCACGCAGGCGATCCAGGCCGTGGTCAAGGGCGATGTGCCGGTCTATGTCGACGGCATCGCACCGCTGGTACCGCTGGTGCGCAGCGGCCGCCTCAAGGCGCTGGCGGTGACCGCCGACACCACGCTGCCCGGGCTCGAAGGGATACCCCTTGCGAGGGACGTAGCCCCCGGCCTGGTGGCAAAGGGCTGGTTCGCCGTGTTCGCGCCCAAGGGCACCCCCGCGGCCGCGCTCGACGCGATCAACACCGCGGTCGGCACCGTGCTGTCGCAGCCTGTCTTCGTCGAGCGGCTGAAGGAGCTGGGCACCTACCCGATGCCTCAGAACCGCCAGCAGGGCGAACGCTTCGTGCAGGCAGAGAAGGTGCGCTGGGAAAAAGTCATCCGTGACGCCGGCGTCAAGGCCGAATAAGCACCCGGCGCACCGCAACCCATCCCGCTACAGCACATTCACATCCGCCGTGCCTGCCGCCACTTCAAGCACCCGCGTGCTTGCGGTAGCCGGCAGCGCCGGCGCGACCCCGCCGCTGATGGACTTCATCGTATGGAACGCGCAGCTGAGCTTGTCCGCCGTCAGCGTCACCAGCGCATACCCTTCCGCATTGGTGTCGGCATGGCGAATCCACGGGTTGAACGCGCGCAAAGTGGTATCGAACGCGTTCACCAGCACGCCGCCGACATCGCTGTAGACCAGCTCGCGCAACGCGGCAAAAGCCTGGTCGTTGTCGACGATGGCGCGGAACGAACTCAGCAGCGTGTTGCTCGACACGCCCGCGGTCACCAGGTCGACCATCACCGGCGTGGGCGAAGCCGCATCGTAGTCGTCCATCACCTGGCCGCCGAAGAACGCATGGATGTCGCCACTCAGCGCCACCATGTTGCGCACGCCGTTGGCCTTCAGGAACGCCATCAGGTTCTTGCGCTCGGCGTTGTAGCCATCCCACTGGTCGGCATTGAGGATAAAGCGGTCGAGCAGCGCGATCGCCGGCAGGCGGCTTTCGATCAGCGGCCGGATGTTGGCGTCGAAGGCCGCCGCGTCGATGCCTGCCTGCGACAGCAGGTTGCGCAGCGCGGTGTACGCCAGTCCGGCATAGGAGCCGGCGGCCTTGGCCGCGGCCAGATCGCTTTCCAGCGCACTGGCGATGGCCGACTGCAGCGATGCCAGCGCGCTATTGGCCTGCACCAAGGCCCGCGCGATCAGATCGGCGATGGCCTTGGTGATGTCGACCTGCATGCGCATGAGCGACAGCTGGTTGCCCCACAGCTTCCACGTGGTATTGGCGCCGCCGACGCGGTCCTGCCACCACGCGCGCTGCGCGTCGCCGAGCATCGACACCGGCGTCAGCGCATTGCCGGCATCGCTGATCTTCTGCGCCTCGGTGGAGGCCAGCGTGGCGGCGGGAACGAAGTACAGGCTGCCGACCGCGCGGCCAGTCGATTCCTCCGCGATGATGTGGTCGGCGCGGTACAGCCGTTCGTCGGTCATCAACAGCGTGGCCAGGTTGCCGAAGGTGAAGGCCCGGTAGATCTGGATGTTCTGGAACGACGGGTTGCTCGTGTCGAGGCTGACGTCGGCGGGCAGGTATTCGAACCACGCCTGGCTGGCGGCGCGCCGGCGCGCGGTGTGTGGCGTGAGGTCGTCGTCCGAGTCGTAGGTCTGGCGGTCCTGCCAGCAGTTGTCCGAGAACTCGTGGTCGTCCCAGATCGCGATCATGGGGAAGGCCGCGTGCAGCGCCTGCAAGCGCGTATCGCTGCGGTAGCTGCGGTACAGGTAGCGGTAGTCGTCGAGCGTGGTGGCGTAGACGCTGCCATCCGGCAGCACCGTGCCGTTGGGCAGCTGCAGCGCGGCGTGGCGGTCTTCCACCAGTCCGGCGCGTGAGCCGCCGGGCACGGCTTCGTAGATGTAGTCGCCCACGTGGACGATAAAGTCCAGGTCCTGTTCCACCAGCTCTTCCATGCCGGCCCAGTGGTTGGCATTCCAGTCCTGGCAACTGACAAAGGCGAAGCGCAGTTGCGCCAGCGGCGTGCCCGCGGCTGCTGCGGTGCGCGTGCGGCCTGCGGTGCTGGGGCGGTTGCCGAGCAGGAAGCGGTAGTAGTAGCGAGTGCCGGCGGTCAGGCCCGTGACCTTGTTGCGAATGGTGTAGTCCCATTCCGGAAGGGCCATCAGCGGCTGGTTGACCACCAGCGATTGCGGCGGGAAGTCCTGCTGGGTCGAGACTTGCAGCCGCACCACCACGGGCCGCTTGCCGTTGCTGCCTTCAACGCGGGTCCACACCACTACGCTGTCTGCTTTGGGTCGCCCGAGGCGACGCCGTGTACGAAATTGAAGTTTTCCGGATTGCCCGTGTCGGGCTCATCGTCGTCGCCACCACCGCCGCCGCAGGCAGCCAGGCCGCCGGTGGCGATCGTGACGGTCATGAAACTTCCCCACTTCAGGAACTGGCGTCGATCCATGATTGCTCTCCTTCTCTCGGGTTGCGGAGCACAGCCGCGGCCCGGACGCCGGAGAGGGCATCATTTTTTTGTGGGAGACGTGACTGCTTGTTGCATGGATACTAGTGGCCGGTCTCTGTCTTCGCTGTCGGTGATGCGCCGACATCGATATAGGAAAAGGACGACTGATGCCGAGAGGCGTTGTGCTCGGCCTTTCCAGTCATCCATGGCGTCAGGACGCGATCTCCGCAGCGACGCAATGATTCATCAACGACCGGCTAGGGCACGTCGCGCTGCGGCGCGCCGTCGTAGGTCCACAGGAACTGGCGCGGGATCGGTCCCTTGTTGCGCCCGCCCTGGCAGGTCTGCTCCCACGCGTGCGCGAGGATGCCGACCGAACGCGACAGGCAGAACAGGCCGCGCGCCAGCGGGGCAGGGAAGCCGAGCTCGGCATAGATCACGGCAGTGGCACCGTCGATATTCATCGGAATGGGCTTGCTGCGCCCGGCGGACAGTGCCTGCTCGATGGCACGCGCGATCGACGCATAGCGCCCCGTGACGACGCCATCGGCCGCGGCTTGTTCCACCAGCGCGAGCAGGCGCGGTGCGCGCGGGTCGACCGGATGGAAGCGGTGACCAAATCCGGAGACAAACTTGCCATGCAGGTCGCGATAGCCATGCAGCGCCGCGGCCACGGCATCGTCCATGCTGCTGCCGGCGTCGATGCGCGCGCCGACATCCTCATACAGCGCCACCGCCTGTTCGCCCGCGCCGCCATGCACGTCGCCCAGCACGTTGACCGCCGACGCCATTGCATTGTTCAGCCCCACGCCGCAGGTCGCCGCCATGCGCGCGATGGCAATGCTCGGTGCCTGCGGACCGTGGTCGACGGCGGCCATCAGCGCCGCGTCAAGCAACTCTCCCTGTCCCGGGCCAGGCAGTTCGCCGCGCAGCATCAGCCAGATCATCTGCGCAAACGAGACGCGTCCGATCAGCTGCTCGATGGGATAGCCGCGGTAGCGGATCTCGCCGGGCTTCATGTCGATGATGCCGGTATGCCACCAGTCCTGCGACAGGCGCTGGCCCGGATCCATGTCTTGTTCGCCGGCGTTGGGATGTTGGCCGATGCCGCTCATATTGCGCGCTCCTGGCTGAGTTGATCGATGTCCGTGCTGCTGTAGCCCAGGCTTTCCAGCACCTGGCGCGTGTGCTGGCCCAGTTCTGGCGGCGGCGTGTCCACTGCCGGCGCCTCGCGGTTGAGCTTGAAGCCGGTGCGCACCACGCGGATGTCGCGGCCCACGCCTGGCACTTCGGCAAATTCGCCGATCATGCCGCGGTCGCGCACCTGCGGATGCGCCAGCGTGTCGGGCACGCCCAGCACCGGACCGGCCGGGACCCCGGCGGCGTTCAGCAGCGGCCACCATTCGGTGGCGGGCCTGGTTGCCAGCTCGGCTTCCAGCGCTTCGGTCAGGGCCGCGCGGTTGGCCAGGCGCGCCTGCCGCTGCGCGAAGCGCGCATCGCCCGCCAGTTCGGGACGGCCGACCACGCGGCACACCGCCTCGAACTGTTCCTGCTTGTTGGCGGCGATATTGAGCAGCCCGTCGCCGGTGCGGAAGGTGCCCGACGGGCTGGCGGTCATGTTCTCGTTGCCCATCGGCACCGGCGCCTTGCCGGCGATCAGGTGGTTGGAGACCACCCAGCCCATGGTGGCGAGCGTGGCCTCCAGCATCGACACGTCGATGAAATAGCCCTCGGTGCGCTGGTGATCCGCCAGCGCCGCCGCCACGGCGAGCGCCGCGGTCAGTCCGCCAATGGTGTCGGACACCGGATAGCCCACCCGATACGGCGCCGTCTCCGGATCGCCGGTGATGCTCATCACGCCTGACATGCCCTGGATGATCTGGTCGTACGCCGGCAGCTCCGCCAGCGGCCCGTCCTGGCCGAAGCCGGAGATCGCGCAGTAGATCAGCCGCGGGTTCTCCTGTCTGAGCGTTGCGTAGCCCAGGCCGAGCCGGTCCATCACGCCGGGGCGGAAGTTTTCGACCAACACGTCGGCGCTGCGCACCAGCTTGCGGAACACTTCCTTGCCGCGCGCGTGCTTGAGGTTGATGGTCACGGACTGCTTGCCCGGGTTCTGGGCCAGGAACGAGACGCCCATCAGGCGCTGGTTCAGCTCGGCATCCGCGCCAAGCTGGCGCGCCAGGTCGCCGGTACCCGGCGTTTCCACCTTGATGACCTCGGCGCCAAGATGCGCGAGCTGGTGGCAGCAGAACGGGCCGGCCAGCACGTTGGTGAGGTCGAGCACGCGGATGTTACGCAAGGGTTTTTGCATGGCGTTGGTGTCTGGTCCGTTGTTCGACGATTCAACTATTCGACGCGCGCGCCGGACTGGCGCACGATCTCGCCCCAGCGCGTGTTCTCGCTCTGGATAAAGGCGCCGAGCTCTTTGGCGGTGCCGCCGCGAGGCTCGCTGCCTTCTTCACGCAGCTTGCTCACCGTGTCCGGCTGCGCCAGCGCCTTGTTGACCTCGGCATTCAGCCGCGCCACCACCTCGGGCGGCGTGCCGGCGGGCGCCACCAGCGCCTTCCAGTCTTCCGCCTGGAAGCCTGCGTAGCCCGACTCTGCAATGGTAGGCACGGCGGACAGCAATGGCAGGCGTTTGGCCGATGTCACTGCCAGGGCCCGGATCTTGCCGGCCTTGATCATCGGCATGGCGATCGGCGGCGTGGCGAAATAGAAGTCGGTCTGCCCGCCCATCAGGTCGGTCAGGGCCGGCGAGGCGCCCTTGTACGGCACATGCAGCGTCTTGATGCCGGCGCGCCGTGCGAACATTTCACCGGTCAGGTGCCCGACCGTGCCCGTGCCGGCCGAAGCCATCGACAACTGCTTCGCCTTCGCCGCCGCCACGAGGTCTGCAACAGTCTTGTAGGGAGCGTCGTTACGTACGATCAGCACCACCGGCTGCGCCGCCACCAGCGCCACCGGCGCGAAGTCCTTCAGCGCGTTGTAGGGCATCTTCGGATACAGCGTGGGATTGATCGCCAGGTTGGCGGTCTGCCCCATGCCCAGGGTATAGCCATCGGGCCTGGCCTTGGCCACGCCGTCCATGCCGATGTTGCCGCCCGCACCCGCGCGGTTCTCCACCACCACGTTCCACTTTGTCGCCATGCCGATCTTGTTGAAGACCAGTCGCGACAGCACGTCGGTGCCGCCCGCCGGCGGGAAGGGCACGATCAGGCGAACCGGCTGCGCGGGATAGGCGTCGGCGGCATGGGCGACGCCGGCACCTGCGGCAAGCAGCGCAGGCAGCGCGCAGCAGGCAACGGTGCGCATCAGGGCCCGCACAGGCGCGGCAAGTATCGGGGAACGCATGGAATGGGTGGAACGGAGCGAACGGCGGGTCATGGAGTCTCCTGTCTGATGGAACCGGCAGGCCTGATCTCTTCAGTTGGCGCCGGTTTTGTTCCTTCTGATAGAACTGTGTTCTATGGAGAAGAACTTTAGAGCCAGAATAGAGAGAAACTAATCCGAGTAAACCCGATGATTTCGAAAAAATGTGAAACCTGTGTTCTACTAGGCAGAACTCTGGCCGCCTGCAACCATGGAAGACAAGCAACCCGCCCACTCCGCCGGCGCCCCCGATACCTCCAGCGGCGTCGCCGTGCTGGACCGCGCCTTCGCCATCCTCGGCGCCTTCGGACCGACCGACGAGCGCCTGTCGCTGACCGAACTGTCGCGCCGCACCGACCTGTACAAGAGCACCGTGCTGCGCCTGCTGGCGGCGCTGGAGCATGGCGGCTATATCCGCAAGCTCGACGACGGCCAGTACGCAATCGGGCCACAGCCGCTGCGGCTGGCGGCGATCTACCAGCGCTCGTTCCGCGTCGGCCCGGTGATCGAGCCGCTGCTGGAGCAGGTCAGCCGCGAACTGGGCGAAACCTCATCGTTCTACGTGCGCCAGGGCGACCAGCGGCTGGTGCTCTACCGTGTGGAGCCGGCGCGTGCGGTGCGCGTTTCCATTGGCGTTGGCGACGCCTTCCCGGTCGACCGCGGCGCCTCGGGCAAACTGCTGCGCGCCTTCACTGAACCCGGCGACGAGCGCTGGAGCGAGGTGCGGGCGCGGCTATGGGCGGCGTCGTATGGCGAGCGCGATGCCGAGACCGCCTCGGCCTCGGTGCCGGTGTTCGGCGCCACCGGCGAGCTGGTGGGCGCGCTGACCTTGTCGGGCCCGAAGCAACGGCTGGCCGCGGCGCCGACAATGTACGCGGCAGTGGCGACCTTGCTCAAGGTCGCGCGGCAGGCCACCGCGGTGCTGGGCGGCAATGGCGCGCGCTACGATCAGGGCATCGCGCAGCTGAGCATGGAGCAGATCATGGCCAGCGGCGCGACCGGCGCCGGCGACGCGGACTAGCTGGCGTCACGCGGGCTTGCGCCTATTCGGACAGCTCGCAGAAGCGCAGCCGGTTGCCGAACGGATCCGCCACCTGCAGTTGCCGGCCCCAGCCGAGCGTCTCGACGCCGGGGCGCGCATACGCGTAGTCCCTGGCCGACAACTCGCGGTGCAGCGCATCGATGTCCTGCATTGGCACGAATACCGTCGATCCGGGCGTGGCGTCGCCGTAGTGCTCGCTGAGATGCAGCGTCAGGCCGGAGCGCCTGACCTGCATATACAACGGGAAGCCTTCTTCGAAGCGATGCTCCCAGTCCACCGTGAAGCCGAGGAAATCCAGGTAGAACTCGCGGGCCTTGTCGACCGAGAAGATGCGCAGGATCGGGATGGCGGGGGACAGTTGCATGGCATTGGCCTCGTCATGGAAACAGTTGGCGGAAAAGGGATTGCCGGATCATAGGCCATGCTTGCCGATTCGCGCTGGATGCATAAGCAACCGCGACATTGTTCGTTGGCTTGCGGCGCGCCCGTGACTATGCTGGCCCTCTTTGCCATTGCCCGGAGTGCCGCCATGAATCCCCGATACAACGCCCGCCGCCGCCAGTTGCTCGCGGCCACAGCCGCCGCGGGCGTTGCCGCCGCGGCCGGCGCCTGGACCGGCACCGCCCGCGCGCAGGGACAGCCGACGCCGCTGCGCATCGGCTACCAGAAGTCCTCCACGCTGATGATCCTGCTGAAGTCGCGGCAGACGCTGGAGAAAGCGCTGGCACCGAAGGGCGTGGCAGTGCAGTGGCATGAATTCACCTCAGGCCTGCCGCTGCTGGAGGCGCTGAACCTCGGCAACCTCGACCTCAGCGCGGACGTGGCCGATGCGGTGCCGCCTTTCGCATTGGCCGCGGGCGCGGACCTGACCTATTACGCCAGCGAGACCCCCTCGCCGCAGGCGCAGGCCATCGTCGTACGCGGCGATTCGCCGATCCGTGAAGTGGCACAGCTCAAGGGCCAGCGCGTGGCGTTTGCCAAGGGTGCCGGTGCGCACTACCTGGTGCTCGAAGCGCTGGCGCGCGCGGGCCTGTCGATCCGGGATATCGACCCGGTGTACCTGAGTCCGGCCGATGCGCGCGCGGCCTTCGAGCGCGCCAGCGTGGCGGCGTGGGCGATCTGGGATCCGTTCCTGGCGGCGGTGCAGCGCCAGGCCAATGCGCGGGTGCTGCGCGATGGCGACGGACTGGCGAGCTACCGCCGCTTCTACCTGGCCGCCACGCCGTATGCGCGTGCGCATGCGGAGGTGCTCAACGTGGTCTTCGACGCGCTGCGCGACGCCGGCGAGTGGGTCAAGCGCAATCCGGCCGAAGCGGCGCGATGGCATGCGCCACTGATCGGGCTGGATGCGGCCACGGTCGAGGCCGCCAACGCGCGCCGCAGCTACGCGGTGCGCACCGTCGACGGCGCGGCGCTGGCCGAGCAGCAGCGCATTGCCGATGCCTTCACGGCGCAGCAGATCCTGCCGCGCAAGGTCGCGATCTCCGGCTCGCCGGTCTGGCGCAAGGCTTGACCGACTTCGGCTGCGCTGTCAGGGCGCAGCCGCACCCTTCGCATTAGCCCGTCACTGCGCAGGCACCCGCGTTCAACGCCGGTGCCTGCGCTGCTTTTCGCGCCTCCGTTCCCGCATCTTCCTCGCTGCAGCAGCGTGTCTCACGGGCGCGGCCCCGCATGCGTCTCCATGTCTTCAATGTCTCGGCATAACGGCATAACGGCATAACGGCGTAACGGCGTAACGGCGTAACGGCGATCCCTGACGTGTCGGAAGCGGCTGCCGTGCCGTCCGATTCCTAAGGAATAACCCTTGGGTGCCGAAAAATATATCACGACATGATGTATTGTTCGGGGCTCCGGAAGCGGGCGCCACCGCAATGGCGCCTTCTGTCGCCCCCCAGCTTCAAGGATCCTGCATGCGCATACGCAAACAAACCGACTTCTTGTCCGGCCTGATGTTCATCGTCGTCGGCCTCAGTTTTTCTTTCGTCGCCCGTGGCTACTCCATGGGCACCGCCGCCCGGATGGGCCCCGGATACTTCCCGTTCTGGCTTGGCATCGTTCTCGCGCTGCTCGGCGCCGTGGTGGCGTTCGGCGCCATGTCGAAAGAAGGAGAGGCCGACCGCATGGCCCGCTGGGACATCAAGACGCTGCTGTGGATCCTCGGCTCGGTCGTGCTGTTCGGCCTCGTGCTCAAGGCGCTGGGCATGGTGCTGTCGGTGCTGGCGCTGGTGCTGGTGTCGTCGATGGCCAGCCATGAATTCACGTGGAAGGGCGCCATCCTGAACGCGGTGGTGCTGGTGGCGATCAGCACGGTCGCCTTTGTCTACGGCATCAACCTGCAGATGCCGGTGTGGCCGGCGATCTTCACCAACTAGGAGACACCGATGGAACTGCTCAGTCATCTCGCACTCGGGTTCTCCACGGCGCTGTCGCTGCAGAACCTCGCCTATGCCTTCCTCGGCTGCGTGCTCGGCACGCTGATCGGCGTGCTGCCGGGGCTGGGGCCGCTGGCCACCATCGCCATGCTGCTGCCGATCACCTACACGCTGCCGCCGGTGGCCGCGCTGATCATGCTGGCCGGCATCTACTACGGCGCGCAGTATGGCGGCTCGACCACGGCCATCCTGGTCAACCTGCCGGGCGAGTCGTCGGCGGTGGTGACTACGCTGGACGGCTACCAGATGGCGCGGCGCGGCCGGGCCGGCGTGGCGCTCGCCACGGCGGGCATTGGCTCGTTCTTCGCCGGCAGCGTGGCCACGCTGATCCTGGCCGCATTCGCCACGCCACTGTCGGAGCTGGCCTTCAAGTTCGGTCCCGCCGAGTATTTCTCGCTGATGGTGCTCGGGCTGATCGGTGCCGTGGTGCTGGCGTCGGGCTCGCTGGTCAAGGCGGTGGCGATGATCGTGCTGGGCCTGCTGCTCGGGCTGGTCGGCACCGACGTGAACTCGGGCGCAGCGCGCTTCTCGTTCGACGTGCCGGAACTGACCGACGGCATCAGCATCACGGCGCTCGCGATGGGCTTGTTCGGCTTCGCCGAGATCATCGCCAACCTGGAGCAGAAGGAGCACCGCGAGACCTTTACCGACCGCGTAACCGGTCTGTTCCCGAACAAGGAAGACTTCAGGCGCATGATCCCCGCTGTGCTGCGCGGCACGCTACTGGGCTCTTCGCTGGGCATCCTGCCGGGCGGCGGCGCGTCGCTGGCGTCCTTTGCCGCGTATTCGCTGGAGAAAAAGACATCGAAGCATCCGCAGGAATTCGGCAAGGGCGCGATCGAAGGCGTCGCAGGCCCTGAGTCGGCTAACAATGCCGCGGCGCAGACGTCATTCATCCCGCTGCTGACGCTGGGCATCCCGCCCAATGCGGTGATGGCGCTGATGGTGGGCGCGATGACGATCCACAACATCCAGCCGGGCCCGCAGGTGATGACCAGCAACCCCGCGCTGTTCTGGGGGCTGATCGCCTCGATGTGGATCGGCAACCTGATGCTGGTGGTGCTGAACCTGCCGCTGATCGGCATCTGGGTCAAGCTGCTGACCGTGCCGTACCGCTTCCTCTACCCGGCGATCCTGGTGTTCTGCAGCATCGGCGTCTATTCGGTCAACAACACGGTGTTCGATGTCTTCGCCGCGGCCGCGTGCGGCCTGATCGGCTACATCTTCCACAAGCTGCGCTGCGAACCCGCGCCGCTGCTGCTGGGCTTCGTGCTGGGGCCGATGATGGAGGAGAACTTCCGCCGCACCTTGCTGCTGTCGCGCGGGGACTTCTCGGTGTTCACCACGCGGCCGCTGTCGCTGGGCTTGCTGGTGGCCGCCGCGGCGCTGGTGGCGGTGGTGGCGCTGCCGTCGATCAAGGCAAAGCGGGAAGAGGCCTTCCAGGAGGAATAGGCAAGCCGCCATTCGCGCGGGCGGCGCTACGTGGCGAGACCCTCGCCCGCGCCGGCCAGGCTTGCGATCCGGTCCGCCAGCCACATCAGCCCGGCATCGCTGTCCCGCGCCGTGGTCCAGGCCGCTAGCACGGTGAAGTCGGGCAGTGGCACCGGCGATGGCAACTGTCGCAGCCCCGCGCTGGCACACCACTGGTCCGCCAGCACCGCCGGCACTGTAGCCAGCGCGGCGATGCCATGCAGGATGGCGGGCACGCTGGCGAAGCGCGCGCTGCTGTAGCGCACCTCGCGGGCATGCCCTTGCGTGGCCAGCCATGCGTCGGCGGCACTGTCGAAGCCGCCGCGATACGACACCAGCACGTGGGGAAAGCGCAGGTAGTCGGCTAGCGACAGGCGGCCACCGTCCTGCAGCGGCGCTGCCCCATACACGCAGCGAAAGCCCATGCTGCGCACATCGCGCTCGCGACGCCACGCCGGGCCCCTGGCAAACGGCCCGACACCCAGGTCCATTTCCCCGCGCTCCAGCATGTCGGTGCCGCGGAACGGATCGGTCGGTACGATCGCCAGCCGCACCCGCGGCGCATGCACCGCCAGGCACGCCAGCAGGAACGGCGCCAGCCACAGTTCGATCCAGTCCGGCATGCCGATGACAAAGGTCCGGTCCGACGCCAGCGGATCGAATTCACGCCGCTGCAGCAGTGCGGCCTCGATCTCGGCAAGCGCCGGCAACAGGCGCCGCTCCAGTTCCAGCGCGCGCGCCGTCGGTGCCATGCCGTGTGTGCTGCGGACCAGCAGGGGATCGTCGAACAGTTCGCGCAACCGGGCCAGCGCACCGCTGACCGCCGGCTGCCCGAGATGCAGGCGTTCAGCGGCGCGCGAAACGCTGCGCTCGCGCAGCAGCACGGACAGCGTCACCAGCAGGTTCAGGTCGACACCGCGAAAATGGCTTTCCTTGATTTGCATGCCTCGCTATCTCCTGCGGCAAGTCCGTCGGCGCGTCACGGCAGCGCCGGCGTGGTGGCGGGCGCGCGACGGTGCCGGGTTTGCTGCTCGAACGCGACCGCCATGGCCAGCAGCGCCGCGTCGCTGCCCGCTGGACCCAGCCACGAAACGCCGGCCGGTACGCCCGCCTCGACAAAGCCCATCGGCACGCTGACCTCCGGCATGCCGGAGGTGCTGGCGATGTGCATCGCTGCCAGCGGCTGCGCTGCCCGGCAGTGGTAGGTGGCGTCAGCCATGTCGTAGCGGGGCGAGGCGGGACACGCAAGCGTCGGAAAGACCAACGCATCCACGCGATGCGAATGCATGATGTCGTCGAGCAGGTGGCGCAGGCAACGGGCCGTGGCCGCATCGATCCGGGGCGGCAGGCCTCGGGTCTCGCATGCGTGGCGCAACGCGGCAAGCGTCAGCGGGTTGACTTCGCGCCCGTCGTCTTCACGCCGCCCCTGAAGGCTTGCCAGCAGTGCGGCGGCACTGCGCGGCACGGCGCTGCCTGCCAGCCGCAGGTAGCGGTCGAGGCCCGGCACCCATTCGGCGCGCGTAATGTCGTCCAGCAGGTCGGCGTAAAGCGTCAGTGCGGAGATTGGCAGGCGCACTGGGACCGCGTGGGCGCCGCCGGCCTGCATTGCCGCCACGGCAGCGTCGAACAGCGCATCGATCTCATCATTGCCGCCCGCGAAGTCGGTCACGATACCCAGCCGGCGTCCGGCCAATGTGGCCAGCGTGGCCGGCGCGCCGAAGCCCTGGCCTGGCGCCAGCACGTCCATCACCAGCGCCACGTCGGCCGCGCTGCGGCCCAGCGGCCCGACGGTGTCGAACGAGGCCGCCAGCGGCAGTACGCCGGCGTTGTCGAGCAATCCGTGGGTTGGCCGCAGGCCGGCCAGCGCATGCACGCAAGCGGGGCCGCGCACCGAGCCGAAGGTATCGGTGCCCAGGCCGAAGGCCGCAAGGCTGGCCGCGACCGCCGCGCCGCTGCCGCTGCTGGAACCGCTGGCATTGCGCGAGAGCCGGTAGGGGTTGAGCGTCAGTCCGTTGGCCGAACTGTAGCCGAAACGGCCGTTGGAAGCGGCCAGTTCAGACATATTGGCCTTGGCCAGCACGATCGCGCCGGCCGCGCGCAGCCGTGCCACGCATGCCGCATCGGCTGGCGGGTACGCCTGGCTCAGAGCCGCGCATCCGGCCGTGGTCGGCATGCCGGCCGTGTCGATGTTGTCCTTGACCACCATGGGGATGCCGTGCAGCGCACTGCGCGGACCTTGCGTGCGGAGTTCCTCGTCCAGCGCGCGGGCTTCCCGCATGGCGGACGGGTTCACTTCGCTGATCGCGTTCAGGCAGGGCCCGGCGCGGTCGTAGGCAGCAATGCGGGCGAGGCAGCCACCCACCAACGCCTGCGCCGAGATGCGGCGGGAGCGCATGGCGTCGGCGAGCGCTGCCAGCGATGTTTCGAACGGGTCGACGGCAGCACGCGATAGCGTGTCATGCGCGGGCCATGCGGAGTGCGGTAAGGAAGTCATGGGCGGTCCTGCGGTTTGTTTGCATAGTGGCTGCTCCGGGCTGGTCCGGCAATGGATGTTTCTTCCCACGTTCTTTCCTTCCCGGAATGAATCGACGACAATGCCGGCACCTCGCTGGCCGGCGCGCAATTGCAGCCCGGCTTCCTCCACGACCTACCGACCTGCGCCTGCGCCATGAAGAGCACCACCGGACGCCACCTGCCTGCGCTGGCCAACCTGATCGCGCTGGAAACCACGGCCCGCGTTGGCAGCGTCACGGGCGCGGCCGACGAGCTGTGCCTGACGCAAAGCGCGGTCAGCAAGCAGATCACCGAGCTGGAAGACTATCTCGGCACACGCATGCTGAATCGCCGCAAGGGCGCGGTGGCCCCGACGCCGGCTGGAGAGGAATTCCTGGCGAGCGTGCGCAAGGCGCTGGCCCTGATCGAGGAAGCGACGCTTGAAGTGCAGTCCGGCCGCACCGCCGGCGGGCGCCTTAACCTGTCGGTGCCGGTCTCGCTGGGCAATATCTGGCTGTTGCCGCGGCTGCTGCGCTTCGCCAAGGAGCAGCCGCACATCCAGCTCAACGTCACCACCAAGGTCGGGCCGGTAGACCTGGAGAGCACCGGGCTCGATGCGGCGATCATGTACTGCGCCGGCCCGCCGCCGCGCCATTTTTCGCTCAAGGTCATGCCGCTGGAGCTGTATCCGGTGTGCGCGCCGGAGCTGCTCGGCGCCGGTGTGTCGTTGGCCAAGGCGATCAGGCGACTGCCCTTGCTGCACCAGAACGCCGCGCTGGAGGCGTGGCCCAGTTACCTGCAACAAGCGGGATTCCGGGTCGCGCATCCGGACGATGGCCCGCGCTACGGCCTGCTGACCATGGGCCTGCAGGCTGCGCTGAGCGGCATGGGGCTGGCGCTGCTGCCCGACTACGTGGCCGGAGACGACATCCGCGCCGGCCGGCTGCTGCGCCTGGCGACGCAACCCTATGTCTCGCCCAAGGCTTACTACTTCATCTGCCCGGAACACAAGCGCGACGGCCCCGCGATGCAGACCTTTATCGCGTGGCTGCAGCAACAGAGCGCCGACGACCGCGCGGCTCCCTGAGCGCAGAGGCCGGCGGCATGCCGGCACGCCTCATTGCGCCGAGCGCGCGTTCACCAGCGTCGAGCCGACGAAGCGCCCGGGGCGGGCGTCCAGCGGCGCACCGTCGCGCAGGGTCGCCTGCCCGGCAACGAACACATGGCGCACGCCGACCGAAGGCTGCTGCGGATCGTCGAAGGTGGCGCGGTCCTGGATCGTTGCCGGATCGAACACGGTGATGTCCGCGACATGGCCGGCGCGCAGTTCGCCGCGCCGTTCCAGCCCGAAGCGCTGCGCCGCCAGCCCGGTCATCTTGTGCACCGCTCGTTCCAGCGGAAACAGGCCCAGGTCGCGCGAGTACAGGCCCAGCACGCGCGGGAAAGTGCCCCACAGGCGCGGGTGCGGGGTCTCGTCCGAAGGAATGCCGTCCGATCCGATCATGGTGTCGGGGTAGGCCAGGATGTCGCGCACGTCGGCCTCGTCCATGATGAAGTAGACGGCGCCACCGGGCACCAGTGCCTGCGCCACCTCATGGCGCGAGCGGCCCCATTCCTGCGCCAGGTCTTCCAGGTAGCGCCCGGCGGCTTCAGGATGGGTGGCCGACCACGTGATCAGGATGCGGTCGCATTGCGTGACCCGCTCGGGCCGCAGCATGGTCGACGAAGCTGCGTACGGGTAGCAATCCAGGCACAGCGGCATGGTCTGGGCATGTTCGCGCACCTGCGCGAGCGTGGCGCGGCTGCGGCCGTGGTTCTGCTTGCCGACCAGCTTGTGGTGCGAGATCACGGTGGACACCCCCAGCGCCTTGCCGATGCGCGCGGTCTCGTCGATCGACTCGGCGATCTTGTCGCTCTCGTCGCGGATATGCGCGACCAGCACGCCGCCGAGGCGCCGCATCGGCTCGCACATGCGCACGATCTCGTCCTCGGGCGCCGCCGCCGAAGGCGGATAGAAGGTGCCGGTCGAGACCCCGATCGCGCCCTCTCGCAGCGCCGCTTCTACGTCCTGGCGCACCTGTTCGATTTCCGCGTCGCTGGCGGCCAAGCCGAGCTGGGGCACATGCCGCGCACGCAGCGTCGACTGGCCCACCAGCACTGCCACATTGACCGCTGCCGGGCTGGCGGCGAACGCTTCGCGGTAAGCGCGCACGGAGTCGAATCGGTAGCCGCCGCGCATGATGTCCAGCGGCGCCGGCGGGATGCTGTCGGTCACCAGCGGGAACAGGCTGATGCCGCAGTTGCCGGCGATGATGGTGGTGACGCCCTGCGTTACCTTGGGCAGCATGCCGGGAGACTCGAACACCATCCAGTCGTCGTGGGTGTGGGTGTCGATAAAGCCGGGCGCGACGATCAGTCCGGCGGCATCCACTTCAGCGTCCGCACGCGCGGCGCCGAGGTCGCCGATCGCCGCGATCGCGCCGTCGGCAATGGCTACGTCAGCGGTGCGGCGTGGCGCGCCGGTGCCATCGATCACGTCGCCGTTGCGGATGATGAGGTCATAGAGCCTGGTCATGTCGGTCTCCTCGCTCAATCGACCCTGGCGCCGCTCTTGCGGACCAGTTCGCCGAACTTGACGGTTTCGGACGCGATCAGCGCCTGGAAATCGCGCGCGCTGCCACCGAGCGGCTCGAACGAAAGCTTGTCCAGTTGCGCCCGGAAGCCCGGATCGCGGATCACTGCGTTGACCTCGCGGTTCAGCCGCTCGATGGCCTCGGCCGGCGTTCCCGGCGCCGCCACCAGGCCTGCCCAGGCGGTCAGCTCGTAGCCCTTGAGGCCGGCTTCGGCCATGGTTGGCAGGTCGGGGAATTGCGGCGAGCGCTTGCTCGACGTGACCGCCAGCGCGCGCACGCGGTTCGCGCTCACGTACGGGCCGATCGACGGCACGTTGTCGAACATCAGCTGCACGTTGTTGCCGACCAGGTCTTGCAGCGCCGGCGTGCTGCCCTTGTAAGGCACGTGCGTGATGTTGAGGTTGGTCATGACCTTGAACAACTCGCCGCCGAGGTGGCTGGTGGTGCCGTTGCCGGCCGAGCCCATCGACAGCTTGCCCGGGTTGGCGCGAGCATAGGCCACCAGTTCCTGCGTGGACCGCACCGGCAATGACGGGTTGACCGCCAGGATATTGAAGGTCGTGACCAGGCCGACGATGGGAACCAGCTTGTCCGGGTCGTACGGTAGCCGGCTGTACAGGAAGCGGTTGGTCGCCAGTGTGGCGTTGTTGCCATAGCCGATGGTGTAGCCATCCGCCGGTGCCGCAAGCAGCGCCTGCATGCCGATATTGCCGCCCGCGCCAGGGCGGTTCTCCACCACCACCGCCTGGCCCAGGCGCCGCGACAGGGCATCGCCGAACAGGCGCGCGACGATGTCCGGCGCGCCGCCCGGCGCGGTCGGCACGATCAGGCGCACCGGCTTCTCCGGCCACTCCGCCTGTGCCGCGCCGGGCACGCATGCCACAACGCCGAGGACCCCGGCGGCCAGGGCCTGCATTGCAAACTTCTTCATGTGCTGTCTCCCCTCGTTGGTGGTGTTTCCGGGATTGAGTATCAGCGACGGTGATTGGCCGGCCTATTGAAGTTTCGTGGGCCATTGTTTCCGTGGCGGAATGCATGGCGCTTACGGCACTGCGCGGCGGGGGTGGCAGCAGAACGCGATATCGTCCCCCCGATACCCGCGATCATGCCAAACGATTTGCGCAGGGATGCAGCCGGTCACCACAATGCCAGCCACACCTTAGCCATCCGTTTTCGAGGCCATTCATGAAAATCTTGCGATCCCCATCGATGCAGCGCATGTGGTGCGGCACTGTGCTGGCCGGCGTGGTGCTAGCGTCGGCGCTTGCCATGCCGGCCCGTGCCGCCGCGCCGCAGGTCGGCACGCAGGCGCCGGGCTACTACCGCATGCCGCTCGGCAAGTTCGAGATCACCGCCTTGTCAGACGGCACGGTCGACGTGCCGCTGGCCAAACTGCTCAAGCACGCAACGCCCGCGCGCATCGCCTCGCTGCAGGCGCGCGGCCACCAGTCGGCGCAGGCCGCCGAAACCTCCATCAATGCCTTCCTGATCAACACCGGTGCACAGCTGGTGCTCGTCGATACCGGCGCGGGGCAACTGTTTGGGCCCGGAGTGGGCGGAAAGCTGCCCGACAGCATCCGCGCCGCCGGCTACCAGCCGGAACAGGTCGATGCCGTGCTGCTGACCCATATCCACGTCGACCACTCTGGCGGGCTGTCGGTCGAGGGCAAGGCCGTGTTCCCGAACGCGGTGGTCTATGTCGAGCGCCATGAAGCCGACTTCTGGCTGAACCCTGCCAACGCCGCCACCGCGGCCAAGGGGCAGCGGCACAACTTCGCGCAGTCCGAGGCGGTGTTCGCTCCCTATTTGCGCGCGGGCAAGGTAAAGAAGTTCGAGAGCGGGGAGGTGCTGTTTCCCGGCATCCGCGCGCTGGGCCGGCCGGGCCATACACCGGGCCACACCTTTTTCGAGATCAGCAGCGAAGGCCAGCGCATGCAACTATGGGGCGACACCATCCATGCGCAGCACGTGCAGTTTCCCGAGCCGGGTGTCGCCATCGATTTCGATGTCGATTCCGCCGCCGCGGTCAGGATGCGCAAGCGAGCGATGGCCGATGCCGCCGAGAGGGGTCACTGGGTCGGCGCGGCGCACATCGCGTTTCCCGGGATCGGCCATGTGCGCCGTGACGGCAAGGGCTTTGCCTGGGTGCCCGCGGAATACAGCTTGCGACGTTAGGCGCGCCGCCGTGTAGAGGCGTTCCTGGCCTGTAGGAATAGGTGGCCTGTCGGCAGGCCCGGCAATTGCTGTCAGTTGGATGGCCTTGTTATCGGCGTAAAGCCCTCAATAGAGCTCAACTATTGATCCGATAGCGGGCAGCGATCGAGAAGATTTCCTTCCTCCCGTCCTCCAACTACCCCAGCGCAAGGAGACCGACATGGCCGAAAAGAAGGCAAAACCCAATGCAAACAACGCCGCAGGCCAGAAGTCAGCAGGCACGCCGGCGGGTTACGGCGACGCCCGGCGCGGCACTGGGGGTGAACTGCACCAGACCGCCGGCGGCAGCCATCCGCCGCTGACCACCGCGCAAGGCATCCCCATTCCGGACAACCAGAACTCGCTCAGGGCAAATCCGCGCGGCCCGACCTTGCTCGAAGATTTCATCCTGCGGGAAAAAATTACACACTTCGACCACGAGCGCATCCCGGAGCGGATCGTCCACGCACGTGGTTCGGCGGCACATGGCTACTTCCAGCTGACCGACTCGCTCTCGGCCTACACCACTGCAAAGATGCTCACCGAAGTCGGCGAGAAGACGCCGGTCTTTACCCGCTTCTCCACCGTGGCCGGCGGCGCCGGCTCGGTCGACACGCCGCGCGACGTGCGCGGCTTCGCGGTCAAGTTCTATACCAAGGAAGGCAACTGGGACCTGGTCGGCAACAACATCCCGGTGTTCTTTATCCAGGACGCGATGAAGTTCCCCGACGTGGTCCACTCGGTCAAGATGGAACCAGACCGGGGCTTTCCGCAAGCGGCCAGTGCGCACGACACATTCTGGGATTTCATTTCGCTCACGCCTGAGTCGATGCACATGGTGATGTGGATCATGTCGGACCGCACCATCCCGCGCTCGCTGCGCATGATCGAAGGCTTCGGTGTGCACAGCTTCCGGCTGCTCGATGCGCAGGGCAATTCCACCTTCGTCAAATTCCACTGGCGGCCCAAGCTGGGGCTGCAGTCGACGGTATGGGACGAGGCGGTCAAGATCGCCGGCGCCGATCCCGACTTCCATCGCCGCGACCTGTTCAACGCGATCCAGTCGGGCAACTTTCCGGAATGGGAACTGGGCGTGCAGTTGTTCACCGAGGACGACGCGGCAAAATTCCCGTTCGACCACCTCGACCCCACCAAGATCATCCCGGAAGAGACAGTGCCGCTGAAGATGATTGGCCGCATGGTGCTCGACCGCTGGCCCGACAACTTCTTTGCCGAGACCGAGCAGGTGGCGTTCTGCCCGGCCAATATCGTGCCGGGGGTGGACTTCTCCAACGACCCGCTGCTGCAGGGGCGTCTGTTCTCCTACCTCGACACGCAGTTGCTGCGGCTAGGCTCGCCGAACTTCCACCAGATCCCGGTCAACGCGCCGAAGTGCCCGTTCGCCCATCACCAGCGCGATGGCCATATGCAGATGGAGCGGCCGCGCGGGCGCGTGGCCTATGAGCCCAGCTCGCTCGATGACGGTTCCCCGCGCGAGGCGCCCGATCTTGGCTTCCCCAGCGCACGCGTGCCCGAGCAAGGCGACAAGGGCCGCATCCGTGCCGAGAGCTTTGCCGACCACTACAGCCAGGCGCGCTTGTTCTTCCGCAGCCAGACGCGCGCCGAGCAGGCGCATATCGCCTCGGCGCTGGTGTTCGAGCTGTCCAAGGTCGAACATGTGCACGTGCGCGAGCGCATGGTGGGGCACCTGCGCAATATCGACGACAACCTGGGCCAGCGCGTCGCCGATGGCCTGGCGCTGGACCAGCTGCCGGACCCGCTGCCGTCCGCCGTGCCGGTGCAGGACCTGCCGCCGTCACCGGCGCTGCAGATCATCGGCCGCATGAAAGACACGCTGCAGGGGCGCGAGGTTGGCATCCTGGTTGCCGATGGCTCCGATGGCGCCACCGTCGAATCCCTCCGGCAGGCAGCAACCGCCGCCGGCGCCACGGTGAAGATCGTCGCGCCCAAGGTCGGCGGCGCGGTGCTGGCCGACGGCAGCAAGCTGGCCGCGGATGGCCAGCTTGCCGGTACCCCTTCCGTGATGTTCGATGCGGTGGCGGTGGTGCTGTCCGCCGACGGCGCGGCGCAGCTGGCGCAGGAAAGCGCGGCGCTGGACTTCGTCTGCTTTGCCTATGCGCACCTGAAGGCCATTGCGGCCGATGACGGCGGCGACGCGTTGCTGGCGCAGGCCAACCTGAAGCCCGATAGCGGGGTGGTGCCGGCCAGCGATACCGCGCGCTTTATCGCGGCGGCCAAGACGCGGCAGTGGGAGCGCGAGCCGCAGGTGCGGATGCTGGCGTAAGGCAAGCTTCGGCAGGCGAGAGCAGGGCCTTCGCTATTTCCCCTGCCGCATCACCCATTGCACCGCCCGCGCCGGGAACGGCGAAGTACCGCCCTTATGACCATCCGAGCAGCCGAGCCCGCGCGAGCAGCGCATGTCGCGGGCGACGGCTGGCCCCGCGCTGCGCTCCGGCCGGCCCGGCGCCTCGCCGGACCGGCCGGCGACGCGATATCCCAAGGGAAACCCACTAGAAGACCCCCTCTGCCTTTGGCACATAATGTGCAAGCGATGCCGGTGAAACGGCACACGCGAGCGGGCTACCCGCCGCCACAGAGGGGAGACAATGAGCAGTTCAACCGACAAGTTCTCGGCCACCATGCGCGCCGGGCTGGCCGACCTTGCCCGCCGCCTGCGCTTCGCCATGGAGGAAGGCGCGATCTGGCTGGACGAGCAACGCATGATCCTGATCCACACCGCGGCCCTTGGCGCGCTGCGCAAGGAGCTGGTGGACACCATGGGCATGGAGCGCGCGCGCGGCCTGTTCATGCGCATGGGCTTCCATTCCGGCATGCGCGATGCCGAAGTCGCGAAGAAGCTGCGCGCCGGCCAGAGCGACTTCGGGCAGCTTGAAATCGGGCCGTGCCTGCACACCATCGAAGGCGTGGTCCGCGTCACGCCGGTCAAGGTCGATATCGATATCGCCGCCGGGATCTACGACGGCGAATTCCTCTGGGAAGACTCGTTCGAGGGCGACGTCCACCGGCAACTTTTCGGCATCGTCGACGAGCCTGCCTGCTGGATGCAGATCGGCTATGCCACCGGCTACACCTCGGCGCTGATGGGCCGCACCATCCTGTATCGCGAGGTGGAATGCATTGCCTGCGGCCATGCGCACTGCCGCATCGTCGGCAAGCCGGTCGAGGCCTGGGAGGACGGCCAGCAGGTGCTGGCGCTGTACCAGCCCGATCCCGTGATCGAAACCATCATGGCGCTGCAGAGCGAGGTCGAGAACCTGCGCGCGCTGCAGGAAACCCGCGCCACGCCGGCCGATCTGGTGGGCAGTTCACCCGGCTTCCGTGCTGCCTGGAACCTGCTGCAGCGCGCTGCCGGCAGCAACGTGACGGTGCTGCTGTTGGGCGAGACCGGCGTCGGCAAGGAGCGCTTTGCGCAGGCGCTGCACAGTGTCAGCGGTCGTGCCGACAAGCCTTTCATCGCCGTCAACTGCGCGGCGATTCCCGATGAGCTGATCGAGTCTGAACTGTTTGGCGTGGAGAAGGGCGCCTTTACCGGCGCGCACCAGTCGCGGCCGGGGCGCTTCGAGCGCGCGCATGGCGGCACGTTGTTCCTGGACGAGTTGGGGGAGCTGTCGGCATCGGCGCAGTCCAAGCTGTTGCGGGTGCTGCAGGAGGGGGAGGTCGAGCGCGTGGGGGGCTCGGGGTCGCGCAAGGTGGATGTGCGGCTGGTGGCCGCGACCAACGTCGATCTGGCGCAGGCGGTCAAGGAGGGTACCTTCCGCAAGGACTTGTACTACCGGCTCAACGTGTATCCGGTGACGATTCCGCCGTTGCGGGAGCGGCTGGATGATATTCGTTTGTTGGCCGAACGCTTCGTGGCGCGCTATGGGGCGCGTCATGGCAAGCGCATCCTTGGTATTACCGATCGGGCGCTGGCCGAGTTGCGGCGCTATGACTGGCCGGGGAATGTGCGGGAACTGGAGAACGTGATCGAGCGGGGGGTGATTTTGGCCAGCAACGGGGGGCAGATTGGTGCCGATCATTTGTTCTTGCCCGCCAGTGCTGCGCCGCCGGTCGATACCGCGCCACGCCTCGGCGCCGGCGGCACGCTGCCAGAACTGCGTGAGGCGGCTGTGCATGCGCTGCTTGACCAGTTGTCGGAGCAGCAGTTGGCGCTGGGGGATGTGGAGACGGTGTTGATGGAAGCGGCGATGCAGCGCACTGATGGGAATATGAGCCAGGCGGCGCGGTTGTTGGGGATTACGCGGCCGCAGTTGGCTTATCGGTGGAAGATGAGGAGAGGCGGGAATTGATGTTTTTTTGATGTTGCCTGCGGCTTGGCGCCGGCAGCATCTCAGGTCAGCGGCCCTGGCACGGAACGCATCGCTGCGCTCGCTTGGCGCTATCGCCGATGAGCCCGAATGCCTGTACCTGCCCGCTTGTTTGCTCCCCTCTCCCGCTTGCGGGAGAGGGGCCGGGGGAGAGGGCCGGAGCTTCCACGAAGTGCACGCAGTCAATCCGCTCAGGCGTCCCTGGCGAGGACCTTCGTTAGCGGTAGTCATGTCGCCAAGCCCAGCTGACTAACCAGGACGCGCGCGCAGCGCAGCCGCAGGCGTTCCTACCACGCCGCTAGCAGCAGGGGCCACCAAACAGCTCAGGGCTCGTTCAAAAACTGCGTCAATCCGAAGCCACCGTGGCGCACCCTGGCGTCAGGCAGCCCCACTCTGCAACGAAGCCCAGCCCCGTACGAAAGCCCCGGCACACTACGATAAGAGTGCCGCCCGCCCAGGGCAGTAAACGCGCTTTCTGGTGACTCTTTGTCGCTCGGACAAAGAGTTACCCGCCCTTTAGGGCGGAACAGGGCGCATCAAATATCCACCAGATGCCCAGCCGCAACGCACACCCCAAAGCAGCTTCACCATTTGATCCATATTAAATCCCGCCACCCAGCCCCCGCAGCAGCGCAATGCTGCACCGCGCAGTCGGAATTTCAGCACCACATCAACACGTTAGCAGCGTACGCAAGCACGCCGCTGCTGCGCCGCAAGGCCCACGTACCCAGCCACCCTCGCTACCCGCAAACGTCCATCCCAAGCGGCTTTTAACCATTTGATCAAACGCCCTCCACAGCTTGATCAATCGATCAAACACCACAACGCCAGCGCTTGCGGGTTAACGCGGACGCAAGCCACGCCCATTCCCTGCAATCCCTTATCCCATCACGCTTCAAAGCCCTTGGCACAGTCTTCGCAATAAGCCCCGCACCCCAAGCCATCGCGAAGGAGCCAGCCATGACCCCCTCATCGGTCCCCCTGTTCGAAGCCACGCCGCGCTACGTCCGCGTCGAAGGCCGTACGCCCGAAGGCTTCGTGCAATTCGCCTTCAGCGTGGCCGACCCCGACCTGAACGTCGAACTGATCATGCCCGAGCCGATGTTCGAAGCCTTCTGCTGCGTCAACCGCGTGCGCTTCCTGCCGCCGCTGGCAGAAGGCCCGCAGGAAGACGAAGACTGACAAGCCAACACCACCCACCGCACCACAAGAGAGGGACACAGGAGACCAAGCGATGCAAGTCGATATCAAGACCCAGCAGATCCAGCCGCTGCGCCAGACCTACGGCCACGTGGCGCGCCGCTTCGGCGACAAGCCGGCGTCGCGCTACCAGGAAGCGACCTACGACGTGCAGTCGGAAGTCAACTTCCACTACCGCCCCACCTGGGACCCCGGCTTCGAGCTGTACGACAAGCGCCGCACCGCCATCGTGATGCAGGACTGGTACGCGCTGAAGGACCCGCGCCAGTACTACTACGGCGCCTACGTGACCACACGCGGCCGCCAGCAGGATGCCGCCGAGAAGAACTTTGCCTTTGTCGAGAAGCGCGGCCTGTTGCAGGCGCTGCCGGCCGAATGGCAGGAGCGCCTGGCCACGGGCCTGCTGCCGCTGCGCCACGTGGAGTGGGGCGCGAACATGAACAACTTCTATTGCGCCGACTACGGCTGGGGCACGGCGATCACGCAGGCCTGCACCTACTGCGCGATGGACCGCCTCGGCATCGCGCAGTACCTGTCGCGCATCGGCATGCTGCTCGATGGCAATACCGGCGTGGCGCTGGAGCGCGCCAGGGTGGCGTGGCTGGAAAGCGCCGCGTGGCAGCCGCTGCGCCGCTATGTCGAGCACACCTTCGTCACCGAAGACTGGTTCGAGACCTTTGTCGCGCAGAACCTGGTGCTCGACGGCTTGCTCTACCCGCTGGTCTACCAGCATGCCGACGCAGTCATCGTGCGCGCCTGCGGCACGGGCCTCGCCGTGCTGACCGAGTTCATGAACGACTGGCGCGACGAGCATGCGCGCTGGGTCGATGCCGTGATCCAGGCCGCCGCCGCCGAGTCCGACGCCAACCGCGCGCTGCTGTCCGGCTGGGCGCACGCCGCCGCCGCGCAGGTGGCCGAAGCGCTGGTGCCAGTCGCCGACGCACTGACCGGCGCCGACGGCGCGCAGATCGTATCGCTGTGCCGCGAGCAGTTCGAAGTGCGGCTGAACAAGCTCGGCCTCGCCGCCTGATCCCACGGACACACGGACACACGGAGACAAGACATGCCGACCGCCGCCAACGTCTACATCGCCCTGCAGAACAACGACGACACCCGCCCCATCATCGACGCCATCACCGAAGCCAACCCGCACGCCGTGGTCTCGCAGTTCCCGGCCATGGTCAAGATCGACGCCCCCGGCCACCTGACCATCGTGCGCGAGCTGGTCGCCGGCAAGCTCGGCCGCGACTGGGACCTGCAGGAGATCCACCTCAACCTGATCTCGCTGTGCGGGAACATCGACGAAGACGAAGACGCCTTCACGCTGCGCTGGAACAGCTGACACCACGCACACAGGACACCACGGAGACATCATGGACGCACGCAAGAAGCTCAACCTGCGCGAGACGTACGCCTCGATGACGCGCGACCTCGCCTGGGACACCACCTACGAGCCGATGGACAAGGTCTTTCCCTTCGACAAGTACGAAGGCATCAAGATCCACGACTGGGACAAGTGGGAAGACCCGTTCCGCATGACCATGGACGCGTACTGGAAATACCAGTCCGAGAAAGAGCGCAAGCTGTACGCGATCATCGACTCGTTCGTGCAGAACAACGGCCACCTCAATGTTTCCGACCCGCGCTACCTGAACGCGCTGCGGCTGTTCCTGACCGGCGTGACGCCGCTCGAATACGCCGCGCACCGGGGCTACGCCCACCTGGGCCGGCACTTCCGCGGCGCCGGCGCGCGCGTGGCGGCGCAGATGCAGTCGATCGACGAGCTGCGCCATGCGCAGACCCAGCTGCATACGCTGTCCGTCTACAACAAGTACTTCAACGGCTTTGGCGAATGGCGCCACATGCACGACCGGGTCTGGTACCTGTCGGTGCCCAAGTCGTACTTCGAAGACGCCATGAGCGCGGGGCCATTCGAGTTCATCACCGCGATCTCGTTCTCGTTCGAATACGTGCTGACCAACCTGCTGTTCATGCCGTTCATGTCGGGCGCGGCGTACAACGGCGACATGGCCACGGTGACCTTTGGCTTCTCGGCGCAGTCCGACGAGTCGCGCCACATGACGCTGGGGCTGGAGGTGGTCAAGTTCCTCTGCGAGCAGGATCCCGGCAACATCCCGCTCCTGCAGAAGTGGCTCGACAAATGGTTCTGGCGCGGTTTCCGCCTGCTGACGCTGGTCGGCATGATGATGGACTACATGCTGCCCAAGCGCGTGATGTCGTGGGCCGAAGCGTGGGAGATGTACTTCGAGCAGGCCGGCGGCGCGCTGTTCAAGGACCTGGAGCGCTACGGGCTGCGCATGCCCAAGTACCACGAGGTCGCGACCAAGACCAAGGACCGCATCACGCACGAGGCGTGGGGCACCTTCTACAACTACGCCGCCGCGGCCGGATTCCACACCTGGGTGCCGAAGCAAGACGAAATGGCGTGGCTCGCCGGGAAATACCCAGAGACCTTCGAGCGCTACTACAAGCCGCGCCTGGACCACTGGCAGGAGCGGCAACAGGAGGGCGAGCGCTTCTACAACGCCACGCTGCCGATGCTGTGCCAGACCTGCCAGATCCCGATGGTGTTCTCCGAGGCGGACGACCCCACCCAGACCTGCTACCGCGAGAGCAGCTACCACGGCATGAAGTTCCACTTCTGCTCCGACGGCTGCAAGGACATCTTCGACGACGAGCCCGAAAAGTACGCACAGGCCTGGCTGCCGGTGCACCAGATCTACCAGGGCAACTGCGGCGGGGCGACGCTGCCTGACGTGCTGCAGTGGTATCGCATCAACCAGGGCGCCGACAACCTGGACTTCGAAGGCTCGCAGGACCAGCGCAACTGGAATGCCTGGAAGGGCATCGCGCCGGCCGCCTGAGCAGGCGCATAACAGACAAGGAGACAACCATGCCCGTCGTATCCATCGGCGACTACACCTTCGCGCCGGCCGACCGCGAAGACGCATTCCACGGCAACCGCCTGCTCTACATCGGCTGGGACGGCCACCTGCTGTTCTGCGCGCCGCACTGCTTTCCGTTCGCGCCGTCGATGCCGCTGCGCGCGGTGGTGCAGGACGTGCTGCCCGCGGTCTACGGCTATCACCCAGACTTCGCCCGCATTGACTGGAGCACGGTGCAGTGGCTGCGCGGCGGCCAGCCGTGGCAGCCCGACCTGGACCGCACGCTGGAAGAGAACGGCCTGGGCCACAAGGACGTGATCCGCTTCCGCACGCCGGGGCTGGACGGCATCGCCGGCAGCGGCAGCTGATGCGCGCGGTTAGCAAGCAAGGAGACCGAGATGTATTCGCTGACCATTGAACCCATCGGCCAGACCATCCCCATCGCCCCGGGGCAGACGGTGCTCGATGCCTGCCTGCGCAATGGCGTGTGGCTGCCGCACGCCTGCTGCCACGGCCTGTGCGCCACCTGCAAGGTGCAGGTGGTCGACGGCGAGGTCGACCAGGGCGAGGCTTCCAGCTTCGCGCTGATGGACTTCGAGCGCGACAACGGGCAGTGCCTGGCCTGCTGCGCCACCGCGCAGTCAGACCTGGTGATCGAGGCCGATATCGAGGAAGATGCCGATGCAGAAGGCCTGCCGCTGGCGGACTACCGCGCCGAGGTGGTGGCCACGCGCGCGCTGACGCCGACCATCCTCGGCATCTGGCTCAAGCCAACGGACGGCCAGCGCGCCGCGTTCCAGGCCGGCCAGTACCTGAACCTGCAGGTGCCGGGCTGCGACCAGCCGCGCGCGTTCTCGCTCGCCAGCAAGCCCGGCGACGAACTGGTCGAACTGCACGTGCGCCGCGTGCCCGGCGGGCCCGCCACCACGTGGTTGCACGAGCAGCTGGAGGTGGGCAGCGAGCTGCGCTTCTCGGCCCCGTACGGACGATTTTTCGTGCGCAAGTCAGCGCAGGTGCCGATGCTGTTCCTGGCCGGCGGCTCGGGCCTGTCCAGCCCGCGCTCGATGATCCTCGACCTGCTCGCCGCCGGCGAGACGCTGCCGATCACGCTGGTGCAGGGCGCGCGCAACCGCGGCGAGCTGTACTACGACGACGAGTTCCAGGCGCTGGCGCAGGCGCATGCCAACTTCCGCTACGTGCCGGCGCTGTCGGACGAGCCCGCCGACAGCGGCTGGGACGGTGCGCGCGGCTACGTGCACGACGTGCTGCACCAGCTCTACGCAAACGACGGCAGTGCCGACTTCCGCGGCCACAAGGCCTACCTGTGCGGCCCGCCGCCGATGATCGAGGCCTGCATCCGCACGCTGATGCAGGGCCGCCTGTTCGAGGCGGATATCCACACGGAGAAGTTCCTGTCCGCGGGCGATGCGCAGAACAGCGCGCGCAGCCCGCTGTTCAAGATCTGAGCGGGGAGGCCATGCATGCATACCGTAGAAATCGCCGGCAGCGGCCAGCGCTACGCATGCGCGCCGGAACAGAACCTGTTGCGGGCCATGGAAGTGCTGGGCCAGCGTGGCATTCCCGCCGGCTGCCGCGGTGGCGGCTGCGGCGTGTGCAAGGTGCGTATTGAGGCCGGGCAGTACCACGTGGGCAAGATGAGCCGCACCTGCCTGTCCGAGTCGGAGCAGCGCGACGGACTGGTGCTGGCCTGCAAGACCTATCCCGACAGCGATATCCGGCTGCGCCCGGTGGCGTTGCTGCAGCGCTGCCTGGAGCGGCATGCCGCCAGACGCGATCACGCATGACCAAGCAGTGAAGACACACACAAGGAGACAGACATGGCATTGACTGGCGTATTGCGCCCGGGGCACGTGGCCCTGCGCGTGCTGGAGCTGGAACCGGCGGTGAAGCACTACACCGAGGTCCTGGGCCTGATCGAAACCGCCCGCGATGAGCAGGGCCGCGTGTTCCTGAAGGCGTGGGACGAGCACGACCACCACAGCGTGGTGCTGCGCGAGGCCGACAGCCCGGGCATGGACTACATGGGCTTCCGCGTCGACAGCGGCCGCACGCTGGAGCGGCTGGCGCAGGAGGTCGAGCAATCCGGGCTGGCTACCGGGTGCCAGTGGATCGCCGCGGGAGAGCATCCGCATACCGGCGTGCGCTTCCGCTTCACGATTCCCACCGGCCATGCGATGGAGCTGTTCGCGGACAAGGACAAGCCGGGCTGCAAGACCGGTGACCTCAACCCCGATCCCTGGCCGGACGACCTGCGCGGCATGGCGCCGAGCCGCTTCGACCACTGCCTGCTGTATGGCGACGATGTCGACGGCACCGTGAAGCTGTTCCGCGATGTGCTCGGGTTCTCGCTGGCGGAGCAGGTAGTGGCTGGCCCGGATGGCGAGGTGCTGATCGGTGCCTTCCTGACGTGCTCGAACAAGGCGCATGACGTGGCCTTTATCCGGCATCCGGAGAAGAACCGCTTCCACCATGCGTCGTTCCTGCTCGACAACTGGAGCGAGGTGCTGAAGGCGGCGGACATCATTTCCAAGAAGGACGTGTCGCTGGATATCGGGCCGACGCGGCATGGGATTACGCGCGGGGCCACGATCTACTTCTTTGATCCGTCCGGGAACCGGAACGAGGTGTTTTCCGGCGGGTATATCCACTACCCGGACAAGCCGACGATCACGTGGACGGATAACGAGCTGGGCAGGGCGATCTTCTATCACGACCGCAAGCTGAATGAGGCGTTTTTGAATGTGCTGACCTGAACGGCGCCACTGGTTTGCTCCCCTATCCCGCTTGCGGGAGAGGGGAGCGTTTGCCGGCCTTGGCAGCCGTCTCCACCGCAACCGCTGCTGACACGTCTTCCGCACTGAACACCAGAGAACCAACATGAAAGACTTCAAGAACTTCATCAACGGCGAGTGGGTCGGCACTACCCGCACGTTCCCCAACCGCAATCCCGCCGACAACACCGTGATCGGCCACGTCCACGAAGCCGGCCAGGCAGAAGTCGATGCTGCCGTGCAGGCCGCGCGCAACGCGCTGCATGGCCCCTGGGGCCGCATGACCGTAGCGCAGCGTGTCGAACTGCTGCACGCCGTGGCCGACGGCATCAACCGGCGCTTCGAGGAATTCGTGCAGGCGGAGATCGCCGATACCGGCAAGCCCTATGCGCTCGCCAGCCATGTCGACATCCCCCGCGGCGCGGCCAACTTCAAGGTCTTCGCCGACCTGATCCGCAACGTCCCGACCGAAAGCTTCACCATGGACACGCCGGACGGCGGCAAGGCCGTCAACTACGCCGTGCGCAGCCCGCGCGGCGTGATCGGCGTGGTCTGCCCATGGAACCTGCCGTTGCTGCTGATGACGTGGAAGGTCAGCCCCGCGCTGGCCTGCGGCAACACCGTGGTGGTCAAGCCGTCGGAAGAGACCCCCGCCACTGCCACGCTGCTGGGCGAGGTGATGAACGAGGCTGGCGTGCCGCCGGGCGTCTACAACGTGGTCCACGGCTTCGGCCCGGATTCGGCCGGCGCGTTCCTGACGGCGCATCCGCAGGTCAACGGCATCACCTTCACCGGCGAAACGCGCACCGGCGAGGCCATCATGAAGGCGGCCGCCAACGGCGTGCGTCCGGTGTCGTTTGAACTGGGCGGCAAGAACGCCGGCATCGTTTTTGCCGATGCCGATTTCGACAAGGCCGTGGCCGGCATCACCCGCTCGGCGTTCGAGAACAGCGGCCAGGTCTGCCTGGGCACCGAACGCGTCTACGTGCAGCGTCCGGTCTTCGAGCGCTTCGTTGCCGCACTCAAGGAGAAGGCCGAAGGGCTGAAGCTTGGCGCGCCCACTGAACCCGGCGTCAGCATGGGCCCGCTGGTCTCGCACGAGCACCGCGACAAGGTGCTGTCCTACTACCGCAAGGCCGCAGAGGAGGGCGCCACCGTAGTCACCGGCGGCAGCGTGCCGCAGATGCCCGGCAAGCTGGCCGAAGGCGCGTGGGTGCAGCCGACCATCTGGACCGGCCTGCCGGAAGGCGCCGCGGTCATCCGCGAGGAAATCTTCGGGCCGTGCTGCCATATCGCCCCGTTCGACACCGAGGAAGAAGTCATCGCGCTGGCCAACGCCACGCCCTACGGCCTTGCCGCTACCGTGTGGACCGGCGACCTCGGCACCGCCCATCGCATGGGCAGCGCGCTTGAGGTCGGGATCTGCTGGATCAACGCGTGGTTCCTGCGCGACCTGCGCACCGCTTTCGGCGGCGCGAAGCAATCCGGCATCGGACGCGAAGGCGGCGTCCATTCGCTCGAGTTCTACACCGAGCTGCGTAACGTCTGCGTCAAACTGTGAGCCACCCCATGCAAAGCGAACAAATCCGCGAACTCGGTGCCAGCCTGCATCAGGCGTTGGCCAGCCGGCGCCCTCTGGCACCGCTGACCGAATCCTGGCCCGACCTGACCCTGGATGATGCCTACCGCATCCAGCTCGCCATGGTGCAGCACCGGCTCGACGCCGGCGAGCGCGTGGTCGGCAAGAAGATCGGCGTGACCAGCCGCGTGGTGATGGACATGCTGGACGTGTGCCAGCCTGACTTCGGCCACCTGCTGTCGGGCATGGTGTATGCCGACGGCGCCGCCATTGCCGCCGATTCCCTGATCGCGCCCAAGGCCGAAGGCGAGATCGCCTTCGTGCTCAAGGACGACCTCGCAGGCCCCGGCGTGACCAATGCCGACGTGCTGCGCGCAACCGCTTATGTGCTGCCGTGCTTCGAGATCGTCGACTCGCGCATCCGCGACTGGAAGATCCGCATCCAGGACACCGTCGCCGACAACGCCTCCTCGGGCGTATTCGTGCTGGGCGATGCCGCAGTCGATCCGCGCCAGCTAGATCTCGGCACTGTCGGCATGACGCTGGAGAAGAACGGCGAGATCGTCGCTACCGGCGCCGGCGCAGCTGCGCTCGGGCACCCGGCCAATGCGGTGGCATGGCTCGCCAACACGCTGGGCAGGCTGGGGCTCGGCCTGAAGCGCGGCGAGGTGATCCTGTCGGGCTCGCTGGCCGCGATGGTACCGGTGGCTGCCGGCGACCAGTTGCGCATCAGCCTGGGTGGCATCGGCTCGGCCGGCGTGCGCTTCGTCTGATCCTTTCCATTCCTTCTGCAGGACAATGCCATGAACCTCACGCAAGACACCATCGCCCGGCTGGCCGAGCACCTGGAAAACGCCGAGCTGCACCGGGAAGCCGTGCCGAAGATCACGGATGCGCATCCAGAGATGGACTGGGACGACGCCTATGCCATCCAGGACGCGATCCGTGCGCGCAAGGCGGCACGCGGCACCCGTATCGCCGGCCTCAAGATGGGACTGACCTCGTTCGCCAAGATGCGCCAGATGGGCGTGAGCGATCCGGTCTACGGTTTCCTCACCGACTACGGCGCGTGTATGGACGGCGCCGCCATCGATACGTCGTCGCTGATCCATCCCAAGGTCGAAGCCGAGATCGCCTTCGTGCTGAAGGCCCCGCTGAAGGGCCCCGGCTGCCATATCGGCGACGTGCTGGCCGCGACCGACTTCGTGGTGCCGGCGGTGGAGGTGATCGATTCACGCTACGAGAACTTCCGTTTCGACCTCAAGAGCGTGATTGCCGACAACACCTCGTCCGCGCGCTTCGTCGTCGGCGGCAGCCACCGTGGCGCCGATGGTCTCGACCTGAAGACGCTAGGCGTGGTGCTGGAGAAGAACGGCGAGGTGGTCGCCACCGCCGCCGGCGCCGCGGTGCTGGGGCATGCCGCCAACAGCGTTGCCATGCTGGCCAACATGCTGGGCGCGCGCGGCCGCGAGCTGCCAGCGGGGACTTTCATCATGACCGGCGGCGTGACCGAGGCCATTGCGGTCGCCGCCGGCGACAGCATTACCGTGCGCTACCAGCATCTCGGCACGGTCTCGATGCGCTTCACCTGAACCCGCACCGCGAACGCATAGAAAGGAGACACACCATGCCGATCATGCAGGTCTTCCTGATCGAAGGCCGTACCGATGAACAGAAGGCGCGCCTGATCCGCGCGCTGACCGATGCCGCGGTGGAAGCGGTGGGCGCGCCGGTGGAAACCGTGCGCGTGATGATCACCGAGGTGCCGAAGACGCAGTTCGGCATCGGCGGCACCACCGCCAAGGCGCTGGGGCGCTGAGCGCCGCGATCAGTACAACGAAGACAGCGCAGACAACGGAGAGGACAGCGACATGGACATGAAAGCAAACGCCCGGCACAAGGTGGCCATCATCGGTTCGGGCAATATCGGCACCGACCTGATGATCAAGGTGATGCGGCAATCGCAGCACCTGGAGATGGGCGCAATGGTCGGCATTGACGCGGCCTCGGACGGGCTCGCGCGTGCGGCACGGCTTGGCGTGCCTACCACGGCGGAAGGGATCGATGGCCTGGTCGCCATGGCCGGCTTCGGCGACATCCGCGTTGCCTTCGATGCAACGTCGGCCGGCGCGCATGCGCACCACAACCGCGTGCTGCAGCAGCACGGCGTGCGCGTGATCGACCTGACGCCGGCGTCGATCGGGCCGCACGTGGTGCCGGTGGTCAACCTCGACCAGCATCTGGAGGCGGCCAATATCAACATGGTCACCTGCGGCGGGCAGGCCACCATCCCGATGGTGGCCGCGGTATCGCGCGTGGCCAGGGTGCACTACGCCGAGATCGTCGCATCGATCTCCAGCAAGTCGGCCGGGCCGGGCACGCGCGCCAATATCGACGAGTTCACCGAGACCACCAGCCAGGCGCTGTGCTCGGTCGGCGGCGCGGCGCGCGGCAAGGCCATCATCGTGCTGAATCCCGCCGAGCCGCCGCTGATGATGCGCGACACCGTCTTCACCTTGTCGGAGGATGCCGACACGGCGGCGATCGAGGCGAGCATCGAAGCCATGGCGCAGGCGGTGCAGGCCTACGTGCCGGGCTACCGGCTCAAGCAGCGCGTGCAATTCGAGCGCATCGACCCGTCGGCGCCGCTGAATATCCCGGGGCTGGGACCGATGAGCGGACTCAAGACCTCGATCTTCCTCGAGGTTGAGGGCGCCGCCCACTACCTGCCGGCCTATGCGGGCAATCTCGACATCATGACCAGCGCCGCGCTGGCCTGCGCCGAGCGCCTGGCCGCGACCCGGCTGTCCGCCTGAGCGCGGCCCTATCACCGCAGGGAGACCAACATGACCTTACCGTCCGACATGCCCAACAAGAAGCTCTACATTTCCGACGTAACGCTGCGCGACGGCAGCCACGCCATCCGCCACCAGTACAGCCTGGACCAGGTGCGCCGCATCGCCGCGGCGCTCGACGCGGCCCGGGTCGATTCGATTGAAGTGGCGCATGGCGATGGCCTGTCGGGCTCCAGCTTCAACTACGGCTTTGGTGCCCACACCGACCTGGAATGGATCGCCGCCGTGGCCGAGACCGTGCGCCACGCGCGCGTGGCGACGCTGCTGCTGCCCGGCGTTGGCACCGTGCACGACCTGCGCGCCGCCTATGACGCCGGCGCGCGCGTGGTGCGCGTGGCCACGCATTGCACCGAGGCCGATGTTTCGCGCCAGCATATCGAGTCCGCGCGCGAACTTGGCATGGACACCGTCGGCTTCCTGATGATGAGCCACATGACTTCGCCGGCGGCGCTGGCGCAGCAGGCCAGGCTGATGGAAAGCTACGGCGCGCAGTGTGTCTATGTCGTCGATTCCGGCGGCGCACTCAGCATGCAGGACGTGCGCGAGCGCTTCCGCGCGTTCAAGGACGTGCTCCGGCCCGAGACCGCCACTGGCATGCACGCGCACCACAACCTGAGCCTGGGCGTGGCCAACTCTATCGTCGCCGTGGAAGAGGGGTGCGACCGCATCGACGCCAGCCTGGCCGGCATGGGCGCCGGCGCTGGCAATGCGCCGCTGGAAGTGTTCATCGCCGCCGCCGAGCGGCTGGGCTGGCACCACGGCTGCGACCTGTACACGCTGATGGATGCCGCCGACGACATCGTGCGGCCGCTGCAGGACCGCCCGGTGCGGGTCGACCGCGAGACGCTGGCGCTGGGCTACGCCGGGGTTTACTCCAGCTTCCTGCGCCATGCCGAGGCGGCGGCAGCGCGCTACGGGCTGGGTACGGTCGATATCCTGGTCGAGCTGGGCAAGCGCCGCATGGTCGGCGGGCAGGAGGACATGATCGTCGACGTGGCGCTGGACTTGCTGGCGCGGGAGGGGCAGGGACAGCCAGCGGTGGCGTCTGCCTGAGTGATGGCGTGCAGTTGTGGAAACAGGCGCACATCGAGGCCAGGCATGGGGCATCCTTATCGCGCTGTGTCCGTACTCTAGTAGGGATCAGTTCGACTTCCCGCCGCCTACACGGATTTCACCAAGGCACGCCAGAAGGCCGCTTGCTGGCGGCGCTGCGCGTCATGAACGAGCGCCTGCCCGCCACCGTTACGCAGGTGCGCGCCAGCAGCGCCAATATCGCGCTGTCGACCAGCGAGATCGCCACCGGCAATGCCGACCTGAGCAGCCGCACAGAGGAGCAGGCCGCGTCGCTGGAACAGACCGCGGCCAGCATGGAAGAGCTGACCGAGACCGTGCGCCAGAATACCGACAACGCGCGCCAGGCCAGCGAGCTGGCGGGCAGCGCCGCCGACGTGGCGCAGCGCGGCAGCATCACGGTGCAGCGCGTGGTCGGCACCATGCAGGACATCAGCACCAGTTCGGCCAAGATTGCCGAGATCACCGGCATCATCCACGAGGCCGCCATGGCATCGCGCGCGCTGGAAGAGCAGGGGCGCGCGCTGAACGAGGTGGTGGCGTTCTTCCGGCTGCCGGGCGAGGGGGCAGGGCGTGTGGCGTCGGGTGCGGCAACTGCGGTGCACCGTGCGCGAGGGGCGTTGGCGACGGCGTAGCGATACCGTGCTCCCTCCCTCCGGGCTTGCCTTTACCCACAACTTGCGGCGGCTTACTCGTCTTTCTGGAAGATCCGATACATTTCGGTGATTTCGTGCAGGGCGAGGAAGCCGCGCCAGAGGACGGTGGCTCCCGGGGGATCGTCGTTTTTGCGACCCAGGTAGCCACCGAGCTTGGCGATCCCAAGGACCGCGTCGCTGAGTTTTGGCGCCTCTTCCGGTGGCTTGGTTGTGCCGTGCGTGCGGCAGTACAAGGCCCGCCATTCGAGCGATTGCAGTAGCGCCGAGCATGGGATATCGGCTTCGAGCCGGCCCAGCATGGTCGCGTACATAATGCGCCAGCCGATCACGGCGAACAGCGCCGTGGCCCGCAGGAACCGCTCCAGCGTCCCGAACTGCCGGGCTTCGATCTGGCAGCCACTTTTCAGGACACGATGCCAGGATTCAATGGTCCAGCGCCGGGCATACCAGCTCAGCCGCTCGAGCACATCTTCCAGCGTTTGGGTGGGCATCGAACTGAGCAACATCCATTCGAGCGGCTCAACGCCTTGGGGCGGCTCGATCTCCAGCGCGTGAATGGCAAACACTTCGAGACTCGGTAGATCCTCTGCACCGCGGCTGCGCGGCGGTCGCAGTTGGACGGGCACACAACGCAAAGCCAGTCGGGCGCTACGCGCCTGCCTGGCGCCGCTCCTGGGCACGTGCAATACGGTCTCCCCAAGTACAGGAGCCGCAGCAACCGTCTCCCACAGATACTTCTCTGGGTGGTCCACGCCTCGATTCCAGGCGGCCCGCACCAACCAGTCCACCCCCGCTGGGCGCGGCGCCAGGAACACGTCATACACATCGCCCTCGCGATCGCTGACGGCAACAAGGTGCGTGTCCGGACACTGCATCTTGAGCGGCTCAAGGCATTCCAGCCCCTCCAGCCATTTCACGCTTTCCTTGTCACGAATGGACAGCGTCCGGCGCTGCCTGGCCTTGCCCGATGCTTGCGGCGCACGCACCCACGTCTTCATGCTCAGCACGCCCAGTGGCAGGCCCTCAGGCGTCACCGCCAGCACGCTGTGCAACATGAATCCGTGCAAATTGCCGCCCATGCCGTGTCCAAGTCCCTCAGTCGCGGGCAAATTTGCCAGATTGAATTCCGTGGTGTCCTGCACCGCCAGTACGACAGGTACCTGCTGCATGCGACCCACGGTTTGAGCGACGTGGCTCGCCAGTATTCCGTCCGGGTCGACCGCCTCATTATCAAAGAAGCGATATGCCGCCTTGAGTTGGGCACCACTCAAGGCCTGCGGGAACGAAACATGGGCTTTTTGCGCCAGTCCGCGCGCCAATGCCACAAGGCGCTGCGTGCGACGCGCATCGCCCAATTGTGCGCCACTGAATTCGTCGCTGGCCCAGTCTTCCAGATCTTCCGTATCCGGCAAAATTGCCACCACTGATTGTCAACTTCGCACGAAGTTAACACCGTCCAATCCGGTTTACAACCTTTCCAATCGAGATGTGGGTAAAGGCAAGCTCCGGGAGAGGGTTGGGGAGAGGGCCGGCGTGGCAACGAAGTCACGGTTGCGGTATGCCACGGCGATGCCTTCTCCCCCGGCCGCTCTTCCGCAGGCGGGAGCGGGGAGCAAACCGGCGGGTGCATTGGGCGCGCGGGGCGGGTAGACTTGCCTGTCCCGCTTCCCTTTCTCCGCCATCGCCATGCCGAACCTGCCGATCTCCTTCGAAGACGTCGTCGCCGCCCACGACCGCATCCGTGCCGCAGCCCACCGCACGCCGGTGCTGACTTCCACGACCGCGGACGCGGCCACCGGCGCGCAGCTGTTCTTCAAGTGCGAGAATTTCCAGCGCATCGGTGCCTTCAAGTTCCGCGGCGCCTATAACGCCATCGCCCAGTTCACGCCGCAGCAGAAGGCCGGCGGGGTGCTGGCGTTTTCCTCCGGCAACCACGCGCAGGCGATTGCGCTGTCCGCACGGCTGCTGGGCGCGCAGGCGGTGATCGTGATGCCGCAGGACGCGCCCGCGATCAAGATCGAGGCCACGCGCGGCTATGGCGCCGAGGTGGTGCTGTACGACCGCTACACCGAGGACCGCGAGGCGCTGGGCCAGCGCATCGCCGCCGAGCGCGGCATGACGCTGATCCCGCCGTACGACCATCCGCACGTGATGGCCGGGCAGGGCACCGCGGCCAAGGAACTGCTGGAGGAAACCGGCCCGCTCGACATGCTGGCGGTGTGCCTGGGCGGTGGCGGGCTGCTGTCGGGCTGTGCCGTGGCGGCGCACGCCATGTCGCCCGGCTGCGCGGTCTACGGCGTCGAGCCCGAAGCCGGCAACGACGGCCAGCGCAGCCTGCGCAGCGGCGAGATCGTCCGCATCGACACGCCGCGCACCATAGCCGACGGCGCCCAGACCCCGTTTCTCGGCCAGTACACCTTTGCCGTGATTCGCGAACGGGTCACCGATATCGTGACTGTTTCGGACGCAGAACTGGTCGAAACCATGAAGTTCTTCGCCGGGCGCATGAAGATCGTGGTCGAGCCGACCGGATGCCTGGCAGCGGCCGCGGTGCTGCACGGCAAGCTCGATGTGAAGGGCAAGCGCGTGGGCATCATCGTCTCCGGCGGCAATGTCGACCTGGGCAGTTTTGCCGGCTTTTTGCAGGGGAAGGCAGGCTGAGCCGCGACTGCCTTGCGTTCTCCGGAATCCGCCCGGCACCCGGCCGTCTAACCTGCAACGCAATGGCAACGCAGGACAGACCATGACGGCCAGGCAGCACTATGACGTTCTCGAGACCGGCGCCGGCAAGCCGGTAAAGATGTGGACCCGCGGCGTCCCGGTGGAAGACGCCGCGCGCCAGCAGCTTGTCAATACCGCGCAGATGCCGTTTATCTTCCGCCACATGGCGGTGATGCCGGACGTGCACCTCGGCAAGGGATCGACCATCGGCTCGGTGATCCCGACCGTGGGCGCGGTGATCCCGGCCGCGGTGGGCGTGGATATCGGCTGCGGCATGATGGCGGTAAAGACCTCGCTGACCGCCTCCGACCTGCCCGATAACCTCGGCCCGCTGCGCAGCGCGATCGAGCACGCGGTGCCGCATGGCCGCACCGCGCAGGGCCGGCGCCGCGACGAAGGCGCCTGGGGTTCGGTGCCGTCGCACGTCGACGCCGCCTGGGCGGGCATGGCCGACGACTTCCGGCGTATCACCGAGAAATACCCGCAACTGGCGCGCACCAACCACCGCAACCACCTGGGCACGCTTGGCACCGGCAACCACTTTATCGAGGTCTGCCTGGACGAGTCGCAAGCGGTCTGGTTCATGCTGCACTCCGGCTCGCGCGGCGTGGGCAATGCCATCGGCACCACCTTCATCACGCTGGCGCAGCAGGACATGCGCCGCCACCAGGCCAACCTGCCCGACCGCGATTTGGCCTACCTCGTCGAAGGCTCGCAGCACTATGCGGACTATGTCTTCGCGGTGTCGTGGGCGCAGGCGTTCGCGCGCCGCAACCGCGAGCTGATGATGGAGGCGGTGCTCGCGGCGGCGCAGCGCGTGCTGCGCAAGCCGTTCCAGGCGCGGCTGGAAGCGGTCAACTGCCACCATAACTATGTGCAGAAAGAACATCACTTCGGCAAGGAAGTGCTGGTGACACGCAAGGGCGCGGTCAGCGCGCGCGCCGGCGAGCTGGGCATCATCCCGGGTTCGATGGGCGCGCGCTCCTTCATCGTGCGCGGCAAGGGCAATCCGGAATCGTTCTGCTCCTGCAGCCACGGCGCGGGCCGCACCATGAGCCGCACCGAAGCCAAGCGCCGCTTCACCGTGGCCGACCAGAAGCACGCGACCGAAGGGGTGGAATGCCGCAAGGACGCGGCGGTGATCGACGAGATCCCGATGGCGTACAAGGACATCGACGCGGTGATGGCGGCGCAGTCGGACCTGGTCGAGGTCGTGCATACGCTGCGGCAAGTGGTGTGCGTGAAGGGATAAGTGCAGGTGATTTTGGTGGGCCGGCCGCTATCGCGGCCGGTTTTCTTGACAGCCGCACGCGGCCAACGCCTGCCCGGCAGATTGAGGACATAGGGACGAACGCGCTCTCACGGGGGCTGGCTTGCGCCCGTGCGGCAACGATGAAATGCGGGAAGGTGAGGGGATCTGGCTGCTGTAGCCCGGCCGGCGCCGCGGGCGGTCAGTCGACGAGCAGATTGATCTTCGTCGCGAATTTCTGCCAGCGATCGATGTCGGAGGCCACCAGCTTCTGGAATTCTGCGGGGGTGCTGGTGGTCGTGGCAAAGCCGAGCTGCGTCAGCGAAGCCTTGATCTCGGGCTTGGCGACGGCCCTGGCGATTTCCGCGTTGAGCTTCTGCACGATCTCGGGCGGCGTGTTTGCCGGCGCGAGGATGCCGAACCACTGGTCGACGTCATAACCGGCCACGCCCAGCTCGCTCACGGTCGGCACGTCCGGCAGGAACTGCGAGCGCGCCTTCGACGTCACGGCCAGCGCGCGCAGCTTGTTGCTCTTCAGGTAGGGGATGGTGTTGGTCAGCGTATTGACGCTGACATCGGCCTGGTTGCCCAGCACGTCCGCGATGGCGGGGGCGCAACCCTTGTACGGCACATGGAGCATGTCCATCTTCGCCGAGACCTTCAGCAGTTCGCCAGCCAGGTGTTGCGGCGTGCCATTGCCGCATGACGCGTAGCTGGGAGGCGTGCCGCTCTTGCCCGCCGCCAGCAGGTCGCTGAAGTTGCGGATCTTCGAATGCGAGGGCACGGCGATCACCGAGGGCACCGAAGCGAAGGTGATGACCGCGCTGAAATCGGACTTTGGATTGAACTGCAGCTTCTTGAAGACACTCGGGTTGATGGCAAAGCTGCTGTTGACGATCAGCAGCGTGTAGCCGTCGGCCGGGCTCTTGGCGACGAACTCGGCACCGATATTGCCGCTGGCGCCGGGGCGGTTGTCGACCACCACCGGCTGCCCCAGCGATTTGCTGATGTCGGTTCCGATCAGCCGCGCCAGCGAATCGGTCCCTCCTCCGGCCGGGAACGTCACCACCATGCGGATGGGCTTCTGCGGGAAGGTACTTGCGATGTTCGCCTCGGCGCGGCCTGGCATGGCTGCCAGGCTGCCTGCGACAAAGAGCAGCGATGCCAGGCTGCTGACGACGGATAGGGGTCTCATTGATTTGCCTCGTCGGTTAGGGTGAAGGAAGGGGGGGAACCGGTCAATCGGGATCTATACGCACTGCCTCGCCGCACTCGCCGCCGACGCGTGTCAGTGCCGCGGCCGCCTCAAGTGCTGCATCGCAGCCCGCATGGATGCGGTAAAGGGGTTGCCCTTGCGCCACCTTTGCACCGATCGTGCACAGCAGGTCGATGCCGGCACCGGCGTCGCGCGGGGCCCCCGCGGCGCGCGCGACGCCGGAGATCTGCAGTCCGTCAATGGCCCCCACGCGGCCCTGCATGGCGGCGCACACCACGTGCGTATGCGCTCCCGGCGCCACGGGGTCCGGGCGAACGCCCTGCGCGGCGGCAATGCGATCGAACGCTTCTCTTGCCTTGCCTTCGTTCAGCAGGGCGGTTGCAATTCGCATGCCTTGGTCGGGCGAACCCACGCGCGGATCGAAAGCGATGATTTCTCCGGCAAAGCGCAGTGCTTTCTCCCGCAGGTCCGCTGGCGCCTGCGGGTCGTTGCCGAGCACCAGCCGGACGTCGCGCACTTCCAGCGCGGGCCCGATGCCGCGGCCGATCGGGCGGCTGCCGTCCGTGACCAGCGCGCGCACGTGCAGGCCGAGTCCCTTGCCGACGTGCTCGAACATGGCGCCCAGCGTCTCGGCGTCGGCGCGGGTCGCCAGCTTGGTTTGCGGGCCATAAGGCAGGTCGACGATGACGTGGGTGGCGCCGGCGGTGTATTTTTTTGACAGGATCGATGCTACGGACCAGCGGCGGGAATCCAGGCGCAGCGGCCGCGTGATCGCGTTCATCACATCGTCGACCACGGAATGGTTCAGGCGGCCGTTCCACGCGATGCAGGCACGCGCCTGGCCCACGCAGCGGCGCACGTCCTCGTGCGCCAGGTCGACGCGCGCGACGGTCTCCATGGCGTCGGCCGTGCCGGCGGCGGAGGTGATGGCACGCGACGATGTCTTGGGCATGGCCAGCCCGTACGCCGCGACAATCGGCACCACGATCAGCGTGATGCGGCTGCCGGGCACGCCACCGATGGAATGCTTGTCGACGACGACCGGCTCGTCCCAGTCGATGCGGGGCGTAAATGCCGTGCGCGCGCGTGCCAGTGCCACGACTTCGTCGTCTGTCAGCGTACGCGTGGCGGCAACCAGGAACTCGGTCAGTTCCGCCTCGGTGTACCGTCCGGCAATGGCGTCCTGCAGGATGGCAATGTAGGCAGCTTCGTCGAGCGACTCGCCGCGCAGCTTCGCCATCAGGTTGGTGCGGCTGGCCGCAGACCCGTTGCCGCCTGCCCGGGTGCCATGCCGCAGCGCTTCCACAAAGCGTGCCATGCCCACGTCGAGCGTGCTGTCATTCGACACCGTGATGCATGGGACATCTGGCGGCACCTCTGCGCCGGTCCGCGCCACGCGCCGTGCAACCTGGTCGCCCGATTCACGGCCGCGCGCGGCAATGCGCCGGGCCAGCACCTCATGCGGCGCCGTCACCAGGACCACCACGAAGCGCGGCAATCGTCCGGCGAGTTCCGCGATGACGGCGCGCGAGCCGTTGGCGACGACGTTGCGCCCGCGTTCCAGCTCAGCCATCAGGGACTGGGGCAATCCGTAGCGCAGGTCGTGCGCATCCCAGGTGACCAGGAACTCGCCGCTGCGCTGGCGCCGTGCGAACTCGATCTCCGAGACACCCTCGTGCGCTTCGCCGACCGCGCCATCGGGGCGGGTGATGACGCGCCGCGCAAATACATAGTTGTCATCGAGCGCTGCACGCGCACCGTCCATCAGCGAATCCTTGCCCGCGCCGCTGGGTCCTACAACAAAGAAGAATGTGCCGGTCGTGTCCATGACAAATACCTTAGATGTCGAAGTTATGTGGCAATGCTAGCACCGGCAAAGGGGGTGTCAAGATAAGTTCGATGTCTAAGGTAATGCAAGCAACGGGCCAATTGCCGCAAATCCAGTGTGTACGCGGGATTCGCGTTCTCGTAGGGGAAAACACGGGTAAGCGGCGTGCGCGCTCGCGGTGCTTCATGCATCGGTTGCGCGCATCGTGCACTGATGGAGTGAACGCTACATTGGCGGAAATGGCGCGGGCGTGCGGCGTCGCCGCGTGCACGCCGGAGGCGCTATCATGTGCGCTGTCGCCGGCACTGTTCGCCTGGTGCTGCATGCATACGTTTCACTTACCGTCACGACTATGGCCACAAAGAAGCCGGATGCTCCGGTCAACATCACGCCACCGGATGAAGCCGATGAAGAGCGGCTTGCCCACCTGGTAAAGGACGCCGCGCGCGCCTATATCCGCGCGCTGCAGCTGCGGCTGGCGGAACATTCGGTGTCGTACGGCCACTGGACCATCCTGCGCATCCTGTGGCGCCATGACGGCCTGTCGCAGCGCGAGCTGAGCGAGCGGGCCGGCGTGACCGAGCCGACCACGTTTGCGGCAGTCAAGGCGCTGGAAGCGCTGGGCTATGTCGAGCGCACGCATCTTCCCGGCAACAAGAAGAAGGTGCATGTGTTCCTCAGCAAGACCGGGCGTGCGCTGCGCCGCAAGCTCGAGCCGCTGGCGACCGAAGTGAATGAACTCAGCGTGGAAGGGCTGAGCGAAGCAGATGTGCTGACCACGCGCCGCGTGCTGATCACGATCGCCAAGCGGCTGGTCGCCGACGAAGTTGCGTCTGCCGAGCATGGCCGGCGGGTTCCGTCCACGCAGGAGGTGGGGCGGCTGCTCTCGGACCTGTAGCGGGTCCGCAAACGAAAAGGCCCTCGCCGGGCGAGACCGGCGAGGGTGAATGCCTCGGGTAGAAGGCGTGAATCGCTATTTGATCGCTATAGACGTATATGGAAAGGCTGGCCTGGCAGGCCTCAGGCTTCGTCGAGCCCGATATCGACCGCCGGGGCAGACTGGGTAATCTTGCTCGTGGAGATGTAGTCCACGCCCGTTTCCGCCACCGGCCGGATCGTCTCCAGGCGGATGCCGCCCGACGCCTCGACCTTGGTCCGGCCATTGACGATCTGCACGGCTTCCTTCATGTCAGGCACCGACATGTTGTCCAGCATGATCACGTCGACTCCGGCTGCCAGTGCCTCGTGCACCTGCTCCAGCCGGTCGCATTCCACTTCCAGCTTGGTCAGCACCGGCAGCTTGCGGCGCACGCGTTCCACCGCGGCGGCGATGCTGCCGCACACGGCGATGTGGTTGTCCTTGATCATCACGCCGTTGTCCAGGCTCAGCCGGTGGTTCAGGCCACCGCCGCAGGTCACGGCATGTTTTTCCAGCGCGCGCAGTCCGGGCGTGGTCTTGCGGCTGTCGATCAGGCGCGCCTTGGTATGCGCAATGGCCTGGGCATAGGTGGCCGTGTGGTTGGCGATGCCGCACAACCGCTGCATGATGTTCAGCGCGGTGCGCTCGGCGGTCAGCACGCTGCGTGCATTGCCGCTCACGTTGAGCAGCACCGCGCCTTTGCCGACCTTGTCGCCGTCCGCGACGCGCACATCGACAGTCAGCGTGGGGTCGTAGCGGGCGAAGATGCGGGCCGCCACGTCGATGCCGGCAATGATCATCGGCTCGCGGGCGTTCATGCAGAAGGTGCCGGTCTCGCCCGGCTCGATCATGGTGTGGACGGTCAAGTCGCAGATGCCGATGTCTTCGGTCAGCCAGAGGTCGATCAGCTTGTCGGTGGCAAAGAGGTCGTACATGTAAGGGCTCCTGAGCGGTGGTTGCGGTACCTCAATAATCTTAGAGATCGAAGTACATGGCGTAATACTAGCGCCTCGCCGTCCCGTGTCAAGGAATATTCGACATCTAAGATAAATGCGCGCAGGCGTTGAAGATCAGCGTGACGCAGCGTTACCTTGTCGAAAGGAGTGGAGTTGCATCCGCAATAAGGGCGCGGTGCCGCCGTACCGCTAGCGCCCGAACTGCGCCAGCACCGTTCCGATCGACTCCAGCCCGGCCTCGATCATGTGTTGCATGTAGGTGCCCATCTGCGGCATCACCAGCATCAGCACCAGGAAGCCGCCCGACAGCGTGACCGGGAAGCCCACCGCGAAGATCGACAACTGGGGCGAGGCGCGGTTCAGGATGCCCATGGCCAGGTTCAGCGTCAGCAGCGCCGCGATCATCGGCAGCGCCAGCAGCAGGCCCGATGCGAACACCATGCCGCCGGCGCGCGCCACTGCCATCGCGCCGCCCGCCGACAGCGGCGTGCCACCAACAGGCAGTCCGTTGAAGCTGTCGACCAGAGCGCCCAGCATCATCAGGTGGCCGTCCAGCGCCAGGAACAGCAGCACCGCGATGATATTGAGAAAGCGCGACAGCACCATGGTCTGCCCGCCGGCGGAGCGATCGAAGAAGGAGGCGAACGACAGGCCCATCTGCAGGCCGATGATTTCGCCCGCCTGCTGCACCGTGGCAAAGACCAGGCGCATGACAAAGCCGGTGGCCAGGCCGATGCCGACCTCGTTGAGGATGATCAGCAGGCCCTCGAAGGAGTACACCGGCACCGCCGGCAGCTGCGCGATGGTGGGCGACACCACCATCGCGATCATCGCCGACAGCGCGATCTTGGCGCGGCGCGGGATGGTCGATTCACCGAACAGCGGCGCGGTGCCGATCAGCGCCAGGATGCGGAAGAAGGGCCACAGGAATGCCGCGAGCCAGCCGTAGAGCTGGGCTGAGGTGAATTCGACCACGGCAGTCCGTCAGCAGGGCGAAAGGAAGGAGGCGTCAGTGCGCCAGCGCGGGGATGCTCTGGAACACCTCGCGCATGTAGTCGACCATGGTATTGATCATCCACGGGCCGGCCAGCACCATGGTGGCAAACAGGGCGATCAGCTTGGGGATGAAGGTCAGCGTCATCTCGTTGATCTGCGTCGCGGCCTGGAACAGGCTCACCACCAGGCCGGCCGCCAGCGCCACCAGCAGCAGCGGCGCGGCCAGCAGCAGGGTCATCTTCATCGCCTGGGTGGCGATGGTCATTACGGTTTCCGGTGTCATGGCTCGGGTCCTGCGGAAGGAATGCGGAGGGCGAGGCCAGGGCCTCAGTTCATGAAGCTCTGCGCCAGCGATCCCAGCAGCAGCTGCCAGCCGTCCACCAGCACGAACAGCATCAGCTTGAACGGCAACGAGATGGTGGCCGGCGGCACCATCATCATGCCCATCGCCATCAGCACGCTGGCGACCACCAGGTCGATGATCAGGAACGGGATAAAGATGGTGAAGCCGATCTGGAACGCGGTCTTCAGCTCGCTGGTGACGAAGGCGGGCACCAGGATGCTCAGCGGCACTTCTTCCGGGCCCTGCATTTCCGGCGCCTTGGCCATCTGCGCGAACATGGCCAGGTCCTTTTCGCGGGTCTGGCGCAGCATGAAGGCCTTGAGCGGCTCGGCGGCCCTGGCGGCGGCCGTTTCCAGGCTGATCTTGTTTTCCGACAGCGGCTTGTAGGCGTCGTTGTAGACGCGGTCGAACACCGGCCCCATTACGAAGAAGGTCAGGAACAGCGACAGTCCCACCAGCACCTGGTTTGGCGGCGAGGTGGCCGTGCCGAGAGCGTTGCGCAGCAGGCCCAGCACGATGATGATGCGGGTGAATCCGGTCATCATCAGCATCGCCGCCGGCAGGAATGACAGCGAGGTCAGCAGCACCAGCGTCTGGATCGGCAGCGACCAGATCTGGCCGCCGCCCGGGGCGGGCTTGCTGATAACGCCGGGCAGCTGCTGCGCCCAGGCGGGCGCGGGCGCCAATGCCAGCACGGCGGCGGCAAGCGTCAGGACCAGGGCAATCGACAACGGGCGGCAGCGCGCGGCCACGGCAAGGCGGGGCCGAAAACGGCGCCGCCATGCGGCACGCAGGGAATTCATGACTTGAACTGGGATTGCAGCGAACGCAGCAGCTTCTCGGCGAAGGTGCCGCCGGTCGGCGGTTGCGGCATGCCGGTGGCGTGTGCCGGGGTCAGCGGGTCGGCGGAGGTACTGCCAGTGGTGTGCGCCGGCATGCTGTGCAGCGGGCGGATTTCGCCGGGGCTGACGCCCAGCACCAGCCAGGTATCGCCGACTTCCACCAGCACCAGCCGCTGGCGCGCGCCCAGCATGGTGCTGCCGACTACCTTCATCACCCCGCCGGTGGCATGGCGCACCAGCCCGGCACGCCGCGCCAGCCAGGCCATGCCGAGGATCAGCGCGATCACGGCAAACAGCCCCAGCCCGGCCTGCGCCAGGCTGCCCGCGCCGCTGATGGCCGGTGCCGGCTTGTCGTCGGCGGCCAGTGCCAGCGCTGGGGTCAGTGTCGGGGTCAGCGCGGCGAGACTGGCGCCAGCCGCCCAAAGGCGGCCAGCACCGCGCGTGGGGTACTTCCGGACGGTCATTTGTTCAGCTTGCGGATGCGTTCGGACGGCGTAATGATGTCCGTCAGGCGGATGCCGAACTTGTCGTTCACCACCACCACCTCGCCCTGCGCGATCAGGTAGCCGTTGACCAGCACGTCCATCGGCTCGCCGGCCAGCCCGTCCAGTTCGACCACCGAGCCCTGCGCCAGCTGCAGCAGGTTCTTGATGGGCACCTTGGTGCGGCCCAGCTCGACCGTCAGCTGCACCGGGATATCGAGGATCATCTCGATATCGTTGTGGAAGCCGCTGGTCGCTTCCTTGGCCAGCGGCTGGAAGACGGTGGCGGCGGCCGGCGTGGCCGCGGGCGCCGCGGCCGGGATCTCGGCAGCTGTGGCGCTGGTCTGCTCCGCCAGCGCGCTGGCCCAGTCGTCCATCGGATCGACCGGCTTGTCCTCGAAGCCGTCACTCATAATCGGTGTCCTCGGTGTCCAGGTGGGATTGGCCGTCCTGGTGATTGATCATTCGTTCTACCCGCAGCGCGTACTGGCCATTCATGGTGCCGAAGCCGCACTGCATCACGGGCACGCCGTCCACCTTGCCGAATATCTTCTCCGGCAGCTCGATCGGCAGCACGTCGCCGGCGCGCAGCGCCAGCACTTCGGCCACCGTGCTCTGCAGGTGCGCGAACTCGGCGACCAGTTCCACTTCGGCCGCACGCAGCTGCTTTGACAGCTGGTTGACCCAGCCCTTGTCGACTTCCTTCTCGTCCTGCAACGGATTCATCAGCAGGTCCTTGAGCGGCTCGATCATCGCGTACGGCAGGCACACGTGGAGCTGTCCGCCGACGGCGCCCAGTTCGATATGGAAGGCGGTGGTCACCACGGCTTCGTTCTGCGTGGCGACATTGGCAAACTTGGTGTGCATCTCCGAGCGGATGTACTCGGTCTCGATCGGATGCACGGTGCGCCAGGCGCTGCCATAGCTGGCCAGCGTCAGTTCCAGCATGCGCTGGATGATGCGCTGCTCGGTCTGGGTGAAGTCGCGTCCTTCCACGCGGGTGTGGAAGCGGCCGTCGCCGCCGAACAGGTTGTCCACCACCAGGAACACCAGGTTCGGGTCGTAGACGAACAGCGCCGTGCCGCGCAGCGGCTTCAGGTGGACCAGGTTCAGGTTGGTCGGCATCGGCAGGTTGCGGGCGAAATCGCCGAACTTCTCGATCCTGATGCTGCCGACCGAAATATCCGCGCCGCGGCGGATGAAATTGAACAGAGCCGAGCGCAGCGACCGCGCGAAGCGCTCGTTGATGATTTCCAGCGTGTGCAGGCGGCCGCGGATGATGCGTTCCTGCGTCGCCAGGTTGTACGGGCGAACCCCGCTGTCATCCAGCGCCGGCTCGCTGGCCTTGGGCGTATCGGCCTCGCCGGATACGCCCTTGAGCAGCTCGTCGACCTCGTCTTGCGAGAGGAACTTGTCGTAGGCCATCTGGTGTCCTGCCCCTTGTGCGGCTTTATGCGGCTTTTATGCGGCGTTATGGATGAAACCGTTGCGGCGTGCCCAGGCGCGCATCACCGTGCCCGGCGGCATGCGGTGGCGGGGTCTGGCTGGGTGGCGGCGGACAGTTTCATATCGGTTGGGGGGCAGGGCGCAAGCGGGCGCTTACTGCACCACGAAAGAGGTGAACAACACATCCAGCACGCGCTGGCCGGGCAGTCCGGTGGCGAAGGGCTGGGCGATGGTGGTGCGGATGTCGTCGGCCAGCTTGCGCTTGCCTTCGACCGTGGCCAGATCCGCGGGCTGGCGTGCCGACAGCAGCAGCAGGATGCGGCTGCGTGCCTCGGGCAGGTACTGCGCCAGGCGCGCCTGCGTCTCGGCATCCGCCACCTTCAGCGACAGGCCGGTATGCAGGAAGCGGTCGCCGTCCTCGCTCTTCAGGTTGACGGTGAACGCATCCAGCGGCACGAAGATCGGCGGCGGAATGACCGGGGTTGCCGGCGCGGCGGCAGCCGCGGGCTGGCGGTTGCTCAGCACGCTGCCCAGCACGAAGCCTCCGGCACCCAGTGCCAGGACAAGCACGCCGCCGCCGATCAGCAGCAGCCGACCGCGCTTGCCTGTGTTGCTGCCAGTCCGGGAAGGGGAAGCCGTGTTCGCCATGAGAAGCCTGTGTTGGAATGCCTGCCATTCTTCCGGAATCGCAGGCCAGCAAAGGGCCGAAAAAAAGGGGGAAACCCTTTCAGCTTGGCCGTTTGAGCGGAAAGGGGGCAGGCATGGCTACGCTAGCGGGCGCTTTGTGGTGCGCGCCTGCAGGGGGGTTAACGAGTGGTGGGGCGGGAACTTGAGGTATTGGGGTTATTGGGGGATCTGTGATTTTTTGCCTGGCGGCTGCCAAGCCGAAGGCACATAGGCAAGAAGCAATCATTCCCTACTGCTCTACTCAGGTAGTCCCTATGCAAGCCCATCAAGTCTTCTATTCAGGACAGCATTGATTCTTAACGTTTTTCCAAAACCAACTCTTATATAAGATATAAGACATTTGACCGATGCCCCCCGACGTACTACAATCGCGACGTCAAAGGAAGTTTTTCAAAACCTAATTACTCAGCAGGTTCCCATGCTTGAAAACTATCGCGCACATGTGGCCGAGCGCGCCGCGCTTGGTATCCCTCCTCTGCCCCTGACCGCCAAGCAGACGGCCGAGCTGATTGAACTGCTGAAGAATCCGCCCGCAGGCGAAGAGCAGAACCTGGTTGAGCTGATCACCAACCGCGTTCCCGCCGGCGTGGACGACGCCGCCAAGGTCAAGGCCTCGTACCTGGCCGCCGTCGCCCTGGGCAAGGAAAAGTGCGCGCTGATTTCCCGCGCCAAGGCCACCGAACTGCTCGGCACCATGCTGGGCGGCTACAACATCTCGCCGCTGATCGAGCTGCTGGACGACGCCGAAGTCGGCGCCGTCGCCGCCGACGCGCTGAAGAAGACCCTGCTGATGTTCGACGCCTTCCACGACGTGAAGGAAAAGGCGGACAAGGGCAACGCCAATGCCAAGGCCGTGCTGCAAAGCTGGGCCGACGCCGAGTGGTTCACCAGCCGCCCGGAAGTGCCGCAAAGCCTGACCATCACCGTGTTCAAGGTGCCGGGCGAAACCAACACCGACGACCTGTCGCCGGCCCCGGACGCCACCACCCGCCCGGACATCCCGATGCACGCGCTGGCCATGCTGAAGAACAAGCGCGAAGGCGCGGCGTTCCAGCCGGAAGAAGACGGCAAGCGCGGCCCGATCAAGTTCATTGAATCGCTGAAGGACAAGGGCCACCTGGTTGCCTACGTGGGCGACGTGGTCGGTACCGGCTCCAGCCGCAAGTCGGCCACCAACTCGGTGCTGTGGTTCACCGGCGAAGACATCCCGTTCATCCCGAACAAGCGCTTCGGCGGCGTGTGCCTGGGCAACAAGATTGCCCCGATCTTCTACAACACCATGGAAGACGCCGGCGCGCTGCCGATCGAGCTGGACGTGTCCCAGATGGAAATGGGCGACGTGGTCGAACTGCGCCCGTACGAAGGCAAGGCCCTGAAGAACGGCGCCGTGATCGCCGAGTTCAAGGTCAAGTCCGATGTGCTGTTTGACGAAGTCCGCGCCGGCGGCCGCATTCCGCTGATCGTCGGCCGTGGCCTGACCGCCAAGGCGCGTGAAGCGCTGGGCCTGGCCCCGTCGACGCTGTTCCGCCTGCCGCAGAACCCGGCCGACACCGGCAAGGGCTTCACGCTGGCCCAGAAGATGGTTGGCCGCGCCTGCGGCCTGCCGGAAGGCAAGGGCATCCGCCCGAACACCTACTGCGAACCGAAGATGACCTCGGTGGGCTCGCAGGACACCACCGGCCCGATGACCCGCGACGAGCTGAAGGACCTGGCCTGCCTGGGCTTCTCGGCCGACCTGGTGATGCAGTCGTTCTGCCACACCGCCGCCTACCCGAAGCCGGTCGACGTCAAGACCCACCACACCCTGCCTGAGTTCATCAGCACCCGCGGCGGCATCTCGCTGCGCCCGGGCGACGGCGTGATCCACTCGTGGCTGAACCGCATGCTGCTGCCCGACACCGTCGGCACCGGCGGCGACTCGCACACCCGCTTCCCGATCGGCATCAGCTTCCCCGCAGGCTCGGGCCTGGTGGCCTTTGCCGCTGCCACCGGCGTGATGCCGCTGGACATGCCGGAATCGGTGCTGGTCCGCTTCAAGGGCCAGATGCAGCCGGGCGTGACCCTGCGCGACCTGGTCAACGCCATTCCGCTGTATGCCATCAAGCAAGGCCTGCTGACCGTGGCCAAGCAAGGCAAGAAGAACATCTTCTCGGGCCGTATCCTGGAAATCGAAGGCCTGCCCGACCTGAAGGTCGAGCAAGCGTTTGAACTGTCGGACGCTTCGGCAGAACGTTCGGCTGCCGGTTGCACGGTGCGCCTGAACAAGGACCCGATCATCGAATACATCAACAGCAACATCACGCTGCTGAAGTGGATGATCGCCCAGGGGTATCAAGACCCGCGCAGCCTGCAGCGCCGCATCCAGGCGATGCAGGGCTGGCTGGCCGATCCGAAGCTGCTGGAGCCGGACGCCGACGCCGAGTACGCCGCCGTGATCGAGATCGACCTGGCCGACGTGCATGAGCCGATCGTGGCCTGCCCGAACGACCCGGACGACGTGAAGACCCTGACGGATGTGGCCGGCGCCAAGATCGACGAAGTCTTCATCGGTTCGTGCATGACCAACATCGGCCACTTCCGCGCAGCCTCCAAGCTGCTGGAAGGCAAGCGCGACATCCCGGTCAAGCTGTGGGTGGCCCCGCCGACCAAGATGGACCAGAAGCAGCTGACCGAGGAAGGCCACTACGGCGTGTTCGGCACCGCCGGTGCCCGCACCGAAATGCCGGGCTGCTCGCTGTGCATGGGCAACCAGGCACAGGTGCGCGAAGGCGCGACCGTGATGTCGACCTCGACCCGCAACTTCCCGAACCGCCTGGGCAAGAACACCAACGTGTACCTGGGTTCCGCCGAACTGGCGGCGATCTGCTCGCGTCTGGGCCGTATCCCGACCAAGGACGAGTACATGGCCGACATGGGCGTGCTCAACGCCAACGGCGACAAGATTTACAAGTACATGAACTTCGACCAGATCGAGGACTTCAAGCAAGTGGCGGACGGCGTGACGGTCTGAGCTTCGCACTGAGCTGGCAAGGGCGCCGCACAACGGCGCCCCACACGGCAAGACGAAACCCCGCATCTCGCAAGAGATGCGGGGTTTTGCATATTGGCCTGCGGCCCCCGGCATGGTTTGCATCGGCGGGCTATCATCCGTGGTTTCAGCTATCCGATGCCCGCCACGCGCCGGGCACCGCGCCACCGGAGCCCACGTGTCCGATCTGTCCGCTTTCCCCATCACCCGCAAATGGCCGGCGCAGCATCCCGACCGCATCCAGCTCTATTCGCTGCCAACGCCGAACGGCGTCAAGGCATCGATCATGCTGGAAGAGAGCGGCTTGCCGTATGAGCCGCACCTGGTGCGCTTTGACACCGACGACCAGCTCTCGCCGGAATTCCTGTCGCTCAACCCGAACAACAAGATCCCCGCGCTCCTCGACCCCAGCGGCCCGGGCGGCAAGCCGCTGGCGCTGTTCGAATCGGGCGCGATCCTGCTGTACCTGGCCGACAAGTCGGGCAAGCTGATCCCGGCGGACCCGGCACGGCGCTACGAGACCATCCAGTGGCTGATGTTCCAGATGGGCGGTATCGGGCCGATGTTCGGACAGGTCGGCTTCTTCCACAAGTTTGCCGGCAAGGCCTATGAAGACAAGCGCCCGCGCGACCGCTACGTGGCGGAGAGCCGGCGCCTGCTGAACGTGCTCGAGCAGCGCCTGGCGGGCCGCACATGGATCATGGGCGATGAGTACACCATTGCCGACATCGCGACTTTCCCATGGGTGCGCAACCTGGTCGGCTTTTACGAGGCGGGCGACCTGGTCGGCTTCAAGGACTTCGCCAACGTGCGGCGCGTGCTGGACGCGTTCGTGCAGCGTCCGGCGGTGGTGAAGGGGCTGGATACGCCGCATCGGGGCTGAGCGCCGGCGCATGGCGGGCGGGCGTGGGCAATGTCCTACGCCGGGCCTTCCCGGGCGCCTACAGAGGGGCCGGCAGCCCGCTCCTATAGTCGAGAAGCGGGCACATCCTGCATTGCCCGAGGAGTCCGGACCATGCCGCTGCCCAAGCCCTTCCCGTCTTCTTTCCGCCTGTGCGGCGCAGCGCTGCTGGTGGGCGCTGCAGCGGCGCTTTGCGCCTGCAGCGAATCGGCGAAGCTGCCTTCGGAGGCCGGATTCGGCCCGACGCCGCAGCTGCCGCCGCCGAACAAGACCTCCATCCCCACCGTCAAGATCGCACCCGCCATTGGATGGTCCGAGGGCCAGCGCCCGGTGCCGGCCGAGGGCATGGCGGTGACCGCCTTCGCCGACAAGCTCGATCACCCGCGCTGGGTCTACGTGCTGCCCAACGGCGACGTGCTGGTGGCCGAGAGCAATGCCCCGCCCAAGCCCGACGACGGCAAGGGCATCAAGGGCTGGATCATGAAGAAGATGATGAAGCGCGCCGGCGCCGGCACGCCCAGCGCCAACCGCATCACGCTGCTGCGCGACAGCAACGGCGACGGCGTCGCCGACCAGCGCTCGGTGTTCCTGAAGGACATCAACTCGCCGTTCGGCATGGTGCTGGTCGGCAACGACTTCTACGTGGCGGCCACCGACGCCGTGCTGCGCTTCCCGTACCAGGCCGGCCAGACCCAGATCGCCGCGGCGCCACAGAAGGTGGCGGACCTGCCCGGCGGGCCGCTCAACCACCACTGGACCAAGAACATCATCGCCAGCCGCGACGGCAGCAAGCTCTACGTGACGGTGGGCTCGAACAGCAACGTGGCCGAGCATGGCATGGACAAGGAAGTGGGCCGCGCCGCGATCTGGGAGGTTGACCCCAGGAACGGCACGCACCGCATCTTTGCCAGCGGCCTGCGCAATCCCAACGGCATGGCGTGGGAGCCGGTCACGGGCGTGCTGTGGACCGCGGTCAACGAGCGCGACGAGATCGGCAGCGACCTGGTGCCGGACTACATCACCTCGGTGCGCGATGGCGGCTTCTATGGCTGGCCATACAGCTACTACGGCCAGCATGTCGATGAGCGCGTCAAGCCGCCGGCGCCGGAACTGGTGGCCAGGGCGATCGCGCCCGACTACGCGGTCGGCGCGCATACCGCGGCGCTGGGGCTCGCGGCGGCCACCGGCAACAGCCTGCCGGCGCGCTTCCAGGATGGCATGTTCGTGGGCCAGCATGGCTCGTGGAACCGGCGGCCGCTGGCGGGATACAAGGTCATCTTCGTGCCGTTCAGCAACGGCCGGCCGAATGGCGCGCCCTTCGACGTGCTGACCGGCTTTGTCGACGGCGAGGGCAATGCACGCGGCCGGCCCGTGGGCGTGGCGATCGACAAGCGCGGCGGGTTGCTGGTGGCGGACGACGTCGGCAATGTCATCTGGCGCGTGAGCGGGACGAAATAGCGGCTGTGCCGGTGCCGGCCCGGCCAGCGCCGCCTCAAGGAGCGGGTAGGCCCGGCCCGGCTGGGTGCCGCCCGCCTGATCGCCGCCGGCGTGGCCACGCTGCGTTTTGCCTGAGCGCGGCACATTGCGCGGAGGGTGCGAGGAGGTTGCGCGGAGGTTGCGCGGAGGTTGCGCGGAGGTTGCGAGGAGATCGCGCGGCCATTGCCAGACCATTGCGACGGCGCCGCGCTGACTATACTTCGCTTGGATGGGGGCGCGGCGCATCAATCGTGCCTGCTTCATCCCCGCACAAACCGCAGCCTGGACACCGACGCCTGGGAGGGGGGCATGGATCACACCGGAGATTCGTTTCGCGCCTTTGAGCTGGCTGGCTGGGAGGATCCCGAAGTCGTCAGCCGCTACCAGGAGCACCTGTCGCACGTGACCCGGCAATCGATCGAGGCGCTGCTGGACGAGGCGCGCGCCGGCAGCGGACTGCGTGTGCTCGATGTCGCCAGCGGCTCGGGCCATATTGCCGCGGCCGCGGCGCGGCGCGGCGCCGAGGCCATCGGCATCGATTTCTCGCTGGCGCAGGTGGAGCTGGCGCGCAAGCTCTATCCCGACATCGACTACCAGCAGGCCGACGCGCAGGCGCTGCCCTACGGCGACGCCAGCTTCGATGCGGTGGTGAATGGATTCGGCATGTGCCACCTGTCCGATCCCGATGCCGCGCTGCGCGAAGCTTTCCGCGTGCTGCGCCCCGGCGGGCGCATTGCCTTTACGGTGTGGGATGCCCCCGAGCGGGCGGTGGGCTTCGGCGCAGTCTATGCCGCCATCCGCGCCTATGGCTCGATGGAGGTCGACTTGCCGGCGGGGCCCAATTTCTTTCTTTTCAGCGATCCCAACCAGTGCCGCAGCGCCTTGCAGCAGGCCGGCTTCGTTGCGCCCTCGTGCCGGAACGTGCCGCAGGTGTGGCGCTTTTCCACGCCGGACCAGCTCTTCGATGCGCTGGCGCAGGGCACCGTGCGTGCCGCCGCCACGCTGCGCGCGCAGACCCCGCGGGCGCGCGACGAGATCCGGGCCGTGCTGCGCGGGACGGTGGCCGGCTATATGCGCGGCAGCGGCTTCGAGGTGCCGATGCCGGCAGTGCTGGCCGCCGCGGTAAAGCCCTGAGCCTGCGTCGCCCCGAGCCTGCGTCGCGCGCCGCCGACCGTCACCTCAAGCCAGCACGCGGCGCCGGCGCGCCATGAAGTCGCGCGGGGTTTGCCCAAGTGCGCGTCGGAACATGGTCGAGAACGCGCCTGCGTGGGCGTAGCCGGTTTCCGCGGCCACATGCGCCAGCGGCCGGCCGCGGCTCATCAGGTCGATCGCGTGGGCCAGGCGCAACTGCTGGCGCCAGCTGCCGAAGCTGGTCTTCAGCTCGCTTTCGAACAGCCGCGCCAGCGTCCGCTCGCTGGCGCCGGTGCGCGCCGCCCATTCGGACAGCGTCAGGCTGGATCCGGGATCTTCCATCAGCGCGTGGCACAGCGCCTGCAGCCGCCGGTCTGAAGGCAGCGCCAGCCCCAATGACAGCGTAGGCGCGGCGGCCAGTTCCTCCACCAGCAGGCTGGCGCACAGCTGACGGCGGCGCTCGCCGAGCGTGTCGTCGTGGGCCAGGGCTTCCATCAGCTCGCGCAATAGTGGCGACACCTCCAGCACCGCGCACGAATCGGCCGACAGCGCGCAGGCCTGCGGCGCGATGTAGCAGGCGTAGAAGCGCACCGTGCCCAGCACCACCACGTTGTGCTCCACGTCGGGCGGGATCCAGACTGCGCGCATCGCCGGCACCAGCCATGTGATGCCGCCGGCGGTGATGCGCAGGCTGCCGCTGATCGGAAACGACAGCTGGCCCCACGGATGGCGGTGCGGGTGGATCACCGCATTGGGCGGCGGACGCCGCAGGTGAGCGATCACCGGGTCGGCGGCGCTGGGGCGTGCGCGCGGCACCGGCGAGTAGACCGGGCGGCGGCGGGCCGGGGCGGCAGGCGCGTCAAGTGAGGCAAGCGAGCCAGGAGTGGGGGCGACTTCGCGTGGCATGGAATCGTAAGAAATTGCCCGATTAGTGTAACTCCGCCAATCGGGGCCGGCCTACGATGCTGACATCGAGTGGCCGCGACCGGGAACGGGACCGGCCAGTTGCCGAACAGGCACCGGCCCGCCGCAATCGCGCGCGGCATGGGACCGGCGCCATTGACGAGACGTTTCTCCATGCCTCCATTCGTACGCCGCGCCGCGGCGCGTTTCGGCCTGGGCGGCCCGGGTGCCGCGCCGGCCACCGCCGGCACGGTGCCGCCCACCACGCCTACCACGCTCGCCACGTCCGCCACGTCCGCCACGTCCGCCACGCCCACCACGCCCGCCACGCCCGATACCGGCCTGCAGCAGTCTGCCAGGGCCGCCTTCGCCATCGGCGCGTGCATCGCGCTGGTGTTGAGTGCCGGCCACGCCATCGATGCGCCGCCGGCGCTGGTCTGGGCCGCGGCGCTGGTGCTGTCCACCGTGTGCTGCTGGGCGCTCGGCGCCTTGCCCGAGCCCACCGCCACGCTGCTGTTCTTCCTGTGCGCGGTGGTGTTCCATATCGCGCCGCCCAAGGTGGTGTTCAGCGGTTTCGCCTCGCCCGCATGGTGGCTGATGTTCGGCGGCGCGGTCACCGGCGTGGCGCTGCGCAACAGCGGGCTGGCGCTGCGGCTGGCCGATGTTATCTTCCAGCGCCGGATGCACGGCTATCCGCAACTGGTCGCGCTGGTGGCGGTCAGCGCCGTAGGCCTGGCGGTCCTGATGCCGTCCACCACCGGCCGCGTGCTGCTGCTGATCCCGATCGTGCTGGCGCTGGCGGACCGTGTGGGCCTGGCTCCGGGCTCCAACGGCCGCATCGGCCTTGTGCTGACGGTGGCCGCGGCCAGCTATATGCCGCCGACCACCATCCTGCCGGCCAATATTCCCAACAGCGTGCTGCTGGGTGCGGCCAGTTCGCTGTACGGCATCAACCTCAGCTACGGCAGTTACCTGCTGCTGCACTTCCCGGTGCTGGGCCTGCTCAAGACCGTGGTGCTGGTCTGGCTGGTGTGCCGGCTGTTCCCGCACGACGCGCCGCTGGTGGCGGCGCCTGCGGCAGTGCGCGCGCCAATGGGCCTGCAGGAGCGGCTGCTGGCGGTCATCCTGGCGATCGCCGTGGTGGGGTTTGCCACCGATGCGCTGCATGGCGTCTCGCCGGCGTGGATCGCGCTGGCCGCGGGCATCGTATGCCTGCTGCCGGGCGTGGGCCTGGTCTCGTCCAAAGCGCTGGCCGAGCAGGTCCACCTGGTGCCGTTGCTCTATGTGGCGGGCTTCCTCGGGCTTGGCGCGGTGGTGGAGTCGACCGGACTGGGCACTGCCGTCAGCCACGCGCTGCTGCACTGGCTGCAGCTGACGCCGGGGAACACGATGGTGAACGTTAGCGCGCTCGGGGCCGTCGGCGCCAGCATGGGACTGATGACCACGCTGCCGAGCCTGCCGGCCGTGTTGTCTCCCCTGGCGCGGGAGTTTGCCAGCGCCACCGGCTTGCCGCTGGAAACGGTGCTGATGCTGCAGGTGCCGGTGTTCTCCACGGTGTTCTTCCCGTACCAGTCGCCGCCGATCGTGATCGCAATGCAGCTGGGCGGGGTCGGGCTGCGCCATGGCACGCGGCTCTGCCTGGCGCTGGCGGCCATCACGGTGCTGGTGTTGCTGCCGCTGGATTACCTGTGGTGGCGGCTGCTCGGGTACCTGCCCTGAGCCAGCGGGTGGTGTTGGACGGATGCCGACAGCTTTTGGCTGACCGTCGGTCTTTCGCCAACGAGTTACCTTCGGATTGACCCGGGAAAGTGCGTCACGCCGCGCTGCAGGCGACGTGGTGGTGGTGGCACGGTCATTGCGGATCAGGCAGCGAGCGCGGCGCCGATGCTCGTTGTCCCACCCGCCAGCAATGGCTTCCCGGAGAACTCCGATGAATCCCCAATCCCCCTGCCAACGCGGGCAGGCCGCGTCGCGCCCGCAAAAGAAACTGGTTCACCGTACACGCCGCGCTGTCGTGCTGCTGCGCGTACTGGGGCTGTGCCTGAACAGCGTCGCCTGCGCACAGGCCGAGGCCCCGCAGCCGGTCGCTCCCGCGGCAGTGGCTGTTATCCCCGAACAGAAATTCGCCCCCGGCTACCTCGAGGCCGTGTCCACCGGCTATGACAATGGCGTGGCATGGCAGGAACCGGAAGGCATCGCGCCGCTGCGGCAGCCGCGCGACGTGCGTGGGCCGGCTGCGGGAGATGCCGGCGCGGCGGTGCGACCGGTCGCGGCAAAGCCGCCGGTCCGTTGAGCGGGGTCCGAGGGAGTCAGTGAGGGATTTGCGATTCTCGGTTGGGATCTGCCTACAATGCGTCACACCGGCCATTGCAGCCCCGACCATGGACATCGAACTCGCCCGCACCTTCCTGCAAGTCGTGCGTACCGGCAGCCTGCTGGCGGCCGCTGACAAGCTGCACGTCACGCAAACCGCGGTAACGGCCCGGATCAAGAGCCTGGAGTCGCAGCTGAACTGCCGGCTGTTCGAGCGCAACAAGGCCGGCGCGCGCCTGACCGCCGATGGCCAGCGTTTCCTGGGCTATGCCAGCCAGCTGGTGCAGACCTGGGAGGCGGCGTGCCGCGAGTTGCCGCTGCCGGCGGGGCTGGAAAGCCTGTTCCGCTTTGGCGCGGAGATCAGCCTGGGCAATCCGCTGGTGCTGCTTTGGGCCACGCGCATGCGCCAGCAGATGGCGGCGCTGGCGGTGCGTGCTGAAGTGGGGGAGGGCGAGGCACTGCAGTACAAGCTGCAGTCGGGCACGCTCGACGCGGCGCTGGTCTACCAGCCGGAGTACGCGCCCGGCATGCATGTCGAGGCGCTGATGGAAGAAAAGCTGATCCTGATCCGCTCGACCCAGCGCGACGGCCCCTATGTCCACGTCGACTGGGGCCCGGAGTTCCGGCGCCAGCATGACAGCGTGCTGCCCCAGCATGCGCGCGCGTCGCTGTACTTCAACCTGGGGCCGCTGGCGTTGCAGTACATCCTGCAGTTCGGGGGCAGCGGCTATTTCCGCACGCGGGTCGTGCAGAGCTACCTGGACAGCGGCGTGCTGACGCGCGTCGACAGCGAATCGGAATTCTCGTATCCGGTGTTCCTGGTGTGCGCCAGGAAGCCAGCCGGCACGACGCAGGAGGCTGTCCGCATCCTGCGCGATATCGTGCGCGAAGAATCTGACTGGTCGCAGCGCTGGGACGTGCCGCTGTAGCAGGCGCCACTGGCATCAGGCGCGCACCGGTACGGCCTGTGCCGCCAGGACCGGCCATCCCGCGGCAGGCACCAGCCGGTATTGCCGCACGCGCTTGCCGCCGCGCGGCCGGCGTGGCGGCCTCGGTTCCAGGCCGGCAAAGCGGCCATGCCGCTGCGCGCGCTCGAATACCGGTTCCGGTACCCGCGTGCCGATCAGCCAGGTGACGGTGCCTCCCAGCGCCACCAGCGCCAGCGCCAGCGCAATCCAGAGGACGGCTTCCATGGTTTCCCGCTCCATCGAATAGGTGTCTGTGCTTCCAGTATTGGCACAAAGCATGCCCGCGGGTAAATGAAAGTTATCGTCGGTTCATATCAATATATTTGCATTGAATCGCTTGTGCCGGCAAAACCGGCATGCCCGCGGCTTGTAGAAAAATCATCTTTTCCGACGAACCTGAGGCACGCGGCACGGCAGACACTCAACCGATCCGCACACCACACCGAAAGGGGACTCCAGCCATGCAACGCCTGATCTTCGAAGCCGAACACGACGCCTTCCGCGAATCCGCCCGCCGCTTCTACCAGCGCGAGGTCGGGCCGCACGGCGAGCGCTGGCGCGAGCAGGGCTGCGTCGACCGCGAGGTGTTCCGCAAGGCCGGCGAGCAGGGCTACCTGCTGATGTGGGCCGACGAGAAATACGGCGGCGCCGGCGTCGATGATTTCCGCTATGAGCAGATCCTGATCGAGGAAAACGCGCGCCATGGCGACTCCGGCTTCTTCGGCACGCTGCATTCGCGCCTGGTGGCGCCGTATGTCGGCCGCATCGGCAATGAAGAGCAGCGCCTGCGCCTGCTGCCGGCCGCGGCGCGCGGCGAGGCCATCTTCGCCATCGCCATGACCGAGCCGCAGACCGGTTCCGACCTGGCCGGCATCCGCACCCGGGCCGAGGACCGCGGCGACCACTGGGTGCTGAACGGCGCCAAGACCTATATCTCCAACGGCCAGCTGGCCGACTACGTGGTGGTGGTGGCGCGCACCGATCCCGAGCGCAGCCACGGCCTGACCCTGTTTATCGTCGAGCGCGGCATGCCGGGCTTCGAGCGCGGCCGCAAGCTGCGCAAGATGGGGCTGCATTCGCAGGACACCTCCGAGTTGTTCTTCGACAACGTCAAGGTGCCCAAGGCCAATGTGCTCGGCGAACCGGGCCAGGCCTTCCGCTACCTGACCCGGCACCTGGCCGAGGAACGGCTGATCGGCGCCTGCGGCTACATGGCGTCCGCGCAGGTGGCGTTCGACCTGACGCTCGACTACGTCAAGGAGCGCAAGGCCTTCGGCCGGCCGATCGGCACCTTCCAGAACTCGCGCTTCAAGCTGGCCGAGCTGCGCGCCCAGCTCGACGCCATCCAGACCTTCGTCGACCAGTGCGTGCTGCAGCACAACGCGGGCACGCTGACGGTGGAGACGGCGGCGTCGGCCAAGCTCCTGACTTCCGAGCTGCAGGGCCGCGTGGTGGACGAGGGCGTGCAGCTGCACGGCGGGGCCGGCTATATGGAGGAGTACCGCATCTGCCGGATGTATTCAGATGCCCGGATCTCGCGCATCTACGCCGGCAGCAGCGAAATCATGAAAGAGATCATCGGACGCAGCCTCGGGCTGGACGATCGCGTCAAGGCATAGGCACCCCGCAGGGCGAAGGCCGAATAGCGGCCCGGAAGCAGCCGACCCACGCGTCGGCCGCTTCCGGGCCGTTTGCCGTTTTTCTTCGCCGCCACGCCGCGGAACTTGGGGTTTTCACGCAGTTAAAGGCTTTTGTCAGGGATATGAAAGCCGTTTGTAATGCGATTCGGTTTGAATGCCGTCGGGAGATCGTGTCCGGGTGGCGTCTAAAGCATCAGGACAGCAGGCGAGGGCGCGGCAAGACAGCCCGGCCGAGCGACCGCGGAGGCGGCTGGCCGACGGATGAAAATTCATCGGTCGGTGCACCGTTCGGTGGGCACGGTCGTTTACCGCAGACCGCTGACCGCAAACCGCATTCGAACCGAGCCAGACTGACCGTGCCTGTTGTCTTTACCCGTGCCGCCGCGGGAACCCTGCTCCTGCTGGGTGCTCTCGCCAGACCCGCGGCCAGCATTGCCGCCGAACCCCAGCCTTCGGCGGATACCGCCGATGCCGCCGCTCCCTGCACGCCACCGCCCGCCGGCGCCACGCTGACGCTGGCCCAGGTGCGCCTGGACGCGCTGCGCTGCAACCGCACCATCATCGCCGCGCGGCGCGGCGTGGAAGCCAGCCAGGCCGATGTGCAGATTGCATCGCAGCGGCCCAACCCGGTGCTGAGCCTGGGGGTCGAGAACATCAATCCGCACGCCGGCGTTGGCTCCGGCAACCTGCGCAGCAAGACGGTGGACTCCAAGCTGCGCGTCGACCAGCTCGTCGAAACCGCCAACAAGGGCAACCTGCGCGTGGACGCCGCGCGCAAGGCCAGCGCCGCGGCGGGCGAAGTGGTGCAGGCCGTGGTGGCGCAGCAGACCGCCGCGGTCGAGCAGGCCTTCTTCGAGGCGCTGGTCAGCCAGGAACGCGTGGCGGTGCTCCGGGAAACGCTGGGTTTGTACGAGCGCACCCGCCAGGCCAGCGAAACGCGCCTGAGGGCGGGCGACGTGGCGCGCGCCGACGTGAACAAGCTGCAGCTCGACGTCCTGCGCTCGCAGAACGACATGCGCCAGGCCATGACCGACCACTACAGCGACAAGGCCGCGCTGGCGCAGGCGATGGGGGTTCCGGGCACGCTGTCGGATAACCGGCTGGTCGCCGACTGGCCGGCGCTCGATACGCCGGCGCCGCAACCTGATCCCTACCTGCTCGAGCGCCGCCCCGACGTGACCGCCGCCGAGGCGCGGCTGGCAGCGGCCGCCGCCTCGCGCGACCTGGCCCGCGCGGGACGCGTGCCCGACGTGACCATTGGGGCGCAGGCCGAGCACTATCCGGTCTCCCCCACCAATTCGTATGGCACCGGCAACAGCTTCGGCGTGTTCCTGACGATCCCGCTGTTCGTGCGCCATCGCAACGGCGGCGAGGCACGCCGCGCCGAAGTCGACTACTACGCCGCGCTGGACGACCGCAACCGCGTGATGCTGGAGGCCGGCAACGAAATCGACCGGCTGCGCAGCCAGCTCGAAACCGCGCGCCAGTCGCTGCGCCAGATGCGCGACGAGGTGCTGCCCGCCGCCGAAAGCGTCGCCGGCAGCGCCGAGTTCGCCTACAACAAGGGCGCCACCGGCGTGCTCGACCTGCTCGACGCGCGCCGCGCGCTGCGCCAGACCCGGCTCGACGCGGTCGAAGCGCAGGGCGCGTACGCCAAGGCGCTGTCGGCCTACCGCGCCGCGTTGCAGACCACTACCACCACGGGCGAGCCCGTGGCCTCGCAGGCACGTCCCTGATCGCAGTTCCAGCGCATTCTTCATGTATCACTTGTCACGCATGTTCCGCCGCACGTCCTGCACCCATCGCCCGCGTTCCACCGCCGTGCCCGCACGGCTGTCTTCCGTCTGCGCCGTGGCGCTGTGCGCGCTGGTGCTCGCCGCCTGCGGCAAGTCCGAGCCGCCCAAGCCCGATGACGATCCCAAGGTCAGCGGCAACACCATCCAGTTCCCGGCCAGCGTGAAATCGCTGCCCGGCATCACCGGCGAACCCGCCAGGTCCGGCGGCGAACGCATGCTGAACCTGCCGGGCCGGCTGGTGTGGAACGAGGACAAGACCGTGCGCGTGTCCACGCCCTTTGCCGGCCGCGTGACCGAGGTCCTGGTGCAGCCCGGCGCCACCGTCAAGGCCGGCCAGCCGCTGGCCAGCCTGACTTCGCCGGACTTCGGCGTGGCCCAGGCCGACGCGCGCAAGGCCGCCGCCGACAGCGCGGTCGCGGCCAAGGCGCTGGCGCGCCAGCGCGAGCTGTACGGCGCCGGCGTCATCGCGCAGAAGGAACTGGAACAGTCGCAGGCCGATGCGGCGCGCGCCGCGGCCGACCTGCAGCGCACGCAGGCGGCGCTGCGCCAGTACGGCGCTGCGGCAGGCAGCGACGGCGTGAACCAGCGCTTCGCGCTGCGCAGCCCGATCGACGGCCTGGTGGTCGAGCGCAACATCAACCAGGGCATGGAGCTGCGCCCCGACCAGCCGCCAGCCGCGCCGCTGTTCCTGATCACCGACCCGACCACGCTGTGGGCGCAGGTCGATGCGGCGGAATCCGACCTCAGCCTGTTCCGCGACGGCGTCATCGTGCAGGTAGTCACCGCCGCCTACCCCGGCGAAACCTTCACCGGCACCGTGGTCAAGATCGCCGACTATGTCGACCCGACCGCGCGCAGCATCAAGGTCCGGCTGAGCGTGCCCAATCCCGGACGCCGCCTGAAGGCCGAGATGTTCGTTACGGCGCGCATGCCCGCGGCATCGTTCGAAGGCATCGCGGTGCCTTCCAAGGCCGTGTTCCTGGCCGACAACCGCAACTATGTCTTCGTGCGCACCGCCCCCAACACCTTCGAGCGCCGCCAGGTGCGCGTGGGCGTGACCATGCCCGGCACTACCGAATTGCTGGAAGGCGTGAAGGAAGCCGAGACCGTGGTGACCGAGGGCAACCTGTACCTGCAGGACATCCTGCGCGATGCCACCGCCCTGAACGCGGCAAGTGCGGCGCGTGCGGCCGACAAGAAGTGAGGACGGCGGCCACATGATCTCTCGCATCGTCAGCTTTGCCCTGCACCAGAAGCTCTTTGTCTGGCTGGGGCTGCTAATCTTCGTCGGCGGCGGCCTGGCCGCGTTCAAGAACCTGCCCATCGAGGCCTTCCCCGACGTTTCCGACATCCAGGTCAACGTCATCACGCTGTACCCCGGCCGCGCCGCGGAAGAAGTCGAGCGGCAGGTCACCATCCCGATCGAGACCGCGCTGGCCGGCACGCCGAATGCGGTGCGGGTGTTCTCGCACACCCAGTTCGGCCTGTCGTTCATGATGGTGACCTTCAATGACAAGGCTACCGACGTGACCGCGCGCCAGCAGATCCTGGAGCGGCTGCGCAGCGTCGACCTGCCCGACGGCGTGCATCCGGACCTGGCGCCGCTGTCCACCGCGATCGGCGAGATCTTCCGTTTCCGCCTGACCGGCAAGGGCTATACGCCGCAGGAACTGCGCACGCTGCAGGACTGGGTGGTGGAGAAGAACCTGCGCCAGGTGCCGGGCGTGGCCGACCTGGTGACGATCGGCGGCACTATCAAGCAGTACGAAGTCAACCCCAACCTGGCGCGCATGCGCGACGCCAGGATCTCGCTGTCGCAGCTGTTCACGGCGCTGCAGCGCGCCAATGCCAACGCCGGCGGTGGCGCGGTCGCGCACGGGCGCCAGCAGTTCCTGCTGCGCTCGCTGGGCAGCTTCCGCACCTCGGCCGATATCGCCAACGTGGTGGTGGCCGAGAACAACGGCACGCCGATCCTGGTCAAGGACATCGCCGACGTGAAGGTCGGCAGCGCGCCGCCGCAGGGCCTGATGGGCCAGGACGACGAGAACGATATCGTCTCGGGCATCGTGGTGATGCGCAAGGGCGAGAACCCTTCCGCAGTGCTGGAAGCATTGAAGGCGAAGATCGAACTGCTGGACGACCAGATCCTGCCCAAGGGCGTGAAGATCGTGCCGTACTACGACCGCTCCACGCTGATCGACAAGACCCTGCACACGGTGTTCGGCAACCTGGTGGAAGGCGCGCTGCTGGTAATGGCGGTGCTGTACCTGTTCCTGGCCAATGTGCGCGCCGCCGCCATCGTGGCGCTGATCATTCCGCTGGCGCTGATGTCGACCTTCATCGGGCTGACGTGGGTGGGCATCCCGGCCAACCTGCTGTCTTTGGGTGCGATGGACTTCGGTATCATCGTCGATGGCGCGGTGATCGTGGTCGAGAACATCTTCAAGCGGCTGGGCGAGCTCAAGGAGCAGCAGATCAAGGACAGCAAGGCGCGCCTGCATGCCATCCTGCAGGCCACCACGGAGGTAGGCCGTCCGACCGTGTTCTCGATGGTCATCATCATCGCCGCGCACGTCCCGATCTTCACGCTGCAGCGGCACGAGGGCAAGATCTTCGCGCCGATGGCCTACACGGTGACGGGGGCGCTGATCGGGTCCCTGATCCTCTCGCTGACACTGGTGCCGCTGCTGTGCCACCTGTTGCTCACGAAGAATATCGCGCACGACGACAACTTCCTGGTGCGTCACTGCAAGCGGCTCTATGAGCCGATGCTGGCCTGGGCGCTGGACCACAAGAAGATGGTGATCGGCACGGCCCTGGGCCTGCTGGTGGCGACCGTAGGCGTGGGCAAGTTCCTCGGCAGCGAATTCCTGCCTGAACTGGACGAAGGCTCGATGTGGGTCAGCTTCGACCTGCCGGCCTCAGTCTCGATCGACGAGGCGCGCGACCAGGCGCGGCTGCTGCGCAGCGTCATCCGCAAGACGCAGGAGGTCAACTCCACCATCTCCAAGGTGGGCCGCCCCGACGACGGCACCGACCCCAAGCTGATCAACACCGTCGAGATCCTGGTCGACCTCAAGCCGGAGAAGCAATGGCGCGATGGCTTCAACAAGCGCGCCATCATTGGCGAGATCGACAAGAACCTGCGCCAGCTCCCCGGCATCGAGCCCAATTTCTCGCAGCCGGTGCGCGACAACATCCTGGAAAGCATCTCGCAGATCAAGGGCCAGATCGTGATCAAGGTGCAGAGCGACAGCCTTGAGCAGAACAAGAAGGTGGCCGACCAGATCCTGGCCAACGTGCAGTCGGTCAAGGGCGTGATGCGCGCCTTTATCGACCGCGACGGCGAGCTGCCGCAATACGTGCTGGAGTTCGACCGCGCCCAGGCGGCACGCTACGGCATCAACGTGGCGGACGTGCAGGACCTGATGGAAACCGCGCTGGCCGGCAAGGCCGCCACCGAGCTGTGGGAAGGCGAGCGCCACTTCAGCGTGGCGGTGCGCCTGAAGCCGTCGGAGCGCGAGCTGCCCAACCTGCCCAATATCTTCATGCAGACGGCCGACGGCGCGCAGGTGCCGCTGTCGCAACTGGTGACGTTCCGCGCGGCGTCGGGCGCGATGAACATCAGCCGCGAGAACGGCCAGCGCACCACCTCGATCGGCATCTTTATCCGCGACCGCGACATGGGCAGCGTAGTCAAGGACATGCAGGCGCTGGTGAAGAAGAACGTCAAGGCCGACGACGTCAAGATCAGCTGGTCGGGCGAGTTCGAGAACCAGGAGCGCGCCATGGCGCGGCTGGCGATCGTGGTGCCGCTGTCGGTGCTGATGATCTTCCTGCTGCTGTTCAACGCGTTCAAGTCGTTCAAGAGCGCCACGCTGATCATCTCGAACATCCCGTTCGCGCTGATCGGCGGCGTGTTCGCGCTGTTCCTGACCGGCATCCCGCTGTCGGTGTCGGCAGCGATCGGCTTTATCGCGCTGTTTGGCCAGGCCGTGCTTAACGGCGTGGTGATGGTGACCTACTTCAACCAGCTGCGCGATGAAGGCATGCCGGTGCGGCAGGCGGTGCTGACTGGTTCGATGGACCGGCTGCGCACGGTGTTGATGACCGCGCTGCTGGCGATGCTGGGCCTGTTCCCGATGGCGATCTCGCGGGCGATCGGCTCGGAGACGCAGCGCCCGCTGGCGATCGTCATCATCGGCGGGCTGATCACGGCCACGGTGCTGACGCTGATCGTGCTGCCGACGCTGTACGAATGGATGGTCGGCCGCAACTGGCCGGACGAAGAGGGCGAAGCGACTGACGAGAACAAGCTGACGCCGTCGATTTCGGGCTGAGGCTGTTTCATTGTTCACCGGTTCGCGCCCCTCTCCCGCATGCGGGAGAGGGGCGCCTGCTTCAGGCGCTATTTCCTTCCTGCCAGCGTGCCTGTCTGCCACGCCAGACATGGCGACCCCGCCCAGTCCCATCCCCGCAACCCATTGCATACCCCAAGTGCTCGCGCCGGACCCTGGTGTCGGAATCGTCTGACGTACCTTTCGGAACCCCACGCCTGCTTCCGGGACCCCCCGGCTCCTACTCTGTACTTACGGCGTGGCCAGCAGCATAGCCGCCGGCCTCTCATGCGTACCCTTACGCAAACAACCGGAAAGGAGCCCGACATGATGAAGAAATGGCTGACCGCAGCAGTATGTTCGATGATGGTTGCCGCCCCGGCAGGTTTCGCCCTCGCGCAGACGGCGCCGGCTGGATCCAAGGCCGACTATGACGCGGCTGTCAAGCAGGCAGACGCGGACTACAAGGCTGCCACTGCCAAGTGCGATGGCATGAAGGACAACGCCAAGGACGTCTGCAAGGCCGAAGCCAAGCGCGACCGTGACGTGGTCAAGGCCCAGGCCGAAGCCAAGCGCGACGGCACGCAAAAGTCGTTGGCCAAGGCCGAGAAGACCAAGGCTGACCGCGACTACGACGTTGCCAAGGAAATGTGCGACGACAAGAAGGGCAACGACAAGGACGTTTGCAAGAAGGACGCCAAGGCATCTCATGAAAAAGCCCTGACCGCAGCCAAGGTCGACAAGGCCGCGGCGACCGGCTCGCGCACCGATGTGGCGGAAGCCCGCGCTGATGCCAAGAAGGACACCATGGACGCCGCTTACAAGGCCGACAAGGAACGTTGCGACGCGCTGTCCGGCGATACCAAGGACAAGTGCCAGGCTGACGTGAAGGCCAAGTACGGCAAGTAAGTCGGGCAAGCAAGTCGGGCAAGCAAGTCGCCCGGTAAGCCCTCGCAAGCCGACTCGCGCTGCGAACGGCTGGCAGACCACTCATCGAAGCAATGGCGGAAGGACCCTCGGTCCTTCCGCCCCGCATGAAGGAGCACAACATGAACTGGGACCAGATCGAAGGCAAGTGGGAACAAGCCAAGGGCAAGGTCAAGGAAAAGTGGGGCAAGCTCACCGACGATGACATCGCGCAGATCAACGGCAAGCGCGACCAGCTCGCCGGCCGCATCCAGGAGCGCTATGGCTATACCAAGGAGCGCACCGAGGAAGAAATGAAGGCGTGGGAGAACGACTCCCGCTGGTAAGCCCGCCGGGAGGCAGTCGCCATACCGGCTGCAGCAGACGGCGGGGCGCTATCAGGCGCCCCGCCGTTTTTTTTCGGGCTTCACTTGATACCCCCAATACGTGGGGTGATCTGTACTGCATTAAGTGGGCGTTAGCTCTGTATGCAAGGAAATGATGCACGCATCACGCGCGGACGGCATAACATGTCGCGTCGCGCAGCAACGCCATGGTTGGCGCCGCCGGTTGCTGCGCTCCCGCCTGGCTTGTCCGGCCTGTACCCGCTCTGCGCATGTACGCTGCCCTGCCTGCCTTCGTCTCGTCCATCTTCCTCGGTTACGGCCTCTATGTGCTGGTGACCAAGGGCGTCACGCGCGTATCGGCATCGTTCTTCCTGCTGTGCGTGACCACCTTTGCCTGGCAGGGCACCTGGGTCTTCCTGTTCCAGGCGACGCATCCCGACGTGGCGCTGCTGCTGGCCCGTTTGGGTTACCTGTTCATCCTGTTCCTGCCGACGACGTTCTACCACTTCATCGCCGAAGTGACCGAGCGCCGCCAGGAGCGGCCGCTGCTGCTGGCGTCCTATGCGCTCAGCCTGGTGCTGGCGGTGCTGCTTCTGACTACCGGGCAGGTGATATCGGGTTACTACACGTATTTCTTCGGCGACTATCCCAAGGCCGGGCCGCTGCATCCGCTGCACCTGGCGCAGACCGCGCTGGTCGCGCTGCGCAGTGCCTGGATCCTGGCCGAGGCCCGCCGCAACGCTGCCGCCGAACGCCGCAAGCGCTACAACCTGTGCCTGGTCGCGGTGGCGCTGTACTCGCTGGCGGCGGTCGACTACCTGGTCAACTACGGCGTGGCCTTCTACCCGCCGGGCGTGGTGTTCGTGGCGGCGAGCCTGGGCATCCTCGCCGTCAGCGTGGTGCGCTACGACCTGATGCATCCGTATTCGCTGGCGGCCACGGTCGCGCATGAAGTGCGCACGCCGCTGGCGACCATCCGCATGCAGGCGCAGGAACTGGCGCGTACCTGGCCACAGGTGCTGCAGGGCTACCAGCTGGCGGTCGAGCAGGGACTGTGCGAAGACCGCATGCGTCCCGGGCAGCTCGAGCGCGTGTCGAGCCTGGTTGGCGCGATCACGCGCGAGGTCGACGGCACCAGTACCGTAATCGACATGGCGCTGGCCTCGGTCACGCTCGAGCGGCTGGACCGCAGCACCTTCGCGCCGCACGGCATCGCCGACTGCGTCCACGCCGCGCTGGAGCGCTACCCGTTCCAGGGCGACGAACGTGGCTGCGTGCAAGTGCGCGGCATCGACGCCGGCTGGCGGTTTGTCGGTTCCGACACGCTGCTGGTCTATGTGCTGTTCAACCTGATCAAGAATGCGCTGCACGCGATCCGCGCCACCGGCGGCGGGCACATCGACATCACCGGTGCGACCGAAGGGCAGTACCACGTGATCCGCTTCCGCGACTCCGGCCCCGGCATCGCGGCCGACGTGCTGCCGCGCATCTTCGAGCCGTTTTTCTCGACCAAGGCGCATGGCCTGGGCGCCGGCCTCGGGCTGGCGTTTTGCCGGCGCGTGATCGAGACCTTCGGCGGCCGCATCGAGTGCGAATCGCTGCCCACGGTGCACACCACCTTCACGCTGCGGCTGCCGCGTTTCACCGCCATGGCCGACAGCCAGCTGCGCACCAGCACCGCCGGCTGAACCACGCCGGCGGTACGTGTCCTACTGCATTGTTTGCTGCATGTCAGCGGATGTCATCGGATGTCAGGCGGGCGCTGACGCATGCCGCGCCGCCGCGGCTTCAGCTGGCGAACCTGGGCATCGCCAGCTCATATTCCTTCACCCGTTCGATGATGCCCGCCGGGAAGCGCGTGATGCGCTTCTGCCGGTCGGCAAACACGATCTGCTGGTACCCCAGCGACACCGGCTTGCCGCCGACGCAGAAGCGGAACAGCAGGTAGGCCGAGCACTGGCGCACCTGGAAGGTGTTCAGGTAGCAGTCCACGCGCTGGAACGGGAAGGTTTCCTCGACATACTCCTGGTGCGCGCGCTTGGTCACGAAGACGCCGCCCGCGGCCAGCAGGTTGTCGTGGATGCATTCATGGAACCACCGCTCGCGGCAGATACCCTGCCATTCGAAATAGCGGGCGAAGTAAGTATTCATGAAGGCATTGGAATCCTTGAGGTAGATGTCGATTGCATGGTGGAACGTCTTGTGTCCGCCCGCATCGAGCGAGCCTGGCTCCGGCATGGCCGTCGCGTGGTTCAGGACTTGGGGGATCACGTCTCGCATCAACATGAGTTGACTCCTTGAAAGGGCTGCAGGCGGCAGCCACGCCTGCCCCGGGGAGGTCGGGGCATGCTGGCATTCTGGCCGGATGCGGTGGGCTGATGTGCATGATGTGGCACGCCGTGGGGCTGCGGTGTGGCGTGGGACGTACGCTGATATAGTCGCCGATGACAACCCGCTAACCTGCACACCGAGACATGGACAACACCCAAGCGATGAACGGCGCCGAAAGCCTGGTCAAGACCCTGCTGGCCAACGGCGTGGACACCTGTTTTGCCAACCCCGGCACCAGCGAGATGCATTTCGTCGCGGCGCTCGACCGGATTCCGGGCATGCGCTGCGTGCTGGGCCTCTTCGAAGGCGTGGTCACCGGCGCCGCCGACGGCTATGCGCGCATGGCAGACAAGCCCGCCGCCACGCTGCTGCATTGCGGCCCGGGCCTGGCCAACGGCCTGGCCAACCTCCACAACGCAAAGCGCGCACAGACGCCGGTGGTCAATATCATCGGCGACCAGGCCACCTACCACCGGCCGCTGGATGCGCCGCTGACCGCCGATACCGAGGGCTGGGCCCGCCCTGTTTCGGTATGGACGCGTACCGCCACGCATGCCGAGTCGGTCGGCGCCGATGCCGCGGCCGCGGTGCAGGCCGCACGCGCCGCCCCGGGCGGCGTCGCCAGCCTGATCCTGCCGTCGGACGTCTGCTGGGACGCGGGTGGCGTGGTCGCCGGCGCGCTGCAGCCGCTGCCGGTGCCCCGGGTCGCGCCCGACGCCGTGCAACAGGCCGCGCGCGTGCTGCGCTCAGGCCAGCCGGTGCTGATCGTGCTGGCGGGCAGCGCGCTGCGCGAAGCGCCGCTGGCCGATGCCCACCGCATCGCCGCCGCCACCGGCGCGCGGCTGATCACGCCGATGTCCAACGCACGCGTAGCGCGGGGCCGCGGCCGCCTGGCAGTCGAGCGCGTGCCGTATTCCGGCGACGCCGCGCGCGACAAGCTGGCCGGCATCCGCCATGTGATCCTGGTCGGCGCGCCGGCACCGGTGACCTTCTTCGCCTACCCGGGCAAGTCGGCGCGCCCCTATCCGGAAGATGCGGTGCTGCATGTGCTGGCACGGCCCGAAGAAGATCTGGCCGAAGCCCTGGCCCGGCTGGCGGACGAAGTTGGCGCCCGCAATGCACCGCTGCCGGCAACGGTTGCGCCGGCGCCGGCCGAGCCCGCGCGCGGCGCGGTCACTTCCGAAGCCGTAGCACGCACCCTCAGCGCGTTGCTGCCCGAGCAGGCCATCGTGGTCGAGGAAAGCGTCAGCTTCGGCCGCGCCTTCTATCCCGGCACGGTCCACGCGCCCCCGCATGACTGGCTGCAGCTGACCGGCGGTGCCATCGGCGACGGCCTGCCGCTGGCAGTCGGCGCGGCGGTCGCGGCGCCGGACCGGCGCGTGGTGTCGCTGCAGGCCGATGGCTCGGCCATGTACACGCTGCAGTCGCTGTGGACCATGGCGCGCGAACGGCTCGACGTCACCGTGGTGCTGCTCGCCAACCGCAAGTACGCAATCCTGCTGGGCGAACTGGCTGGGGTTGGGGCGAATCCGGGCAAGACCGCGCTGGACATGCTGGACATCGGCAATCCGGACCTGGACTGGGTCAAGCTGGCCAACGGCATGGGCGTGGAAGGGGCGCGGGCGAAGGATATGGAGACATTCGCCGACTTGTTCCGGACGGCAAACGGACGGAAGGGCCCATTCCTGATCGAGCTGGTGATCTGACCAGGCGGTATTGCCGCTACCTGCTGACGGGTCGGCCCGACATAGTCCACCCGCGACCGGTCCGGTGCCGGGAACGGCAACGGCAACGGCCGCGGGCCTTCGGTCTCGACGGTGCAGGGGGCGCCCGGGAAAGTCAGCGCTGTCGGGCGAACGCCTGCAACCTGGCCCGCCCGGATACCGCAACGAAGCATGATCCTGGCGGCACTCGCTAGCTCTCGCGCTGCGGCGCTGGCGCTTCATAGCCCAGCAGGCTTGCCAGCAGCGGCCAGCGCCGCGCAGCCGCCTGTGCGGCGCGCAGTTCCTGATGGTCGAAATAGCGGCGTGGGTCAAAACCGTCGACCTCGTTGCCGAGGACGTCGATGTCGCTGCGTGCCAGCGGCAGCCCGCGTGCGTTGGCCGGCTTCATGGCTTGCCCTCGATCCAGACCCCGTCCGGCGTGCGCACGACATAGCCGTTGCCTTCGCGCATGGTCACGGTGGCTTCGTTCTCGCCGACCATCTGCGTCTGCGGCAGGTCGCTGGCATAGCTGGCCAGGGCCGGCGCCTGCGCGGTGAACGGGTTGTCGGCAATCAGGTTGGACAGCAGTTGCGACAGGCCCAGGTAGCTGGTCGGCGCATCGATGGTGACAGTGCTGTTGTTGGGCTTGGGCAGTCCCACCAGCTTGACGCCCACCGGCACGTTGATGATGCGCGGGGTCGGGATCTCGCGCATGCCGGCGATCTGGTTGGCGTCGCCGCGCAGGGCCGCGCCGTGCTCGGGCACGAACACGATCACCGCGCGCCGGCCCGACTGCGCCACCATCTCGATGACCTTGTCGATGTCGCCCAGCAGCCGCGACAGCCGCAGCGGATAGGACTCCAGGCTGGACAGCCGGTTGTCGGACATGCGATTGCCGTCGTGCAGCGTCACGGTGTTGTAGTACAGCGCCTGCGGGCCGCCGCCGGCCTGCTGGCGATCGCGGAACCAGCGCTGCAGCACGTCGAAGTCGCCCACGATGGGCGAGCTGTCGAACGAGCGCATCGCCACCGGCAGGCCGGTATTGGGGGTCGGCGCGACGCCGTCGACGCCGATCTCCTTCTGCACTTCCTTGAGGAAGTTGTCGAAGTGGCCGTCGTGGTTAAGCAGCATGCGGGTAGAGAAACCCGCCTGCGCCAGCGCCTGGAACAGGTGGCACTGGCCCGGCGCCGGGTCGTACAGCCCCTTGTGCTCGGGCTGGCCGCAGGCCGCGCGCAGTACGCGGATCGCCGCCGGGCCACTGTAGCTGGCCGCCGAGCTGAAGTTGGTAAAGAGGAAGTCGAAGCGCTGCAGCAGCGGGTTGTCGCGTGCGCGCGCCGTGTCGAGATCGTCCCACGACAGCGAGCAGATATGCAGCACGATCACGTCGTACTGTGTATCGGACGTGTTGGCCGTGGCCGCCAGCCGCGTGAAATTCACCTGCCGCTGCGCTTCCTGGTTGCGGAACGCGGCCAGCCGGGCGTCCGGGCCGCTTGCGGAGACCTCGGCGCCGCCAGTGCCCAGCGCCGCGCCCGTGGTCAGTGCCGCGGTCGCGGTGCCGGCGCGGGCGCCTCCCTGGCCGCCCGCGTCATACAGCGCCTGCCACAGCGGCACCGCCACCAGCGCGCCCAGCACCAGCGTGGTCACCCGTACCCAGCGGTTCACGAGCCAGAAGATCACCAGCGCCGCCAGCGCGACCAGCAGCATCTCGCGCGTGATGACGCGCTGCGCCAGTTCGAGCATGTACGCCGGCGTAAATGCATGCAGGTTGGCGAACTGCGAGACCACCCGCGAGAACGGTGGCAGGTCCGATTCGCGGTACATCAGCGCGGCGCCCGCCACCACCGCCAGCACGTGCCGCAGCGCCGACAGCGCCGGATGGCGGATGCGCACTACCAGCAGCAGCGCGAACAGCAGGTTCAGCAGCCATTGCGGATGCAGCCGCCCGATATAGAACAGGTACAGCTTGGCGATGAAGTAGAGGTTCCAGATACCCATTGTCCGAAGCGTGGCGTTGCCGCGTTTCCGTTGTGTTGCCGTTGTGTTTGAGGTCAGAGCCGGCGCGGGCGCACGCGCTCGGCCAATGCCATGGTGGCGCCGCGGAACGCATCGACCAGCCGCAGCAGCCCCTGGTAGCCCATCTCGATCACTTCCTTGAGGCCGCGCAGCGGCACGTCGACCGGTTGTTCGTCGACCCAGTGGATCCAGGCGTCGGCCCGGCCGAAGGTGCACTGGATCAGTTGCTGCTCGGTGCGCGCGTCCATGTCGTCGAAGCGCACGCCCATCTGCCGCTCGACATTGCGCGTGACCACCGCCGGGAAATGATAGCTGCGGGTGCCGCGCGACAGGCATATGCCCACGTGCGTGCCGGGCTCGACCCTGGCCTCCACCGGCAGCGCCAGGCCCAGGCCGCCGAGCGAGTAGTTGTCGGTCTTGCAGGCGAGCGTGCGGCCGTCGGGCAGCAGCAGCGTCGCCGGCACGCGCATCGGGATGCGGTGCGACACGCGCACCTGCCGCGCCTCGCGTGCCACGCCGATGGCCGCGCCCAGCATCACCAGGTTGGCCACCGCCCAGCCCAGGTTCATGATGATGGCTGAAGCCTCGAAGGCCGGATCGAACAGGATGCGCCCGAACCCCAGCAGCAGGGCGATCACGTTCAGCGCCAGCAAGACCAGGTAAGGCTTGGAAATGGTCCAGTCCAGATATTCTTCCTTGATCTGCCCGCCCTTGGCCGTGACGTTGAACTTGCCCAGCTTCGGGTTGATGAACGCCATCGTGGTCGGCAGCACGATGTACCAGGCCAGCACCGATTCATAGACCTCGGCCCAGAACGAATGCCGGTAGCGTCCCTGCAGGCGCGAGTTGGTGACATTGGCGACGAACAGGTAGGGCAGCACGTAGGCCATGATCAGCACCGCCGAGGTGTGGATCACATGCAGCCCGAAATACAGGTACGCGATCGGCATGGTCAGGAAGATCAGCCGCGGCACGCCGTAGAAGAAATGCAGCATCGCGTTGGTGTAGCACAGGCGCTGGAACAGGTGCAGCCCCTTGCCGAACATGGGATTGTCGATGCGGAAGATCTGCGCCATGCCGCGCGCCCAGCGGATGCGCTGGCCGATATGGCCGGCCAGGTTCTCGGTGGCGAGCCCGGCGGCCTGCACGATGCGGATATAGGCGCTGTTATACCCGCGGCGATGCAGCTTCAGCGCGGTGTGGGCATCCTCGGTCACGGTCTCCACCGCGATGCCGCCGACTTCTTCCAGCGGCGCGCGCTTGATCACCGCGCATGAGCCGCAGAAGAAGGTGGCGTTCCAGAAGTCGTTGCCGTCCTGGATCAGCCCGTAGAACAGGCTGCCTTCATTGGGCACGCGGCGGAAGGTATCGAAATTGCGCTCGAACGGGTCCGGCGAGAAGAAATGGTGCGGGGTCTGCACCATCGCGCATTTGGGGTCGGCGATGAACTCGCCCATCGTCATCTGCAGGAAGGAACGCACCGGCATGTGGTCGCAATCGAAGATCGCGACGAACTCGCCCTGCGTGTGCCGCAGCGCCGAATTGATATTGCCGGCCTTGGCGTGCGCGTGCTCGGTGCGCGCCAGGTAGCCCACGCCGGCATCGCGAGCGAAGTCGCGCACCTCGTCGCGGGCACCGTCGTCGAGGATGTAGATGCGCAGCTTCTCGGGCGGCCAGTCCAGGCCCAGCGCGGCGTAGACGGTCGGCTGCAGCACCCGCAACGGTTCGTTGTAGGTGGGGATCAGGACGTCGACGGTGGGCCAGGTGGCGGAATCGGGCGGCAGCGGCGCCGGCTGGCGGTTGAGCGGCCAGATGGTCTGCACGTAGCCCAGGAACAGCACGATCCAGGTATAGACCTCGGCCGCGAACAGCAGGTAGCCGAACACCGCCTCCGGCGCATTCTCGAACTGCAGCGTGCTCGTGATCCGCCACCAGATATAGCGCCCGGCCATCAGCACCGACAGGGCCGCCATGGTCAGCGTGGCGGCGCGCCCGGGGATGCGGCGCAACACCAGCAGTCCCAGGATGATCAGCACGGCCAGCAGGAACTGGTCTTGCAGCGGCAGCGGCGTGGTACACAGCAGGATGCCCGCGGCGGCGGCCAGCGACAGCAGCGCCGGCATCAGCCACGGCACGCCGGACAACGTGGGCGACAGCGACTCGAGCCGCAGTCCCACGCGTTTCCAGTCGATGCGCGGCAGCCGTGCCAGGATCCTGCGTCGCAGCCGCTTGGCGCGGAAATAGACCGGTTCGAGCCAGCCGCGGAACCAGCGCCGCAGCGCGCTGGGCTCGGGCGGCGCCTGCGGCTTGCGGCGGTGGTGCACGTCGGCGGCGAGCGGCACCAGCGCGCGTGGCGGCCGCAGCAGCGCGCGGCGCAGCCAGATACTCGGGCCGTACTGGTGGCGCGGGATGTCCAGGCGCTGGCGCAGGCGCCGCCGCACCCAGTTGGCGCCGAGCAGCGCCACGTCAGGGCGCCCGCGCGGCGGGGTGCGGAAGAACACCCGCAGCAGCCACAGGCTGACCGGGGCCTCGGCGGCCACGCCCAGCTCGCGCGCGAGCGCGCGGCGCAGCGCCAGGAACCAGTCGGCCACGCGGCGGCGCAGCGGCAGGGGCAGCAGTGCGCGCATCATGTCCGGTCGGCCTCGGTGGCCATCGGGCGCGCGCCCATATCGCGCACGCTGTCGGGGCCGGCCTTGCCGCGCACGGCCAGCAGGCTCCAGCCCGATACCCACGAGGCCAGCCCCTGCAGGTCATGCGCCGCCTGCGAGTAGGGCGTGCTGCGGCAAAAGCTCTCGCCGCGGGCAAAGGCTTCGGGCACGGCGGCGTCCTCATGCACTTCGTATGGCAGCAGGTCGCCGTCCAGCGTGGCGCGCAGCAGCACCGAGATATCGGTATGGAGCTGGCGCGCCGGCTGCAGCCGCGTGACTGCGCAGGCGACAGCGGCGCCGGTCTCGCGCAGCGCCGCGCGCAGCGGCGGCAGCGTGGCGCAGGTCTGCGGCTGCGGCGGCACCAGCACCAGCACGAGATCCGCCGCGGCGATGGCCTGGCGCGCATACGGCGACGGCCACGGCGCGCTGTCGACCAGCGCCAGCGCGTTGGCCGGCAGGTCTACCTGGGCCAGCAGGCCGCGCAGCCAGTGCGGATCGCGTTCCAGGCGCTCGGCCATGCGGCCTTGCTCCATGGCGCTGCCCGGATCGCCCCACGGCACGAACAGCACGCCGTCGTCGCTGCGCTGCCCCGCATCGCTCCAGTTCGCGCTGTTGCATAACCCGGCCCCGGCCGGCGCGCGCAGGCCGAAATGGAAGCCAAGCAGCCCGCGCGGGTCGCATTCGACGGCCAGCGCAGGATGGCCGTGCCAGGCCAGCAGCGTGGCCAGCTCGGCGGTGACGGTGGTGCGGCCCGCGCCGCCGACGGTCGAGACGATGGCCACGGTCTTCATTCGCGCTCTCCGGTCACTTCGCGCCAGCGCCGGCCGCGGATCACCACCGGCTGCAGCTGGGGCGGCAGCCGCACCGCGCGGCGCGCGCGCGGCAGGCGCCAGCGCGGCAGCAGCCGCAGCAGCCGGAAGTGCCAGACGACCCAGGCCACCGGCACTGCGAGGATGAGTCCCCAGATGAAATAGCCGAGAAACAAGTCCATGGTGTTTCCTGTCGATCGTGCCTAGCGTTGCGGCTTCAGCGGGATGGCAAACGCCTGCGGCTGCGCGCGCCGGCCACGGCGCGCGCGCGAGGTTGCGGGCAACGGGATCGGCGCGTCCTGCGGCGGCAGTTCCGCCGGCGCCGTCACCGGCGACAGCCCGGGCTGGCTGGCCAGCCAGCCGCTGTAGTCCTGCACCGGGCGCTGTGCGATATCGGATTCAAGCCGCTTGAGCGAGCCCAGGATCGATTCGGGATCGCCGCAGCGCAGCTCGCCGCCGAACAGCTCGGACATCGGCCGCACGAACACATGGCGGCACGCGGTCTCGACGTTCTCCATGCGGCAGGCGAAGAAGAAGGCGTAGACCGCATTGCTGCCTGCGGTGCAGAGGTCGCCGGCATCGTGCATCTGGCACGCGCGCAGCGCATCGACGTGGGCCGCTTCGGGCAGCAGCGGCAGCTCCAGCAGCACATGCGGCAGCCGGATCACGCTGCTGCGTTCGAGCGTGGTGCGCACCAGCGAGATAAAGTCGGCGGGCGGCACGTAGCCCGTGGCGGCGGTGGCCACCACCGCGGACAGCGCGCTCTTGTAGTCGGGCAGGATCGGGCGCGAGAACACCTGGCCCTGGATCGCCTCGATCATGGTCTGCACGCGCGCGAAGGGCGTGTTGCGGTGGATCACCAGGCTGGCGCCCAGCGTCATCATCAGCAGCTCGTAGCGCTGGCGCAGGATCTCGTGGTCCTCGCGCACCACGATCTTGAGCGCCTTGCCGCCGTCGTGGCGCAGCTGGTGTACCTGGCCGGCAAGGGTCTCGAGTTCGGCGATCTGGCCGTAATGCAGCACCACGGTGGCCGCGACCGCACCGCCAGCGGCAGCCACCGCGGTGGCATTGTCGTCGACCACCTGCCAGTGCGCGGGGATCCAGCGCTCGCGCAGCACCGCTTCGCGGCTGACGATGACGCGGTCCTCGTCGGGGGCCAGCAACGTGGGTGCCTCGCCGGGCGCGATGGCGTCGTCGGCGCCGGTACCGGCCACCAGGCCGCGGTCGACCGGCGAGAAGCGCAGCGGCACCACCTCCGGCGGCAGGATCGCATCCTTGTGGCGCCAGAAGCCGACCTCCCAGACAAACTGCCCGTGCTGCTGCGCCAGCCGCGCCACGCCGGCGAAATGCCGGTGGAACCCCGCCAGTGACACCAGCTGCAGCGCCGCCGTGCCGCCGGGCGGCTCCATCACCAGCAGCACGCCGCAGCTGTTGCTTCTGCACCATCGTGCCAGCAGCTCGCCGTCATCGGCCAGCGCGACCGGGTCTTCCCAGCGGAAATATCCCTGCGCGCCTTCCACCAGGAACTGGCTGCCCTGTGCGCCGCACTGGTCCACCACGGCCTGCAGCGCTTCGGTCAGCACGGCGATGCCGGAGCGGTCGGGCACGCCGCGCAGCGTGCAGACGTTGGCGCGCGGATGCAGCGTGCGCGAGCGTTCGATGTCGAGCCCGTGCGCGCGCAGCATGTCGGCGATCCCGGCCGGCTCGCGCGGCGACAGCACCGTGGTGCGTGCGCGCAGCAGCCGTGCCGCACTTTGCCAGAACAGCGCGTCGCAGGCGGGCGTGGCGTCGGCATAGACCACGTGCACGGCGGTGGGCTCGAGCGCCGCCAGCGCGGGCGGCAGCGCATCGATGGCCAGCGCCGGGCGCGCCTGCAGCCAGGCGCGCGGCTTCTTGCGCAAGCTCGGCGGCGGCGGGGCGGTTGGGCGGCTGGCGTCGTTCATGGTGTGGCTCGGTATGTGGCTTGCTATGTGGCTTGGCAAGTCGCTTAGTAAGTCGAATAAGGCCGCACCGGCGTGGGCGGGTAGGGCACGGGCCCCTGCTGCTTGTCGAAGAAATAGCGCACGTACGCCTGCGCGCGGTTCGGCGCGTAGTCGCGCGAGCGGTCGATCTCGAACACCGCGCCGGCGACCCAGTGCGGTGCGAAGCGGTACTCGACCGCCGCGCCGATGGTATAGCTGAAACCGCCGCCGGACCCGCCGCCATAGGTGGCATTGCCGGAGAGTTCCTGCAGCCGGGAATCGGTCGGGTAGTACGGCATCGACTTCTCATACGTGCTCGACAGCCCCACCGAACCGCGCACGCGCCACGACAGCTTGTCGCGCCGCCCGGTCCAGTCGAGCGGGATGCCGAACGACAGGTAGCGCTGCGGACTGTAGTAGCCGCCGTGGCCGAAGCTGTAGTAGCGCTCGTTCTCGCTGTAGCGCCAGTAGTTCAGCACCAGGCCGCTGGTGAGGCGCTGGTCGCGCCGCACGAAGACGGGCACGTCGAAGCCGGTGCGCACGGTGAACTCGCGGTTGGTCAGGACATTGTGACCAGTGTAGATGCCGTAGCCGAGATCGGCGAACAGGCCGAAGCGCCCCACATCGCGCGCATAGCGCACATGCACGCCGTTGCGCACCACGCCGCCCCAGGTGGCCGCGGGCGTGACCACCCCGGTGGCCGGGTCGACATGGGCGGGGTCGGTGGCGCCGGCGTACGACACCAGGCTGCTGGTGACGGCGCGCCGCGACACGTCGATGGTGGTCGATGCCAGCCCCATTTCGCCGCGCCAGCGCAGTCCGCCGACGATGTTCTGCCGCAGGAACCCCAGCGGCGTGGTGCCGATGTCGGCACGCCAGCTGTTGTAGGCGCCGTTGAACTCGTAGCCGGCGGCCAGCGCCACGCCGCGGTCGTTCTGGCCGATGGGGCTGAGGCCGGTATTGCCGAGCGCGCGGATGCGCCCGAAGTCGCGCGAGGCGGACAGGTTGTCGGCGGGCAGCGTGCCCGCATTGAGCAGCACCGTGTCGGCATGGAAGAAAGTGTGGCCGGTGTAGCCGTGCGGAATGCGCACGTACAGCGGGATCTCGGTGGCCAGCAGGCGCGAGATGCCGGGATCGCCGGTCTTGTGCGAGAACAGCACCGCCGAGGCCACCTGGCCTTCGCGCCGGGCCTCGAGCGAGGCCAGCGCGCGGCCGGCCGCGGTGCTTGCGGGGCCCTCGGGGCCTGGGCTGACGCCCTCGCGCTGCTCCAGCACGCGCGCCTCGCGGTACAGCGCCGCGGCCTCGTCGAAGTTGCCGCGCGACTGCGCGATGCGCCCGGCCTGCACCGTGATGTCGGCGCGCTCGGGATAGCGCTGGCGCAGCGGCCCGACCACCGCCAGCGCCTCGTCCTCGCGCCGCATCGCGGTGAAGCGGCGCGCGATCGACAGGCGCGTATCGATGTCGTCCTCGGGCGTGTCCGCCAGCACCGCGCGCACGATCTCCAGCGCCTGCTTCTCGTCGCCCTGGCGCTCCAGCATGTTGGCCACCATCAGCCGCGCGCCGGCGTCCCTGGGGTTGGTCGCGAGCACCTGCCGCGCGGCGTCGGCGGCGCCGGCATAGTCGCCCTCGGCCTCGCGCAAGTCGGCCAGCGCCAGCAGCCAGCGCCGCTCGCGCTGCTGCGCTTCGGGCACGGCCATCAGCGTGCGCTGCGCCCCGGCGAAATCGCCCTCGGCAATCAGGCGGTCGCTCTCGCGCACCGCCAGCCGCAAAGATTGGTCGTCGAGATCGGCGCGCTGCGCGGCGTTCAGGCCGGGACGCGCGCGCACGTCGGCGATCCACGCGCGCAGTGCATCGTCGCGCCCGGCCGCGGCCAGCAGTTCGCCATAGCGGATGCGCACGTCGATGGCGGGGTCGTCCGGATGGGCGTCGAGCCAGTCCGTGACCAGTTTCAGGCCGGTGTCGGGCTGGCCCAGCGCGATCCATTCGCGCCCGACCGAGGCCAGCATCTGCGGATCGTCGGGCACCTCGGCCGCGGCGGCGCGCAGCCTGGCCATGGCCTCGTCTTCGCGGCCCTGCGCGGACAGCTGGCGCGCCTCGCGCAGCAGGCGCTGCGCCGCCAGGTTGCCGGACAGGCGGCGCATGCCTTCGGAGCGCCCGGCGTCCGGCACGCCAGCCAGCAGCGCACTGGCGGCGTCGATGTCGTCGACCGAATTCAGGTACAGCGCCGCGGCGTAGCGCATCTCGGCATTGCCGGCGGCGGCCACGCCTTCGTCCATCACGCGCCGGCCCAGCGCGGGCAGGCCCAGGTCGCGGTAGGCGCGCGCCAGCGTGAAGCGCGTCCAGGGATCCTGCGGCGCCAGCCGGATCGATTCTTCTAGGCGCGCCAGCGCCGGGCTCTGCTTGCGCTGCGCCAGCAGCTGTTCGCCCTGCAGCGCGAGCAGCTCGGCGCGCAGGCTGCGCAGTTCTTCGGCCGAGCCCTTGAGGCGGCTGGCGGTGCTGGCGATCAGCGGCCCGGTCTCGTCGCCGCGCCCGCTTTCGTTGAGCAGCTTGACCAGCGTGCGCAGGCTGCCGATGTCCGGCTCGGGGCCGGCCAGGTTGGCGCGCAGCAGGCGTTCGGCCTCGGCCGGCTGGTCCTGCGCGATCAGCGCGTCCGCGAGGATGGCGCGGGCATTGGCGTTGTCCGGCTGCTGCTGCAGCGCCTGGCGCGCCAGGGCCTCGGCCTGCGCCGGCTTGCCCTGCGCGTTGGCCTCGCGCGCACGCGCCAGCGTGCCCCAGAACGTGGCGGTGCCCTGCAGGCTGCGCCATTTACTTCGGTTGCCGGTATCGAGCTCGGCGGCGCGCGTGAACAGCTCGCGCGCTTCGTCGTGGCGGCCCTGACGCAGGCGCACCAGCCCCAGGTTGCCGAGCGTCTCGCCTTCGTTGCGGCGCTTCCGGTTGGCGATTTCCAGCGCGATCTCGGCCTCGCGCACATTGCCGCGCGCCAGCTGCTTCTCGCCTTCGCGCCGCGCCTGGTATGCCGGGCTGGCCTGCTCGCGCTGGCGTGCGGTGGTGCGCTTGCCGAGCTCGGCCAGGGTCTGGCGCGCGGCGTCGTCGTCCGGCACTTCCTGCAGGTAGGCCTCGTACCACTTGTAGTACGCGGGATCGTCGCTGACGTTGTAGAGCGTGCGCCGCCACATCTCCAGCGCGCCCTTGCGGTCGCCGTCCGGCCGCCGGGCAATGCGCTGCAGGATGCCGAGCCCTTCCTGGCGCGTCGCCTCGCGGTCGGTCAGCAGGCTGGCCAGCGCCATCTGCAGGCGCAGGTCGTCCGGGTTCTGGCGCACGCGCGTGCGCAGCTCGGCGATGGTGGCGGTGCGCCCGGCGGGCGTGCCGGCCAGGATGCGGTAGTAGTCGATCGCCAGTTCGCCGCGCGGGGCGCCGCGCGGGAACAGCTTATGCAGCCGGGCGATCGCTTCGTCGGACTTGCCGGCGCGCGCCAGCAGCCGGATGCGCGCCATCTCGGCCTTGTCGCGCGTGGCGATGCGCCAGGCGTCTTCAAGCTCGAGCGTGGCGGGGTGGCCGGGGTTGGCCTGGCGCAGCCGGCGCAGGATCTTCTCGGCTTCGAGCGGGCGGTTGGAGCGCAGCTCGATCAGGCCCATCAGCATCAGCGCGTCTGGCTGGCTGGGATCGATCAGCAGCGCCTTGTCGAGGATGCCGCGGGCCACGTCGGTGCGGTTCTTGGCTTCCCACATGCGCGCCGCGGACAGCAGCTGCGCCAGTTCGGGCGAAGGTTTGGCGGCCTGCTGCGCCGGCTGGGCCAGCGCCGGCGCGGCTGCCATCGGCGCCACGGCGGCGGCGCCGAACAGTGCCGGCAGCAGGATCGGGTTCAGCGCGCGGGGCATCCGGTCTTCCATGCAGGCAGCAGCGCACCGTCCCGGGCGAAGCGGTACTGGCCGTCGAGGTAGCCGAGCCCGAACAGCGTCAGCACCTGGGTGTAATAGCCGGCCTGTCCGCCAGGCTCGCGCTGCGCCAGCTCGCGCGTGCGGCGCGCCTGCGCGGCGGCCTGGTCGGCGCGGCCGAGCGCGGCCAGGTACGGTGCCACCGCGGCGCTGAAGCCGCCGTTGCCCGCGTTGGGACCCGGCTGGCCGGTCTGCGTGTCGATGCGCTCGGGCGGATAGCCCCTGGCCGCGACATAGTCGGCCAGCGGCGTGAAGGTGCGCAGCAGCGCGGCGCGCTGGGGCTCGTCGGCGGGCAGCATGCCGGCCCACAGGTAGACACGGATCGCGTTGTAGGCGCTTTCGGCGTGGGTGGCGGCGTCGGGCAGGAAGCCGCGATCGGCCTCGTATTCGACCCAGTCGGGCGAGAAACCGCGCGGCGCCGTGTCCAGCATCAGCCGCGCCGAAGTGCCCACCAGCTGCTGCCACGCCGGTTCTTCCGGCAGCGCGGCGGCCAGCCGGCGCATCACCTGCAGCGGCACGTAGCTGGGGTTCAGGCGCCAGCGCTTGTCGCCCAGCCTGAAGCCCTGCGGTCCCGGCAGCACGGTGCGGCCCAGGCCGGGCAGCACCGCGGTTTCCTCGCGCAGGATGCGTCGTGCCAGCAAGGTGCCGAGCGCGGTGAAGCGGCGCTCCTGCCACAGCCGGCCCGCTTCCAGCAGCGCATAGGCGATCCACAGGTCTGCATCGGATGCCGGATTGCTGTCGATCACGCCCCAGCCGCTGCCTGGGTTGCCTGCGTGGCCGGCGCTGGCCGCCTGCGCGGGCGTGAGCCTGCCCCAGATCCATGCGGGCAGGTGCGAGACCAGGTCGCCCTGCGCGAGGTTGTTCTCGGTCCAGGCCAGCAGCTTGTCGAAGCTCGCGCGGTCGTTGGCCACCAGCGCAAAGAACAGGCCGTAGGCCTGGCCTTCGGAAACGGTGGCCTGCCGGTCCGAGCTGCGGTCGATCACGCGCCCGTCGGCGCTCAGCAGGTGCTGGCGGAAGGCATCCCAGTCGGCCCACTTGCAGGCAGGCGCGGGCGCGGCCGCTACCGCCGCCAGGGAGGCACAGGCCAGCGCGCCGGCTGCCAGCCATCGGCACAGGCCTGTCAGCGTGCGCCGCATGTCAGCTCCCGCCGCGCCGCGCAGCCAGCCTGCCCAGTGTCCAGAACAGCGACAGCGCCACCACCAGCCCGGCCAGCAGCCCGCCGATCGCCATCAGGCTGGGGAAGGCCGAGACCCGCACCCAGATGCGCGCGTACCACGGCAGGTCGCCGACGTAGTAGCGCTCGCCCAGGCGCAGGCCATCGACCTGGTCCTGCCGGATCACGGTCAGGTCGCCGCGCATCTGCGCCACCTTGCCGGGGTTCTCCAGGGCGTCCAGCACATCGGCCACGCGGCGGTCTTCGGTGGCGGTCAGCGCGACCACGGTATTGCCGCCGGACAGCGGCGATTCGAAGCCGACCAGTGCCGCCACCGGCCCGTCGGCGGACAGTATGGCGCGCCCGACCGGCGTGACCGGGTCTTCGCGCACGCCGGCCAGCCAGTTCGACCAGATGCCGGTGCGCTGGTCGCGCAGCGTGAGTTCGGTCTTGCCGCGCGCGATCAGCAGCGGCAGCGACTTGCCCCATTTTTCCAGCGTGGCGGCGCCGCTGCCGGTGCCGATCAGCAGCAGGTTCTGGTCGCGCACGCTGTCGATCTTCGCCGTCGGCACCACCGTCACGCGCAGCGACGGCAGGCCGGTCCATTTGCCCATATGGCCCAGCAGCGACAGCAGCGCTTCCTGGTCCATGGCGGTCGGTGCGTCAGGCACGACCACGGCGGTGTCGGCGAGGTCGGCCAGCCGGGTGAAGGGATAGCCGCTGTTGGCGAAGTACGCCAGGTTGGGCAGCCCGGTGTAGTGCGAGAAGCTGCTGAAGTCGATGGTCGAGTCCGGGTCGATCGCCGCGCGCGCCACGTCGGTCGCGGTGGAGGTACACAGCCCCGTCTTCTGCGAATCGATATGGAACTGGAACTGCATCTGGTTGTTGCTGCCGACGCGGAACGCCGGGATGCCGACCCGCTGCGCTGCCGACGCGGTGGTGCCCGACAGCAGCGGCACGCTGACCACGTTGTGGTCGTCGGTGCTGGCCAGGGGACGCAGGCGGTACGAGCGCACCAGCTGGTCGTTGATGTCGATGCTCAGTACCGAGTCGTTGTAGGCGGGCGGCGCGGTGTAGCGGTAGCGCAGGTTCAGCGGCACGTTGCTGCGGGTCCAGTCGTACAGGTCCGCCGGCACGCGCAGGTTGACGCGGATCGGGTTCGGGTTGCTGCCGGCCACCTGCAGGTCCTGCGGGTCCGGCACCAGTTCGCGGAACAGCACCGGGCGGTCGGTCGGCGCCCACGCCGGCGCGTCATAGGGCCGGCGCGGCTTGCCGATGTCCACCGATTCCACGCGTGCGCTGTTGCCGGCCATGGCCACCTTGCCCAGCACCAGGGCATTGACCGCGGTCTGCAGGTCCTGCGGATTGCGCCCGGCTATCACCAGCAGCTTGCGGTCCGGGCTGGCCGGGTTGGGCATGAGGCTGACGGTGGGGCCCGCGATCGCCGGCAGGTTCAGGCCCGCCGGGATGGTCTGCGGCGTGACGAAGGCAATGGCGTCGCTGCCGGCCGGCGCGGTTCGCGCCACCGGGAAGCGCGCCTCGCGCCAGGCGGCCAGCGCGCCCAGCCACGACGCCGCAACCCCGGCGGCGCGCAGCGTTGCGCCGTCGGCGCCGGCCGGCAGCACGAACGGCACGGTCACGCGGCGGTTGTCGCGACGGTCGAAGAACGGTGCCGGCAGCAGCGCCAGGTTATCCGGCAGCGTCACGCGCGAGGTATTGAGCGTCAGCGTGGTGGCCGGGCTGATGTCGGCCCACAGGCTCGAGTGCAGCGGGTCCTCGCAATGATCCAGCGTGTAGTGCGCGATCAGCTGCACGCGCAGGTGGTTGAAGTCGGTGAAGAAACGCGGATCGATATCCAGTTCGCGCGTGACCAGGCGGCCGGCTTCTTTCTCTTCCAGCGGCAGCGTGGCGATGACTTCGTCGTTCAGCGTCAGCTTGATATGCGACAGCGGGAACACCAGCGCCGGCGAATAGGTAAAGGCCAGCTTGAGCCTGGCCGCCGTGACCACTTCATCGAGCCGCACGCCGACGTCGAGCTGGCGCGCGTGGTCCACGCCGCGCAGCGCGATCGGGCCGTAGGCGCCCATCTGGCGCAGGGTGAGGACGTGGGTGGCGGTATTGGCTGCGGCGGGCTGTGTCGCGCTGGCGTTCGGGGGCGGGGCTGCCGCCTCGGTGGCGGGCGGGATGGCAGCCTGCCGCGCGGCAGGCGCCTGGGCGCCCGCCGGCCACGACAGGCACGACAGGCACGACAGGACGAGGAGGCTGGCGGCGGCGCGAAGCTGGGGCCGGTGGAAGCGGGGCGGGACGGAGCGGGTCATGGGCAGGATGGCGGTTCCTTTGCATGCTTCCAGGGCGGACGGCGCACGCGGTGCGGAAACTTAATCCCGCCGCGATGGCACGGCGCAATGTTGCGGCAGGCTTACGGCTTACGGCTTGTGGCTGGCTGATGGTCGCGCAAGTGTAGCTGCAAAAGCACTGCGGGCTCCACATCGCGCCAGTGCTCTAAAAAATATTCAACAGCGAACAAAAAAAGCGGAAATGCCACCCTCTTGCCAAAGGGGGCATTTCCGCTCCGGTTTTGTAGGAGAAGCACTGGCACGGACCCACGGCAAGTCGTCCGCGCTCCACCCCGGCGTGCCGCTTATCCGCAGGTGTCGTCTGCCCGGCAAACGCCGTGCACCACCATCTCTCCCATCAGGTCCAGTGTCGGCTGGTCGGCAATCGCCTCGCGCATGGCGTCCAGCACGGCATCGTGCGGGTCGCCGGGATTGCCGGCCGCGAGCGGCGTGTCATGCCAGCGGCGGGGCACGGCGGCGGGATCGATGTCGACACCGGCGCCCTCGGCCAGCGCGTCCAGCACCGCCTGCTCGGCCGCCGCGATGGCGTCGGCGCTCAGGCGAGCCGCGTGCTCCGGGCCGAAGCTGTCGAAGATGCGCGCCGGCGGCCCGTCCAGCAGCTTCCACAGTGCCAGTTCGGTCAGCGGGGTGCAGTTGACGGTTTGCCCTGCCAGCACCAGGCCGTGGAGCTGCTGCCGGTTGGCCTCGCCCTGTGCCAGCCCGCCGTCGCACCGCACCATGGCCGCGCCGTCCGGCACGCCGGCCAGGCGGAAGGCGCCGCTGGCGTCGGTGGTGGCCTGGCGCACCTGGCCTTGCGTGTCGCGCAGCTGCACCGATGCGCCCGCCAGCGCCGCGCCTACCGCGGCCGTGCCGCCGATGTCGCGCGATTCGTCATCCCCGCATGCCGCCAAGGCCGCCACCGCGCACGCGAGCACGAGGTGGCGCCAGTTTCCAGGTTGCTTGCCCATGGCGTCGTCCTCAGGGCGCCAGCGCGGCCAGGTCGCGGTGCGAGCGGTTGAACAGGCCGCGCGCCAGCGGCGTCGGGCGGAAATCCACGTCGAGCGGCGAGATGGTGATGAACCTGGCCAGGAAGGCCGGCGTCTCCGCCGTGCGCGCAAGCGCCTTCGGCTCGGTTTCCGCCGCTCCCACGTCGATAGAGACCGTGTTGTCGGCATTGCGCTTGTACGCGGTGGTGAACGAGTCGACCGAGCCCGGCACCGTGAGCCGCACCCCGGCAGGGGCCTGCCCGCCGGAAGCGATCGGGTAGTTGATGCTGAGCGGGTGCGCCACCGGCAGCAGCGGCTGGCCAGCCGCGCGCGCGGCTTCCAGGCTGGCGAGCACGCGGACCAGGAAGGCGCCGGCCTTGGGGAACGCGGCCAGCGTCGCGGGAAAGCCGCTGCGCGCTTCGGCAAAGTCGACGCCGACGCTCAGCGCGATGCCCGGCACGCCGCGCCGCGCCGCGAACAGGACGTTCATCACGGTGCCCGAATGCGGGATCGAGTCCGACAGGTTCTCGCCGAAGTTGGCGCCGGAGACGACGAGGTCGGGCGTGAAGCCGCTTTCCGGGCCGACGATCTTCAGGCCCATCGCGGTGGCGTCGACGGGCGAGCCGCTGCCGATGTAGTCGGCGTTGGTGGCATTGAGCGCGCCGCCGGCCACGTAGCTGGCCTTGACGCGGTGCACGCAGTACGTGTCGGCGCCGCCGGCCAGCGGTTCCACCACCAGCCGCGTGCGCCCGTCGGGCACGGCATAGGCGGCACCGGAGCCGCTCTGGTTGCTGGCCGGGCCAACCGTGATGACGCGGTGCCCCGCATCCTGCAAGGCCTTGCGCACGGCGGTGATGCCGGGCGCGGAGCAGCCATCGTCATTGGTCAGCAGCACATTGAGCGCATGGGCGGGCCCGGCTACCGCGGCCAGGGCCGCGGCGGCGAGACTCAGCCGCAAGGGGGCGGGAAGTCGAAGCATGGAACCAGTCTCCTCATTCTGATGGTATGGAAAGCGCTGCATGGCCGCGGCGCCAGGTAAAAAGCCAATGCACCGGCGTCCTATGCCGTGAGCAATCCCCGCGCGCGCGCCAGCGTGATCGCCGTGTCCTCGATCATGTCTTCCTGTCCGCCCACCAGCCGCTGCCGTCCCAGCTCGACCAGGATCTCGCGCGCGGGGATGCGGTACTTGGCCTCGGCGCGCTTGGCGAACAGCAGGAAGGACGAATACACGCCGGCATACCCCAGCGTGAGCGCGTCGCGATCGATGCGGATGGGGTGGTCCATGATGGGCACGACCAGGTCTTCGGCCACGTCGGCAATGCGGAACACATCGACGCCGGTCTCGATGCCCATGCGCTCGCACACCGCCACCAGCACCTCCATCGGCGTGTTGCCGGCGCCGGCACCCAGTCCCGCGGCGGCGGCATCGATGCGCGTGGCGCCGGCGGCCATCGCGGCGAGAGAGTTGGCCACGCCCATGGCGAGGTTGTGGTGGCCGTGGAAACCCAGCTCGGTTTCGGGCCGCAGCGCCTGCCGCACGGCGGTCAGCTTCTCGGTGACGTCATGCGGCAGCATGTGGCCGGCCGAATCGGTGATGTACAGGCAGTTGGCGCCATAGCTTTCCATCAGCAGCGCCTGCTGCACCAGCGTCTGCACCGGCGCCATGTGCGCCATCATCAGGAAGCCCACGGTATCCATGCCGAGCCGGCGCGCCATGCCGATATGCTGCTCCGACACGTCGGCCTCGGTGCAATGGGTGGCGACGCGGATGGTCTGCACGCCGATGTCGTGCGCCATGCGCAGGTGGTCGACGGTGCCGATGCCGGGCAGCAGCAGCGCGGACACGCGCGCGTGCTTCAGTTCGCCCAGCACCGCGCGCAGGTACTCCTCGTCGCTGTGGGCGGGAAAGCCGTAGTTGACCGAGGCGCCGCCCAGGCCATCGCCGTGGGTCACTTCGATCAGCGGCACGCCGGCGGCGTCCAGGCCGCGAGCAATGCCCTTCATCTGTTCCAGCGAGATCTGGTGGCGCTTCGGATGCATGCCGTCGCGCAGGGTCATGTCGTGCAGGGTGATGCGTTGGCCCATGGCGTGGCTCCTCAGGCGGTGGTGGTGGCGGGGGTGGCGGGGCTGGCCGGTTTGGCGGCGGCGGAGGACAGCATCGCGGCGGCAATGCACTCGGCGGTGCGGGCGGCGGAGGCGGTCATGATGTCGAGGTTGCCGGCATACCTGGGCAGGTAGTCGCCCAGGCCCTCGACCTCCAGGAAGACCGACACGCGCTTGCCGTCGAACACCGGGCCGTTCTTCAGCGTGTAGCCAGGCACGTACTTGCGCACCTCGGCGATCATGTCGTGCACCGAGGCGGTAATCGCCGCGACGTCCGGGGCCTCGTCGGTCAGGCAGTGGATGGTGTCGCGCATGATCAGCGGCGGCTCGGCCGGGTTGATCACGATGATGGCCTTGCCCTGGCGCGCGCCGCCCACGGCTTCGATCGCGCCCGCCGTGGTGCGCGTGAATTCATCGATATTGCGGCGCGTGCCCGGCCCGACCGAGCGCGACGACACCGTCGCGACGATCTCGCCATACGCTACCGGCTGCACGCGCGACACCGCATACACCATCGGGATGGTGGCCTGCCCGCCGCAAGTGACCATGTTCACGTTCATCTCGTTGCTGCCGATGTGGGCCTCCAGGTTGACCGGCGGCACGCAGAACGGCCCGATCGCCGCCGGCGTCAGGTCGATCACGCGCACGCCGCGCGCGGTCAGCTTTGCCGAGTGTTCGGCGTGGACGTAGGCGGACGTGGCATCGAAGGCGATGCGGATATCGTCGGCCTCCAGGTGCGGCAGCAGGCCGTCGATGCCGTCGCTGGTGGTCTTCAGGCCGAGCTCGCGCGCGCGGGCCAGGCCCTCGGACGCGGGCTCCACGCCGACCATCCAGACCGGTTCCAGGATGTCGCTGCGGCGCAGCTTGTAGAGCAGGTCGGTGCCGATATTGCCGGGCCCGATCAGGGCGCATCGGATCTTGTTCATGGTGTCTCGCGTGGCAAGTGGAAAGAATCAGGAAGTCAGCAAGGAAGTCAGCAAGGAAGTCAGCAGAACGCGGCGCTGCAGCCGCCGATGCCGGTGATGTGCATGGACAGCCGGTCGCCGGCCTGGACCGGGATCAGCGCCGCAAGCGAGCCCGACAGGATGGCCTCGCCGGCCAGCAGCGGGATGCCGAAGCTGCCCAGCGTGTTCGCCAGCCACGCCACCGCGTCGGCGGGATGGCCGAGCGCGGCGCTGCCCAGCCCCGTGGCCACGCATTCGCCGTTCTTCTCCAGCGTCATCGCGCACGCGGCAAGATCAAGCGCGTGCGGGCTGACACGCTCGTCGCCGAGCACGTAGACGCCGCAGGAAGCGTTGTCGGCGACTGTGTCCTCGATGCGGATGCGCCAGTCGCGGATGCGCGAGTCGACGATCTCGAAGCACGCCGCCACCGATTCGGTCGCGTCGAGCACATCGTCGCGGGTCACGCCCGGACCACGCAGGTCGCGTCGCAGGAAGAAGGCGATTTCGCCCTCGGCGCGAGGCTGGATCAACGTGCTCGCCGGAACAGGCGTGCCCGCCGCGTAGTGCATGCTCTGCAGCAGGATGCCGAAGTCAGGCTGGTGCACGTCCAGCATCTGCTGCACGGGCTTGCTGGTCACGCCGATCTTCTTGCCGGTGATGCGGTCGCCCGCGGCGAGCCGGTGCGCGATAAAGCCCTGCTGGATGCGATAGGCATCGCTGACGTCGAGCTTGAGCCCGCGGCCGCTGAGCGGCGGCACCGGCGAGCGCGTGACGAGCGCGTGGTGAAGTTCTTGGCTGAGCGTGGCGATCTGGTCGTCGTGCATGGCGGGAATCGGGTTGCGCCGCCGCGGCGCCTGCCGCGGCAGCATGGGACAAAGCGGGCGTCAGAACGAGCGTCAGAACGAATACTTGGCGTTGAAGGCCACGTAGTCGCGGTCTGCCAGCGGGCGGTTGGTAATGCTCGGTCCGCCGATAAACGCCGCGTAAGTCAGGTTGAGCTCCAGGTTGTTCAGGTACTTGAAGGTCACCCCCACACTGGCGCGCCGGTCGCCATAGCCCATCAGCGTGCCGAAGGCGCCGGCCACGGCCGAGCGGCCGCTGAACTGGTGCGCGTAGGTGAGTGGCACGGTCAGGTCCCAGCCATCGAACACGTTGTTATAGGTCAGCGACCAGCCGAGCTGGAACGCCGCCGAGTTGCGCGTGTTGGTCAGCTGGCTGAAGCCCATCACCGGATCGACGCTCAGCACATGCAGGTAGGCGACTTCACCGAGCAGCGACTGCGAGTTGGCGAGGAAGGTCGGCCCCACCGAATAGATCGCGGAAAGCTGCCCCTGCAGTGCCTTGCCGCGCGAGGCGGTGGGCGAGCCGGCCACGTCCACCAGCATCGGTATGCCGTCCTTGTAGCTGACCTCGCCGGCGATGTTGGCGCCGAGCACCTGGGTGGAGAAGCTGGCGCCGGTCAGGTTGATGCCGCCGAAGAACTTCTCCTGGTATTGCAGCGTGGGGAACATCGAGGTCACCACGCTCGGGTTCTTGTCGTGGTAGCGCAGCTGGTAGAGCCCGATCTCGGTGCCTTCGAACACGCGCCAGCGCGCGCCCACGCCCCACTGTCCCCAGTCGGACGGGCGGACGTCCGGCCCGCGCGGGATGCGGAAGCCGGGCCCGATGATGAATTCCGCGCCCGGACCGACCAGGTCGCTGGTGCTGAAGTAGCTGCCCGGCGCCGACAGCTGGTTCGGCTTGAAGGTGAACTGGTAATAGCCCATCAGGCTGAACGATGGCGTGACCTGCAGCTGCAGCGATGCCTGGGGTACCGGCAGCAGGATGTCCTTGACCTCGGCGCCCGGCACGAAGGCCTTGGTGGCATCCGCGGGCCCCTGCGCGCCCGCGATATTGGCGAAGAACAGGCTCTCGCCCCATGCCACCACCTGGTTGCCCAGCTTGAAGCTCAGCTGGGTGCCGCCGATCGGCGTGGTGCCATAGACATAGGCATCGAGCAGCTGGGCGCGATGCTCGTGGTAGTCCTGCGCCGATTCGGTGAACTGGTTGAACGGCCCGCTGTGGTTGACCGTGAACGGCGCATTGTTCGAGTTGGTGCCGCTGTAGGCCCAGTCGTAGAACACGCTGCCGCGCAACAGCGCGCCGAAGGCGCCGTGGCGCAGGTGGGCTTCGCCCAGCAGCGACACGCGGTTGGCGATCATGTCGCCGGGCTTGAAGTTGCGGTCGCCGTCGTCGCCGTTGATATTGGCCGGGCTCAGCAGCGTGTCGCTGCGGTGGCCAGTGCGCACCGCCGCGCCGTAGGACGCGGTGACGCTGTAGTCGAGCGTGGTGTCGCGGCCGAAGTCGATGGTGTCGCCGGCTTGTGCGGCAGGCGCCAGCATCGTAGCCAGCGCCGCCAGCATGGCCGCTGCGGCGATCGGCCGCAGCCGGCTGCGGCGCTTCGCTGGGCCGCGTGGTGGTTGGTGCATGGTGGTCTCCCCTTGGTTTCGGTGGTGGTTCATGGCCTGGCACTTCGAATGGCGCGCATCTGGCCGCAAGCGTAGAGAGGGGGAGACCTGCACAAATCGGCAGAACGGACTAGGCGGTTTCCCTACATGGCGTGGTTGAGCGATGCCGCGTCGAGAAAGGCCGGGCGCTCGCCACCGCCATCGATCACGAGGTTGGCACCGGACACGTACGACGCCTGCGGCGAGGCCAGGAACAGGCACGCGCTGGCAATGTCGTCCGGTTGCGCGAGGCGGCCCAGCGGCACCGTTGCCGCCATCGCGCGCAGTGCCCCGGGATCGCCATAGTGCTGGTCGCGCGAGGTGTCGGTCAGCACCACGCCCGGGCTGACCGCGGCAACGCGCACGCGCGGCGCCCATTCCACCGCGAGGGTGCGCACCGCGTTGAGGATGCCGGCCTTGGCGGCGCCATAGGCCGCGGTGCCGGGCGATGGCCGCAGCGCGCTGACGCTGCCGACGAACAACTGCGTGCCGCCGCCGGGCTGCTGCTGCATCCGGGCATTGACCCGTTGCGCCAGTTGCAGCGGCGCCACCAGGTTGAGCCGGATCACCGATTCCAGCAGCCGTGGCGAGGCATCGGCGACCAGCGCGTACGGCGCGCCGCCGGCGTTGTGGATCACGACGTCGAGCGCGGGGCTGGCCTGTGCAATCTCCGCCAGCATGGCATCGGCCTGTCCGAGGTCGCGGATATCCGCGGCGATGAAGCGGGCGCTGCGCCCGCTTGCGCATGGCAGCTCGCCGTCATTTGCGGGCGCGGTGCGCCCGCACACGAAGACCTGCGCGCCGGCGCGCAGGAAAGCCTCGCTGATGGCGCGGCCGATGCCGCGCATGCCGCCGGTCACCAGCACGGCCTGGCCGGTGTAGTCGAATCCTGTCATTGGGGTCCCCTGATGCGTGGAGGGCCCATCGTAGGAGAAGTGGCCGGATCGCTCGTAGTCCGAATGAACGATGCCCGGCAGGCCGGTGCTGCGCAAACTCGCTGGAAAATATCGCTCGCAACTTCGCTGGAAACCTTGCTGGCAAATCACACGGGAGACGCCCTCATGTCCGCTACGCCGCAGCAAATGCCTTCATCCCTGCATCCGAACCTGCCCGTGGGGCGCTTCATCACCACCTCCGGGGGCCTGCGGCTGCACTGCCTGGATGCCGGCAGCGGCGAACCCGTGGTCTTTATCCATGGCAGCGGGCCGGGCGCGAGCGGGCACAGCAACTTCCGCTTCAACGTGCCGGCCTTCGCCGCGGCGGGTTTCCGTACGGTGGTGGTGGACCTGCCCGGGTACGGGTTGTCGTCGAAGCCGGACGACGTCGAATACACGCTGGATTTCTTCGTCGCCGCGCTGCGCGAGCAGTTGCTGGCACTGGAACTGCCGCGCTGCGTGCTGGTCGGCAATTCGCTCGGGGGCGCGATCGCGCTGCAGTACGCGCTGGATTATCCCGACCATGTGAGCCGGCTGGTGATGATGGCCCCGGGCGGCGTGGAAGAGCGCGAGACCTACTTCCAGATGGAAGGCATCCAGCGCATGGTGTCGCTGTTCACCGGCGGGCATATGAACCCGGAAACCATGCGCCAGCTGCTGCAGTTGCTGGTGCATGACGCAAGCCTCGTCACCGACGCGCTGGTGGATGAGCGCATGGCGGTGTGCCGCGAGCAGCCGCGCGAGGTGCTGGCCACCATGAAGGTGCCCAACCTGACCGCGCGGCTGGGCGAGATCCGCTGCCCGGTGTTGGGCTTCTGGGGCACCGAAGACCAGTTCAATCCCGCCGCCGGCGCGATGAAGTTCCTCGGCGGCTGCGCCGATGCGCGCTTTGTCATGATCAACCGTTGCGGCCACTGGGTGATGGTCGAGCACGCCGCGTATTTCAATCGCGAATGCCTCGGCTTCCTGGCCGATACCGCACAGGCCGGCGCGGCATAATTGATCGCGCATGCCCCTACAACGACAATTCAGGAGACATCATGGAATACCCGTATAGCCTGTTCGACCTGCGCGGCAAGGTGGCCGCCATCACCGGCGCCGCGCGCGGCATCGGCGCGGAAACCGCCCGTGTGCTGGCCGCCGCGGGCGCGAAGGTCGCCGTGCTCGATGTGCTTGAAGCGGACGGCAAGGCCACCGCCGAGGCCATCTGTGGCGCGGGCGGCGAGGCCGCGTTCTGGAAGTTCGACGTCACCAGCGAAAGCGAGGTGGCGCGCGTGTTCGACGAAATTGCTGCCCGCTTTGGCGGCCTCGGCATCCTGGTGAACAACGCCGGCATCGAAGGCACGAACGAGCCCACCCACCAGGTGACGCTGGAGCAATGGCAGCAGGTGATGGCGGTCAACGTGACGGGCACGTTCCTGTGCACCAAGCATGCCATCGCGCACCTGGAGCGCGCCGGTGGGGGTGCCATTGTCAACGTATCGTCGATGTACGGCATTGCCGCGGGGCCGGACGTGCCGCCCTACCATGCATCCAAGGCCGCGGTGCGAATGATGGCCAAGACCGACGCCATGCTTTATGCGGCCAAGGGCATCCGCGCCAACTCTATCCATCCGGGCTATATCCGCACGCCGATGCTTGAACACGTGGCGCAGGCCTCGGGGCAGGGCGAGGCGCTGTTCGACTACCTTGGCGGGCTGACGCCGGTCGGCAAGGTGGGGCAGCCGCGCGATATCGCGGCGGGCATCCTTTTCCTGGTATCCGACGCCGCGCGCTACATGACCGGCGCCGAACTGGTGATCGATGGCGGCTACACCGCGCGCTGACGGACAAGGAGAGCACCATGCCCGATAGCGCCGCGATGAAAGCCACGCTGCTTGCCTATGTCGAACGCTTCAATGCCGGCGATGCCGAGGGCGTCGCCGCGCTCTACGCGGACGATGCCACGGTGGAGGATCCGGTCGGGGCGCAGCCGCTTGCCGGCAAGCCGGCCATCCTCGCCTTCTACCAGCACGCCACCTCGCGCGGCGCGCGCCTGGAGGTGGTAACGCCGCCGCGCGGTTCGCACGGCAACGCCGCCGCGCTGACCTTTGCGGTGCATGCGCGGCTGGAAGGTCGGCCGGCACGGATCGACGTGACCGACATCATGACGTTCGGCGCTGACGGGCGCATCCAGGGCATGCGCGCCCACTGGGGGCCGGACGACGTTCATTTCCTGTAAGGCAACCGCCCTCAACCGCATCAACCGCATCAACCGCACCGGTCCCGGCCATGGTCAGGCGTAGCCGCGACGATGCCGTCGCCACGCGCGAGCGCATCCTGGCCAGCGCGCAGCAGCTGATGCACCAGCGTGGCGTGCATTGCGTCACGCTGGAGGATGTGGCCCGCGCCATCGGCATGACGCGCGGGGCGGTGTATGCGCATTTCCGCTCACGCGCGGCGCTGCTCGGTGCGCTGCTGTCGTGCGCGGAGGCGGATCTTGCCGAGCGGCTTGCACCGATGGGCCCGATTGGCGCCGGCGAGGCGCCGGCGGCGCTGGAGCCGGGGCTGGCCGCGCTGCTCGATGGTGACGGCATCGCGCGCCATGTCAGCCTGCTGGCGTTCCTGCTGCAACACAAGTGCGGCGCTGACTGTGAGCTGTGCCCGTTGCGGGCGCGCGTGCTGCGGGACATCGATGCGCTGCGCGACACGCTGGCGGCCCGGATGCCGACGCCCGCGCTGGCTGGGCTGCTGGTTGCGCATCTGTGGGGCTTGCTGAGCGCCCATGCGCTGCAGCTGGCGCCGTCGGGATTATCCGGATGCGCGGCCTCGCTCGCGCGGCTGTATGCGGCGCCGGGTATGCAACGCGGTGCATCGCCGGATGGCGCGGCTGGCCCGGCCTTTCCCCGGGATACCACCTAGTCTGCTCGGACGAAGAGCCGGCGGCCGGCGCCGCCTACGATGCTGTCAAAGGACCCGGAAAGGGTGCGGAGGAGACAGCGAATGAAGCGGCTCGGATTGCGTTGGGCGGCTGGGCTGGCCGCGGTGGGGGCTGGCTTTGGCGTGGCCTGGGTGCTTGCCGGCGGCAACGGCGTTGCCGTGGCGTACGGCGGTCACGATGATGTCCGTGCCGCCGACACGGCTCCGGATGGGTGTGATGCTGCCTGCGTGCGTAGCCGCGGTGTCGCGGCCATGGTGGTACTTAGCCAGCGCCCGCCGCAATGATGGCGGCGGGGTTGCCTGCCACGCTATCGGTCAGCGCTGGCGCTGCGCGTGCAGCGCTTCGGCACGCGCCTTGACATCTCTTGCTACCTGGTCGAAGCCCTGTTTCACCCAGGCGCCGTGTTCGCGCATGATGGTTTCGGCGTTCAGACCCAGGAACAGGTCGGTGGTGAAGTAGCGGGTGCGGGCGGGGGCGATCGCTTCGATGTACTGGTCGCGGCGGGCGGCGTCCTTGTTTTCGTCCGTGGGACGTTGCTCCCATGACAGCAGGCGTTCTGGCTCCCACGCCACGAGGTACTCATTGACCGGGATGATCTGGTCGGTGCCGGGGATGCGGACTTGCATGTGGACCATGTCGCCTAGCGTGGCTGTCGTTTCCAGGCCGGGGCAGAAGGTGTTCCATTCGGCGTAGCGCGGGAAGTCGGTCAGGACTTCCCATACCAGGGAGGCGGGGGCATCGATTTCCACGGTGATCGAGGTGACGAGGTTTTCGGGCTTGGCCATGTTGTTGTCTCCTTTCATTCCTTGATTGGAAGTACAACACTAGGGCGGGGCTGTGGGGGGCGCATACCCTGAATGGACGAGTCCGGGCGGACGATGATGGGTTGGCGTTGCTGCGGGATACTGCGGGTATGCTCCGCGAGTCTCCAGATGCTGTGAGCTTGGTGCCGGCCTGGGGGTGATGGTCGGCATTTTTTTTGTTGGTTAGGGCTGCGGCTGGGCATCTGGTGGATATTTGATATTCCCGGTTCCGCCCTGAAGGGCGGGTAACTCTTTGTCCGAGCGACAAAGAGTCACCAGAAAGCGCGTTTACTGTCCTGGGCGGACGGCCACTCTTATCGTAGTGTGCAAGAGCTTTCGTACGGGGTTTGGCTTCCTCACAAAGCAAGACTGCCTGCCGCAGTGGTGCACCACTGTGGCAGGGATAGACATGCTGGTTGAACGAGCCCAGAGGGTTAGTGGTCCCTGCTATGGGGGTCAACGCAGGGACGCCTATGGCTGCGCTGCGCGCCGGCAGCATCTCAAGTCGGGCAACCGGGCACGGAGCGTCGCTGCGCTCGCTTGGCGCTATCGCCGGCTAGCCAGCAATCCTTTCCGTGCCCGCTTGCTTGCTCCCCTCTCCCGCTTGCGGGAGAGGGGCGGGGGAGAGGGCTGGCGCTGCCACGGAGTGCCGCGCGGCACCCCGCGAAGCGGGTCTTCCCGGGCGCCGCCTCACCCCATCCCCGCAACACTGGACAGCAGCATCTTCACCAACACCGCCTGCCGCGTCGCTCCGGTCTTGGCAAAGATCCCCCGCAGGTGTGCGCGGACCGTGTTCTTCTTTACCCCAAGCCTGACGGCCGCTTCATCGAGCGTCAGGCCATCGACCATCAGCAAGGCCAGCTCGATTTCCGTCGGCGTCAGGTGGAACAGCTTGCGCAGGCTGGCATGCGTGTTGCGCGGAGAGCCGGCCGGGTCGCGGATGAATACCGCGACCGCTGGGCGGCGGGCCTTGTCTTCGGTGCGGTAGCTGAGCGGAATCGGCCGCACCAGCACGCTCAGCGGCGTGGCCGTTGCGGGGCGGCTAAGCAGCGTGACTTCGCTGCGCGATGCGGCCAGCGCGTGGGCCTGCGCGGTGTCTTCAAGGATCCTGCGGAAGCGGCGGCTTTCGACCGGGCAGTGTGCGTGCAGCGAGCCGTCTGACAGATAGAGGCCGTCGCGCGCCTGCAGCAGGCGCCTGGCGACGTCGTTGCTGCGGATGGTCTTGCCGTGCTCGTCGAGGATGATGGTGCCGACCAGCAGCCGGTCTACGGCTTCCGCGTACAGGGCACGCTCGGATTGCAGCACGTCGAGCGCGGCATGCAGGTCGACCGCGCGCTTGAGGTGCGGCAACAGGCTCTGCAGCAGTGCCTTCTCGGATTCGCCGAAGTCCTGGCCTGTCTGGGCGCGGCTGATGAACAGGGCGCATTCCACGCCGTCGGCGGTGACCAGGTTGGCGGCGAGGATATAGCGCAGGTGCAGCGGCGCCAGGTACTGGGTATAGAACGGGTGGGCCAGCCATCCGGCTTCGCCGAACAGCTCATCGGCGCTGAAGAGGCGGTCGGGATGGAGGTCGAGGAAGGGGCACAGCGCGTAGTACTGCTCGCTGTACGAGGGCTCGCCCGGCAGGTGCGGGCCGTAGGCGGAGGCGTTGACGATCAGGCCAGGGCGGTCCGTGGCGGGGTGGCGCAGCACCAGCGTGACGAAGACGGCGTCGAGGCGCTGGCGCACGGTTTCGAGGAAGCCGGCCCAGGGCACGGCTTCCGTGGGGCCCTGGTAGAGCTGGGCGAGCAGGGCGCTGAGTTCGGCGGCCTGCAACGAATATGGCAGCATGGTCGAGGCGTTTCGGTTGATTGCCGGTGTGCTCCCCTCTCCCGCTTGCGGGAGAGGGGAGCATGCAGTGGGCCATGCAAGCGCATTGGATCCACGCGGGCGCGGTCAGCATTCCCAGCTGAAATTCGGTTTCGCCCATCGTACCCAACGCCACCACCGCCTCATCGTCCGTTCAGCCTAAGGCTTATCCCGCAGCCACGCTACGACCCGCTCCGCCGCTTGTTCCGCCGTGTCGGCCGTGGTGTCGATGCGCAGTTCGGGCCGTTCAGGCGCCTCGTACGGCGAATCGATGCCGGTGAAGTTCTTCAGCTCGCCACGCCGCGCCTTGCGGTACAGCCCCTTGGGATCGCGCTCCTCTGCCACCGCCAGCGGCGTATCGATGAAGACTTCGACAAATTCCCCGTCGCCTGCCAGCGCGCGCGCCATCTCGCGCTCGGAGCGGAACGGCGAGATAAACGAGACCAGCACGATCAGCCCGGCATCGAGCATCAGCCTTGCCACTTCCGCCACGCGCCGGATGTTCTCGACGCGGTCGGCCTCGGAGAAGCCCAGGTCCTTGTTCAGCCCATGGCGCACGTTGTCGCCGTCGAGCAGGTAGGTGTGGTGGCCCAGCGCATGCAGGCGCTTTTCCACCAGGTTGGCGATGGTGGACTTGCCCGCGCCGGAGAGCCCGGTGAACCAGACGATGCGCGGCGACTGGTGCTTGAGCGCGGCGTGGGCGTGCCGGTCCACGTCGATGGCCTGCCAGTGGACGTTTTGCGCCCGGCGCAGCGCGAAGTGCAGCATGCCGGCGCCGACGGTGTTGTTGGTCAGCCGGTCGATGATGATGAAGCCGCCCAGCTCGCGGCTGCGTGCATAGGGGTCGAACGCCACCGGCCGGTCCAGGTGCAGGTTGCAGACGCCGATTTCATTGAGTTCCAGCGTGCGCGCGGCCAGCTGTTCGAGGGTATTGACGTTGACCTTGTATTTGGGCTGCGCGACGGTCACGCCCACGGTGCGCGTGCCAAGCTTGAGCAGGTAGGGACGGCCGGGCAGCATCGCGTCCTCGTTCATCCACACCAGCGTGGCTTCGAACTGGTCGGCCACCGCGGGCGGGTCTTCCGCGCACGCCAGCACGTCGCCGCGGCTGATGTCGATCTCGTCGGCCAGCGTCAGCGTCACCGCCTGGCCGCGTACGGCATGCTCGCATTCGCCATCGGCACCAACGATGCTGGCGACGCGGGACTCCCGGCCGGAGGGAAGGGCGCGAACGCGGTCGCCGCGGCGGATCTCGCCGGCGCTGACGGTGCCGGCGAAGCCGCGGAAGTCCAGGTTGGGGCGGTTGACCCACTGCACCGGCAGCCGGAACGTTTCGTCCTGCACGGGGGCGCTGTCGATCGGCACGGTCTCCAGGTGTTGCATCAGCGTCGGGCCCTGGTACCACGGCGTGTTGGCACTGGGCGCGGTGATGTTGTCGCCGCGCAGCGCGGACATCGGGATGCAGGTGATATCGGTCAGGCCGATCTGGCGTGCGAATTCGCGGTACCCGGCTTCGATGCGCGTGTAAACCTCGCGCGAATAGTCCACCATGTCGAGCTTGTTGACCGCCAGCACCACGCGCCGGATGCCCAGCGTGGATACCAGGTAGCTGTGACGGCGCGTCTGCGTCTGCACGCCGCGGCGCGCATCCACCAGCAGGATGGCGAGGTCGGCGGTCGATGCGCCGGTGACCATGTTGCGCGTGTATTGCTCATGCCCCGGCGTGTCGGCGACGATGAACTTGCGTTTGTCGGTGGCAAAGAAGCGGTAGGCGACATCGATGGTGATGCCCTGCTCGCGCTCGGCGGCCAGGCCGTCCACCAGCAGCGCGAAATCGAGGTTGTCGCCCTGCGTGCCCATCTTCTTCGAGTCGGCTTCGAGCTGCGCGAGCTGGTCCTCGAACAGCATCTTCGATTCGTACAGCAGCCGGCCGATCAGCGTGCTCTTGCCGTCGTCGACGCTGCCGCAGGTGATAAAGCGCAGCAGGCTCTTGCCTTGCTGCGCACGCAGGTAGTCGGCGATATCGTGCTGTGCCGCATTTTTCGCCGCGTTTTTCGCCGCGTTTGCCGCCGCTTGTGACGCCGATTCCGGCGCGTTGTCGATCAAGGTTTCCATCAGAAGTACCCCTCCTGCTTTTTCTTCTCCATCGAACCGGCCGAATCGCTGTCGATCAGCCGTCCCTGGCGCTCCGACGTGGTCGCCAGCAGCATTTCCTGGATGATGCCGCCGAGCGTGTCGGCCTCGCTCTCGATTGCGCCGGTGAGCGGATAGCAGCCCAGCGTGCGGAAGCGGACCTTGCGCATCTGAGGCTTCTCGCCGGGGCGCAGCGGCAGGCGTTCGTCGTCGACCATGATCAGCGTGCCGTCGCGCTCGACCACCGGCCGTTCCCTGGCGTAGTAAAGCGGCACGATCGGGATGTCGTTCAGGTAGATGTATTGCCAGATGTCCAGCTCGGTCCAGTTCGACAGCGGGAATACGCGCAGGCTTTCGCCCTTGCGCTTGCGGGTGTTGTACTGGCGCCAGAGTTCGGGGCGCTGCATCTTCGGGTCCCAGCGGTGCTGTGCGGTGCGCACCGAGAACACCCGCTCCTTGGCGCGTGACTTCTCCTCGTCGCGGCGCGCGCCGCCGAAGGCGGCGTCAAAGCCGTAGTGATCCAGTGCCTGCTTCAGGCCCTGCGTCTTCCACACATCGGTGTGGACGGCCGAACCGTGCTCATGCGGGCTGATATTGCGTTCCAGCCCTTCAGGGTTGATATGGACGCGCAGGTCCAGGCCGAGCCGGTCGACGGTCTGGTCGCGGAACGCGATCATCTCGCGGAATTTCCACGTGGTATCGACATGCAGCAGCGGGAACGGCGGCCGCGCGGGATAGAAGGCCTTCATCGCAAGGTGCAGCATCACGGCGCTGTCCTTGCCGATGGAATAGAGCATGACGGGGTTTTCGCATTCCGCCACCACCTCCCGCATGATGTGGATGCTCTCCGCCTCCAGTTGCTCCAGGTGGGTCAACATCGCGTTCTCCTCTTGATCCTCTTGGTTGTGCCAGCCCCCGGACAGGGATTGGCATGGCCACAAGGTAGCGAGCCGGGGCCCCGCGCCACTTCGTCCGGGCGGACTAAGAAATCGCGGGCCGCCGCACGCATTTCCTAGTCCGCCCGGACGAGGAGGCGCTTGCCCTGCGCTGGGTATCGTTGCTACGCCGACGAACCACGGGAGCAGGCAGATGGCGACCACCGCCGAAGACCAATTGCTGAGCGGCCACACCTGGGCCGAGTTTTGCGAAGTGCTCAAGCGCAGCGGGCAGCAGATCCTGCGCCCGGAAGCGCCGACCGACGCGCTCACGCGCGCCGAGGGCTTCCGCTACCTGAGCCGATTGCTGCGCATTGCGCTGGAGATGCACGTGGAATTTGCCGATCCGGCGTTTCCTGGTTTCTTCTCGCCGTCGCATGAAACCGCCAAGATCGGCGCGGACAATCCGGACAACCTGTACCGCTACGCGCGCCTGGACGGCAATGCGGCATACCGCATTCGCGGCCGGCGCGGCACGGTGGCGTATCTCAGCTTCGGCACGCAAAAGGGAGGCTACGAAACGGACGGGCGCATGGTGCAGACCGGCTTTATCGACAGCAACAGGCTGGCGGTGGCGGCGGACGGCAGCTTCGAGATCGTCCTCAGCGCGCAGCCGCGCGACGGCAACTGGGTGCGCATGGAGCCGGCCACCAATGCGCTGGTAGTGCGCCAGACGTTCCTGGACCGCAAGGCGGAGACGCCGGCCGAACTGCACATCGAGCGGCTCGATGGCAATGGCAAGCCGCCCGCGCTCAGCGCGGAGCGCCTGCACGGCGGCCTGCTGCGCGCCGCGGATTTTGTCGAGGGCACCGCGCGCATCTTCGCCGACTGGGCACAGGGCTACGGCGGGCATGTCAACGCCTTGCCACCCGCGGACCAGGGGGTGTGCCAGGCAGCTGGTGGCGATCCCAACATCTTCTACTACCACTCCGGTTGGCAACTGGCCGACGACGAGGCACTGGTGGTCGAGGTCGACCAGGTGCCGGCGTGCGACTTCTGGAACTTCCAGATCAACAACTACTGGATGGAGTCGCTCGACTACCGCTACCACGACATCTGCATCAACAAACACGGCGCCCGGCTCGACGCCAGCGGCGGCGTCACGGTCATCCTCAGCGCGCGCGATCCGGGCCTGCCCAACTGGCTGGAGACCGCCGGCCACCGCAACGGCACCATGTGCTGGCGCTGGGTGGGGGCGGCGCAGCCGGTGCATCCGCGCACGCGCGTGGTCAAGCTTGCATCGCTCAGGGGGAACAACGCATGAATGGAATCAACGTGGAGCGCCTGCTTGCGCAGGCGAGCGAGCAGGCCGGCGGACTGGCCGACTTCGGCCCGGGCAACTACCGCGAGGCCCTGGAGGTGCTGTCCGGCTCGCTCGCACGCGAGGCCAACCTGTCGCCGCAGGGCGCGCAACTGCTGGAGGGCAAGCTGCTGGCGCAGCTGGTGAACCGGCTGGTGATCCAGGACTACTGCCGGCGCCATCCGGAGATCCTGCAGGAACGCGTGGAAGACCCGCTGGTCATCGTCGGCCTGCCGCGCACCGGCACCACGCTGCTGCAGCGCATGCTGGCCACCGACGCGCGTTTCTGTTCGGCAGCGTGGTGGGAAACCCGCTACCCGGCGCCGCTGCCCGGCGAGGACGTGCGCGACGCCAGCCGGCGCATCGCGCTGGCACGCGAGGAAGTCGCGCAGATGATCCGCTTCATCCCGGACATCCTCGCCATCCACCCGCTCGACGCGATGGCCGCCGACGAGGAATTCATGCTGATGGAGCATGCCTTCCTGTGTGCGATGGATTCCTACGCCAACGTTCCCGCCTATACCGACTGGCTGGCGCGCCAGGACCGCACGGAAGTCTATGCCTGGCTGAAGACCATGCTGCAGTTCCTGCAGTGGCAGAAGCGCCAGCGCGCAGGGACTCAGGCGGCGCCGGCGCGGCGCTGGGTGCTGAAGACACCGCAGCACCTGCATACGCTGGAGGTCCTGTTCCGGGTCTTCCCGGGCGCGCAGGTGGTGCTGACCCATCGCGATCCCGCGCAGACCATCCCGTCCATGGCCAGCATGGCGCATACGCTGTGGAAGCTGTACGCCGATGCGCCCGATCCCGTCACGGCGGGCCGGCAATGGAGCGAACAGATGCGGCGCGGCACCGATCACGCCATGGCCGTGCGCGACGCCATGCCTGCCGAGCGCTTTCTCGACGTGCGTTTCGAGGACACCGTGCGTGATCCCTTCGGCGTGGCGCAGGCGGTCTACCGCTTTGCCGGCATGCCGCTGACCGAGGCCGCGCGCGCCGGCATGTGGGCATGGATGGAAAGCAATCCGCGCAACCAGCGCGCGGCGCACGCCTATACGCCCGAGCAGTTCGGGCTGAGCCAGGCACAGCTGGAGCGCGACTTTGCCGGCTATCGCGCGCGGCACATCGTAGCCCGCAGCTAACTGATACCGAAAACATCAAGGAGACAACAACATGCTGCTGAAAGACAAGATCGTCATCGTGTCCGGCATCGGCCCGGGACTGGGCATCAAGCTCGCGGTGGAAGCCGCGCGCGAGGGCGCCCGCGCCGTGGCCATTGCCGCGCGCACCGCCGCCAGGCTGGACGAAGCGCAGGCCCGCATCGACGCACTGGGCGCCGACTGCGAAGTGCTCAAGGTGGTGACCGACATTACCGACCGCGCCCAGTCCCGCCATCTGGCCAGCGAGGCCATGCGCCGCTTCGGCCGCATCGACGCGCTCGTCAACAGCGCCTTCCAGCACGGCAACTTCCCCGAGCCGGTGGAATCCGCCGACCTGGACGTGTGGCGCCAGGTGTTCGACACCAATGTCTTCGGCACCATGACGCTGACGCAGGAGGTGGCCGCGCTGATGAAGCCGCAGGGCGGCGGCGCCATCGTGATGATCAATACCCAGGCCACGCGCAAGCCGATGCCCGGGGAATCGGGCTACGCGGCGTCCAAGGGCGCGCTGGCGGTGGCGGTCAAGTACCTGGCGCGCGAGCTGGGGCCGCATGGCATCCGCGCCAACAGCATCTTCATGGGCTGGATGTGGGGCGCGCCGGTGCAAGGTTATGTGCGCCACGCCGCGGCCGAGCAGGGGGTCGCCGAGGACGCTATCATCGCACCGGTGGCTTCCCAGATCGCGCTGGGCCGCATGCCGACGGACGACGACTGCGCGCGCGCGGCGCTGTTCCTGGTGTCGGACTACGCCCGGGCGATCACCGGGGCCTCGCTGGATGCCAATGGTGGCGACTTCATGCCCTGACCCGCCGGACTGACTGCTCAACTGCCAACTGGCATGACCCGCTACTTTGCCTTCAACGGCGACGCCGACGGCCTGTGCGCCTTGCAGCAGCTGCGCCTGGCGCATCCTGGCGATGCGACCCTGGTCACCGGCGTCAAGCGCGATATCCGCCTGCTCGAGCGGATCGACGCTTGCGCCGGCGATACCGTGACCGCGCTGGACATCTCGCTCGAACAGAACCGGGACGGGCTGCTGCGGCTGCTCGCCGCCGGCGCGCAGGTGGACTACTTCGACCACCATCACGCCGGCGAACTGCCGTCGCATGCCGGGCTGCGCGCGCATATCGACGAAGCCGCGGCGGTCTGCACCAGCACCCTGGTCGACCGCCACCTGGCCGGGCGCCACCAGCGCTGGGCCATCACCGCTGCCTTTGGCGACAACCTGGGCGACGTGGCGCGCACCATGGCGGCGCAGGCACGGCTGGACGCGCGCGAGACCGTGCTGCTGGAACGGCTCGGCACCTGCCTGAACTACAACGCGTATGGCGAGTGCGTGGCGGACCTGCATTGCGATCCCGCCGAACTGGCCCGGCACATGTTGCCGTTCGCGGACCCGCTGGATTTCGCCGGGCAATGCGACGCCTACGCGCTGCTGTGCGACGGCTACGAGGACGACATGGCGCAGGCGCGCCGGCTGGCGCCTGTGCATGAAGTCCCTGGCGCGGCGCTGCTGGTGCTGCCCGACGCGCCATGGGCGCGGCGTGCGATCGGGGTGCTGGCCAATGAGCTGGTGCGCGGGCGTCCCGGCGATGCGATCGGCCTGCTGTCGCCCAGGTCCGGCGGCGGCTTTGCGGTCAGCGTGCGGGTGCCTGCGCACAGCGCCACCGGCGCGGCCGACTTCTGCCGAGGCTTCGAGACCGGCGGTGGCCGGCGCCTGGCCGGCGGCATCAACCACCTGCCCGACGCCGAGGTAGAGCGCTTTACGCGCAGCTTTGCCGACTGCTACGGCGCGCCGCTCAGCCCGGCGGGACAAACTCCGTAACCTCCAGCTCGAAACCGGTGACCGCGCGGTAAGGCACCGGGTGGCTGAGCAGGCGCAGCTTGTGCGCGCCCACATCGCGCAGGATCTGCGCCCCGACGCCCAGCGCGCGCTGGGCGAAGGCCGGCGCCGGCGCGGCGGCAGGCGGCGCGGCCAGTCGCTCCAGCCGCTGCTGCGGCGATTCGCGCTCGTCCAGCAGCACCAGCACGCCGCAGCCTTCAGCACCGATGCGGGCGAGCGAGCGTTCCAGGTTCCAGGCCGGTTGCAGCGGCGTGCCGAAGGCGAGCACGTCGCGCTGCATCTCCACGGCCTGCACGCGCGTCAGCACCGGCTGGCCCGGATCGGGCTCGCCCAGCACCAGCGCCAGATGGAGCGCGTCGGCCGGCGCGTCGTGGTAGGCGTGCACGGTGAAGCGCCCGAACGGCGTGTCCAGCCGGGTCGAGTGCGTGCGGCGCAGCGCGCCTTCGGTCAGCAGCCGGTGGTGGATGAGCCCGCTGATCGAGACCGCCGCCAGCCCGTGGTGCTGCGCAAAGGCAAGCAGGGCGGGGCCGCGCAGCAGGTCGCCGTCGTCATCGAGCAGCATCGCATAGGCGCCGGCGGCGACGCGCCCGGCCAGCCGGGGCAGGTCGGAGCAGGCCTCGGCAAAGCCGGCGCGGCGCAGCACGCCGTCGGCCTGCGCGACCACCGGAAAGATGTGCCCGGGCTGGACCAGGTCCGCCGGCTGCGCACGCGCAGCCGCCGCCACGCGCAGCGTCAGCGCCCGGTCCGCGGCGGAAATGCCGGTGCTGACGCCGGTGGCTGCTTCGATCGACACCGTGTAGCGCTCGCGCTGGCGCTGGTTGGCGGCCATCGGCGGCAACTGCAGCCGATCCCGGCGCGCCTCGGTGATGGCCATGCAGACCAGGCCGCGCGCCTCCGCGGCCATGAAGTTGACGTCGGCCTCCGTGGTGCGTTCGGCGGCCACCAGCACGCAGCCAGTGGCCTCCGCGGTCTCGTCTTCGATCACCACCACGCGCTGGCCGGCGGCCAGCGCGGCAAGCACGTTGGCCATCGGCGGCAGGACGTTGGCCGTGTTCATGCTGCCTCCTGCCGGCTGTTGCCGAATGCCCGGACCAGCGCCGCCGCGGCCACATCCAGCGCATCGCTGGCCGCGTCGATCACGCCCTGCATGCTGATAAAGCCGTGGAACTGCCCCGGCCAGCGCCGCACGGTGGCGCTGTGGCCCGCGCGTTGCAGCGCCTCGCCGTAGGCTTCGCCCTGGTCGCGCAGCGGGTCGAACTCGGCGGTGATGATGGTCGCAGGCGGCAGGGCATGCAGATCGCGCTGCTGCAGCGGGCTCGCGCGCACGTCGGCGGCGTCGGCGCGATCGGCAAGGTACTGGGTGCGATACCAGTCCAGTTCCGCCGCGCCGAGGAAGTAGCCGGCCGCGCAATCGCGATAGCTCGCGCTGGCCGTCGCGCCATCGGTGCAGTCCAGGTAGGGATAGAGCAGCAGCTGATGCCGCAGGGCGATGCCGCTGCCGCGCAACTGCTGGCAAGCCACGGCGGCGAGGTTGCCGCCGGCGCTGTCGCCCGCCACGGCGATCCGTGACGGGTCCGCACCCAGTTGCGCCGCATGCGCGGCCGCCCATCGCACCGCCGCGACCGCATCATCCGCGGCGGCCGGGAAGCGCGCTTCCGGCGCGAGCCGGTAGTCGACCGACAGCACCAGCGCGCCGCTGCGGCGCGCCAGGCTGCGGCAGATGTTGTCGTGCGAATCCAGGCCGCACAGCACAAAGCCGCCGCCGTGGAAATAGATGACAAGCGGCAGCGCGGCGCTGTCGTCCGGCCGGTACAGACGGGCCTTCAGCGGGCCGGCCGCACCGTCCAGGGTCAGGTCTTGCTGCGCGGCGATGGCGTCGCCGGGCGCGAACCCCGGCATGGCCGCCAGCGCGGCACGATAGTCGGCGGCGCGCAGCGTGGAGAAGTCTGGGCTGGGCATGGCGGCCATGGCATCAAGCATGGCGCGGGCCTGGGGGTCGAGCGGCATGGTGTCTCCCGGTTGCCGTTGAGGATTCAAAGTTCAGAGCGCGAACACCGGCTGGCTGCCGGCGGCAATGCCTTGCGCGCGCGCCAGCGCGGCCTGCGCGGCCTGCTCGTGCGGCAGGATCCAGAAGCGGCCGGCCGCCACGCCATCGAGGATCACGTGCGCGACCTCGTCCGGCGTCATGCCGGCGGCAATGCCGCTGCGCAGCGCGCCGTTCATCTGGTTCACCTCCTGCGAGCCGGCGCCATCCAGGTCCGCCGCGATGCCGGTGGCGACCGGGCCGGGGCAGACCACCGACACCTGGATCGGCAGGCCGGCCGCCTGCAGCTCCAGCGCGAGGCCTTCGCTGAGCGCTACCACGCCCTGCTTGGACAGCGTGTAGGGCGCCAGCCAGGGGCCGACCGCGAGGCCCGCCATCGACGCCACGTTGACGATATGGCCCGAGCCCTGCGCCGCCATGCGCGGCACGAAGCAGCGCAGCGCGTGCAGCACGCTCCACAGGTTGATGCGCAGCACGCGCTCGAATACTTCCGGCGCCAGCTCCCAGCAGCGCCCGGTGGCCAGCACGCCGGCGTTGTTGACCAGCAGGTCGACGCGGCCCAGGCGCAGGAAGGCTTCCGCGCACAAGTGCTCCATCTGGCGCGCGTCGGCGACGTCGGTCGGGATGGCAATTGCGATGGCCCCCTGGCCGGCAAGCGCCGCGCGCGTCGCTTCCAGTGCATCGGCGTCGATATCGGCGAGCGCCAGCGCGTAGCCTTGCGCCGCCAACGCGTGTGCCAGCGCGCGGCCGATGCCGCTGCCCGCACCGGTGATCACTGCGGCCTGCTGCCGCGGGTTTGCCGCCATGGTCATGGTTCTCCGTGGAAAAAATCGGGAATGACGGGCAGCGGGGATCGCCGCCCATGGCTGACTTGTAGCGGCGGCGCGGCGGCGCGGCATCGTCTGTTTGGGTAGGGCGGCGTCACATGGCGCCATCTGGCGCATAGGTGTTTGCCCGCGCCTGGCCGGCCATGGGTCTGCCCTTAGTCTGTTTGGAGTATGTGTTTGCGACGCCGGCGCGTGAGGATTGGCCTGTCCCGCGGGACTAGTCCGGCGTGCCTGTCATGCCGGCATGGACTAGGGCAAACCATGAAGGCAGGGGGCAAGCCGCGACCCCTTCGCCGTCCCTATAATCGGGGCACAAAAAAGGGCCGCAGAGCTCGCAGGAAGGCCAGCCGCCCGGCACGTCCGGGGCGCTGCGCACGCCACAATGGAGACAGAGGAAATGCTGATGGAGGCGAGCCACAACCAGGCAGCCGCGCACCTGTTCGCGCAGACGACGGTGTCGCTGTCTGACTTCAGCGCGTTGCTGGGCAATATCTACCAGGGACCGATGGAACAGGTGCCGTGGGGCAAGGCGCTGGAGCAGATCCGCAGGCAGCTCGACGCCAACTACGTCACGCTGATCCTACGCTCGCCTGCCACGGACCGGCGCGGGCTCATGATCAATGCCTCGGAGCACGGTGGTTCGACGCTACCGGGCGAGACTTCCTACAACAACTACTACTACGCGCTCGATCCTTTCATCGGCCTGCCGTCGGACCGCGTGGTGACCATCGACGAGCATCTCGGGCCGGGCGTCTGGTGCCAGAGCGAAATCTACCTGCAGTTCCTCAAGGACATCGGCATCCGCTACATCCTGGGCGCGGACCTGCGTACCGACGATGGCGTGGAATGCCGCTTCCGTGTCTGCCGCAAGCATGACGGCCGCGACTTCTCGGCCGCCGACAAGGCGCTGTGCACCGCGCTGCTGCCGCACCTGAAGCGCGCGGTGGACCTGCACTCGCGCCTCGACGTGGTGGAGTCGGAGCGCACTGTCTATGCCAGCGCCATCGACCGCATGCTGGTCGGCATGGTGATCCTCGACGAGTCCGGCGCCATCATCAAGACCAACGCCGCCGCCGACGAGATCCTGGGCGCCAAGGACGGCATGCGGATCGCCAAGGGCGGGCTGGACGTGGAATACGGCCAGGAGAACCGCAAGTTCCAGCGGTCGCTGCGCCAGGCGATGATGGGGCACCTGGGCACCGCGCCGGCGCTGATGGAAGCGATGTCGATCACGCGTCCGTCCGGCAGCGCCAGGCTGGGCGTGCTGATCCGCACCATCCCGCTCAGCGAGTGGTCGGAGGACAACCGCAAGCGCCCGGCCTGTGTGGTCTTCATCCGCGATCCCGAACGGCGCTCGCAGGCCTCGCACGATGTGGTGCGCCAGCTGTTCGACCTCACGCCCGCGGAGACGCAGCTGGCGCTGCAACTCGCCAACGGCCTCACGCTCGATGAAGCCGCGGACGAACTGGGCATCAGCAAGAACACGGCACGCGCGCACCTGCGCGCGATCTTCTCCAAGACCGGCGTGACCCGGCAGGCCACGCTGGTGCGCATGCTGCTGAGCAGCGTGATTTCTCTGGGCTAAGGCAAACGTCAGGGCTTTGCGCTGAGCACCAGCGCAAAGCCCTGCGGAGTCTGCAGTACCGCGCGGGTTTCATGCGGGCCCTGCGCCGCGGGCAGCGTCACGGCGGCACCCGCATCCACCAGCCGCGCGATCGCCGCGGCAATCTCCTCACCCTCATCCACCTTGAACGCGAGCACGGGCTGGTCCACCAGCCGTTCTTCGCCGGCCACCAGCGCCAGCGTGAGTGCGCCCGCATCCAGCGCGCAATAGCGGTCGCCATCGCGAAACTTCACGGCCAGTCCGAGTCCTTCCGTGAAGAACGGCAGCGCGGCGTCGAGGTTTGCAACGGGGTAAAGCAGCAGTCTGGCTTGCATGGTGTCCTGGTCCTTTCGAAGTTCAAGAACGGGCATCGGTGCCCGCGAACCATGATAGGGATGCGCCAGGCACTGCTCATAATCCAATCAGACGATGTTGCAACGCCTTGCGCCGCCCACACTGCAAGCACACAGGCCGCTTCCGGCCCGAGGCGCGGCAACCGGCGGCGTCCCGGCGGCGGTCCTGAACCACCACTGCCAGGGAAGGGGACTGCAATGCGTTTTTCGCTGATCTATGAAGCACAGACCGTCGATGCCTCGCGCGCCGGTGACCACAAGGTGTTCGATGAAATCATGGAACAGGTGGTGCTGGCCGAGGACATGGGCTTCGACGTGGTCTGGGCGGTCGAGCACACCGCGCTGACCAACTACGCGCACATGAGCGCGCCGGAGACGTTCCTCGCTTTCGTTGCCGGGCGCACGCAGCGCATCGGCATCGGCCACGGCGTGGTGTGCCTGCCGCCGGCGATGAACCACCCGGTCAAGGTGGCCGAGCGCATCGCCACGCTCGACATCCTGTCCGGCGGCCGCGTTCACTTCGGCGTGGGCAAGGGCGGCACGCAGCAGGAAGCGGGCACCTTTGGCTACGACCTGAACAGCCTGCACCCGATGATCGACGAGTCGATGTACCTGATCCCCAAGATCATGACGCAGGACGAGATCGAGCACGATGGCGAGTTCATCAAGATCCCGCGCCGCCCGATCCACCCCAAGCCGCGCCAGGATCCGCATCCGCTGATGTACCTGGCCTGCACCAATGCCGACACGCTGCAACGCGCCGGCGCGCGCGGCATGGGTGCGCTGGTGCTCGGCTTCGGCGGCCCGGAGGATGTGGCCAGGAAGAACGAGATCTATCGCACCGCGTGGGAGTGCCGCAAGCCGGAGGACCAGGTCGGCTTCCGCCCGCACCAGCACCTCGCCGCGCTGTGCCCGACCATCGTGCTGGAGGATGGACTGGCAGCGCGCAAGATCGGCATCAAGGGCCAGCGCTATTTCATGGAGTCGCTGTCGTACTGGTATGCCGGCGGCGAGCGCCCGGATCCGGCTGCCTGGGACGACGAGCATGTCACCGCGACGGACGCGCAGGGCAAGGCTGTCATCAACACGAAGTTTGCTTCCGAGAAGGTCTCGGTGGACTTCAGCGACCCGTCGATGATGATGCTGAACCCCAATCACGCCTACGGCACGGTGGAGGACTGCATCGGCTACGTGCAGCGCCTGATCGATACCGGCGCCGATGAAATCCTGTTCATCTGCCAGATGGGCACGGTGCCGCAGTGGGCGCAGCTCGAGACCATCCGCAATATCGGCGAGCACGTGATCCCGCATTTCCGCCAGCAGGGCCGCAAGCTGCGCGCGCTGGCGTGAACATTTGCTGACCGATGGCTTGCGCCTCTCTCCCGCAAGCGGGAGAGAGGCCGGGGGAGAGGGCCGGCGCATCCACGAAGTGCCGCGCACCGGATCGCGAAACAGCTAGTCCCATCAGACGATGGCGCCCCGCCCACCCGATGCAAACATCAACGCCAGCCACAAGACAAAGCACAAAGGAGACCGCGGTGCATCACGACAACAACCCCAAGGAACTGGCCGCGCGCCTGATCGCGCGCGCCGAGCAGATGATCCCCGCGCTGGCGGAACGCGCCACCCGTGCCGAAGCCGAAGCGCGCATCCCCGCCGAAACCATCGCCGAGATGCAGGCCGCGGGCTTCTTCAAGGTGCTGCAGCCGCGCCGCCACGGTGGCTACGAGCTCGACCCGCAGACCTTCTTCCGCATCCAGATGGCGCTGGCCAGGGGCTGCATGTCCACCGCCTGGGTCTACGGCGTGGTGGGCGTGCACAACTGGCAGCTCGCCCTGTTCGACGAGCGCGCGCAGCAGGAGGTCTGGGGCAACGATCCCGCCACGCTGATCGCCTCGACCTACATGCCGGTCGGCAAGGTCACCCCGGTCGAAGGCGGCTATCGCTTCTCCGGCCACTGGAAGTTCTCCAGCGGCAGCGAACTGTGCGACTGGATCTTCCTTGGCGGCCTGGTGCCGCCGTCCGAACCGGGCGGCGCCTATGACTACCGCACCTTCCTGCTGCCGCGCTCCGACTACAGGATCGTGCGCAACTGGGACGTGCTGGGCCTGCGCGCCACCGGCAGCCACGACATCGTCGTCGATGATGTGTTCGTCCCCGACTACCGCACGCACCGCGCCGTCGATGGCGCCATGGGCACCAGCCCGGGCCTGGCGGTGAACGACGTGCCGCTGTACCGCCTGCCATTCGCGCAGATATTCGTGCGTGCCGTGTGCACCGCGTGCATCGGCGCGCTGGAGGGCACCCTCGACGATTTCGTCGCCTACGCCGACGGCCGCGTCAGCAGCAATGGGGGCAGCAAGACCGCGGAGGACGGCGGTGCGCAACTGGCCTGCGCCAATGCCCAGGTGGCCGTCGACGAAATGCGCACCGTCCTCGAACGCAACTTCGACGAGCTGCTGGCGGTTGCGCGCGAAGGTGGCCAGGTGCAGACGCCGCGCCGCCTGCATTTCCGCTACCAGTCGTCCCAGGTGGCCGAGCGCTGCGCGCAGCTGGCCAACAGCCTGCTTCGGTATGCCGGTGGCAACGGCATCTACCGCACCAACCCGATGGTGCGCCGCTTCCTCGACCTGCACGCGGCGCGCGCCCACTACGCCAACAACCTGGACCGCTTCGGCCAGAACCTGGGCGGCGTGATGATGGGCCGCGCCAACACCGACTTCTTCATCTGAAGCCGCGCACCGGCAAGGGAATCCATCATGACCCAGAGCACAGCGCGCATGCAGGCGAAAGTATTTGACGTGGTGGTGATCGGCTCAGGCGCCGGCGGCATGCTGGCCGCGTGCCGCGCCGCCGACCGGGGCCTGTCGGTGGTGGTGCTGGAGAAGAGCAGCCAGTACGGCGGCACCTCGGCGGTGTCCGGCGGCGGCATCTGGATTCCGCAGAACCACCATATCGCGCCGGCGGGCGGACAGGACAACCATGCCAGGGCGCTGGAATACGTGCTCGCCTGCACCGGCGAAGACGGCGACCCGCAGCGCATCCTTGCCTACCTGGAGCAGGCGCCGCGCATGCTGCAGTACCTGGAGCAGCAGGCTGGCGTGCATTACTACACGCTGCCGCGCTACGCCGACTACTTCCAGAAGCTGCCCGGCGCGATGCCCGGCTACCGAGCGCTCGACCCGATGCCGTTCGACGGCGCGCGCCTGCGCGAAGAATTCGACCGGCTGCGTCCACCGTCGCCGGGCACGCTGGTGGGCGGCCGCGTGGCCGTGACCTCCGGCGAGGCGCACGCGCTGCTGAGTCGCTCGCCCGGCTGGTTCGGGCTGGCGGTGCGCCAGTTCGCCCGCTACTGGCTGGACTTCGGCTGGCGCCGCAAGACCCCGCGCGACCGGCGGCTCACGCTCGGCAACAGCCTGGTCGGTGGCTTGCGGCGGGCGATGATGGACCGCGCCATTCCGCTGTGGCTGGACACCGCACTGCAGGACCTGATCCTCGAAGACGGCACGGTGCGCGGCGTGCGCGCCTTGCAAGCCGGGCAGCCGGTGGAAATCCGCGCCTTGCACGGCGTGATCCTGGCCGCCGGCGGCTTCGAGCGCAACCAGGCCATGCGCGAGCAATACCTGCCGCAGCCGACGCAGGCCGGCTGGAGCGCGACGCCGCCCAACAACACCGGCGACGCGATCCTCGCCGGGCAGGCCGCCGGCGCCGGCGTAGCGCTGATGTCGCACGTATGGGGCGCGCCTACCCTGCACGTGCAGGGCGAGGAAAAGCAGCGCGCGCTCTTTATCGAGCGCGCCATGCCGGGCTGCCTGGTGGTGAACGGGCAGGGCCGGCGCTTCGCCAACGAGGCCGCGCCGTATTCCGAGTTCGTGCCGGCCATGTACCGCGACCACGAGAAGACCGGCTGCAGCGTGCCGGCGTGGATGGTGTTCGACGCAACCTTCCGCCACAAATACCCGTGCGGGCCGATCCTGCCGGGCTCGGTAATGCCGGACCGCAGCATTCCGGCGGGCATGTCCGGCATCCTGGTGCGCGCCGACACGCTGGCGCAGCTGGCGCAGCGGATCGGGGTGGACGCCGACGGGCTGGCCGGCAGTGTCGCCCGCATGAACCGCTACGCCGCCACCGGCGTCGACGAGGAATTCGGCAAGGGCGACAACCTGTTCGATACCTACTACAGCGATCCGGCGGTGCGGCCCAACCCGTGCCTGGCACCGATCGGCAAGGCACCGTTCTACGCCGTGCGGCTCGATGCCGGCGATATCGGCACCAAGGGCGGGCTGGTGACCGACGCCAGCGCGCGCGTGCTGCGCGAGGACGGCAGCGCCATCGCCGGCCTGTTCGCCATCGGCAATACCAGTGCCTCGATGATGGGCAGCAGTTATCCCGGCGCGGGCTCCACCCTGGGCCCGGCCATGACCTTCGGCTATATCGCTGCGGACGTGATCGCGCAGCAAGCGCGGCGGCCCGCCGCCGCGCCCCACGCTCAAACCGTACAGGAGGCCCTATGAGCGCCAGTTCAGACACCAGCGCCGAAACCAGCACCGCGCTGCGCGACGACATGCTGAAGGCGATGCGCCGCATGGCGCGTTCGGTGGCGGTCATCAGCTGCCGCCAGGGCGAGCGCCGCTATTCGATGTCGGTGACGGCGGTCGATTCGCTGTCGGCCGATCCGCCGTCGCTGCTGATCTGCATCAACCGCGGTTCGTCGATCTACCCGCCGCTCGACGCCGGCACGGACTTCTGCATCAACCTGCTGGCTGCCGACCACCAGGACATCGCGGTCGACTGCAGCGGCCGCCTCAAGGGCGAGGAACGCTTTACCAGCGGCGAGTGGGAGGACGACCTGCTTGGCGTGCCGTGCCTGCGCGACGCCCAAGCCAACCTCGTCTGCCAGCAGGACGGACGCTTCGACTACGGCACGCACGCGGTCTTCATCGGGCGGCTGCGCGAGGTGCGGCTGGCGGGCGAGGTGTCGCCGCTGGTCTATGTCGACGGCGCCTATACGACTTCCGCGCCGCTGCGCGCGCTGTGTTCGGCCTGAGCAAGGGGCACAAGCATGCATCCCGATTCCGTTACGCCGGTCTACGCACCGTTGCGGCTCGATGACCCCGACGCGCACCGGTGGCAGGCAGTCTGCGACGCGGTGGTGGTGGGTTTCGGCGCAGCGGGCGCTTGCGCCGCACTGGAAGCAGCGCACGGTGGCGCGCGCGTGATCGTCGCGGAGCGCTTCGAAGGCGGTGGCGCCAGCGCGACGAGCGGTGGGGTGGTTTATGCCGGAGGGGGCACGTCATACCAGGCCGCCGCGGGCTATGCCGATACGCCGCAGGCGATGGCGGACTACCTGCGCCAGGAGGCCGGCGAAGTCGTCAGCGAGGCCTCGCTGCAGGCATTCTGCGAGCATAGCCGCGACATGATCGGCTGGCTGGAAGGTGTTGGCGTGCGCTTTGCCGCCACCGTACCGCCGCGCAAGACGTCATACCCGGCGCAGCCGTATTACCTCTACTACTCCGGCAACGAAGCCGTGGCCGCATATGCGCAGCACGCCGCGCCGGCGCCACGCGGGCACCGCGTGAAAGGCCCCGGCATGTCTGGCCGCACGCTGTACGACGCGCTGCGCGGGGCCGTGGAAGCCCGGGCGGACATCACAGTGATGCGCCGGGCGGCGGCACGACGGCTGATCGTGGACAAGGACGGCGCAGTCATCGGGGTCGAATTGTGGCAGGTGCCACCGGGACGCCACCAGAAGCGCCACGCCCGCCTGTCGCGGCTTGCCGAGCGCCTGCACAACGGCATGCCGGGCGTCGCCGACCTGCTGCGCCAGCGCGTGCTGCAGCTCGAGCTGCGCCATGCACGGCCCGTGGCTGTGCGCGCCCGCGCCGTCGTGCTGGCCACGGGTGGCTTTATCTTCAACCGCGCCATGGTGGCGCGCCACGCAGGCAAGTATCTGCAGAACTGGCGCCTCGGAGCCAGCGGTTGCGACGGCAGCGGCATCAGGCTCGGCGAATCAGCGGGTGCGGCCGTGCGGCACATGGAGCGCGTGTCTGCCTGGCGCTTTATCAATCCGCCGTTCGACTGGGCGCGCGGATGCGTGGTCGACGGCCGGGGCGCGCGCATCGGCAACGAGGAAACCTATGGCGCCACGCTGGGCCACGCCATCTGCGAACGGCATGGCGGGCGCGCGTGGCTGATCCTGAACCGCGCGCTGGCGCGCGCCGCCCTGCGTGAATGCGCTGGCGGGCGGCTCTGGGCCTTCCAGGCTTTGCCCGCCGCGCTGCTGATGCTGACCGGCGCGCGCCGTGCCGCCAGCCTGGAGGCCCTTGCCGACAAGCTGGGCATGCCCGGCGCGGCGCTGCGGGCAACGATCGATGCCTGCAACGCCGCTGCCCGCGGCGAGATTGCCGATCCGGCCGGCAAGTCGGCGCAGATGTGCGCCTCGCTTGAAACCGGGCCATGGCTCGCCATCGACATCTCGGCAAACAGCCGCGTCTTCCCTTGTCCTGCGATCACGCTTGGCGGCTTGTCCGTGGAAGAGTCCAGCGGCCGGGTGCTGGCCATCGCAGGCGGCGCCCCCATTCCGGGCCTCTACGCCGCAGGCCGGACCGCGGTGGGCATCGCATCCAACCATTACGTAAGCGGCCTCTCGCTTGCCGACTGCATCTGGTCGGGGCGCAATGCCGGCCGCCACCTGACACAACAGCCTGCCGCAGACCGGCAGGCACACACCAACGAGGAGATTTCCCATGAGCCGACGTACTGAAGGCAAGATCGCGATCGTCACCGGGGCCGCCAGCGGCGTCGGCAAGGAAGACGCACTGCTGCTGGCGCGCGAAGGCGCGCGCGTGGTGCTGACCGACCTCAACGAGGAAGCGGGCCATGCGCTGGCGCGCGAGATCGGCGAGACCGCGCTGTTCGTGCCGCACGACATCGCCAGTGAAGCCGGCTGGCAGCAGGTGATGGCGCGCACCGAACAGCGCTTCGGCGCGCCGAACGTGCTGGTCAACAACGCCGCGATCCTGGTGCTGGGTTCGGTCGAGGACGCCACGCTGGAGCAATGGCAGCGCGTGATGCGCATCAACGCCGACGGCTACTTCCTCGGCTGCAAGTACGGCGTGGCCGCGATGAAGGCGGGCGGCGGCAGCATTGTGAACATGTCATCGGTGGCGGCTCTGGGCGGCATGGGCGCGTTCTGTGCCTACAGTGCCAGCAAAGGCGCGGTGGCGGCCCTGACGCGCGCCGTGGCGGGCCACTGCAAGCAGAGCGGCTACAAGGTGCGCTGCAACTCGATCCATCCGGACGGCATCCTCACGCCGATGACCGCGGCCTTCCTGCCCGGCGGCGCCACAGCGCTGCCGGAGGAAGTCGGCGGCGCCGAGCCGATGCAGCGCATGTGCCATCCGCGCGACGTGGCCAACCTGGTGCTGTTCCTGGCCTCCGACGAATCGCGCTTTATCAATGGCGCGGAACTGCGCATCGACAACGCGCAGACCATCATGGGCGTGGCCTGACGCCACCCAGAGCGAAAGAAGGACATCATGGCGCCAGTGCAATTCCATCGGCTGCAGATCGCCGAAGTCGTCACGGAAACGGAGCATGCGCGTTCGCTGGTGTTCGCGCTGCCGGACGGCCTGCGCGACACCTTTGCCTACCGTCCCGGGCAGTTCCTGACCCTGCGCGTGCCCGTCGACGGCGTGCCGCTGCAGCGCTGCTACTCGCTGTCGAGCACGCCCGAAGTGGACAACGCCTTGCGCGTGACGATCAAGCGGGTGCAGAGCGGGCGCGTGTCCAACTGGATCTGCGACCACCTTGGCGCGGGCGATACGGTCGAGGTGATGCCGCCTGCCGGCGTCTTCACCCCGCCCACGCTGTACGGCGATTTCCTGCTGCTGGCCGGTGGCAGCGGCATCACGCCGGTGCTGTCGATCGCCAGGGCGGCGCTGCGCCACGGGCGCGGCGCGGTGACGCTGGTGTATGCCAACCGCGACGAGCACTCCATCATCTTCCGCGAGGCGCTCGGCGAACTGGCGAACAACCACCCCGGCCGGCTGCGCGTGATCCATTGGCTGGACAGCGTGCAGGGGCCGCCGACGCAGCGCCAGATAGAGGAGCTGGTGCGGCCCTGGAGCCTGGCCGAGTGCTTTGTCTGCGGCCCGGGCCCGTTCATGGACGCGGCGCAGGCGGCGCTGCAGCAGCTTGGCGTGCCGCGCGGCAAGCTGCATGTCGAGCGCTTCGTTTCCCTGCCGGATGCACCGGCGGCAAGGCCCCCGGCGGGGCCTGCCTCGATCGAGCCGGCCGCCATGCGCGGCGCGGCGCTGACGGTGCAGCTCGACGCAGACACACACCAGCTCAACGTAGCGCCCGACGAGACCTTGCTCGACGCGCTGCAGCGCGCCGGCGTGGCCGCCCCCAGCTCCTGCCGGGCAGGCCTGTGCGGCGCCTGCATGTGCCAGGTGACGCAGGGCGACGTGACGCTCGGCGAAAACCATGTGCTCGACCGTGCCGACCTGGACGCGGGCTGGACGCTGGCCTGCCAGGCGCGTCCGGCGAGCGATGAAATCCACCTGAAGTTCCCGGATTGACATGACCCCATCTGACACCATCGACGCCATTGCGGAGCCGGCGACCCTCGACGCCGCTGCCCATGAGGACATTGCCGCCACCATTCCCGAACTGGTGCGGCGCGCGGCGCTACGCCATGGCGAGCGCATCGCCATCCAGGAAGACGGGTTGCGCCTGAGCTATGCCGCGCTGGATGCCTGCCGGATCCAGGCGGGCCGCGCGCTGATGGCGCTCGGCGTACAGGCTGGCGACCGGGTTGCCGTGTGGGCGCCGAACTTCTCCGAATGGATCATCGCGGCGCTGGCTACGCACAGCGTCGGCGCGGCGCTGGTGCCGCTGAATACGCGCATGAAAGGTGCCGAAGCCGGCGCCGTGCTGGCAGACAGCGGCGCGCGGCTGCTGTTCTGTGTCGACGACTTCCTCGGCGAAAGCTATCCGCAGATGCTGGCGCCGCATCGTCCCGCCACGCTGGAGCGGCTGGTGATCCTGCGGCCCGGGCAGGGCAGGGCGCTGGCCGACGGCGAGCTGGCGTGGGATGGCTTCCTTGAACTGGCGCAGCAGTCAGACATGGCGGCTTTCGCGCAGCGCGAGGCCGGCGTGCGCGGCGACACGATGATGGACATCATGTTCACGTCGGGCACCACCGGGCGCCCCAAGGGCGTGATGACCGCCCACGCGCAGAACCTGCGCGCCGTCGACGGCTGGGCTGCGATCACGGGCGTGCGCGCCGGGGACCGCTACCTGATCGTCAATCCTTTCTTCCATACCTTCGGCTACAAGGCGGGATGGCTTGCCGCGCTGTCGCGCGGGGCCACGGTGCTGCCGCACCTGGTGTTCGATGCCGACGCCGTGATGACCCGCGTGGAGAACGAACGCATCACGGTGCTGCCGGGGCCGCCGACGCTCTACCAGACGCTGCTCAACGCGCCACGGCTGCGCGAGTTCGACCTGTCATCGCTGCGGGTTGCGGTGACCGGCGCCTCGGCGATCGCGCCCGTGCTGATCGAACGCATGCGCGATGAACTGGGCTTCGACACAGTGATTACCGGCTACGGCCTGACCGAGTCTTGCGGCTTTGCCACGCTGACCCGCGCCGGCGACGATGCCGAGACGGTTGCCGGCACCTCCGGGCGCGCCATGCCGGGGATCGAACTGCGCTGTATCGATGCGCAGGGGCAGCCGGTCGCCACCGGCGAGCCGGGCGAGGTGCTGGTGCGCGGCTACAACGTGATGCAAGGCTACTTCGGCGTGGCCGGCGCGACGGCAGAAGCCATCGACGCTGACGGCTGGCTGCATACGGGCGATGTCGGCACGCTCGATGCACGTGGCTACCTGCGCATTACCGACCGCATCAAGGACATGTTCATCGTCGGCGGTTTCAACTGCTACCCGGCGGAGGTCGAGAAGCTGCTGACAGCCCACCCGGCGGTAGCCCAGGTCGCCGTGGTGGGCATGCCGCACGAGCGCCTGGGGGAGGTCGGACGCGCCTACGTCGTCCTGCGCCACGGCGCACGCCTGGATGCCGAAACCCTGATCGTCTGGGCGCGCAGGCAGATGGCCAACTACAAGGTGCCGCGCGAGGTGCAGTTCGTGGCGTCTCTGCCGGTCAGCGCGGCGGGGAAGGTGCTGAAGTACCAACTGCGCGAAGGCTGATCAACGGGGGACTGAATATGACCGACATTGCCAGCATTGCCGACCGCCTTGCGCGGCTGGAAGCCTCGGATGCGATCCGGGCGCTCAAGTTGCGCTACCTGCGCGCCTGCGATGACAAGGATACCGAAGCCATGCGGGCCTGCTTCGTGCCGGACAACGCGCATATCCACTATGACCGCATTGGCAGCTTTCCCGGGCGTGATGCGCTCGTGCAGTGTTTTGCGGAGCTGGCTTGCCGGCCTACGCTGCGCGAGATGCATTTTGCCGGGCAGTCGGATATCCGGCTGCTGGATGAGGCGTCGGCGCAGGGTAGCTGGGATCTTGCGTACCTGGCGCTGGATGATGCCAGTGGTTCGCGTACGTTCCTGACCGGGCGTTATGCGGACGAGTATGTGCGGGTCGATGGGGAGTGGTTGATCCGGTCGACGGTGTTTACGACGGGGTTGTTGTCGCACGGCAGCTAAAGCCGCGCTTGTTCCTCCCCGCTCCCGCTTGCGGGAGAGGGGAGCGATGCGCGGGGCGTTGGCTAGTCCAATCCCTATTCAACGATCGCCGGATGCACCGCCGGCGGGCCACCCAGCACCTCCCGGTACGAAGGCGGCTGCACCCCCTCGGCATCGACAATCCCATACTCCAGCGCCGCCTCCGCCGCGATCAGCACCTGGCCCGATTTCTCCATCAGCGCGGGATCGCGATACAGCGCTTCAATGACTTTCCCGGTGAATTCAGGGGTCTCCGCCACCGGTGCGAATGACGCGTACTTGTCGGGATGCTGCTCCCACACGCGCTGCGTGCGCGCGGTGCGCAGCGGCCCCATCCATACCGATACCGCGGCGACGCCATGCGCGCGCAAGTCAACCGCCATGTCATGCGCGAACTTGTCGATGCCGGCCTTCTGGGCCCCGTAAGCCGGCCCATGCATATAGCAATTGGCGCCGAAGGATGATGTAAACACGATCAGCCCCCGCCCGCGCGCCGCCATCATTGGCGCCGCATGCCAACTGGCCACGTAGCCGGAGCGCAGGCCCACGTCGAGAATACCGGTCATCTCCAGCGGCTTTTGCCAGAACGGACCGGGCATGATCAGTTCGTCATGCAGGAAGGTGGCGTTGTTGACCAGGATATCGATCCGCCCCGATTCCTCGCGCACCTGTGCAAACAACCGCGCAACCTGCGCATCGTCACGATGGTCGCACGCGACCGCGATGCCGCGCCCGCCCAGCGCATCGATCTCGCGCGCCGTGGCATGGATGGTGCCTGGCAGCGGCGCGCTGCCTTCCTGTTCCGTGCGCCCGGTCACGTACACCGTGGCGCCGGCAGCGCCGAGCGCCAGCGCGATGCCCTTGCCGGCACCGCGCGAGCCACCGGTGACAACCGCGACGATGGCCTGTTCCGCCTGCTTCATGTCTGTCTCCTGTATCAGTGATGGGCGGGCGCCGTTGCGGCTGCCCGCGCTCGTCGAAGCTTGGGGCGGGCGAGGCCCCGGTACATCCTTCGTTCGGACTAAGCGGCCTGCCCACCGGCTACTCCACGCGGACGATGGCCCGCTGCGCGGCAGGGCTGACGATAGTCACCATCCCAACGACCGGCCGCGCATCTTGCACCGGGCGGTCACAACCAAGGAGTGAGCCTGGCCATGTCCGAACTGGAGCACAAGCAAGCCATTCACGCGCTGACCTGCCGCTACGCGCAGGCAGTGGACCGGCGCGATTTTCCAAGCCTGGCGGAGCTGTTCACCCCGGATGCGCGGCTGAGCGGGCCGGGCTTCCGCATGGACGGACCGCAAGCGATCGCCGACGGCATGACGGCGCTCGGCCAGTACCACGCCACGCAGCATCACGTGCACCAGCAACTGGTGGAAATCGACGGCGATACCGCGGCCGGCGAAACCTATTGCGTGGCCAACCACCTGTACGAGCAGGGCGGCGTGCCGCGCAAGCTGGACTGGGGTATCCGTTACCAGGACCGCTTCGAGCGATCCCAGGGCCAGTGGCGCATCGCGGCGCGCGAGCTGGTGGTCGAGTGGACGCAGGACCTGCCGCTGCAGGGGGCACGATGACCACGGACCGTGTACTGGAAGGCAAGACGGCCCTCGTCACCGGCGGTGCCGGTGGCATCGGCGCGGCCAGCGCGCTGGCGCTGCTGCGCGACGGCGCGGCGGTAGTGCTGATGGGCCGGCGCCGCGAAGCGCTGGAAGCGGCACGGCGCGACCTGCTTGCGCAAGTGGCCGGCGCCACGGTTGCCATCAACGTCGGCGACGCTTGCCGCGAGGCTGACGTGCAGGCCGCGCTGCAGCAGGCCTGGGAACTGGAGGGCCGCCTCGATATCGTGGTGGCGACGGTCGGCGGCGGGGGCTTCCGTCCCATGCTGATGCATGACACCGCGTCACTGATGGCGGAGCTGGAGCTGAATATCGCCAGCGCCTTCCTGGCGGTACGCCACGCATCGCCGCTGATGGCGCCTCATGGCGGCGCGATCGTCTGCATTTCTTCGAACGCGGCACGCATGACCTGCCGCTGGCTGTCGGCATACTGCGCCGCCAAGGCGGGCCTGGAAGCATTCGTGCGCGCGGCGGCCGAGGAACTGGCCGGATGCGGTATCCGCGTCAATGCGGTGCGGCCGGGCCTGACACGCTCCGGCGCGACCGGGCCGATGTTCGACAACCCGGCCATGCTCGACAAGTTCGTTGCGCAGATGCCGCTGGGCCGCGCCGGCGAGCCGGACGACATTGCCAGCGCGGTGCGCTACCTGGCAGGGCCGGAATCGGGCTGGGTCACCGGCCAGAGCATCGCCGTCGATGGTGGCAGCGAGCTGCGCGGCAATCCCATCCTCGATGAAACCGTGGCGGCGGTGTATGGCGAAGCCGCGCTGCGCGCGGTGCTGGCCGGCAAGATTCCCGACGCGGCCTGAAGCGGCCTGAAGCGGACCACTCAAGGAGAGAAACGATGAATCAGGTCAAGGGCAAGGTCGCGCTGGTCACCGGCGCGGCCAGTGGGGTAGGGCGCGCCGATGCGTTGCTGCTGGCTGCGGAAGGCGCGCGCGTGGTGCTCACCGATGTCAATGAGGAGGCCGGGCGCGCGCTGGCCCGCGAGATCGGCGATGCGGCGCAGTTCGTACGCCACGACATCGCCAGTGAAGAGGACTGGCGCAAGGCCATGGCCGCCGCGCTGGACCGCTTTGGCCGCGTCGACGTGCTGGTCAACAACGCGGCCATCTGTCCGGTGGGATCGATCGAAGAGACCTCGCTCGACTGCTGGCGGCAGGTCATGCGCGTCAATGCCGACGGCTATTTCCTCGGTTGCAGGTTCGGCGTGCAGGCAATGAAAGGCAACCCGGCCGGTGGGTCCATCGTGGTGATGTCGTCGGTGGCTGCACTGGGCGGGCTGCCGATGATGTGCGCGTACAGCGGTGCGAAAGGTGCCGTGACCGCGCTGACGCGCAGCGTAGCCGTGCACTGCAAGCGCAACGGCTACCGCATCCGCTGCAATTCGATCCACCCCGACGGCATCTGGACACCGATGACGCAGGCGCTGGTGCCGGACCTGGATCCGGTGGCGCTGGGCATCGGCACGGACCCGATGGCACGCATGTGCCAGCCGGAGGATGTGGCCAACCTGGTGCTGTTCCTGGCGTCGGACGCGTCGCGCTTTATCAATGGCGCGGAACTGCGCGTCGATAACGCGCAACTGATCTCAGGACTGTAGGGCCGGGTGCGGCGGCCTGCTTGCGCGGGCCGCCGCCATGCCTGCTTACCGATACTGCGCCACGATCTCGCTCACCGTGCGCAGGATGTCACGGCGGCGATAGCCGAGCAGCGCGGTCTCGGCCGCATCCGGCTCGTAGTAGAGCGTGTTGCCCCGGCCGAAGCAGATCGCCGAGTCAGGCAGCAACGGATGTTCCTGGTCGATGACCGGCGGCACCGGGCGGCCGGCATCGCGGAAGAACGCGCCGAAGTAGTCCTGGAACGTCAGGTTCTCGTCGCCCACGAGGTAGGCCCTGCCATTCTCGCCGCGCAACAGCGCACCTTCGATCGCCTCCGACAGCGACATGGCCGAGATGAAATTGACGCCGCCCGGCGGCGCGAAGTCCGGCATCGGCGCAAAACCGCCCCTGGCGTAGTCGGTATAGGCCTTGAACATCGGGACCATCAGGCCCGGCACCGTGCCCACCACGAACGGGGCATTCACGCTGCTGACGCGGAAGGCATCCGTCGCCAGTGCGCGCACGCCTTCGTCGGCCAGCTTGCGCGAGCGGATATATGCGTTGTCCTCTGCCAGCCGCGGTGCCGCCTGCGGATAGAAGCTGCCGACATGCACCGCGACCCGGATGCCCGCATCGCGCGCCGCGCGGAAAAAGCGCGGCACCCCTTCGACGTTGGCGCGTTCCCAGTGTGCCGCTTCATCGCCGCCGGGCGGGACGTGGCGCACATCGTTGCCCGCGGCGAATACCAGCGCCTCGAAGGCGCCGAGCTGCGCCGCGGGCAGGTCGTTGGCGATGTAGTCGCAGCGCAGGAAGTCCAGCCCGCCCAGCGGCGTGCCGGAGGCTGGGCGGTTGCGGCCCGCGATGGTGACATCGTGCCCGCGGCTGCGCAGGTGCAGGGCCGCGTGGCCCCCGATCATGCCGTTGCCGCCGACGATCAGTATCTTCATGCTTGTCTCCTTGGTTGGGTGATGTGGCCGGGTGATGTGCCGCGTGGCGCGGCCATCAGAGGTTCATGCCATTGCCGCCGATGACCGGCATGTTGGTCCACGCCCCATTGGGGTCGCGGTACCAGCCGGCGGCGGCCAGGGCGCCGCCGTTGACATGCAGGGCCGTGCCGGTGATCCAGGCAGCGCGCGCGCTGGCCAGGAACAGGATGCCGTCGGCGATGTCCTGTGGGGTGCCGAAGCGGCCCAGCGGGATCCAGCGCGGGATATGGTGCTGGTGCTCCGCGGCGACCATCTGCGACACCGGGACCTGCGGGGTTTCGGTGGTTTCGGGTGCGATCAGGTTCACGCGGATGCCCGCCGGCGCCAGCTCCAGCGCCAGGCTTTGGGTGAAGCCGGTGATGGCGGCCTTGAAGGCGCCGTAGACGCTGCAGTAGGGAATGCCGCGGAAGCCCTCGATCGACGACACGCTGACGATGCTGCCGGCCCCGCTGCGCCGCAGCAGCGGCAGCATGGCGCGCGTCACGGTGAAGACGTGGCCGAGGTTGGCGGCGTAGAGGCTGGCAATCTCGTCGTCGGCGTAGTGCTCGAACGGCTTGGCGATGCGCAGGAAATCGCCGACGTTGTTGACCAGCACGTCGAGGCGCCCAAATCGTTGTTCGATCTGCGCGGCCAGTTCGCGTACGGCGCCGGCATCGGCGGCATCTCCCTGCACCACCAGCACGTCGGCGCCGGCCTTGCCCAGCAGCGTGTGGGCATGGTCGGCGCGCTGCGCGTCGATCTCGATGATCGCGACGCGCGCACCCTGCTCCAGAAAGGCTTGCGCGGTAGCGAGCCCGATGCCGGCGCCGCCGCCGGTGACCAGCACGGTCTTGTCGGTGAAATCCATCTCAGTTGCTCTCCTTCGGTTGCACTGCGGGGATGCGTGCATTGGATCCGCGGCGGGCGGGGCGAACATCGTCCGATTGCAGGTCAGGGAAAACACCGAGAGCCGCGCATTGGCGGGCAGCGGGCGGACAGCGTCCCTATAATCTGCGCTGCCCCCAGGTGCCGCAGAGCGCCGGTCAGCACACACGTGGTGTGGATTCAGGAGACAAGGAATGTTGATGGCGACCGTTGAGGCGCAGGAAATGGCGTCGCCTTTGCTTGCGCAGTCAGGCTTGAGCGTCACGCAGTTCAGCGCGCTGCTGGCCGCGGTCTATGAAGGGCCGATGGAACCCGTGCCCTGGGGCCACGCGCTTGAAATGCTGCGCAAGCAACTCGATGCCAGCTATGTGAGCTTTATCCTGCGCTCGCCCGCCAGCGACCGCAGCGGGCTGGCGGTGCATGCTTCGGCGCACGGCACTTCGCTGGAGGCAGAGGCCTCATACAACAGCTACTACTACGCGATCGATCCCTTTATCAACCTGCCCACCGACCGCGCGGTGACGGTCGATGAAGCGCTGGGCGCCGGCAACTGGTGCCACAGCGAGATCTACCGCCAGTTCCTGCAGCCGCTCGGCATCCGCTACCTGTTGGGCGCGGACATCCGTACCGAGGATGGTGTCGAGTGCCGCCTGCGCATCTGCCGCCAGGACGACACGCGGGATTTCTCCGAAGTGGACAAGGCGACCTGCGGCGTGATCCTGCCGCACCTGAAGCGCGCGATCCGGCTGCATTCCCGGCTGGACGTGGTCGAATCCGAGCGCTCTCTCTATGCGGGCGCGATCGACCGCATGCTGGTGGGCATGGTGATCCTCGACGCCTCCGGCAAGATCCTCAAGAAGAATCCCGAGGCTGACGAAATCCTGGCGGAGAACGACGGCATCCGCCTTAACGGGAACACTTTCGAGATTGCCTACGCCCAGGAGAGCCGCAAGTTCCAGTACCTGCTGCGCCGCGCGCAGTTGGGACATCACGGCAGCGAGCCGGCGCTGGCCGAAGCCATGTCGATCACCCGTCCGTCGGGGCGCGGCAAGCTCGGCGTGTTGATCCGCACCATCCCGCTCAGCGAGTGGTCGGAGGAAAACCGGCACCGGCCCGCCTGCGCGGTCTTTATCCGCGATCCCGAGCGCAAGTCGCGCGCCTCGCACGAGGTGGTGCGCAAGCTGTTCGACCTGACCCCCGCTGAAACCGCGCTGGCGCTGGTGCTTGCCGACGGCATGACGCTCGACGAAGCCGCCGAGGCCTTGGGCACCAGCAAGAACACGGCACGCGCCCACCTGCGCTCGATCTTCTCCAAGACGGGCGTCACGCGGCAGGCCACGCTGGTGCGCATGCTGCTGAGCAGTGTCGTGACGCTCGGCTGAGCGCCATCGGGTAGTACGACACCCTCCACCCTGCTAGTCCGATTGGAGGATGAGCGCCGCCATCCACGCGCCTAGCATGCACAGGACCAGCGGGCGCGGCACACGGATGGCACGTCAGGCGGACGCAGCAAGGGCATGCGGTCCGCGCCCGTTCCTGTTCCGCGCACGCTTCAACCTGTCCGGCCAATGGCCGGCACCTGTACCAGGGAGCGTGGAGCATGGAAAAAGTCATCTATATCGTCTGGCGCGATGCGCGCACCGAGCCGGCGGAATTCGCGCGCCGGCTGCGCACGACGCTTGCGGACAAGCTGCTGGCGCTGGGCGCGCGCGGACTGCAGGTCAACGTGGCGGATGACGCCGTGCTGCCTGCCGCGGGCCTGCGCCAGACCAACACCCGCCCGCAGATGGAAGGGCTGGTCTCGGTCTGGATCGACAGCGCCGTCGACCGCCTGCGCCTGCCGTTCGACCAGGCGGTCGAGGCCGCGGCCGGCCGCATGGCCGGCTACCTCGTCACGGAGTCCCAGCCGATCCGCAATACGCGTTTCCCGGCCGCGCCGGGCGAGCGCACGCCCGGGTTCGCGCAACTGGCCTTCCTCACGCGCCCGCCCCGGCTTACGCCGCAGGCGTGGCTGGACACCTGGCACAACCACCACACGCAGGTGGCGGTCGAGACCCAGGGCAACTTCCTCTATGTGCAGAACGTGGTGGTGCGCCCGCTCACCTATGCCGCGCCGCCTTATGACGCCATCGTCGAAGAATGCTTCCCCGACGCGGCGATGACCGACCCGCAGGCGTTCTTCGACGCCGTCGGCGATGAAGAGAAGTTCCAGCGCAACCTGCAGGCCATGATGGCAAGCTGCCAGCGCTTCATCGACTTCGACAAGATCGACGTGGTTCCCACCAGCCAGTACCTCGTCCGCCCCGCCACCGCCTGAATCTGGCACCGGATCGGCTAGTCCCACTGGACGATGTGCCGGGTGGCAGCGCACGGAAGAATAGGTCTCATCAGCCAGCAATGGCAACGAACCAGAGGAGACCCGAATGCTGGATATCCGTGCGCTTGGCTACATCGTGGTCGAGTCCACCGACCTGGGGCAATGGCGGCAGTATGCCGAGCAGGTGCTCGGCATGACCTGCGCAGGCGCCCCCGGCGGTGCCCTGTACGTGAAGATGGATGAGCGCGATTACCGCTACCTGGTGGTGCCGGGCACGCGCGACCGCTACCTGGCATCCGGGTGGGAACTGGCCGACGAAATGGCCTACCGGCATGCGCTCGGCACGCTGCGCCAGGCGAACGTGGAAGTCGTGCTTGCCAGCGCCGCGGAAGTGGCCCAGCGCCGCGTGCAGGCGATGGCCTGGTTCATCGATCCGTCGGGCAACCGCCACGAGGTCTCATGGGGCATGCGCTCGGACTTCCTGCGCTTTGTCTCGCCGGTCGGCGTGCCGCGCTTCATCACCGACCCGATGGGCGCCGGCCATACCGTGCTGCCCGCGCCGGCCTTCGACGAGACCTACGCCTTCCTGCGCGACGTGATGGGCTTCGGCCTGTCCGACATCTTCCGCGTGCGCTTTACCAGCGATCCCGACGAGCCGGAGAAGCGCATCCACTTCCTGCACTGCGCCAACGGCCGCCACCATAGCCTGGCGATCTTCGAGATGCCGTCGGAAGCCGGCTGCATCCACGTGATGGCCGAGGTGCCCGACATGGCCGAGGTGGGCCGCGCGCTCGACCGCGTGCAGCAGCACGGCGTGAAACTGTCCGCCACGCTGGGCCAGCACTGCAACGACCGCATGACTTCCTTCTACATGAAGACCCCCGGCGGCTTCGACCTCGAATACGGCCATGGCGGCCTGGTGTTGGACTGGGGCCAGCACGCCGCCTACGAAGCCACGCGCGTCAGCCTGTGGGGACACGACTTCAGCATCGGATACCGCTAAACACCATGACCAAGACAATCGACAAGACCCTGAGCGCGGCCGACGTGGTCGGCCAGCTCGCCGATGGCATGACCATCGGCATCGGTGGCTGGGGCCCGCGCCGCAAGCCGATGGCGCTGGTGCGCGAAATCCTGCGCTCGCCGCTGAAAGACCTGACCGTGGTCGCGTATGGCGGCCCCGAGGTGGGCATGCTGTGCGCGGCCGGCAAGGTACGCCGGCTGGTGTTCGGCTTTGTCTCGCTCGACGTGATCCCGCTCGAACCCTACTTCCGCCAGGCGCGCGAGCGCGGCCTGCTGGAGGTGACCGAGCTGGACGAGGGCATGCTGCAGCTTGGCCTGCGCGCGGCGGCGGCGCGGCTGCCGTTCCTGCCGACGCGCTCGTCGCTGGGCACCGACGTGCTGGCAAAGAACCCGCAGCTGAAGACGGTGCGCTCGCCCTACGCCGATGGCGAGGTCCTGCTGGCGATGCCGGCGCTCGAACTCGACGCGGCGCTGCTGCATGTGAACGAGAGCGATGTGCTGGGCAACACCCGCATCGACGGCCCCGATCCGTTCTTCGATGCGTGGTTCGCGCGCGCCGCACGCCGCTGCTATGTGAGTTGCGAAACGCTGCACCCGCGCCTTGAGGAAGAGAACCTGGCGCATGCCCGCAACAACCCGTTCGAGCGCTCGCTGGTGACGGGCGTGGTGCACGCGCCCGCCGGTGCCCATCCCACTTCCTGTGCCCCTGCGTATGGCTGGGACCTGCCCGCGCTGAAGGCGTACTGCGCCAGCGCCGAGGCCGGCGACGGCTTCCGCGCGTACCGCGACGAGGTGGTGGGCGCCAGCGAGGCGGCCTACCTGGAGCGCATCGGCGGTCTCGGCCACGTGCGTGATCTGCCGCTGCCGGTACTTTGATTTCGCCAACCCACCCGCCAACCCAAGGAGCGACCGTGAGCGCCACTTATGAATTCACCCGCGCCGAGCTGATGATCGCCGCCGCCGCCCGCGCCTGGAGCGACGACGGCGAGGTGCTGGCCACCGGCATCGGCACCGGCCCGCGCATCGCCGCCGGCCTGGCGCGGCTTGCGCACAACCCCGGGCTGCTGATGACCGACGGCGAGGCCTACCTGGTGGAGACGCCGGTGCCGCTGGGGCCGCGCGAGCCCGGCTACAAGGTGCGCGCCAGCGGCTGGATGGGCTATTCGCGCGTGTTCGACTGCCTGTGGGGCGGGCGCCGGCACGCGCTGGTGATGCCGACGCAGATTGACCGCTTCGGGCAGGCCAATATCTCCTGCCTGGGCGGCACGCATGCGCAGCCCAAGACCCAGCTGCTGGGCGCGCGCGGCTTCCCGGGCAACAGCATCAACCACGCCAATTCCTTCTTCGTGCCGGGACACAGCACGCGCGCCTTTGTCGGCGCCGAGGTCGACATGGTCTGCAGCGCCGGCTACAACCCGGCGCGCCAGATCGAAGGCATGCGCAGCTTCGTGGACCTGCGCGTGATCGTCACCGACCTGTGCGTGATGGATTTCGGCGGGCCGGACCATGCCATCCGCGTGCGCTCTCTGCACCCGGGCGTGAGCTTCGATCAGGTCCAGGCGGCCACCGGCTTTGCGCTGGCGAACGCCGCCGGAGAAGCCTTGCCGGAGACGGCACCGCCGACGCCGGACGAACTGCGCCTGATCGCCCAGCTCGATCCGCACAACCTGCGCGCCACCATCGTGCGCGGCAATCCTTCCGGACGCGCTTGAGACAGGAAACACGCCGACATGACAACGCCAGCCATCGAACCCATCAGCCTGGGCCCGAACGCCGAGGTGCTCTACCAGGTCGCGGACGGCATTGCCACCGTGACCATGAACCGGCCGGATTACCACAACGCGCAGAACTCCAAGATGACGTATGCGCTGGACGAGGCCTACCGGCGCGCGGCCGCCGACGACGCAGTCAAGGTGATCGTGCTGCGCGGCGCCGGCAAGCATTTCTCCGCCGGGCACGACATCGGCACGCCGGGGCGCGACATCAACGAGTCGTTCGAGCGCGCCTCGCTCTGGTATGACCACGTCAACAAGCCGGGCGGCGAATTCCTCTATGCGCGCGAGCAGGAGGTCTACCTCGGGATGTGCCGCCGCTGGCGGGAATTGCCCAAGCCGACCATCGCCATGGTGCACGGCGCATGCATTGCCGGCGGGTTGATGCTGGCGTGGGTGTGCGACCTGATCGTGGCCTCGGACGACGCGTTCTTCGCCGATCCGGTGGTGCGCATGGGCATTCCGGGCGTTGAGTATTTTGCGCATGCCTACGAGCTGCACCCGCGTATTGCCAAGGAATTCCTGTTCCTCGGCGAACGCATGGGCGCCGGGCGCGCCGAGCGCATGGGCATGGTCAATCGCGTGGTGCCGCGCGAGGCGCTGGAGGACACCGTCTACGGCATGGCGGCCAAGGTCGCGCAGATGCCGCGGCTCGGCCTGACGCTGACCAAGCAGGCGGTCAACCATGTGGAAGACCTGCAGGGAAAGCGCACGGCGATGGATGCGGTCTTTGCCTGGCACCACTTCGCCCATGCGCACAACGAACTGGTCAGCGGCGACAAGCTCGGCGGCTATGACGCACGCGCGATGGCGGCCTCGCAACGTACCGGCGGCGAGGGGGCGGCATGAACACCGGCATGAACCCCGGCACGAGCAACGCGAGCCTGCACACGGTCTTGTGCGACCTGCTGGGCTGCCGCTACCCCATCGTCCAGACGGCGATGGGCTGGGTGGCGGACGCGAAGCTGGTCGCCGCCAGCGGCAATGCCGGGGCCTTTGGCTTCCTGGCCGGCGCCACCATTCTGCCCGGCGAAGTCGAGCAGGAGATCCTGCGCGTCAAGGCGCTCAGCGACCGGCCCTTCGGCATCAACTTCCACATGTTCCAGCCCAACGCGGAGGAAGTCATCGAGATGGCAATCCGCCACCGGCTGCGCGCGGTCAGCTACGGGCGCGGCCCGGACGCCAGGATGGTCGGGCGGCTCAAGGCGGCTGGCGTTGTCTGCATGCCGACGGTGGGCGCAGCCAGGCACGCGGCCAAGGCCGTGGAGCTGGGCGCGGATGTGGTCACCGTGCAGGGCGGCGAGGGCGGCGGCCATACTGGCGGCACGCCGACCACGCTGCTGCTGCCGCAGGTGCTGGACAGCGTCAGCGTGCCGGTGGTGGCTGCGGGCGGCTTCTTCGACGGGCGCGGACTGGCTGCGGCACTGGCCTACGGCGCGGCCGGCGTGGCCATGGGCACGCGCTTCCTGATGTCGGCCGAATCGCCGGTGCCGGCGCAGACGCTGGAGCGCTACGTCAGGGTGCGCGACCCGGGCCAGATCCGCGTGTCGCTGGCCATAGACGGGCTGCCGCAGCGGATGATCGACAACTCGCTGCTGCTGGAGCTGGAGCAGGCCGGCCCGTGGCGGCGCACTTGGCTGGCGCTGGCGGCCGCGCGCAAATGGCAGGCGCGCACCGGCATGGGCAGCGCACAGATGCTGGCGACCGCCTGGCGCGCGATGCGCGAGCAGGACTACAGCGCCGCCCAGACCCTGATGGCCGCCAACGCGCCGGTGCTGATCCAGCGCGCGATGGTGGAGGGATGCCCGGACGAGGGCGTGCTGCCCAGCGGCCAGGCTGCCGCCGCGATTGGCGCCATCGAATCCTGCGAGCAGATCGTGTCCGGCATTGCCGTACAGGCGCAATCGCGGCTGGCGGCGCTGGCCGGGAACGCGCTGGCTGCGGCGGCCTGATCCAGAGACAGAGGAAATCATGCAAACGAACCCCAAGACCGGGCCGTTCCGTATCGAAATCGCCGACGGCATCGCCGAACTGGTGATCGACCATCCGCCCGTCAACGCGCTCGACAACGCCGGCTGGCACGCGCTGGCCGCCGCCATCGACCGCCTCGGCGCCGATCCCGACGTCCGCGTGATCGTGCTGCGCGGCGAAGGCCGCGGCTTCTGCGCGGGCGTGGATATCAAGGAGCTGTCGGCGCACCCGGAGCGCATCATTGACGTCAATGCCGGCAACTATTCGACCTTCCGCGCCGTGCACCGCAATCCCAAGCCGGTCATCGTGGCCGTGCACGGCTTCGTGCTCGGCGGCGGCATCGGCATCTGCGGCGCCGCCGACATCCTCATCGCTTCGGAATGCGCGCGCTTTGGCGTGCCGGAAATCGACCGCGGCGCCATGGGCGGCGGCGCGCACCTGCAGCGCATGTTCGGCGTGCAGAAGGTCAGGGCGATGTACTTCACCGGCGAGATGATCGATGCTGCCGAGGCGTATCGCCTTGGCGCCGTGGAGCGCGTGGTCCCGCGCGCTGAACTGCGCGACACCGCGATGACCCTTGGCCGCCAGATCGCGGCCAAGAGCCCGGCCATGCTGCAGCTCGCCAAGGAAGCGCTCAACGGCGTGGAAGACGGCAACCTGGAAGACAAGTACCGTTGGGAGCAGGGCTTCACGCTGCAGGCCTATATGAGCGCGGATTCCGGCGAAGCGCGCGCCGCGTTTGTCGAACGGCGCGAAGCCAGCTTCTCACAAGGGGCGCGCGATGCAGCTTGAATACACCGACGCCCAGCGCGCCTTCCGCGCCGAGGTGCGCGACTGGATGGCCGCGCACGTGCCGCGCACGCCGCTGGCCAGCTTCGACACCGAGGAGGGCTTTGCCCAGCACCGAGCCTGGGAAGCCACGCTCAACCAGGGCCGCTGGAGCATGGTCACGTGGCCGGCCGAGCTGGGCGGGCGCGGCTGCGACCTGATCGAGTGGCTGATCTTCGAGGAAGAGTACTGGCGTGCCGGCGCGCCGATGCGCGTCAACCAGAACGGCATCTTCCTGCTCGGGCCCACGCTGATGGAATTCGGCACCGCGGCGCAGAAGGCGCGCTTCCTGCCGCGCATGGCCTCGGGCGAGCATATCTGGGCGCAGGGCTGGTCGGAGCCGAACGCCGGCTCCGACATGGCCGCGATCCGCTGCAGCGCGATCCGCGACGGCGATGACTATGTGATCAACGGCCAGAAGATCTGGTCGACGCGGGCGGTGTGGGCGGACTGGCTGTTCGGGCTGTTCCGCACCGATCCGGCCTCGACACGGCATCACGGGCTGACCTTCGTGCTGGTGCCGCTGGATACGCCGGGCATCACCGTGCGCCCGATCCGCCAGCTCAACGGCCAGACCGGTTTTGCCGAAATTTTCTTCGACGACGTGCGCGTGCCGGTGGAAAACCGGCTGGCGGCAGAAGGTGCCGGCTGGCAGGTGGCGATGGCGACCGCCGGCTTCGAACGCGGCCTGATGCTGCGCTCGCCAGCACGCTTCCAGGAGACTGCCCGCGCGCTGGTCGGGCTGTACCAGGCCAACCGCGAGGCGGCGGACCGCGATCCCGCGCTGCGCGACGCGGTGCTGCGCGCGTGGATGGACGCCGAGGCCTACACGCTGTCCACCTATGCCACCGCGAGCCGGCTGGTGCGCGGCGGCCATATCGGCGCGGAGTCGAGCACGAACAAGGTGTTCTGGTCCGAGCTGGACATCCATATGCACGATACCGCGCTGGCCATCCTGGGGCAGGCGGCGGAAGTCGCCCCCGCCGGCCAGCCGCCGGGTTCGCTCGGCCACTGGCTGGATGGCTTCCTGTTCTCGCAGGCCGGGCCGATCTATGCCGGCACCAACGAGATCCAGCGCAATATCGTCGCCGAGCGCCTGCTCGGCATGCCGCGCGCATGACGGCACCCGGGGGAAACACCATGGATTTCGCATTGACGGAAGAGCAGGAACAGTTTGCCGAGGCGATCCGGCGCTTCCTGATGACCGAGATGACGCCCGAGCTGACGCGCGAGCTGTGGAGCACCGGGACCGGCCGCTCCGACGCGCTGTGGCGCCAGCTTGCCGACCAGGGGCTAGCCGCGCTGATGGTGCCGCAGGAGCAGGGCGGGCTGGGGCTGGGCGAGGTGGAATGGGCGCCGCTGGCGCAGGCATGCGGCTACTTCGCGCTGCCTGAGCCGCTGCTCGACACCGCGCTGGTGGCAACCGGCCTGCTCCGCGATGCACTAGCCACTGCCCCGTATGCGTCGGCGCGCGAGCGCTGCGCCGCGCTGCTGGAGCGCATCGCCGCCGGCGAGGCCCGCGTGGCGGTGGCGCATCCGCAGGAGCGACTGGTGGCCGACGCCCATGTCGCCGACGCCATCCTCTGTGCGCACGAAGGCGCGGTCCACCTGCTGCGCCCAGACCAGGCCACGCTCACGCCGCGCACCGGCCTCGATCCGTCGCGCCGGTTGTTCGAGCTGGCGTGGCAGCCCGACGCGAGCACCGAACTGATCCCCGTCGGCACCGGCCTGTGGGACATGGCGCTGAACCGTGGCGCGCTCGGCGTGGCCGCGCAGCAGTTGGGATTGACGCAGCGCATGCTCGACCTGGCGATCGACTACAGCGCCCAGCGCAAGCAGTTCGGCAAGGCCATCGGCGCCTACCAGGCGGTCAAGCACCTGCTGGCCGACGTGGCGATCCAGCTTGAATTCGCCAAGCCGGTGCTGCTGCGCGCCGCCGCCGCGCTGGCGCATGGCCTGCCGGATGCGGGCCTGCATGTCTCGCACGCCCGCATCGCAGCCGCCCGCTGCGCGTGGGCCGCGGCACGCCAGGCGATCCAGGTGCATGGCGCGATGGGCTACACCTGGGAGCTGGACCTGCAGATCTTCACCAAGCGGGCCTGGGCACTGGCGGGCAGCTGGGGCGACCGGGCTTTCCACAAGGCGCGCCTGGGCGCGCACATCCTGGACGGCGAGCATGACATCGGCGCCGGAGCGACCTTCGCCTGAATCCAAAGAGAGCAATGACCATGAAAGACGCCTATATCGTTGATGCCCTGCGCACGCCCACCGGGCGCCGCAAGGGCGGACTGTCGCACGTGCACGGCGCCGACCTGGGCGGCTTTGTGCTGGCCGAGCTGGTGCGCCGCAACGGCATTCCCGCAGAAGACCATGACGACGTGGTGTTCGGCTGCGTCGACACCATCGGCCCGCTGGCCGGCAATATCGCCCGCAGCGCGTGGCTGGCCGCCGGCCTGCCGCTGACGGTGCCGGGCGTGACCGTGGACCGCCAGTGCGGCTCGTCGCAGCAGGCCGTGCACTTTGCCGCGCAGGCAGTGATGAGCGGCACGCAGGACGTGGTGATCGCCGGCGGCGTGCAGACCATGACGCAGATCCCGATCTCGTCGGCCATGCTGGCCGGGCAGTCGCTGGGCTTTGCCGATCCGTTCTCGGGCAGCAAGGGCTGGCAGGCGCGCTTCGGCGATGCGCCGGTGTCGCAGTTCCATGCCGCGCAGCGCATTGCCGAGCACTGGAAGCTGTCGCGCGAGGCCATGGAAGCGTATGCGCTGCAAAGCCACCAGCGCGCCGCGGCCGCGATCGAGGGCGGCCGTTTCGCCCGCGAGATCGTGCCGTGCGAAGGCGTGATGCAGGACGAGACGCCGCGCCCTGATACCACGCTGGCGAAGATGGCCGCGCTGGAACCGCTGATGCCGGGCAGCGCGCTGACCGCGGCAGTGTCGAGCCAGACCGCCGATGCCGCCGCCGCGCTGCTGATCGTCTCCGAGGACGCGCTCAAGCGCTACCAGCTCAAGCCGCGCGCGCGCATCGCGCATATGAGCGTGATGGGCGACGACCCGCTGTGGATGCTGACCGCGCCGATTCCGGCAACGAAGCGCGCGCTGGAACGCAGCGGCCTGCGTCTGTCGGATATCGACGTAGTCGAGATCAACGAGGCCTTTGCCTCGGTGGCGATGGCGTGGCTGGCCGAGACCGGCTACGCGCCCGAGCGCACCAACCCCAACGGCGGCGCGATCGCGCTGGGCCACCCGCTGGGGGCCACCGGCGCGCGCCTGATGACCACGCTGCTGCATGAACTGGAACGCACCGGCGGCCGCTACGGCCTGCAGACCATGTGCGAAGGCGGCGGCCTGGCCAACGTCACCATCATCGAACGGTTGTAAGGAGACCGCCATGGGTATTTGCGACGGACGCACCGTCATCATCACCGGCGCCGGCGGCGGGCTGGGCCGTGCCTATGCGCTGGCCTTCGGCGCCGAGGGCGCCAACGTGGTCGTCAACGACATCCGGCGCGAGGCGGCCGAAGCGGTCTGCGCGGAAATCCGCGGCGCTGGCGGCAGTGCAAAGGCCAGCGATGACGACATCACGCAGCTCGCCACCGCGCAGCGCATCGTCGATGCCGCGGTCGAGGCGTTTGGCGAAGTGCACGTGCTGGTCAACAACGCAGGCATCTGCCGCGACCGCATGTTCGTCAGCCTGACCGAGGCGGACTGGGACGATGTCATGCGCGTGCACCTGCGCGGCCACTTCTGCCTGGCCAACTTGCTGGCCAGGCGGTGGCGCGATGCGGCCAAGGCTGGCCGCGCCGTGGACGCACGCATCATCAACACCAGTTCCGGCGCGGGCCTGCAGGGTTCGGTCGGGCAATCCAACTACGCCGCCGCCAAGGCCGGCATTGCCGCGCTGACGCTGGTGCAGGCGGCCGAACTGGGCCGCTACGGCATCACCGCCAACGCACTGGCGCCGGCCGCGCGCACCGGCATGACCGAGCAGGTCTTCGCCGACATGATGAAAGCGCCAGAAGGCGGCTTCGACTACTACGACCCGGCCAACGTCGCGCCGCTGGTGGTGTGGCTGGGCAGCGCTGACTCTGCACAGGTCAACGGCCGCATGTTCGAGGCGGCGGGCGGCATGGTGTCCGTGGCCGACGGCTGGCGCACCGGCCCGAAGGCCGACAAGGGCGGGCGCTGGCAGCCGGCGGAAGTGGGCGTGGCGGTGGCCGGACTGCTGGCGCAGGCCCTGCCGCCCCAGGCGGTCTACGGCAGCTGAGCACGACGGCCATGGACTTCTCCATTTCTGTCGAACACCAGATGGTCCGCGACAGCGCGCGCGACTACCTTGCCACGCACAGCGATTCGGCGGCGGTGCGGCGCGTGACCGAGGCGGGTCCGGCGCACGATGACGCGCTGTGGCGCGCGATCGCCGGCGACCTTGGCTGGTGCGGCATCGCGTTGCCCGAAGCCGTGGGCGGTGCCGGCCTCGGCGCGCCGGGGCTGGTGCTGCTGCAGGAGCAACTGGGGCAGCGCCTGGCCTGCGTGCCGTTCTGGTCCACCGCCTGCGTGGCGGCGCCGTGGCTGCAGGGCAGCCTTGCCCGCAGCGCGCAGTGGCTGGAACGGCTGGCCGCTGGCGAGTCCCGTGCCGCGGCGGTGCTGCCGGACGATGCCGGCTGGCACTACGACGGTGTCGCGATCCGTGCGCTGGCAAGCGCGCACGGCTTCGTACTGCACGGAAGCGCCGCCCAGGTGGCCGATGCCGCCGGCGCCGACTGGCTGCTGGTGCCGGCGCGGTTCGAGGACGGCACACCCGCGCTGTTCCTGCTGGAGCCCGCTGCGCTGGCACAGGATGCGCGATTCACGCTGGCACCGCTCGACACGCTCGACCGTACGCGCCCGCTGGCCTCGCTGCGGCTGGACGGCCTGGCCGTTCCGGCAAGTGCCTGCCTGGCACGCGGGGACGACGCGGTGCGGGGTCTGGCGCAAGCCTGGTGGCACGGCAAGCTGATGCTGGCGGCCGAGCAGCTCGGCGCGGCCCAGCAATGCCTGGATCTCACCGTCGCCTATGTGTCGGAGCGCATCCAGTTCGGCCGCGCCATCGCCTCATTCCAGGCGGTCAAGCACCGCTGCGCGCGGATGATGGTGCTGGTCGAGGCCGCGCGCTCGGCGGTGTATGGCGCGGCGCAGGCATGGGAATCCGCCGACCTGGCCGAGGCCCGTCAGGAAATCGCCGCCGCTTCCGTTGCCGCCGACGAAGCCCTGCGCTTCAACGCGCAGGAGGCCATCCAGCTGCATGGCGGGGTCGGTTTTACCTGGGAATACGACCCCCAGCTTTATTTCAAGCGCGCACAGGCCGCCAGCCACTGGCTGGGCGGCGCCGGTGCCGCGCTCGCATACCTCGCCCAATTCGTCGATAGCGGCCCGCACGCCTGGAGGACAGCATGACTGCGCACGAAGAGTCGGCATTCCGCGCCGAGGTGGCGCAATGGATGGCCGCCCACCTGGCCGGCGAATTCGCCTGCCTGAAACACCGCGGCGGCCCCGGCGACGAAGACGCTTTCCCCGAGTTGCGCAAGGCCTGGGAACGGCGGCTTGCCGAAGGCGGCTGGACCGGCCTGGGTTGGCCGCGCGCGCATGGCGGGCGCGAGCTGCCGGTGATGCAGCAGGTGATCTTCCATGAGGAATATGCGCGCGCCGGCGGCCCGGGCCGCATGGGCCATATCGGCGAAGGGCTGATCGGGCCGACGCTGATCGCCTTCGGCACCGGGGACCAGAAGGCGCGCCTGCTGCCCGGCATCCGCAATGGCACCACGTTCTGGTGCCAGGGCTATTCGGAGCCCGGCGCGGGCTCGGACCTGGCCAATGTGCGCACGCGCGCGGTACGCGATCCCGCCAGCGGCGACTGGCTGGTCAGCGGCCAGAAGGTATGGACCTCGCTCGCGCACGATTCCGACTGGATTTTCGTGCTGGCGCGCTGCGAGCCCGGCTCGCGCGGCAGCAAGGGCCTGATCTTCCTGATGCTGCCGCTGGACCAGCCCGGCATCGAGATCCGCCCGATCCGGCAGATGGGCGGCGGCGCCGAATTCAACGAGGTTTTCTTCGATGGCGCACGGGCGGCGGCGGCCGACGTGCTGGGCGAGCCCGGAGACGGCTGGCGCATCGCCATGGCGCTGCTCGGATTTGAGCGCGGGATCTCCACGCTCGGCCAGCAGATGCAGTTCACACATGAGCTGGAGTGGGTGGCGCAGGCCGCGCGCGACAACGGCAGCAGCCGCGACGCGCTGGTGCGCCAGCGCATCGCGCGCGCCTGGGCCGGCCTGAGGGTGATGCGCGCCAATGCGCTGCGCATGCTGGCCGGCGCGGCGCAGGCGGGCCAGGACGGGGGCACCGCGTTGCAGCGCGAGGCGCTGATCTACAAGTACTACTGGTCCAACTGGCACCGCGACCTGGGCCAGCTCGCGCTGGACGTGCTGGGCCCGCTGGCCAACGTGCTGGACGCCGGCGAGACGGGCGATGTGCGCCGCACCCGGCTGCAGCAGATGGCGCTGTTCTCGCGCGCCGACACGATCTACGCCGGTACCAACGAAATCCAGCTCAACATCATTGCCGAACGCGGCCTCGGCATGCCGCGCGAGGCCCGAGGACAGTCATGACCCTTAACACCGAAGCTCCCGCCGTTCCGGCCTATGTGCCCGGCCACCAACTGCTCGCCGGCAAGAGCGTCCTGATCACCGCGGCCGCGGGCGTCGGCATCGGCTTTGCCGCCGCGCGCCGCTGCGCGGAGGAGGGCTGCCGCGCGCTGATGATCTCCGACGTCCATCCCAGGCGGCTGGACGAAGCCGTAGCGCGCTTGCGTGCGGAAACAGGGCTGCAGGCGATCCATGGACAGCTTTGCGATGTGTCCGACGAAGCGCAGGTACGCGCCCTTGTGGCTGCCGCGGAAGAGGCGCTCGGCGGCACCGACGTGCTGATCAACAACGCCGGGCTGGGCGGCTCGCGCCGCCTAGTTGATATGGACGATGCCGAGTGGTCGCGCGTGATCGATATTTCCCTCACCGGCACCTTCCGCATGACGCGCGCGATGCTGCCGCACATGCAGGCGCGCCGGCGCGGCGCCATCGTCAACAACGCCTCGGTGCTCGGCTGGCGGGCGCAGAAGGAACAGTCGCACTACGCCGCGGCCAAGGCCGGGGTGATGGCGCTGACCCGCTGCAGTGCGATGGAGGCCGCGGAGTTTGGCGTGCGCATCAATGCGGTGGCGCCGAGCATCGCGCTGCATGACTTCCTGAAGAAGTCGGCGCCGGCGGATTTGCTGCGCCAGCTCAGCGAGCGCGAAGCGTTCGGGCGTGCGGCGGAGGTGTGGGAGGTAGCGAATGTGATGGTGTTCCTGGCCAGCGACTATGCCTCGTACATGACAGGTGAGGTGCTGCCGGTGAGCAGCCAGCGGGCTTGAAGCACTGACAAGGTGGCGCTGGCGGTATGCGAAAGGGTTGGTGCCGGCCGCCACCCCTGGCAGAGGCTCCCCTCTCCCGCCTGCGGGAGAGGGGAGCAAACAAGCGGGAGTGATGGATCTGTCGGCAAATCAGGCCGCCATGGTGAGGAAACACAGGAAACAGCAATGCCAAGAATCTTCCGCTCCGCACAGGACATCCACGCCGCCGCAGGCCAACCGCTCGGCGAAAGCCCCTGGACCCGCATCACCCAGGACCAGGTCAACCAGTTCGCCCACGCCACCGGCGACCACCAGTGGCTGCACGTCGACCCCGAACGCGCCGCGCAAGGCCCCTACGGCGCCTGCATCGCCCACGGCTACCTGACGCTGGCCCTGGTCAACCAGTTCCTGCCGGAACTGGTCACCGTCGAAGGCATGAAGTTCGGCGTCAACTACGGCTGCGACAAGGTTCGTTTCCCCGCGCCGGTGCGCGTGGGCGCCCGCGTGCGGGGCGTGGGTGAGTTGATACGCGCCGAGTCGCTGCCAGGCGGCGTGCAGTCGGTGGTGCGCGTCACAGTGGAGATCGAGGGCGAGGCCAAGCCCGCCTGCGTGGCCGAGACGATCAGCCGCTACTACTTCTGAACCAAGGAATCGAGCATGAAAGACGCAGTCATCGTCGCCGTCGCGCGCACCCCCATCGGCAAGGCCTTCCGTGGCGCCTTCAACGATACCGAAACCCCGGTACTGGGCGGCCATGTGGTGCGCGCGGTGGTCGAGCGCGCGGGCGTTGACCCGGCCGAGGTCGACGACGTGCTGATCGGCGCGGCCGCGCAGCAGGGCACCCAGGGCTACAACCTGGGCCGCCTGTGCGCGGTGGCGGCGGGGCTGCCCGACAGCGTGCCGGGCATGACCATGGACCGCATGTGCGGCTCGGGCCTGATGACGATCGCCGCGGGTGCGCGCGCGATCCAGTGCGGCGAGGCCGACATCATCGTGGCGGGTGGCGCGGAATCGATCTCGCTGACGCAGAACAAGCACAAGAACAGCTACCGCGCCCAGTCCGAAGCGGTGCTGGCGCGGCAGCCGGCCGCCTACATGGCGATGATCGAGACCGCCGAGGTGGTGGCGCGCCGCTATGGCATCAGCCGCGCCGAACAGGACGCCTACGCCTGGCGCAGCCAGCAGCGCACCGCCGAGGCGCAGCGCCGCGGTGCCTTCGACGATGAGATCGTGCCGCTGGAAACGCGCCGCGCGCTGTTCGACAAGGCCGGCGCGCTGACGGGGCACGAGAGCGTGAAGCTCGTACAGGACGAATGCAACCGGCCCGATACCACCGCCGCGAGCCTGGCGGCGCTCAAGCCTGTCTGGAGCGGCGGACAGGCGGTAGCCGAAGGCGAGCACATCACCGCCGGCAATGCCTCGCAACTGTCTGACGGCGCCGCGGCGGTGCTGCTGATGAGCGCCGACGAGGCGCGCCGCCGTGGGCTGCGCCCGCTGGGGCGCTACCGCGGCATGGCGGTGGCGGGCTGCGCGCCGGATGAAATGGGCATCGGTCCTGTTTTCGCGGTGCCGAAGCTGCTCGCGCGCCATGGCATGACGGTGGCGGATGTGGGCCTGTGGGAGCTGAACGAGGCCTTTGCCTGCCAGGTGTTGTACTGCCAGCAGAAGCTGGGCATCCCGGATGCGCGGCTGAACGTGAATGGCGGCGCGATTTCGGTTGGGCATCCGTTCGGCATGTCGGGCGCGCGCATGACCGCGCATGCGTTGATCGAAGGCCGGCGCCGTGGCGTGCAGCAGGCGGTGGTGACGATGTGCATTGGCGGCGGCATGGGTGCTGCCGCGCTGTTCGACGTCCTGTAGCAAAAGAAAGCCGCTGGTTTTCACCCCTCTCCCATTCATGGGAGAGGGGCGGGGGAGAGGGCAGGAGCCTCCATGAAGTGATGCGTTGCGATGCTTGCCACGCGCTGCCCTCTCCCCCGGCCCCTCTCCCGCAAGCGGGAGAGGGGAGCAAACATTCTGCTTATCGAAGCAGCCCCGGCAACGTACGGCCCGCCACGAGGCCGCCTGCCACCACTCCAATCGGAGGAGACACATGAAACGACTGATCGGCATCGCCATGTCGCTGGCCGTGCTGGCCACCGCGGTCTGGGCCTTCGCGCCGCGCCCGCTGCCGCCGTTCCCGGCCACCGCGCTGCGCCCCGACGGCCTGCAGGTCAACGGCATCGCCCGCGCCGGCGAGCGTCTGGTGGCCGTGGGCGAGCGCGGCAAGATCCTGTTCAGCGATGATCAGGGTCGCGACTGGCGCGTGGCCGCCGTTGACAAGCCCCAGGGTGCCACGCTGACGCAGGCGGCCTTTGCCGACAGCCGCCAAGGCATCGCGGTCGGCCACAGCGGCCTGATCCTGCGCACGGAGGATGGCGGCACGCACTGGCAGCAGGTCGCCTTCGACGCGCAATCGTCCGACCCCCTGCTGGGTGCCCTGGCGCAGCGCAACGGGCCGTGGTTCGCCGTGGGCAGCTTCGGCCGTTTCCTGGTGTCGCGCGACCAGGGCAGGCATTGGGAAGAGGCCGCTGACAAGGCCATGCAGGACCGCCACCTCAACGCCATCGCCGGCGACGGGCAGGGGCGCCTGATGCTGGTCGGCGAAGCCGGGCTGGTGCTGCGCTCGGCCGATGGCGGCGGCCGCTGGGAGCCGGTCAAGACTCCCTATGAAGGCTCGCTGTACGGCGTGCTGCCGCTGCGCGACGGCGCCTGGCTGGCCTTCGGCATGCGCGGCAACGCGCTGCGCAGCGAGGATTTCGGCACCACCTGGCAGGCCGCCGAGATCGCACTGCGCACCTCGTTCTTCGGCGGTGCCGAGTTGCCGGACGGCCGCATCGTGCTGGCCGGGCAGGGGGGCACGCTGGTGATCTCCGCCGATGGCGGGCGCCATTTTGCGCCGTTGCCCGCCGGCAGCCCGCAGACGCTGGCGGCGCTGGTGCCTGCCGCTAAAGACAAGCTGGCGCTGGGTGGCAGCAGCGGCCTTGCCGGCGCGACACTCGCCGCAAATCGCTGACCCCCGCCTCACCGAACGCGAGAACGATCATGACCCGCTCCCAATCCCCCGGCCGCCTGGGCCGCTTCGTCGATGGCTGCGCCAGCGTGCTGATGCGCCGGCGCCGCCTGCTGCTGTTGCTGTGCCTGGCGGTGACCGTGGCGCTGGGCTTCTCGGCCACGCGCCTGCGGCTCGATCCGGGCTTCAACAAGATGATCCCGCTGCAGCATCCGTACATGCAGGTGTTCACCAAGTACGCGAGCACCTTCTCCGGTGCCAATACCGTGCTGGTGAGCCTGCGCTGGAAGGGCGACGGCGATATCTACAACGCCGCCTTCATGGACAAGCTGCGCAGCGCCACCGATGAAGTTTTCTTCATCCCCGGCGTGGACCGCTCGCGCGTGTTCTCGCTGTTCACGCCCAACGTGCGCTACACCGAGGTGACCGAGGCCGGCTTCCGCGGCGACGTGGTTGTGCCGGGGCGCTTCTCCGGCGCGCCGGCGGAGCTGGAGAAGGTGCGGCGCAATGTGGCGCGCTCAGGGCAGATCGGCAGGCTGGTCAGCAATGACCTCAAGTCCGCGCTGATCCGCGCCGAGTTGCGCGAGACCGATCCGGCTACCGGCAAGACCATCGACTACGGCTCCGTCGCACGCCAGCTGGAGAAGATCCGCGCGCAGTTCAGCGGCACCGATGTCGAAGTCAATATTGTCGGCTTCGCCAAGCTGGTGGGCGATGTCGAAGAGGGCATCGCCGGCGTGATGGGCTTCTTCGCGCTCGCCTTCGCCGTGACCGCGCTGCTGTTGTGGCTATACACGCGCTCGCTGCGCATCACGGTGCTGGCGCTGGTGGTGGCACTGCTCCCGGTGGGCTGGCTGCTGGGCCTGTTGCCGCTGCTGGGCTACGGCATCGACCCGATGTCGATCCTGGTGCCGTTCCTGATCTTCTCGATCGGGGTCTCGCACGCGGTGCAGATGACCAATGCCTGGAAGCAGGAGGTGGTGCAGGGGAACAGCGCGCTGGACAGCGCCAGCGGGGCCTTCCGCAAGCTGTTCATCCCCGGCACGGTGGCGCTGCTGACCAATGCGCTGGGCTTCATGGTCATCATGCGCATCGAGATCGATATCGTGCGCGAACTTGGTATCACGGCCTGCCTGGGCGTGCTGCTGATGATCGTGACCAACAAGGTGTTCCTGCCGATCCTGCTGTCGTACACGCGGCTGGAGCCGTCGGCGCTGGCGCGCTCGCAGGCGCGGCGCGCGCAGGGTGGCGGCGGCCTGTGGCAGAAGTTCGGCGCGCTGGCGCGCCCGGCACCCGCGCTAGGGGTGTTCGTCGCGGCGCTGGCGCTGCTGGCGGCCGGCGCGATCGAATCGCGCGGCCTGAAGATCGGCGACGTCGGCACCGGCGCGCCGGAGCTGCGCGCGGATTCGCGCTACAACCGCGACAGTGCCAGCATCGTGGGACAGTACAACATCGGTTCGGATGCGCTGACCGTGGTGGTGGAGCCGACCGGCTTCGACGACGGTTGCCTGCACTACCCGGTGATGAGTGCGGTGGAGCGCTTCGAGATGCATATGCGGGGCGTGTCCGGCGTGCAGTCGGTGGTGAGCGTGTCGTCGCTGGCCAAGGTGGTGATCGGCGCCTACAACGAGGGCAACCCGCGCTGGGAGGCGCTGCCGCGCAGCAGCGAAGGCCTGGGGCAGGGTGCCAAGGCCTACGACCCGGACAACGGCATGAATACGTCCAACTGCCAGGCGATCCAGGTGCTGATCTACACCGCCAACCATGAGGGCGCGACCATTGCCCACATCATCCGGGAAATCCGCCGGTTCAACGCCACCGACAAGACGCCCAACGTCGCCTTCCGCCTTGCCGGCGGCAATATCGGCGTGATGGCGGCGACCAACGAGGCGGTCGAGGAAGCCGAGGTGGCAATGCTCCTGGCGATCTTCGGCGCGATCACGCTGCTGTGCCTGCTGACGTTCCGCTCGTGGCGCGCGGTGCTGTGCATCATCGTGCCGCTGACGCTGGTGTCGGTGCTGTGCAATGCGCTGATGGCGCGCCTCGGCATCGGGCTGAAGGTGTCGACGCTGCCGGTCATCACGCTGGGCGTGGGGGTTGGCGTGGACTACGGCATCTACCTGTACGAGCGCATCCAGCACCAGATCCGCGAGGAAGGCCAGAACCTGCCGCAGGCTTTCGCCGAGGCAATGCGCCAGCGCGGCTCGGCGGCGCTGTTCACGGCGCTGACGATGTGCATCGGCGTGGGCACCTGGGCCTTTGCCGCGCTCAAGTTCCAGGCCGACATGGGGATCCTGCTGGCCTTCATGTTCCTGGTGAACCTGTTCGGCGCGGTGTCGCTGCTGCCGGCGCTGGCCGCGTGGCTGGGCGTGGAGGATGAAGAGCGTGCCCGCGTGGCGGCTGCCGCTGCCGCGGGCGGAGACACCGCGCCGCCGGCGCACGCCCTGAAATCCGATGCGGCCTGAGCGTCGCGGGTGAACCGGAAGGACATCATGCACGATAGCCAGGCATCCGCAGCGTCGGCCTTCACGCCGCTGCACATCGGCCCGCTCACGCTGCGCAACCGCTTCGTCAAGGCGGGCGCCAACGAAGGCATGACGCCGCACGGCCTGCCAACGCAGGCACTGGTCAGGCACCACCGCGAACTCGCCGCCGGCGGCGTGGGCATGACCACGGTGGCCTACGCAGCCGTGGCTGACGACGGACTTACCTTCGCGCACCAACTCAGCATGCGGCCCGAGCAGGTGCCACACCTGCGCGTGCTGACCGAGGCGGTGCATCGCGAAGGCGCGGCGGCCTGCCTGCAGATCACGCATGCGGGATCGTTCACCACGATGCGCCACGGCGGCAGCCGCGCGCCGGGCAGCGCCTCGTCCGGCATGAACGCCTTCGGCATGATGCACGGCGTGTATTTCCAGCGCGCCATGCGTGAGGCCGACATGGCGCGCGTGGCCGGCCAGTTTGCCGCGGCGGCGCGGCTGGCGCGCGAAGCCGGCTTTGACGCGCTCGAGATCCACATGGGCCACGGCTACCTGCTCAACCAGTTCCTGTCGCCGCTGAGCAACCGGCGGCGCGATGCGTTCGGCGGCAGCGTGGAGAACCGTACGCGCTTCCCGGCCGCGGTGCTGCGGCAGGTCAAGGATGCCGTCGGCGCCGACCTGGCGGTCTGCTGCAAGCTCAGCGTCAGCGACGGCGTGCCGGGCGGCAACCAGCCCGCGGATTCCGCCGTGACCGCGCGCATCCTGGAGGCGGAAGGGGCCGACCTGCTGACGCTCAGCGGCGGCCGCAACGTGGAAAGCCCGTGGGTGCTGTTCGGCAGCCCGATGCCTACGGCGCAGATGAAGGCCGCGGCACCGACTGCGCTGGCGCGCTTCGGCATCACCATGCTGGAACGCAGCACGCCGCGCGACCTGGCCTTCCGCGAACTGTATTTCCTCGAGGCATCGCGCGTGATGCGGCAGGCGGTGCGCATGCCGCTGGCCTATGTCGGCGGCGTCAAGTCGCTCGACAACGTGGCGCAGGTGATGGCAGAGGGCTTTGACTGCATCGCGCTGGCGCGCGCGCTGATCCACGATCCCGCGCTGGTCGCCAACTGGCGCAGCGGCGCCGTGCAGCGCTCGGCCTGCGACAGCTGCAATGGCTGCGTGGCCAGGATCTACGATCCCGCCGGCGTCAGCTGCGTGCATGGCCCGGGCAATGATCCGACGCTGACGCGCCTTGTCGCACTGCAGTAGTCCGATGGGACGATGAGGTACCGGCCAGACGCTCTTATCTTGAAGTTCCCACGGGATTTCAAGGAGACACCATGAGCCAAACCGGCATCAGCGGCTACAAGATCGAATCACGCCCGCCCGAGGCCCGCTACGCGCGCGGCTGGCACTGCCTCGGCCTGGCCGACGCCTACCGCGACGGCAAGCCGCACACACTCGATATCTTCGGCCGGCGCCTGGCGGCGTTCGCCGACTCGACCGGCGCCATCCGCGTGATCGACGGCCACTGTCCGCACATGGGCGCGGACCTCAGCACCGGCACCGTGCAGGGCGACAACCTGGTGTGCCCGTTCCACGCCTGGCAATGGGGCGGCGACGGCGGCTGCAAGTCGATCCCCTACTGCAAGCGGGTGCCGCCCAAAGCGCGTGTCGGCGCGTGGCAGACCTGCGAGCAGAACCGGCTGCTGTTTATCTGGCACGACCCCGAGGGCCGCGCGGCGCCGCCGGAGGTGGCGATTCCGCGTATCGATGCGTGCTTCTCGGCGGAGTGGTCGGAATGGGCCATGGACGAGATGGTGATCCGCACCAACTGCCGCGAGCTGGTGGACAATATTTCCGACATGGCGCATTTCGGCACCGTCCACGGTTCCCCGGTCGACTATTTCGCCAACCTGTTTGAAGACCACAAGGCCACGCAGCTGATGATCGGGCGCAGTGCCCGGCTGTCGGGCGACGCGCAGCTGACGGCGTTGTCCACGTACTTCGGTCCGGCGTACCACATCACCGATATGAGTGGCCGCATGGGCGACCAGGAGATCCACTCCGTCCTGCTCAACTGCCATGTGCCGATCGACCTGCACAGCTTCGTGCTGCGCTACGGGGTGCTGGTGAAAAAGATCCCGGGGCTGAGCGACGAGCAGAACCGCGCCATGGCGCAAGCCTACGTGGAGCAGGCGCGCCAGGCGTTCTATGAGGACGTGGCGATCTGGGACAGCAAGATCCGCATCGACAACCCGCTGCTGTGCGAGGGCGATGGGCCGATTTATCAGATGCGTGACTGGTACCAGCAGTTCTACACCGACGTGGAGCAGGTGCGCGCTTCCAGCGTGGCACGGCGCGTGATCGAGCTGAATCCGGGCAATATCGAGCCGCCGGTGCTGCGGCACGTGTTTGAGGGCTGACCACGAGAGCCGTGGTCGTTACCGATGCCGCCTCTGGCTCCTTTGCGGGCCGCAGGCGGCATTTGTGCATGCCTGGGTGGTGTCGATGGACGGCGGCCTTGATGCGGTGCAGCGTTGGCAGCGCCCTTGCGCACCAGAGGGCGTCCCATGATGCTCAAGGTCGACGAAGCGCTTGCAACGTGCATTTTCTTAGAGAGATTTGGGTGGATATGAAATGCAAAGCTTCGGAGTGTTGTCGCGGAAATATGTGCTAATCAATCGTCTTTTCTTCTTATCGATTTTCAAGTTGATAAATTCGTCACCGCAGCGCGGGAAGTATTCTTTAAAATTCCTTGTGGTTTTTGAGTACAAAAACACTCGATGAATAAAATATACTCCCATTCCCTCATCCAGGTATTTCAGTGAGAAATCAATTTTTCCATCAAAATTGTAATCTACCTTTTCGATTCGAATGGAATTTGAGTTGTCAGCGTCAACGCTGAAGACGCTGCTATTACAATTCCTTGTGCTGCATACGCGCACGGAAACGAGGCTGTCATGAATTGCAATGGTTGCCTTTACGCCAGCGGACGGGGTAAAAGCGATTTCTTCTATTGCTTTTGCGTTTCCGCAGTGAACAATTAACGCGAAAACAAACAAATATAAACTGTTGCGCATATTCTAGGATGCCACTTCCATGTTTGGGGAAACTTTCGCTTTTGGTGCTGGAGGTGCAATTGTCTCGGCGAATCTTTTGTCGGAGCGATCAAGCATCCTGTTAAGAATAAATGCTGTGTATGCCTGTCTCTCATAATACCCATTCCCTCCGCCATTAACGAGGCGATTAATTAGGTCGATTTGCTTGGGGCTATATTCGCGATCGGCAACGCGATTTATGTTCGTCCCCTCCGAAAATGGCTTTGATATCCAATAGTAGCCGCCGGAGTCACAGGAAAAGAAGGGACTCTCCCCAATGATGTCTGGATCATATCTAGGGGCCCATTGGATGAGTTTCCCACTATCGCTTGGGTTCGATGTGTAGTGTAGTGAACTACTCGTAATTCTAGGTGATGCTGGGGTTAGGCGCTCAGTATATGCGGCAATATGATTGGGGATGGCAGAAAACGTTCCATAATCGCGATAGTTTCCAGCCCACGTGAGTTGCACAATTCCGCGGCCATAAAATACCGTGTAGTACTGGGTGGCGGGGTTCGCGCTCGAATATTGGCCGAAGCCCCACTCATGCAACAATCGCCTCGATCCGCCGAGATTTCTCCACTGAGCGGTTTCCAGAAGAATTTGCGCCAAAAATATACCTGCTCGTTTCTTGTCAACCCCAAGATACTTTCGCATGCATCTATTTAACTCGATCACAAATTTTGCAATGCGAGACTCAGCATCGTTATGAGTGAGCGTGTAGGTGGGGCCGGTAGTCGTAATTGCGGTTCTGATAGCACCTGATGTCGTATAAAACATGTGCTTGGGAAGAGTCGAGGCAATTTCAGTTTGATTCAGCCACCCACACTTCCTGAAATGCCGCAAAAACGCGAGCGGGTGGAAGAACCAGAACTTCTTGCCGCCGCCGAGTGGGGTCTGCTCCATGAACTGGAACTGCGTGTGGAACGCCATGAATTTGTCGTAGCCATACGGGTCGATGTCCTTGCGCCTGCCAAAGAAGCCACCGGGGTCCTTCAGCCGCTTGTGGCGCGCCTCGTTGGCGCTCGCATCCCATTCACTCGGGGCGTGACAAATGAGACCCCGCAGTTTCGCCCGTACCTCGGCGTGCGTGTGGATATACGCGGCCAGCTTGTCTTCCTGCTCGAATCCTTCGCGTAGCCGGTCAGCGGGCGTTTCCAGGTCCTCGACCACCGCGACCATCTTGCGCAGTTCGTCCTGGTCGCACAGACCGTCCTGGCTGAACGGCGTATTGCCTTCCTCGATCTCCTGCCATCCCATGAAGAAGGGGAAGTCTGCGTCAGAGAGCTTCTGGATCGTGTTCAGACTGATGTCGACGTATCCCTGCTTGCCCGCCTCGAACGGCACCGACACCCATGTTTTCTGCGCTGCCGGCGGCAGCTTCGGCTGCTCGCTCAGGATACGGCCAAATCGCAGCAACTCGTAACCGTCACTCGGGCATGAGGGATAGAGCGCGGTAGCGCGCGCATACATCTTGTACTCGTATTCGGCATAGGTGTCCCGTACCGGCTTGGGGGTCAGGAGCGTGAGGGCGCCGTTTTTTTCCACCCAGGCGCGCGTGTAGCGGTGGCCCTTGTGAAAATACGCCGCGACATACAACTTGCTAGCCGCGTCCAGCGTGCCCGCCTGCAGCGGCGGGAAGTAAGGGGCGGTGGTGCCAATGGCCCCGGGCGGTGCGCTGACGAATGCCTGACCGCCGGGAATCACGAAATAGCTGTGCCCCCAGTAGTCCTTGGACGCCGGTGTGGTGGGGGTCTTGTTGCCGAGTTGGACCGCATGGCCGGACTGATTGAACCACGCCGCGAAGTCGCTCTCGGTCATGAAGGTCTCGAAGTGTAGGTGCGATTGCCCGTGGCATGCCCCGGGATATCCGAGCATATCCTTGCGGTAGACCTTCAGGCCCTTGGGCGATTGCACCCCATCGGTCGGATAGGCGAGCCATTTCGGCAGCGCGGTGGATGACCCGACCTCTGGCGGATTGTTCGGCAACGGCCCAATCTTTTTTCTAATGCTGTCGAGGTCCAGCAGGTGCATGTACAGCGAGTAGAAGGTGATTGTGCGGCCATCGCCGGTGTCGGTCTTGTGCCTGAGCATCACAAAGCCGAGATTGGAGTTCAGGGCATCGCCGCCATTGACGTCCTTTTGTCCGTCAGCAATAGCCTTCTGGCAGACGCGATAGGCAACGACTTCCCCGTCGGCTATGGCACGGACGGCATCGTTCTGGTACTTCGGTTGCAGGTGCGCGCCGCAGTGCCAGCGGCGGTCGAAGGCGATGGGATAGACGCCGTGGTGGGCCAGTTCGAACTTGTCCACGGCATCCATCATCGGATCGATACTGTCCGGGTCGTTGGAGGTCAGTCCATCGGACGGCAGAAAGGGAGGGCTGAGGATCATGATTCAAGGGGTAGACGGGCACGGATCGCCAGGTCGGACATTCGCCGCCGCAGCCAAGGGATTGGCAATTTTGCGGAGCAATCGCTGCGCCCGCATTTGAGACGCGTCAATAGTTTTCCATCGGGCGCGCCCGACCCCGAAGAATGAAGCGCGCTTGCGGTTGGCGACTTGCGATTGGATCGGCATAAGATCCGATCTGGTATCGGCAACGAGGTCGGCCCATCTTTGGTGCCCCGAGCCCGTTCAATAGTTGGACCCGCAGCCCTGCGAGCACCCCAAATTGCGACCACGGGTGGTGACACCCCGGAGCGCGCCTAGTAGATTTCGACAACGAGGGCTGCTGCCGATGCCATAGACTCTGGCAGGAGTCATGCAAGTTCTCTATCACCGTTGTGCCGGACTCGACGTCCACAAGGACACCATCGTGGCCTGTGTGCGCTGCGTCTCGGCGCCCGCGCATCAGGAAGTGTGCAGCTTTGACAGCACCACCGCCGGCTTGCTGGCGCTGGCCGACTGGCTGGCGCTGCACGGCTGCACCCACGTGGCTATGGAAGCCACCGGGGTGTACTGGAAGCCGGTGTGGCACATCCTCAAGGGCAGCTTCGAGTTGGTCCTGGCCAACGCCCAGCACATCCGCAACGTGCCCGGCCGCAAGACCGACGTCAACGACGCGATGTGGATTGCCGATCTGCTCGCCCATGGTTTGATCCGATCGAGCTTCGTGCCGCCGGCGGCCATTCAGGAGTTGCGCGATCTCACGCGCACCCGCAAGCAACTCGTGCGACGGCGTTGAATATGCCGACCTTGGTCCCGACTACTTCGACCGTCACGACGTCAACAAGACCATCCGCCGCCTGCTCAAACGCCTCGCCTCGGGTGCAACGTGGATCCCATGGCTCATCCTGTTTAGCGCTTCCTAGTACAACATCCCTTAAATAGCTTCAATAATTATCGGGCTGCAGATACGGGTTCAAGAGCGAGACGACCACCTCGGCCATCTCGTCGAGTGTACCGTTGCCTGGCAACGGTTCCCAACGCCCGCTATGGGTGCGAAAAGCTGCGCCATAACGATTGCGACCGAGCTCGGTCAACCGAGCCACCACGGTCGGCTCTTGGTCGTCCAGACGCTTAATCAACAGGTGACGCCCGTAGGCTTGCGTGATGATCTGCTCGTGGCCGAGCAGGCTGCGCAGTTGCCCCTGCAATTTGGCAGCATAATGTTTGGCGGGTAAGGCTGACATTTCTATCCTCGATTACGATGCGCCGGTTTGCAGCGGATAGCCCCGGAAAGACCATTTGAACGGGCACGCCGCCTGATTGTGCGCGCGGACAAACTGTTCGGTGCGCTCGCGCAGGTGCGCGATGCTGGTGTGGCTCGCATTGCGCAGTACCCGGCGCGTGTAGCGGGCAAACCAGAGTTCGATCTGATTGACCCAACTCGCGTGCAATGGCGTGAAGTGGAAGTGAAACCGCCCATCGTGTCGCGCGTTGAACGCCTGCCAGACGGCCTGGGCGCAATGTGTGTTCAGGTTGTCCCACACGACGTGCACCTGTTTGCCCGGATACGCGGCGGCCACGCGCTCCATGAAGGCCACCAGGTCGTCCTGGGTGCGCCGGTCGCGGCATTCTGCCAACACCTGTCCGGTGTGCACGTCCAGCGCTGCAATCAACGCCTGGGTGCCGTGACGAACATACTCAAACTCGCGACGACGCAGTCGTCCCGGTGCAGGTGCGCGTCCAGGGTGCTTGCGTTCGATGGCCTGAATGCCGGTCTTCTCGTCGATACTGAGCACCACCGCGTTCCGAGGCGCCTTGCGATACAGCTTGCAAATCCCGTTGACCTTCTCACGAAAGGCCGGATCTGGGCTATGCAGCCATTGCTGGACCCGGTGCGGACGCACGTCGCCGGCCTGCAGAATGCGCTGCACCTGGCTGCGGCTGATTTGCTCGACGACTCCACGCTCCACAGCGCGCGTCACGATCTCATCGAGCGTGGGCGTGACTCGACCTTCAGGTTCCTGCGTCTCACATGCCAGCGCAATCAACTGCAGTCGCGCCTCCTGGCTGATACGTGGCGGCCGGCCACTGCGCTCGCCCTCCCGAATTCCTTGGACACCTTGCTGCGCAATGCGCTTACGCCACAGGCAGACCGTTTGCGCCGATACACCCAGTTCCCGCGCAATGACCGTGTTAGCGTGACCCTCGTGGGCCCACAACGCGATTCGCGCACGCATCACATCTCGCTGCGCGGCCGTCTTCCGCTCGATCAGCGTTTGCAGTTCCTGTCTTTCCCTTTTCGCCAGCTTCACTGGCATTGCTTGGCGGCCTCGGCTCATCCCGCCATGATATCCGAGGCGATTACTTATTCAAGATATTTACGGGATGTTGTACTAGTAGATGTCGAATAGTAGGGAAGGGGGCGCGCAGCGGAATATCGGACGTTTCCTAAAGATCATTCGATCACGCCGAATCTCCCGGCGACGTCGTGACAAAATTTTTGCAATGCGATTAAACGCTCAGTGCACGCGACACTCGCGCAGATAGCTGGCTGATCGCCGCGCCCATGTTCATGGCGCATGGCCACGCCGGCGCCAGGCATCACGGTCGTGCGCGCGCGCAGTGGCGGGGGAAAAAGGGGGGGAGGAGATGTGGCAAGGCCGGGCGAAGCCTCGCCCGGCCGGAGATCATGCGATTCGATCAGGTACCAGTCCCGCGTGCAGCGTCCGGGGAGAAGAATGCTTCGGTGAACTCGGGGCTGTTGTTCAGCTGGAACATCGGGCCTTCGTTGGTCAGGCGGTCCGCAAAGTAAGCGCCGGAAATCAGGTCATGGTAGAACACCGCGGTCGGATGATAGCGGCGCGCATCGTAGGCGTAGACCGAGGCCTGCAGGTTGGTGCGCCACAGCTGGCCGCGGCCATCGTAGTTGTCGGCGGCGAGGGCTTGCCAGGTGTCTTCGTCGAGATACAGCACGCGCTTCGCATACTGGTGACGGAAGCCGGACTTGAGCGTTGCTTCCAGGACCCAGACGCGATGCAGCTCATAGCGCATGACGTCAGGGTTGGCGTGGCCGCTGGTCAGCAGGTCCTTGTACTTGATCGACGTGCTCTGCAGCTTGTAGTTGTGGTACGGGACATAGACCTCCTTCTTGCCGACGATCTTCCAGTTGTAGCGCTCGCCGGAGCCGTTGAAGAGGCGATCGTCATCCACGGTGCGGAAGCCGCCGGGGCCCTGGGGCTGGTCGAAGCCGAATTCCGGCGCCTGGCGCACGCGCCGCGTGCCCGGGTTGTAGATCCAGGTGCGGTTGGTGTCCGAGCCTTCCTGGTCCCATACGGCGTAACCCACGATCACCTGGCCCCGGTCGCGCAGCGGCAGGTCGGTTGCAGTGCGGAAGAAGGAGCGCTCGTTGAGTGCGTTGTGCGGGTCGAACTTGCCGTTGTTGCGCGGCGAGAGGATGCTGTACGAGACCCGCCCCCACGCGGTCGTGCCATTCGGATAGACCACGGCCTGGTCGTACTGCGCCTTCTCGGTGCCGACGGCCGACGAGAAGCGCTGGTTCCACAGCAGCTCCATTGCCGTCTTCGGGATCGGATAGGGCACTTGCGGGCCCGCGTCCTTCAGCCCGTTGGCATCGTCCGTCATCTTGACGGTGGTGGCGTAGGTGCGGATGTCCTTGTAGACGGCGTCTTCGTAACGGAAGTCGCGATGGCTGGCGTACACCGGCATCTTGAAGGTGTCGGGGTACTTCTTGAACAGCGCCTTCTGGCCGTCGCTGAGGCGCTCCGCATACTGCGCCATGTTCTGCGCGGTGATGACGAACAGGGGCTTCTCGTCGGCATACGGGTCCGGATACCGTTCGCCGCGCTGGTATTTGACGTTTGGCGGCGTTCCCAGCCACTTGCCGGCCCATGCGGGCACGTCGCCGTCCTTGCTGGCGGCCCGCTCCGCGCCCATGGGCGTGAGGGTGCCGTCAAGCTGCTTGAGGTCCTCCGGGGTGACCTTGGCCCACGATGCCGCGGCCAGTGCCATGCTGGTCACCAGCAGGCTGCCGCGCAGCAGTCGATGTGTAGTGGATGTCATTGCAGTCTCGCTCCTTGATGGGATGGCCGGCGGCGCCTGTGCCTGTGGAGACAGCGTAGTGATGGTGCGCGGGAGGGGAATCGTTGGAACGGACTAGTGGATTTCCCTAGGCACCTCGGAGCTGGCGCCCGCGCGGCGCAGGTGGACCCGGGGCCCTGAGACTTGCGGGAGTGCCTGGGCGCGGCGTACGCGCCGCAAGAGCGGGATAATCAGGCGGGTAGCATGCAAGAAGCCCATGGCGCGCGCCATGGGCTCCGGCATTGCACGGCGCAGCTTAGAGCATGCCCATCGCCGGGTCGGTCACCGAGTGGCTTCCGGTTTCCACACGGCCCGCAAAGCGCCGGTAGAACGTGGCATCGCTGCTGCTGGTCACCGCGAAGTCATACCAGTTGCCGCTGTCCTTCAGCGCCCAATGCAGGGTCTGCGTGCCGCCTGCCGGCACCGAGGCTTCCCACGGCCCGTCCGTCCGGTAGGCCAGCGGCGTGACGCGGAACGTGCACGGCGCATTGCCCATGTTAATCAGGTCGACATACACGTCACCGTTGGCGACTTCGTAGCAGACCCGGATCTCCGGATTGGCGCGCGCGGCGTCGAGTACCTTCGTATCTCCCCTGAAATGCCGGTGGTAGCCGTTCGGGCCGAGTACCCAGAGATCGTACTGGCCGGCATCGGCCGACGAGGTGGCCCAGGTATCGGACAAGGTCTTGCCGGCCTCGACCATGTAACGACGCGGCACGCTGTCCAGGTCGTTGCGGTCGTAGACGTGGAAGACGGCGGCCTGCTTTCCCGAATTCGCGAACAGCAACTGCACGGTGCCGTTGACGTTGCCGCGCGCACTGGTGTGCAGCTCGTAGGGCAGGGCTCGCGACGGGCGCGAACCCGTGTCCTGCTGCGGCAATTGCGCGGTCGTCGGTACCGGCACGGCCGGCAGCGCCTGCTGGGCGGTGCGCAACTGGTCCGCGGACGTACGGGTGCCACGCCCGGCCAGTGTGGGCAGCGCCTCGGTGTTCGGTGTCTGGAAGTTGAATGCCGTGGTCAGGTCACCGCAGACCGCGCGGCGGAACGGGCTGATATTGGACTCCTGCACGCCGAAGCGCGCCTCAAGGAAGCGCAGCACGGAAGTGTGGTCGAACACCTGCGAGTTGATCCAGCCGCCGCGGCTCCACGGCGAGATCACGAACATCGGCACGCGCGGACCCGGACCGAAGACGCGGCCGTCGCGCGCCGGCTGGCTTGTGCTGCCGGCCGGTGGTTGCTGCGTGTAGTATTCGGCGGCGAGGTCGGCGTCGGGCAGCGTGGTCTTGCCGGCCAGCGAGCTGTCCGGATGGCGCGACGGGGCTGAAGGCGAGGGCACGTGGTCGAAGTAGCCGTCGTTTTCGTCGAAGTTGACCAGCAGCACCGTCTTGCTCCAGACGTCCGGGTTGCTGGTCAACGCGTCCAGCACTTCCTGCAGGAACCAGGCGCCCTGGACCGGCGACGAAGGTCCCGGATGCTCGCAATAGATCGACGGCGCGTTGATCCACGAAACGTGGGGCAGCGTGCCGTTAGCGATGTCGCGTTTGAAAGCGTCAAGGTACTGGTCAGGCTGCGTGCCCGGCAACGTGTTGGCAACGCCCTTGTAGAGCGGGTTGGCGGCGTTGTCGCTGGCTGCATCGTAGGCGTGGTACGGCAGCGCCTGGCCGGTGCTCGTGTACGGCGATTGCGGCGCACCGCCGCTGGACACCGGGAAGCCCGAGTTCAGGTTGGCACGGCGGAAGCTCTGGAAGGCACCAAGCATGTTGTCGCCCCATTCGTCGGGCATGTTCTGGTAGCTGATCCAGCTGATACCGGCTTCTTCCAGGCGCTCGGCGTAGGTCTTCCACGTGTAGCCGGTGTTGGCATCGGCGGCGACGCCGTTGATCGCATCCCACTCGTTGTTGACGAACGCCACGTTCTGCGGAATCACGCCGTTGGTGCCGGTCATGTGGAACGAGCGGTTCGCGTCGGTGCCCGTGTGCATCGCGCAATGGTAGGCGTCGCACAGCGTGAACGCCTTGGCGAGCGCGAACTGGAACGGAATTTCCTGTTCCTTGAAGTACCCCATCGACGTATCGGTCTTCGCGACGGGCCAGCGCGACATCCGGCCGTGGTCCCAGGCGGCCTGGCTGTCGGCCCACGCGTGCGGCGTGCCGGCCGTGCGCTGTGCGTTGTTGGCGCTGCCGTTCAGATGGTAGGGCGTCACGATGCTGCCGTTGGCACGCGCCTGTTGCCAGACGTTGCGCCCGTTCGGCAGCGGGATCGTGAGGCGGTCGCCAAATCCGCGCACGCCTGCCAGCGTGCCGAAGTAGTGGTCGAATGAGCGGTTTTCCTGCATCAGGATGACCACGTGCCGGACATCCATGATGGTGCCGGTGGCATTGTTTGCCGGGATAGCCAGCGCGCGGCGGATGCTCGGAGGAAAGGCGGCCAGCGCCGCGGCGGAAAAGGCCGCGCCGGTGCTCGCCTGCAGAAACTTGCGGCGGGAGATCATGTCGTTGTGCTGGGAGGATGTGGAGGGACGCGGGCTATGCCAGCCGCCGCATTCAGGGCGCGCAGCGCTTGTCGGGCGCACCAGGGGCTGCAGGCGTCGAGGCGCCCGGCTGGGCTGCGGCTGGCGGCTGCACAGGCTTCTCGTCGTCGCTCCCGCCGCAGGCACTCAACAGCAGCGCTGCGAGGCACGCGGCCACAAGGCCAGGTGTCAGTTTGGCTTCTTCCATGGGCATCGTTGGATTGTTGTGATGGGTTTGCCGGATCGGCAGGCCGCAAGGCTAAGCGGTGGCGATGACATGCTCGTGACGCGTTGTGCACTGGCCCGCCGGCCCGCCGGTTCCGCCGATGCATTGCGCTCAGGAGAATGAAGCGCCTTTCCCGACATGGCTGGGAGAGGCGGACAGGGGCTTACGCGTCCAGCCGGATGTGCACGCTGTTGGGGGTATGGACGGGCGCCGCGTTGAAGCCGTCCACGGTCACGGTGGTGAACTGGCCGCGCGAGATCGTTGCCGACTGCCGGGTGGCGGCACGTCATGCTGCGGTCAGCGGCCCGTACCGTCAGTCACGCTGTAGTTCTTGCCGCGGCGGATCGGAGTACGCGGCTATGGCCTGTGGCGGCTTGCGGCCCCCTGGACGCCACGCTGTGGCGACGGGAGGCGACTTGTATGAATATCACCTGGCCGGGGCAGGATGCGAGCGTCTTGCGCTGCGATAAAACGACGCGTGGCCGGGCAGATGCCCGGCCACGCGCACGACTGCGGCCAGCGGCCGCAACCGGGATCAGGCTTCCATTACTTCGCCGAAGCGCTGCATATGGTAGTCGCTGTCGCCCAGCAACTGGTCCAGCATGGTCAGGCGCTTGAAGTAGTCGCCCACCGACAGCTCGTCGGTCATGCCCATGCCGCCGTGCAGCTGCACCGCTTGCTGGCCGACAAAGCGCCCGGCGCGTGCAACCGTCACCTTGGCGGCAGACAGCATGCGCCGGCGCGCGGCCGGATCGGTTTCATCCAGCGCCTGCACGGCCACGTAAGCCATCGACAGCGCCAGTTCCTTCTGCACCAGCATGTCGGCCATGCGGTGCTGCAGCGCCTGGAAGCTGGCCAGCGGCTTGCCAAACTGCTGGCGCGTGGCCAGGTACTCGCCGGTGATCTGGATCAGCTTTTCCATCGCACCCGCGCCTTCCGCGCACAGTGCGGCGATGCCGTGCTCCAGGCCGACGCCCAGCGCCGCCAGGCCGTCGGCGGGCTGGCCCACCAGCGCGCTGGCCGGTACCGTGACGTTCTGCAGTGACAGGTCGGCGGCGCGCAGGCCGTCGATGGTGGGATAGGCGGTCACGCCCAGGCCCTTGCTGTCGCGCGGCACCAGGAACAGTGCGATCTCGTTGCTGCCGGATACACGTGCGGTCAGCAGGTAGGCGTCGGCGGCGGCGCCGTGCCAGACCACGCTCTTGGTGCCGCTGATCACGTAGCTGTCGCCGCTGCGCTCGGCGCTGGCGCGGGCCGATTCCGGGCGGTAGCGCGTAGTCGGTTCCAGGTAGGCCAGCGTGACGATGCGTTCGCCCGATGCGATCGCCGGCAGCCATTCCTGCTTCTGCGCGTCGCTGCCGCAGGCGTTGAGGGTGGCGGCGGCCATCACGCCGCTGGGCGTGACCGGTTCCAGCACCAGGCCGCGGCCCAGCTCGCGCTGCACCACCAGCTGGCTGGCGGGGCCTTCGCCGAAGCCGCCGAAGTCGGCGGGCACGGTCAGGCCCAGCACGCCCATTTCGGCCAGCTTGTTCCACATGCCGCGATCCAGGCTTTCGCCCTGGCGCGCGCTCTTGCGGCGGGCCTCGAAGGTGTATTCGGTGTCGATGAAGCGACGCAGGCTGTCCGCCAGCATCTGTTGCTCTTCGCTGTAGGTGAAGTCCATGTCAGCTATCCCTTCAGAAACCCAGGATCATCTTGGAGATGATGTTCTTCTGCACTTCGGTTGCGCCGCCGTAGATCGAGGTCTTGCGCATGTCGTAGTACGTGGAGGCAGCGGGGGCGGCCCACTCGGGGCCGGACACCGGCTGCGTCGCGCCGGATTCGAGCCAGTCCGGCGAATACGGCCAGGCGTTGGGGCCGGCCACTTCCATCATCAGCATGCCCAGGTCCTGCTGCACTTCGGAGCCGCGGATCTTGACGATCGACGCTTCCGGACCCGGCGTGCCGGCGGCCTGCGTGGCGACGCGCAGGAGCAGCATTTCCAGTGCCATGATGTCCATTTCCACGCGGGCGATCTTGTCGCGCATGCGCACGTCTTCGATCAGCGGACGGCCGGCGCCGTCGGTGGTCTGGCTGGCGTAGTGCTTGAGCTGGCGCAGTTCGCGGTGGCAATGGCCGATGCCGGCAATGCCGGTGCGCTCATGGCCGAGCAGGTACTTGGCGTAGGTCCAGGCGCGGTTCTCTTCGCCGACCAGGTTCTCGACCGGCACTTCCACGTCTTCGAACCAGGTTTCATTGACGTCGTGGCCGCCGTCCAGCGTCTTGATCGGGCGCACCGTCACGCCGGGCGACTTCATGTCGATCAGCAGCATGGAGATGCCTTCCTGCGCCTTGGCTTCGGGATCGGTGCGCACCAGGCAGAAGATCCAGTCGGCGAAGTGGGCCATCGTGGTCCAGGTCTTCTGGCCATTGACGATGTACTTGTCGCCCTTGCGCACTGCGCGGGTCTTCAGCGAGGCCAGGTCGGAGCCGGAGCCCGGCTCGGAGTAGCCCTGGCACCAGAAGTCTTCGACGCCCGGCATGCGCGGCAGGAAGCGCTGTTGCATCTCCGGGCTGGCGTACTTCATCAGCACCGGGCCGATCATGGTCAGGCCGAACGGCAGCAGGCGCGGCGCGCCGGCGCGGAAGGTCTCGATTTCAAAGATCAGGCGCTGCAGCGCGGTCCAGCCGGTGCCGCCCCATTGCGTGGGCCAGGTGGGGGCGCCCCAGCCTTGGGCCTGCAGGATGCGGTGCCAGCGGACGTAGTCGTCCTTTTCCACGCGCTGGTGGTTGAGCACCTTGTTGCGGATGTCTTCCGGCAGTTTGGCCTGCACGAAAGCGCGGACCTCCTCGCGGAAGGCCTGTTCCTCGGCGGTGAAACGCAAATCCATCTGAATGTCCCCTCGTTACGCGGGCGGTCCGGTGCTGGCAAGCAACCGGTTGCAGCCCTAGGTGTGCCGGCCGATTGTAGGGCGCGGGCGTCCTCCATTGCTTTTTCAATCATAAAGTCGCCCTTCGTGCCGGCGGAACCACCTGAGCCGGGTGGTGGCGGCACTGCCGAACACGGCCTTAGCCAATTCCAAATACCGCGGCGGCCGGCCTTGGCGCAAACTGGCGCGGCCTGCTCAAGTGCGTCGGGGTGCATTCCGGCGCATTCGCCGCCGGCAAGCATCGCCAACCCAGCCGTATCCCGAACGAGCCAGCCGCATGTCTTCCTTCCGTCCCCAATATATCCACGATATCCCCCGCCACTGGGCCGCGCAGACGCCCGGCGCGCCTTGCCTGTACGAGAACGGCGCCGTGCTCAGTTATGGCGATCTGTGGCAGCGCATCGAAGCGGCGCGCGACTGGCTGGTGGCGCAGGGCGTGGGCGAGGGCGACCGGGTCATGGTGGTCGGCGAGAACTGCAACGAGATGGTGGTGACGTTGTTCGCCAGCAGCCTGCTGCATGCGTGGCCGATCCAGGTCAATGCGCGCCTGTCCGCGCGCGAGATCGACAATATCCGCGACCACGCGCAGCCGGCGCTGGTGCTGTTCACCGGCCATGTGTCCGAGGTGGCCGCCGCGCACGGTACGCGGCTCGGCGCGCAAGCCAGCGGTTGCCCGGTCTTTGCCGACGGCATGCTCGCGGTGCGCGCTGCCAGCGCGCCGGAACGCGTGGCCAGCGAAGAGGCCCGCCAGGTCGCCACCCTGATCTATACCTCCGGCACCACCGGCGCGCCCAAGGGCGTGATGGTGCCGCACGTCGGCCTGACGCACTTCGCCCGCATCTCCGCCACCTCGCGCGACATGGGGCAGGAAGACGTGGCCTATGGCGCACTGCCGATGTCGCATATCTTCGGCATCGCCACCGTGCTGATGGCCACGCTGTACGCCGGCGCCAGCCTGTTCATGCGCCCGCGCTTTGACGGCAATGACGTGTTCGAAGCGCTGGTGTCGCCCGGCGTGACCATCCTGCAGGGCGTGCCGACCATGTTCACGCGCATCCTGGCGGTCGCGGCGGCGCACGGCGCAGGCCCGGGCAAGTATCCGCGCCTGCGCTACCTGTACACCGGCGGCGCGCCGCTCGATCCCACGCTCAAGCGCGACGTCGAGACCCTGTTTGGCCAGTCGCTGCACCATGGCTATGGCATTACCGAATACGCCGGCTCGCTGTTCATCACGCGCATGGACGCGCCGCGTGCGGACTGCTCGGCCGGACATATCGTCGAAGGCGTCGAGATCGAGATCACCGACGATGCCGGCACGCCGCTGCCGGCCGGCGAGCGCGGCCAGATCCGCGTGCGCGGCCCCGGCGTGATGCTCGGCTACTACCGCAACCCCGAGCAGACGGCAGAGGCGCTGCTGCCCGGCGGCTGGCTCAATACCGGTGACCTGGGCTACCTGGATGCCGACGGCGCGCTGTTTATCTCCGGCCGCTCCAAGGACCTGATCATCCGCTCGGGCTTCAACGTCTACCCGATCGAAGTCGAATCGGTGATCAACGCCTTCCCCGGCGTGCGCCAGTCGGCGGTGGTGGGACGCCCCGCCAGCGACGGCAACGAGGAAGTGGTCGCCTTTATCGAGACGCAGGAAGGCGCCAGCGTCGATCCCAAGGCGCTCGACGCCTACCTGCGCGAATGCCTGGCCCCGTACAAGCGCCCGGCGGAAATCCGCACCGTCGACGTCATTCCCACGACGGCCAGCGGCAAGCTGCTCAAGCAGCCGCTGCGTGCATTGCTGGACTGAGCCCGAATTCCCTTTACCGGGCTGGTTCGACATGCCAGCCCGGGCATTTCAGCCCTATCTGGAGGAGACAACAATGAAAACCTGGAACACACTGGCGGCACTGACCACGACCCTGCTGCTGCAGGGCGCGGCCTGGGCGACGGACGTCTATCCGTCGCGGCCGGTCAAGCTGCTGGTGGGCTATGCCCCGGGCGGCCCGGTCGATACCGCCGCGCGCATCTACGCCGAACAACTGGGCCGCGTGCTCAAGCAGCCGGTGGTGGTGGACAACCGCGCCGGCGCCAGCGGCGCGATCGCGGCCGACATGACCGCCAAGGCAACGCCTGACGGCTATACGTTGTACTTCGTCGCCAGCCCCACCATGACCATGACCCCGCTGATCCAGCGTTCGGTCAACTTCAACCCGGTCAAGGACTTCACCTACATCGGCCTGATCACCGACTACACCAACGTGCTGCTGGTGAACAAGGATTTCCCGGCCAGGAACGTCGGCGAACTGGTCGACTACGCGCGCAAGCACCCGCAGGACGTCTCGTTCGGCTCGGCCGGCGTGGGGGCTTCGAATCACCTGTCGGCGGAACTGCTGGCGCAGATGAACGGCGTGAAGATGCTGCACGTGCCTTATAAGGGCAATTCGCCGGCGATGGCGGATGTGATGAGCGGCAAGGTGACTTTCATGTTCGATATCACCGGCACCGCCATCGGCCATATCAATGGCGGCAAGGTGCGGGCGCTGGCGGTCACGTCGAAGACGCGCAATCCGGCGCTGCCCAATGTGCCGACCATGATCGAGTCGGGGCAGAAGGACTATGACCTGACTGGATGGTATGCGTTGATCGGACCGCAGAAGCTGCCGGCGGATGTGGTGGACAAGCTGGTCAAGGCGCAGAAGGCGATTGGCGACGATCCGGCTTACCGGCAGCGGATGGCGGCGGGTGGGTATGACGTCAATGTCAGTTCGCCGAAGCAGCTGGGGGATCGGATCCAGCGGGAGCTGGCGCTGTGGGGTGGGGTGGTGAAGAAGGCGGGGATTCAGGCGGATTGAGGGGATTTTTGAGGGGCGAGGGGGCCTGCGGGAAGCCGGCCCTGTTGTTCTAAGGGTTGCTCGAGGACTGGTCGCTTCATGTCGCTGTTGATGACATGCTGTCGGCCGTTGAACCGCCTGGTTCCGCCCTCCTGGGCGGGTCACTTTCTGGCCGAGCGCCAAAAAGTAACCAAAAAACGCGTCGCCTGAGCGGCTGGCTATCAATTTGGCGGCGTGGGTGGGTCGGGCGGCGGTGATTTCCGTTTGGGCTCGGTGCCCGTTCGGGCCTGCTAACGCTGTGTGATTCAGGGCCAGTGCCTGGCGTTAACCGGCTCTTGAACGATCCCCATGCCGGGCGTAGGCCGCCTGCTGCATGTCATATTGGTGGGACGCCTTCGGCTGCGCTACGCGCGGGCCCTAATGTGGCAGCGCGGCCGATCTCCCTCTGGTCATTGCCGTCGCCGCTTAGCGAGCGAAGCGATGTGGATTCGTGCCAAGGCACCTCACCCGCGAGACTGAGCCGCGCGCAGCGCAGCCGAAGGCGATGATGCGATACCGCAGGCAGCAGGCGGCCGACACCCGTCCTGGGGATTGTTCAAAAGTGGGGGTTCGTCAGGCACCCACACTCACTCACTTGGCGTAGCAGGCTGGAATCGCGACCACGCCTCACTGAAACCCAAATCGCCAATATCACCAAAAGCGCCAAATTGGCTCAGCCAGCCGCTAAGCGACGCGCTTTTTGGTTACTTTTTGGCGCTCGGCCAAAAAGTGACCCGCCCAGGAGGGCGGAACCAGGCGGTTCAACGGCCGACAGCATGTCATCAACAGCGACAGCGGGCGCTTAAACGGCCGACCGCATGTCATCAACAGCGCCCCGCCCAGCAGGGCGGAACCAGGCGGTTCAACCAGCGACAACATCTCACCAGCACCACAGATCCACCAAGCACCTGATTGAATGCCATCCAGGCATAGCCTTTGATGGTGATGCGCACCTCCGCCAAGGCGTGGCCCGACCCCGCAATTCTCCGCTACGCGAGGTCGCGCGCCGATTCCCCGAGATGGCACTCGCCATCCATGCTCAGAGAATCAGCGCCTGCAGCAACCGCCTGCGGCCCTCGCCTCTACCTTTACCCTTCAATCTCCGCCCACCCCTGCATCGCCTGCCCGCCAGCATCATCGCCAGTCCAAAGCACCAGCCGGCCAGCCTGCGCTGGATCGGCCGTGCCGCCAACGGTGATCGTGTCCTGATCAAACAGCGGCGCCAGCCCCCGGAACCCAAAGCGCTTCACGCGCGCCTGCGGCTGCTCGCGCGCCACCAGGTCCAGCATCAGCATCGCCTGCATCGGGCCATGCACCACCAGGCCGGGATAGCCCTCGACATCGCGCGTATAGGCGCGGTCGTAGTGGATGCGGTGGCCGTTGAAGGTCAGCGCCGAATAGCGGAACAGCATGACCGGGTCGGCCTGCAGCGTGCGCTGCCATTGCGCGGTTTGCTCCAGGCGCGGGCGCGGCGGCTGTGGCTTGGACGGGTCCGGCATGGCGCGGTAGACGATGTCGTGGCGCTCGTTGACCGCGGTCTTGCCGTTCACGGTCAGTTCGTGGTCGACCGCGACGAACCACAGTTCGCCGCTACGGCCGGTCTTGTACTGCACGTCCGCGATGGTGGAGGTGCGCGTGACGGTATCGCCGATATGCAGCGGATGGCTGAAGGTCAGCTCGCTGCCGGCCCACATGCGGCGCGGCAGCGGCACCGGAGGCATGAAGCCGCCGAGGTGCGGGTGGCCGTCGCGGCCGATGTCGCGTTGCTGCGCGCGCGGCAGGAAATAGAGCCAGTGCCACAGCGGCGGCAGCGGGCCCGCGGCGACCGCCTCGGGGTCGAGGTCGAAGGTGGCGGCGAGGCCGATCACTGGTTCGGGCGACAGCGTTTCGGTGCGCGATTCGCTGCGGCCGATCCAGCCGCGCAGGCGTTCGAGTTCGGAAGTGGCGTCAGTCATGGGCTTGCAGGTTCGGGTTAGACAGGAAAGGCGGGGCGCTATTGCGCCAGCGCCAGCAGGCGTTTCGCCTGCTCGATCACGGGCCGGTCGACCATCTTGCCATCGACCTGCACGGCATGGCTGCCGCTAGCGGTGGCTTCGAGCACGCGGCGGGCCCAGTCAAGCTGCTCGGCGCTCGGCAGGAAGCCGGCACGCACCGCGCCCAGCTGCGCCGGGTGGATGCACAGCTTGCCGGCAAAGCCGAGTTCGCGCGCGTAGGCGACGTCGCTGGCCAGCATGGTTTCGTCCTTCAGCGCGGTGGTGACGCCGTCCACCGGCGGCGGCAGCCCGGCCACGCGCGAAGCCAGCACGATGCGGGCGCGCGCGAACGCCAGCGCGTCGCGGGTGTGGCTGCAGCCCAGGTCGACGGCATAGTCGAGCGAGCCGAATGCCAATCGTGCCACGCCGCTGGCCGTGGCCACCGTGTCGACGTGGTGCAGGCCGAGTGCGGTCTCGATGATAGCGACCAGCTCGCCCTGCGGGTTGATCGCGTGCAGCGCCTGCGCGATCTGCGCCAGAGCGGCGGCGTCTTCGGCCTTGGGCACCATCAGCCCGGCCAGCGCGGTGCCGGCCGGCAGCGAGCGCAGCCAGGCCAGGTCAGCCGGAAACGCGGGCGAGGCGCTGTCGTTGATGCGGACCATGGCGCGCGCAGCGGGCTTGCCCGCCAGCCAGGCGCCAATGGCTTCGCGCGCGGCGGGCTTGGCGTCGGGGTGCACGGCATCCTCGAGGTCGAGGATCATCACGTCGGGGCCTGCGGCGGCGGCCTTGTCGAAACGCTCCGGCCGGTCGCCGGGGACGAACAGGTAGGTGACTGCGGTAGACATGCGGGGCGTTCCTCAGCGTGCGGCGGGCAGCCAGTCGTTGACGTTGGGCGCCTGCTCCAGCGCCCACACGCGCGCGATGATGGCGCGCATCTCGGCCTCGCTGGCGCCATTGCGGAATGCGCCCAGCTGCAGCGCCTTGGCTTCCAGCTCGGGGCGCGACAAGGTGTTGTCCGGGTCGCCCTTGGGTACGTCCACGCGCGCGGCCAGCGTGCGGCCGTCGGTGGTCTTGACCGTGACGCGGCCGATCCACTGGCGCGGGTAAGCGGCGTTGATCTCGTTGTCGAGCTCCATCGTGACCTTGCCGCGGAAGTCGACGACTTTCGCGTCGGGCAGCGCGTACTGCTCGAATTCCGCCAGGCCGGCGTGGCCATGCACGGCAACCAGCCCCAGCACCGTGCCCATCGAGAACTTGGCCTGGTGGATGGTGGCCGGGTTGACCACCGGGCCGAGCACGTCGATCGCGCCCTGGTGCACGTGGGTGGTGACGCTGGCGATCTGGTCCGCGCTGATGCCTTCGCGCTGCATCAGCACCTTGAGCGCGTCGGCGGCCGGGTGCGTGTGGCGGCACGAGGCAAAGAACTTGAACGAGGTCTCGGCGGTGGCCCAACGGGTGCCCAGGCCATCGGTCAGCGCGGCGGGGTTGGCGTCGCTCGACATGCCGGCGGCCATGCCCTGCTTGCCTTCGAGGATCTGCTTTGCGCCGGTGAAGCCCGCGCGCGCCAGCCACGCCGATTGCAGGCCGTCGGCCGCGGCCTTGGCGGTGTGGAGCTGCTTGGAGTCGGCGGCGTCGCGCAGGAACTCCCACAGGCCGGCGGCCTGCGTGCCGGCCGAACCCAGCGCCTGGTTGATGCCTTCGGCATCCAGGTTGTATAGCTTGGCCACGGCGGCAGCGGCGGCGAGCGTGCCGACGGTGCCGGTGGTGTGGAACACGGTGTAGTGCGAACGGCCCATGAACTCGCCGATGCGGATGCCGGCCTCATAGCCGGCGATCGACGCCAGCAGCACTTCGGCACCGGTCTTGCCTTCGGCCTGCGCCGCGGCCACCACGGCCGGGAACACGACCGCGGCCGGGTGCAGCACCGAGCCGTTGTGCACGTCGTCCTGCTCGACCACATGCGACGAAGCGCCGTTGATCAGCGCGGCGAAGTAGGGCGAGGTGCGGCGGCGGTCCACCAGCACTTCGGCGTCGCCCTGTGCGGTGCCCATGGCCGCGGCGAATTCCTGCAGGCGGCGCACGGCGGGAGCGTCCTTGCCGGCGATGGCCGAGGCGATCCAGTCGAGGAACAGGTCCTTGGTGCGCTCGATCACGGGCGCGGGCACGTCCGTCAGCTTGAAATCGGCCAGGAACTGGCACAGCTGGCGGGTCGGGTAGTTGGTGTCTGCGGCTTGGCTCATGCAGGCTCCGATGCGGAAATGGTTTCGTGGAAATGGAAAAAGCCCGGCGTCCTGTGCGAGATGGCCGGGCGTGGTGCGTTCAGATGGTCTGCTTGTCGGCCAGCGCGGCGATATCGCCGTCGGCATAGCCTAGCTCGGCCAGAATCTGCCTGCTGTGCGCGCCAAGTGCCGGTACGTCGCCCATGACGGGCTCTACGCCCGACAGGTTGGCGGGCGGCAGCAGCGCGCCGATCGGGCCGCCCGGGGTGGCCACTTCGCGCCAGCGCTGGCGTGCCTGCAACTGCGGATGGTTCCATACGCCCTCGATGTCGTTCATCGGGGCATTGGCGATCTGCGCCTCGTCGAGCAGTGCCTCGGCCTGCGCCACGGTCATCGACGCGAAGCGCGCTTCGATGATGGCGGTGAGTTCGGGGCGATTGCGCACGCGGGCCGTGTTGCTGGAGAAGCGTTCGTCCTGCGCCAGTTCCCGGTTGCCGAGCACGATCTCGCAGAAGCTGGCGAACTCGCGTTCGTTCTGCACGCTGAAGATCACGCTGCCATCGCCGGTGCGATGCACGCCATACGGGGCGATGGTCGGATGCGAAGCGCCGAAGCGCGCCGGCGGCTTGCCGCCGTAGTGGCCGAAGTAGAGGACCTGGTTCATCCACTCGGCCATCGCCTCGAGCATGGTCACCTGCACGCGCAGGCCCTTGCCGGTGCGGCCACGCTGCAGCAGCGCCGAAAGGATGCCGCTGTAGGCGTACATGCCGGCCGAGATGTCGGCGATCGAAACGCCGGCGCGCGACGGCTCGTTCGGGCCGCCGGTGAGGCCCACCAGGCCGGCGGCGGCCTGGATCAGCAGGTCGTAGGCCTTCTTGTCGCGATAGGGGCCGGAGTCGCCATAGCCCGAGATGTCGCAGACGATGAGCTTGTCGTACTTGCCGTGCAGGCTGTCGAAGTCCAGGCCCATGCGCGCGGCCGCGCCGGGGGCGAGGTTCTGCACCAGCACATCGGCATCGGCCAGCAGCCGGTGCAGGATGGTCTGCGCCTCCTGATCCTTCAGGTCCAGGGTCAGGCTTTCCTTGCCCCGGTTGAGCCACACAAAGTACGAGGCCTGGCCGTGCACGGACTGGTCATAGCCGCGCGCGAAGTCGCCCACGCCGGGACGCTCGATCTTGATGACGCGGGCACCAAGGTCGGCAAGCTGGCGAGTGGCGAAGGGGGCCGCAACCGCGTGTTCGAGCGAGACCACGCGGATGCCGTCGAGCGGGCGGATGCCCTTGGAGTTGTCAGGGGACATGCAAAAAGCCTCAGAACGAACGCGGCAGTTCGAGCACGTGCTCGGCCACGTAGGACAGGATCAGGTTGGTGGAAATCGGCGCGACCTGGTACAGGCGCGTTTCGCGGAACTTGCGCTCGATGTCGTACTCTGCGGCAAAGCCGAAGCCGCCGTGCGTCTGCAGGCAGACGTTGGCCGCTTCCCACGAGGCATCGGCCGCCAGCAGCTTGGCGATATTGGCTTCCTTGCCGCACGGCTTGCCGGCATCGAACAGCCGCGCCGCCTTGTAGCGCATCAGGCTGGCGGCCTCGACGTTGATGTACGAGCGTGCGATCGGGAACTGCACGGCCTGGTTCTGGCCGATCGGGCGGTCGAACACGATGCGGTCGCGCGCATAGTTGCTGGCGCGCCCGACAAACCAGTAGCCGTCGCCGACGCACTCGGCGGCGATCAGGATGCGCTCGGCGTTGAGGCCGTCGAGGATGTACTTGAGGCCCTTGCCTTCCTCGCCGATCAGGTTCTCGGCTGGCACCTCAAGATTGTCGAAGAACAGCTCGTTGGTCTCGTGGTTGACCATGTTGCGGATCGGCTTGACCGTCAGGCCCTTGCCGATGGCATCGCGCAGGTCGACCACGAACACCGACAGCCCCTCGGACTTGCGCTTGACCTGGTCCAGCGGCGTGGTGCGCGCCAGCAGCAGCATCAGGTCGGAGTGCTGCACGCGCGAAATCCATACCTTCTGGCCATTGACGATGTACTTGTCGCCCTGGCGTACCGCGGTGGTCTTGAGCTTGGTGGTGTCGGTGCCGGTGGTGGGCTCGGTCACGGCCATCGACTGCATGCGCAGATCGCCCGAGGCGATGCCCGGCAGCCAGCGGCGCTTCTGTTCTTCGGAGCCGTGGCGCAGCAGGCAGCCCATCACGTACATCTGGCCGTGGCAGGCTCCGGAATTGCCGCCGCTGCGGTTGATCTCTTCCATGATGACGGAGGCCGCGGTCAGCGACAGGCCCGAGCCGCCATAGCTCTCGGGAATCAGGGCCGACAGCCAGCCGGCCTGGGTCAGCGCCTGCACGAAACGCTCGGGAAAGGCTTCCTGCTCTTCCACGCGCTGCCAGTATGCCGAATCGAAGCCGGCGCAAAGATCGCGCACGGCCTCGCGGATTTCGGGATACAGCTGCTCTGGATCCTGTTCTGCAAGCATGGGGAGGCCCCGTCTGATTCGAATGCGGCCATTATTCCCGACCCCCCTGTTCGCCGAAATTCGGATTTGCGAAAGAGCGGCTTAGGGTCGCCGGAAGCGCTTGCGGCGCCCTATGCACCTGGTTGCGCAGCGGGTCCGGAACGCAAGACGCCCGGCTTGGCCGGGCGTCTGAGGTATTTCCAGGCAGGGCGCGTGGCCCTGCGGCAGTGTCAGCGTGGTGTCAATGTACGAACAGCCAGATCAGGATCAGGACGAAGGCCGGGACACCAAGTAGCCAGGCGAGGATGTAGGGCATGGTGTAGCTCCTGTTTTGCACTAGTCGTGGTGATTCCAATATAGGGTCGGCCCCGCGACGGGACTGTCGGGGAGCTTCCGCTTGCCGTGTAGGACGCCGCCGCACGCCCGGGTAGGGCGTTGCCGCATCGATGTGCGGCCCGCGCCAGGGGCTCGCGGCGCGTGCTACGCTCAGGTCTGTACCAAAGCACCTGGAGGGCGGGCGATGGACGGGGTCTGGTCGGAAATCTACAGCGCCATCCGCGCCGAATTCAGCGATGTGCCCGACGCCGGAGAAGCCACCCGCATCCTGGTGCGGCTGACCGTGGCGGTGGTGCTGGGCGGGCTGATCGGCTATGAGCGGGAGGCCTCGGGCAAGGCCGCCGGGCTGCGCACCCATATGCTGGTGGCGCTGGGCTCGGCACTGTTCGTGCTGGTGCCGCTGCAGGCGGGCGTGCCGCTGGCGGACATCAGCCGTGTGCTGCAGGGGCTGACCGCCGGGATCGGCTTCCTGGGCGCGGGTGCGATCCTGAAGCAGAACAGCGAAGCCGACATCAAGGGCCTGACCACGGCAGCCAGCATCTGGATGGTGGCGGCGATCGGCGTGGCAGCAGGGCTCGGGCGCGACACCACGGCGGTGATCGCCACGGTATTCACGCTGGTCATCCTGCAAATCCTGCTGCGCCTGAAATAGCGCTGCGGCAGGCAACACGCCGGCCCTCCCCCCGGCTTGCGCCAATCTCCTTCCAATGCGCGCCAGCGCACGCTGCGCAGGCAAGCGCCGGCCTATGCTGTGCAGACTGTTCCGCGACGACGGAGCAGGCAGTAGGCAGGGGAGAGTGGCATGAAATCATCGATCCGTGACGATGCGGCGCTGGCCGTCTTCGTGGGCCCGCGCTACGCGTATTACAGCGGCCGCTGGGCCCTGGCCGGGGCGCGCGGCGGCATGTCGTGGAACTGGGCGGCATGCCTGCTCGGCCCGTTCTGGATGGCCTACCGGCGCATGTACTGGCAAGTGGGCGTCTATGCGGTGATTGTCTGCGCGGAGCCGGTGCTGCATGCGCTGTTCCGCTTCAACATGCCGCTGGCGCTGTCCCGGCCGCTGCTGTATGCGCTGGCGCTGTTGCTGGGCATGTATGGCAACCAGCTGTACCGCTGGCATGCCGAATCCACCATCCGGCGCCTGCGCGAATACCACTGGTCGCCGGAGCTGGTCAACGATTCGCTGGCGCGCTGTGGCCGCACCAGCTGGCCGGGCGTGTTCGCCATGGGGCTGCTGCTGGCGGTGATGGCAGTCTCGCTGCGCCCGCTGGCCGGGCTGGTAGCGCATTCCGCGGGGCTGGCCGCCGGCTGATGCGGCGTGCGGCGCGTTCGTTGCGTTCGTTGCCTTCGTCGCGCCGCGCTTCCACCGTACTTACACCGGCTCGCGCGCCGCGTCGACCAGGTACTGGATCAGGGTCTCGGCAAACTGGGGCAACTCGCGCCCGGGGCGCCGGACCAGGCGCAGCTCGCGCTTGGCCCATTCGTCTTCCAGCTGGATAAAGCGCAGCACCTTGCGGCTGGCATAGCGCCGCGCGCAGCTGTTGGGCACGATGGCGATGCCGGCACCGGCCTCTACCATGCGGCACACCGCGTCGAAACTGCCGACCTGGATGCGCAGGCTGATGCGCTTGCCCATGCCGCTGGCAATGCGGTCCAGGAACGACTGGATCGCGCTGAACTGGTTCAGCCCGACGAAGCGGCAGGTATCGAGCAGGTCGGCGAAATGCAGCCGCTTGAACGCCGGCAGCGGGTGGTTCACCGGGGCGATGACGATCAGCTCGTCGCTGCACAGGTGCATCACGTCCAGGTCCTGCGTGGCGACTTCACCCGCGACGATGCCCAGATCGGCCGCGCCCGCGCTGATGGCCGACACGATTTCCTGCGACAGGTGCTCTTCCAGTTCGATATCCACGTCGGGGTTCTCGGTCAGGAAGCGCGACACACCGGTGGCCAGGAAGGAGTTGGTGGCGGTGGTATTGGCCAGCAGCCGCACGCGCCCCTTGATGCCCTTGGCGTAGGGGCGCAGGTCGGCGTGCAGGCATTCCAGTTCGCGGAAGACCTCGCGCGCATGAAGCAGCAGCGCGTCACCGGCCGGAGTCAGGCGAACGCCCTTGACCTGGCGGATCAGCAATTGTGTCTGGAACGCCTCTTCCAGCTGCTTGATCCGGGTGCTGGCCGCCGGCAGCGACAGGAAGCTGCGCTCCGCGGCGCGGGTGAGGTTTTCCGTCTCGCCGACGTTCAGGAAAAGGCGCAGATCGGTCAGGTCGTAATGCATGGGCTTCCGTCAGGCCAAAGGCCACTTTTGTGATTCGTGAATTCCAAAGACGCGGGTGCCAATTTATCGTATCCCACGCGGCAATGACATCCGGAATCACAGCACCCGGGCGTCGCCGGTCTGGTGGCGAGCCGATAATCGCACCGGAATTCGGACCGGACCGACATGTGAATGGCGAATCCGGACGATCATCGCGCCGTACGTACCAGTTTCGCCGTACGCACCGTAGGCACCGTAACCACCGTACCGATGGGCAGCGGTGACCGGATGACAGCATTTCAGAGGATTTGAGAGGAGCAAGGCAATGAGCGGTTTGATGGCAGGCAAGGTTGCGCTGGTGACGGGCGCGGGTGGCGGGATCGGGCGCGGGATCGCGCTGGCATTGGCTGCCGCCGGCGCCAAGGTGGTGGTCAATGACCTGGGCGTGTCGATGACCGGCGAGGGCGGCGACACGGGCCCCGCGCAGCGCGTGGTGGAAGAAATCCGCGCCGCCGGCGGCGAGGCCGTGGCCAACACGGACAGCGTCTCGACCTGGAACGGCGCCAACGCCATCGTGCAATGCGCGCTGGACAACTTCGGCCGCATCGACGCGGTGGTCAACAACGCGGGCAACCTGCGCGACCGCATGTTCTTCAAGATGAACGAAGAAGAATGGCGCTCGGTGATCGACGTGCACCTGCACGGCACCTTCTTCGTCAGCCGCGCCGCGGCCAACTACTTCAAGGACCAGGAGAGCGGTGCCTACGTGCACATGACTTCCACCTCGGGCCTGATCGGCAACCTGGGCCAGGCCAACTACTCGGCGGCCAAGCTGGGCATCGCGGCGCTGTCCAAGTCGATCGCGCTGGACATGCAGCGTTTCAACGTGCGCTCGAACTGCATCGCGCCGTTCGCCTGGAGCCGCATGACCAGCTCGATCCCGGCCGAAACCCCGGAAGAGAAGGCCCGCGTGGCCAAGCTGCAGAAGATGGAAGCCGGCAAGATCGCCCCGGTGGCGGTGTACCTGGCCAGCGATGCTGCGTCCGAAGTCAACGGCCAGATCTTCGCGGTGCGTGCCAACGAAATCATGCTGATGAGCCAGCCGCGCCCGGTGCGCTCGGTGCATATGAGCGAAGGCTGGACCCCGGAAAGCGTGGCCGAGATCGCCATGCCGGCGATGCGCAACAGCTTCTTCAAGCTGGAGCGTTCGCCCGACGTGATCGGCTGGGACCCGATCTGAGATGGCGGGGGCGCAATCCCTGCCCGGCACCCGCGGCGCCCTCCAGGGCGTGCGGGTGCTCGACCTGTCGCGCATACTGGCCGGACCGTGGTGCGCGCAGAACCTGGCCGACCTGGGGGCCGAGGTCATCAAGGTGGAGCGCCCCGGCGCCGGCGACGACACCCGTTCGTGGGGGCCGCCCTGGCTGCCCGATGCCAACGGCGAGTCGTCGCGCGACGCCACCTACTTTGCCGGCGCCAACCGCGGCAAGCAGTCGGTGACGCTGGATATCGCCAGCCCGGAAGGGCAGGCGATCGTGCGCGAACTGGCGGCCAGGTCGCAGATCGTGCTGGAGAACTACAAGGTCGGCGACCTCAAGCGCTACGGGCTGGACTATGAAAGCCTGAAGGCGGTCAACCCGGCGATCGTCTATTGCTCGATCACGGGCTACGGCCAGACCGGGCCGAGCGCGCACAAGCCCGGCTATGACTTCATCTTCCAGGGCCTTGGCGGCCTGATGAGCGTCACCGGCGAGCGCGACGACCTGCCCGGCGGCGGGCCGCAGAAGGTTGGCGTGGCGGTGGTCGACATGCTCACGGGCATGTATGCCACGGTGGCCGTGCTTGCCGCGCTGCGTCATGCCGAACGTACCGGCGAAGGCCAGCATATCGACATGGCGCTGCTCGACGCGGTGGTGGCGGTCGGTGCCACGCCGATCATCGCCCAGCGCGTGACCGGCAAGGCCATGCCGCGCTATGGCAATGCGCACGCCAACATGGTTCCCTACCATGTGTTCGCCACCGCCGACGGCTACATGATCGTGGCGGCGGGCAACGACGGGCAGTGGCAGGCCTACTGCCGTGGCATCGAACGCCCTGACCTGGCGGGGGACGAGCGCTTTGCCACCGGCCCCGGCCGCATCGTCCACCGCGAGACGCTGGTGCCGATGCTGGAGGCGCACATGCGCACACGAGAGACGGCCCACTGGGTCCAGGCGCTGGAAGCGCAGGGCATCCCGTGCGGCCCGATCAACGACTACGGCCAGGTGCTGGAAGACCCGCAGGTGCGTTACCGCGAGCTGCAGGTCGACCTGGTGCGCGATGACGGCAGTCTCTGCCCGACGGTCAAGAGCCCGTTGCGGCTGTCGGCGACGCCGGTGCAGTACGATGCGCCGCCACCGCGACTCGGGCAGCATACCGAGCGTGTGCTGGAAGACGTGCTGGGTTTGTCTGCCGCACGCATTGCCGCGCTGCGGGAGCAGGGCGTCATCTGAAGCACAGGTCCCGGGGGCGCCTGCACAAAGCCCCCGCATCGCCTAGGCTGTTTCCAGGCGCACCGCGCGCCTTACTCCACCTTAGTCCCGGAGACAGCACATGGATGAGGAAACCTTCAACCTCAGCATCCGCAAGTTCCTCAAGGTCGTCGGCGTCAGCTCGCAGCGCGAAATCGAGCAGGCGATCGCCCAGGCCATTGCCGACGGCACCATCGCCGGCACCGGGCGCTTTCCGGTGACGATGACGCTGGAATTGCCGGCGGCAAACCTCAAGTCGAAATTCGACGGCGAAATCCAGCTTGAATAGCAGCTTGAATAGCAACTTGTTTGGCAGCTTGAATGGCGCGGGTCAGCCCGGCTCGCGCTCGCCGCGCATCCCCCGCAACCGGTACTCGCCGGGCGCCACGCCGGTCCATTTCTTGAACGCGCGGTGGAAGGTGCTCGGCTCCGAGAAGCCGAGCCGCAGCGCCACCTCCTGCAGCGTCATGCCGGGGTGCTCCAGCATGCCGATGGCGACATCGCGGCGCAGGCTGTCCTTGATGCTCTGGTAGCCCCGGCCCTCGTCGCGCAGCCGGCGGCGCAGCGTCTGCGGCGTCAGGCGCAGCATCTGCGCCATCTGCTCGAGCGACGGCAGCTCGTCGTTCAGGTGCGAGCGCAGGTGCTGCCGGATGCGTTCGGCCAGGCAGCAGCTGTCGCGGTAGCGGATCAGCAGGTTGCGCGGCGCCTCCTGCAGGAAGGCGCGCAGGCTGGCGCTGTCCTGCATCACCGGCAGGCGCAGGCAGGCGGCGTCGAAATGCAGCGCGGTAATCGGCTGTCCGTAGTGCACCGCGGTCTTGAACACGCGTTCGGTGTCGCTGCCGCCCTGCGGGCGTTCGTTGGCCAGGTCGACGCGCAGCAGCGGAATATGCTGCGCCACCAGCCAGCTCACCAGCGCATAGCCCTGGAACACAAAGGTCGATTCCGCGAAGCTGCGGCATGCGGAGGTGGGCGCGCGCCGGTGCAGCCTTATCGACGCGATCCGGCCGTCGGCGCTGACATGCAGGCGCGGCGTAAAGGCATCGACATGCAGCCGGTACAGGCGCATTGCGGCGTGGATGGCGTCTTCCAGCGTGGCGCAATGGATCATGGCCCGCGCCGTCTGGGCAAACGTGCCGGGCGGGACCGGCCGGTCCAGCAGCCCCCAGAGCTCATCGCGCATGACGCGGCGCAGCGTGCGGATCAGCGCCGCGTACTGCCCCTGTGTCACGCGCGCACTCGGCGAGGCCAGCAGCGCCGGCGAAACACCCGCGCGGCGCAGCAGCGCGTCGACGTCGTGGCCGAGGCGGTGCGCACCCTGCAGGATGCGGTGCACGTGCTGGATCGCGACCGTGTGGCGAGCCGGGGCCTGGCCAGACGTGGCAGCCATGGCGGCCTTGCCTTGTGCCGCGCCGGGCAGGCGCGCGGCGCCGCCGGGCACCGGACCCTGCGCCAGTGCGCCGGCAATGTGGAGCTTGCCCGGCACTGGCGGGCGCAGCGATGGCAGGACAGCGGTGTGCATGGGTCTCCTCGTCAGGTTGACGCGCCGGCACGGACATTCCCGGTCTTTGCGCCACCTTATCAAGCGCCGGCTGCACCGCACAATCGGGATTTGCCAAAGCCTGCCTTTTGCCTGAGCGATTCGGCCAATCATTTTGGCCCGTCTGGTCATTGTCCACGCACCGCAGCATCGCGCACTCTCCGGCTAATACAAGAAACGGGCCCCGCAAGGCGGCCAGTACCGGTTGAGCCGGGGCCACGCGCCCGGTTCGCTCGGATAAGAAGCCAAAGGAGACGACAACATGCAGGCAGTGCGGCGTAGTGAGGAACGTGGTGCGGGGCGTGGTGCGGTGTGTGGTGCAGACCGTCGTAGCGCATTCAGGCGCTTCGGAGCCGCCTTGCTGGCGGCGGCCGGCGTGGGGCTGCTGACCTCGGGCACGGCCTGGGCCGAGTCAGCCTTCCCGAACAAGACCGTGCGGCTGGTGGTGCCATATCCGGCCGGCGGCGCCACCGACGTGCTGGGGCGCGCGGTGGCGGATGGCCTGGGCAAGGCCTGGAAACGCCCGGTGGTGGTGGAGAACCGCCCCGGCGCCAGCAGCATGATCGGCTCCGAAGCCGTGGCCCGCGCCGAGGCGGACGGCCATACCGCGCTGCTGACGATTACCACGCTGGTGCAGGCGCCCAGCCTCTACGCCAAGCCTCCGTTCGACCCGGTCAAGGATTTCGTGCCGGTGTCGGAGCTTGGCACGACCAACCTGGTCTTTGCCGTGCACAGCGCCGTGCCCGCCAGCAACATCAAGGAATTCATCGAACTGGTCCGCGCCAAGCCGAAGCAGTTCTCCTATGGCTCCTATGGCACCGGCTCGAGCGGCCACCTGTACGGCGAGATCTTCAAGGAGTCGGCCAAGCTCGACATGGTGCACGTCTCGTACAAGGGCGAGGCGCCGGAGCTGAACGACCTGCTCGGCGGCCAGGTGCCGGCCGCCATCATCTCCGTGATGGGCGCCAAGCCGCACAACGCCTCGGGCCGCCTGCGCGCGCTTGCCGTCACTGGCCCGGCGCGCTCGCCGCAGCTGCCGGACGTGCCGACCTTCCGCGAAGCCGGCGTGGCCGGCATGGACGGCCAGGGCTGGTTCGGCCTGTTCCTGCCGGCGGCGACGCCGCGCGCCGTGGTGGACAAGTACGCCGCCGAGGTCAACCGCATCCTGGCCCAGCCCGAGCTGCGCAAGCGCATGGGCGAAATGGGGATCGTGCTGACCGGCAGCACGCCCGACGCCTTTGCGCAGACGGTGCAGACCGACTACGCCCGCTGGGGCAAGGTGATCCGCGTCAACAACATCCGGCTGGACTGATTTCCCATTTCTTGATCTGAACCGCTTGAACCGCTACCCCTGCTGCAAATGAAGCCTGCTACAAGTACCAACCTGCCGTTCCGTTCCCCGGCCTGGCCGCCGGGCTTGCCCGCCACGCTGCACACGCCGCGCACCAGCCTGTTCTACAACGTCGAGGCCGCCGCGCGCCGCTATCCGGACAAGACCGCGATCCAGTACTTCGGCACCGCGATCTCGTATGCGCAGTTGCAGGACGAGATCGAGCGCATGGCTGGCTACCTGCAGCAGGCCTGCGGCATCCAGCCTGGCGACCGCGTGCTGCTGTTCAGCCAGAACTGCCCGCAGTTCATCATTGCCTACTACGCGATCCTGCGTGCCGAAGGCGTGGTGGTGCCGGCCAACCCGATGTGGCTGGAGGCCGAGCTGGCGCACGTGGTGTCCGACAGCGGCGCCGTCGCCGCCTTCGCCGGCAGCGAGCTGTATCAGTGTCTGTCGCCGCTGCATGGCCCGGCGCTGCGCCACGTGATCGTGCACGACTACGCCGGCATGCTGCGCGACGACGGTGGCCTGCCGGTGCCGGCATGGCTGCGCGAGCCAGCGCCGGCGCTGCAGCCGGCACCTTCCGGCGCCATGCCGGTGGCATGGGATGCCGCCAGCGCGGCCGGGCACCGGCCGCTGCCGCACCGGGCCGGCTTCGACACGCTGTGCATGCTCGCCTACACCTCGGGCACCACCGGCAATCCCAAGGGCTGCATGCATACGCACGGCACCATGATGACCGCGGCGGTCGGCTCGCAGATCTGGCGCAGCAGCACGCCCGAGTCGGTGGTGCTGGCGGTGGCGCCGATGTTCCACCTGCTGGGCATGCAGAACTGCATGAATTCGCCGATCTACCTCGGCGCCACCGTGGTGCTGATGCCGCGCTGGGACCGCGCCCTTGCCGCCGACCTGATCGAGCGCTATCGCGCCTCGGTGTGGGGCGCGCCGCCGGCGATGATGGTGGACTTCTTCTCGCAGCCCGGCATCGGGCAGCGCGACCTGTCGAGCCTGGCCTTCCTCGGCGGCGGCGGCGCGGCGATGCCCGACGCCGTGGCCAACATGCTGCAGGAGCGCTTCGGCCTGCCCTATGTGGAAGCCTACGGCATGACCGAGACCGCCTCGTTCCTGTTGTCCAACCCGCGCAACAAGCCCAAGCGCGAATGCCTGGGCATTGCCACCTTCGGCGTGGATGCGCGCGTGATCGACCCGCAGACGCTGGCAGAGCTGCCGCAAGGCCAGACCGGCGAGATCGTCGCCCACGGCGGCCAGGTGATGCAGGGCTACTGGCGCAACCCCGAGGCCAACGAGGTCTCGTTCGTCGAGCTCGACGGCAAGCGCTTCCTGCGCACCGGCGACCTGGGCTTCATGGACGAAGAGGGCTACTTCTTCATGCGCGACCGCCTCAAGCGCATGATCAATGCCTCCGGCTTCAAGGTGTGGCCGGCCGAGGTGGAGAACCTGCTGTATGGCCACCCCGCCATCCATGAGGCCTGCGTGATCGCCGCGCGCGACGAGCGCCGCGGCGAGACCGTCAAGGCGGTGATCGCGCTGCGCCCCGAGGCGCGCGGCACCGCCGAGGCCGATCCCGAACGCATCATGGCCTGGTGCCGTGAGCGGCTGGCCGCCTACAAGGTGCCGCGTATCGTCGAGTTCGTCGAGGCGCTGCCCAAGTCGGGCACCGGCAAGATCCAGTGGCGCGCCCTGCAGGAACGCGAGATGCAGGCCGAAGCCCCGCGCGCCTGAGCGCGCGGCGAAACACAGAAGAAAGCGAGACACAGCATGCAGCAAAGCAGACGCAACTGGCTGGCGCAGGCCGGCACCCTGGCCGGCGCGGCCATCCTCGGCACCACGGGCCAGGTCTTCGCCCAGCAGCCGTATCCGAGCAAGCCGATCCGCCTGATCGTGCCGTACCCCGCCGGCGGCGGCACCGATACCGTCGGCCGCCTGGTCGGCCAGCGCCTGGCCGAGATCCTGGGCCAGCCGGTGGTGGTGGAGAACAAGCCCGGTGCCAGCGGCATGCTGGGCAACGACACCGTCGCCAAGGCGCCGGCCGACGGCTACACGCTGCTGCTGGCGATCACCGCGATGATCCAGTCGCCGAGCCTGTACAAGCGCATGCCGTACGACGTGGCCAGGGACTTCACGCCGGTGTCGCTGATCGCCAAGTCCTCGGACCTGTTCGTCGTGCCCAACCGGGTGCCGGCCAACAACATGCGCGAGTTCCTGGCGCTGGCCAAGTCGGGCAAGCTCAGCTACGGCTCCTACGGCAACGGCACCTCGTCGCACCTGCATGGCGAGCTGCTGCGCCAGCAGGCCGGCATCGACATGGCCCATATCCCGTACAAGGGCGCCGCGCCGCTGATGAGCGACGTGCTCGGCGGGCAGGTGGACTCGGCCTTCGTCGACGTGACCTCGGCCAATGCCTACCTGGGCAGCAACAAGTTCAAGATCCTCGGCATCACCGGCAGCCAGCGCTACAAGGCACTGCCCAATGTGCCGACCTTTGCCGAGCTGGGCCTGAAAGGGTTTGAGCCCAATGGCTGGTTCGGGCTGTTCCTGCCCGGCGGCGCGCCCAGGGACGTGACCGCCAGGCTGGCCGCCGAGACCGCGCGCATCGTGAAACTGCCCGAGGTCTCGCAGAAGCTGGCCGGCATGGGCCTGCAGCCGGTTGGCTCGACTCCGCAGGAGCTGGCCGAGGTGGTCAGCGGCGACATGCCCAAGTGGGCCAAGATCGTGCGCGACGCCAACATCCAGCTCGACTGATCGGCATTGACCGTCGCTGACCGCCACGGCACCGCATACCGGAGTCTATCCATGGAAACCATCCGCTTTGCCATCGAAGACGGCATCGCCACCCTGACCCTGAATTACCCCGAGCGCAAGAACGCGCTGTCGATCCCGATGCGCGGCGAAATCGGCGAAGCCGTCCGCCAGGTGCGTGCCGACGAGAGCGTGCGCGCGTTGATCCTGACCGGCGCCGGCACCGATTTCTGCTCGGGCGGCGACATCAGCTCGATGCAAATCGAGATCGACGCGCCGCAGGGACGCCGCCGGCTGCAGCAGGCGCACGGCTGGCTGGAAGACCTGATCCAGCTCGACGTGCCGGTCATCGCCGCGGTCAACGGCGCGGCCTACGGTGCCGGCTTCAGCCTGGCGCTGACCGCCGACATCATCCTGGCCACGCCGCGCGCGCGCTTCGGGCTGCCATTCCTGCGCATGGGCCTGATCCCCGACTGTGGCGTTTTCTACACGTTGCCGCGGATGATCGGCCTGCAACGCGCCAAGGCGCTGATGTTCTCGATGCGCGAACTCAATGCCGCGGCCGCGCAAGACCTTGGCATCGTCATGGAAATCGTGCCGGAGGAAAGCCTGGCCGAGCGCGCGCAGGCGCTGGCGCGCGCCTTCACCGAGGCTTCGCCGGTCGCGGTCGGGCTGACCAAGCAGGCGCTGAACGCGTCGCTCAACCAGGACCTGCACACCATGCTGGCGATGGAAGCGGATGGCCAGGGCATTGCCTTTTCCACCGGCTACCGCCGCGAGGCTGCCGACCGCTTCATGGCCAAGCAGCCGCTGCGCTACCGCTGGCCCGACTGAAAACCCGGGACCGCCATGCTGTGTCGCAGCACGGCGGCAACGTTCGCGCTAAACCGCACACACCGTTTACGTATACAGGCGCGGCTGCCCGACAGCGCCGCCGCCTGTGCCGATTACTCGTTTACCCTCGTATCCGCACACCTATGGCATCCCAACACCAACATGCGGCGCCCGCCGCACGCCAGACTCCCTGGATGACCGAAGACCTGGAGATGTTCCAGGACACCGTACGCCGCTTTATCGAGCGTGAACTGGCGCCGAACGAAGCGCGCTGGGCCGCGCAGGGCTACATCGACCGCGACGTATGGCGCCGCGCCGGCCAGGCCGGCCTGCTGTGCGCCAGCATCCCGGAAGAGTACGGCGGCGGCGGCGGCAACTTTGCGCATGAAGCGGTGATCACGCGCGAGATGGCGCGCGCCATCTTCACCAGCCTGGGCAACAACGTGCACAGCGGCATCGTGGCACATTACCTGCTTAATTACGGCACCGAAGCGCAGAAGAAAAAATGGCTGCCGCAGATGGCCAGCGGCGAGATGGTCGCGGCCATCGCCATGTCGGAACCCGGCGCGGGCTCGGACCTCAAATCGGTACGCACCCGCGCGGTGCGCGAAAAGACCGCCAACGGAGACTGCTATCGCATAAACGGTGCAAAGACATTTATTACGAACGGTTACCACGCCGACCTGGTGTGCCTGGTCGCCAAGACCGATCCGGAAGCCGGCTCGCGCGGCGTCTCGCTGATCATGGTCGAGACGCGCGAGCTCGAAGACTTCCGGCGCGGCCGCATCCTGGAGAAGATCGGGCAGAAGGGCCAGGACACCGCCGAACTCTTCTTCGACGACGTGCTGGTGCCGTGCGACAACCTGCTCGGCGAGCAGGAAGGGCAGGGCTTTTACCAGTTGATGCAGCAGCTGCCGCAGGAGCGGATGATCATCGCCCTGGGCGCGACCGCATCGATGCATCGCGCGATCGAGCTCACCACCGAATACGTGCGCGAGCGCAAGGTCTTCGGGCAGGCGCTGGCCGACCTGCAGAACACCCGCTTCCGCCTGGCCGAGTGCAAGACCGAGGCGACCATCGCCGCCACCTTCGTCGACGACTGCATGATGCGCCTGATGGCGGGTACGCTGGATGCCGCGACCGCGGCGATGGCCAAGTGGTGGTGCACGCAAAAGAACTGCGAGATCATCGACGAGTGCCTGCAGTTCCACGGCGGCTACGGCTACATGCTGGAATACCCGATCGCGCGCATGTACGCCAACGCACGCGTCGGCAAGATCTACGGCGGCTCCAACGAGATCATGAAAGAGCTGGTGGCGCGCACGCTCTGATGGCCGCGCGCGGGCAGCGCTGACTGCTATCAGCACTCAGCCTATGCTGATGCGCGCATGAGCTATTTCTGAAACCAACATAAAAGCCGGCAACTGTGCCGGCTTTTGTGTTTCCGGTTACAAAACCGGCTGTGCAGGGACCTGCGGAAAGGTGTAAGGTTTGTCACAAGCATGGTCAATGGCCCGTCGCGCGCGGGGTGCGGCACCGAGATGAAATATCAGCCAAAAGCTGACAGCGCCACCAGCCGAATCAGGCGATAAACGCAGCGTGGAAACAAGCGTTGCGTCGATGCAAGATTCGTCAACTCGGACTCCACCATCGCCGTTATTTGACTATGATGAAGTAAAGTCTTCGCAACATTCACCGGTCGTCAAGCCGGGGTGGCGAACCACGGAACTTGCGAAGTCTTGAAGGGTAGAACTACCTTCGCCTCGGATGTGAACTCTGACGGGAGTGAGGTATGGACATTTTCGGCCATTACGCTACGCGCTTCGAAGCTCGCAAGGAAGAGGAATACACCATCCAGGAATACCTGGAGATCTGCAAGAAGGATCCCACTGCCTACGCGACCGCTGCCGAGCGCATGCTCGCCGCGATCGGCCAGCCGGAACTGGTGGATACCCACCATGATCCCCGGTTGTCCCGACTCTTCTTCAACAAGGTCATTCGCATCTATCCGGCCTTCCGCGATTTCTATGGCATGGAGGACACGATCGAGCAGATCGTCTCGTTCTTCAAGCACGCGGCGCAGGGCCTGGAAGAGCGCAAGCAGATCCTGTATCTGCTCGGGCCTCCCGGCGGCGGCAAGTCCTCGCTCGCGGAGAAGCTCAAGGCGTTGATGGAGCAGATCCCCATCTACGCGCTGAAGGGTTCACCGATCCATGAGTCGCCCCTGGGGCTGTTCGCGCCGGAAGAAGACGGCAAGATCCTGGAAGAGGACTATGGCATCCCGATCCGCTACCTGAACACGATTGCCTCGCCGTGGGCAGTCAAGCGCCTGCATGAGTTCAACGGCGACATCACCAAGTTCCGGGTGGTGAAGCTGCGCCCGTCGGTGCTGTCGCAGATCGCGATCTCGAAGACCGAGCCGGGCGACGAGAACAACCAGGACATTTCGTCGCTGGTGGGCAAGGTGGACATCCGCAAGCTCGAGGACTTCCCGCAGGACGACCCGGATGCGTACTCGTATTCCGGCGGCCTGTGCCTGGCTAACCGCGGCCTGCTCGAGTTCGTCGAAATGTTCAAGGCGCCAATCAAGGTGCTGCACCCGCTGCTGACCGCAACGCAGGAAGGCAACTACAAGGGCACCGAAGGCTTCGGCGCGATTCCGTTCGACGGCATCATCCTGGCGCACTCGAACGAGGCGGAGTGGACGACCTTCAAGTCGGACAAGAACAACGAGGCATTCCTGGACCGTATCTACATCGTCAAGGTGCCGTACGTGCTGCGCGTGTCCGACGAGGTGAAGATCTACGACAAGCTGCTGCGCTGCAGTTCGCTGTCGGCCGCGCCGTGCGCGCCGAACACGCTGAAGATGATGGCGCAGTTCGCGGTGCTGACCCGCATCAAGGAGCCCGAGAACTCCAACGTCTTTTCGAAGATGCGCGTCTATGACGGCGAAAGCCTGAAGGACGTGGACCCGAAGGCAAAGTCGTACCAGGAGTACCGCGACTACGCCGGCATTGACGAGGGCATGAACGGGCTGTCGACGCGCTTTGCGTTCAAGGTCCTGTCCAAGGTCTTCAACTTCGACAACACCGAAGTGGCGGCCAACCCGGTGCATCTGCTGTATGTGCTCGAGCAGCAGATCGAGCGCGAACAGTTCCCGCCGGAACAGGAAGCCAAGCTGCTGGCGCACATCAAGGAGTATCTGACCACGCCGTTCGTGGAGTTTATTGGCAAGGAGATCCAGACCGCTTACCTGGAGTCGTACTCCGAGTATGGCCAGAACATCTTCGATCGCTATGTGGTGTTCGCCGACCTGTGGATCCAGGACCAGGAGTACCGTGATCCCAACACCGGCGAAATCCTCGATCGCAACGCGCTGAACGACGAACTGGAGAAGGTGGAAAAGCCCGCGGGTATTTCCAACCCGAAGGACTTCCGCAACGAGATCGTCAATTTCGTGCTGCGCGCGCGGGCTAACAACAGCGGCAAGAACCCGGTGTGGACCAGCTATGAAAAGCTGCGGATGGTGATCGAGAAGCGTATGTTCTCCACCACGGAGGACCTGCTCCCGGTGATCTCGTTCAACGCCAAGTCTTCTCGCGAAGACCAGGACAAGCACGAGAACTTCGTCAACCGCATGGTCGAGAAGGGGTACACGCCCAAGCAAGTGAGACTTCTGGTGGAGTGGTATCTGCGCGTAAGAAAATCATCGTAACGGCGCCGCGGAAGCAGTCTCTCAACGAGGGCAACTTATGGCTACGGTCATCGATCGGCGCGAGAACGGCGGCAACAAGAGTGCCGTCAATCAGCAACGCTTCATCAAACGCTACCGCGAACAGATACGGCAGGCGGTGGCAAAGGCGGTGTCCGGCCGGAAGATCATGGACATCGAGCAGAGTGGCCAGGTGTCCATTCCGGTCAAGGACATCTCCGAACCGATTTTCCACCACGGCCAGGGCGGGCGGCGCGAGTGGATCCACCCTGGCAACAAGAAGTTCGTCAAGGGGGATTCCTTCGACCGCCAGCAGCAGGGCGGTGGCGGGACCGGTTCGCGGGCCAGCGACAGCGGCGAGGGCGAGGACGATTTCGTCTTCACGCTGTCGCGCGAGGATTTCCTGAACTTCTTCTTCGAGGACATGGCGCTGCCGGACCTGGCCAAGCGCCACCTCGCCAAGATCGCCGAGGTGCGCAAGGTGCGCGCCGGCTATTCCATCGACGGCACACCGTCCAACCTGTCGATCCTGCGCACCATGCGCAGCTCGATCGGGCGGCGCATCGCCCTGTCCAGCCCTTACCAGAAGCGCCTGCGCGAGCTGGAGCTGGAGTATGCCGAGGCGCTGGAAAAAGACGGCCCCTACGCCGAAGGCACGCTCGAGCTGATGGAGAAGATGCGGCACCTGCGTGCCTGCATCGACCGCGTGCCTTTTATCGAGAAGCTCGACCTGCGCTACAACAACCGCGTGCTGAAGAAGCGCCCGCAGGCCCAGGCGGTGATGTTCTGCCTGATGGACGTGTCCGGCTCGATGGACGAGAGCCGCAAGGACCTGGCCAAGCGCTTCTTCATGCTGCTGTACCTGTTCCTGAAGCGCAACTACGAGCGCATCGACGTGGTGTTCATCCGGCATCACACCGTGGCCAAGGAAGTCGAAGAGGAAGACTTCTTCCACTCGCGCGAGTCCGGTGGTACCGTGGTGTCCAGCGCGCTGAAGCTGATGGTGGAGGTGGTCCATGACCGGTATCCGCCAAGCCAGTGGAACATCTACTGTGCGCAGGCCTCCGACGGCGACAACTGGGCTGGCGACTCCGAGCTGTGCGGACGCCTGTTGCGCGAGTCGATCCTGCCGCTGGTGCAGTACTACGCATACGTGGAGGTGGCGTCCGAGGAACCGCAGAACCTCTGGGAAGAGTACCTGACGGTCAAGAACCAGTTCGACCACTTTGCGATGCAGCGCATCATCGGCGCGGACGAGATCTACCCGGTGCTGCACGACCTGTTCCAGAAGCGCGCGGCCTAGGTCGACGCGCGGCCGGCGCTACGGAAACACCGAACGGGCCCGATGCTGAAGGCCCGCAGTGATGGCAGTGGCAAGTGAACGCGGACCACGCGGCGCGGCAGCTCGCACGCCCGCGGGGTCGGGGCGGGCCTTGCCCGCAACAAGGGGCGAAGATGGCTTATCTCTCCACGGGTTCGGAATGGACCTTCGAGCTGATCAACCGGTATGACCGCGAGATCGCCCGCATCGCCGGCGAATTCGGGCTGGATACCTACCCCAACCAGATCGAGATCATCACGGCCGAGCAGATGCTGGACGCCTACGCGTCGGCGGGTTTGCCGGTGGGATACAACCACTGGTCGTATGGCAAGCATTTCCTGGCGTCCGAGCGCAGCTACCAGCGCGGCCACATGGGGCTGGCCTACGAGATCGTCATCAACTCCAATCCCTGCATCGCCTACCTGATGGAGGAGAACACGATGCCGATGCAGGCGCTGACGATCGCGCATGCCTGCTACGGCCACAACGCGTTCTTCAAGGGCAACTACCTGTTCCGCACCTGGACCAACGCTGACGCCATCGTCGACTACCTGCTGTTCGCCAAGAACTACGTGGCCGAGTGCGAGCAACGCTACGGCGAGCAGGAGGTGGAGGCGCTGCTCGACTCCTGCCACGCGTTGCAGAACTATGGCGTCGACCGCTACAAGCGGCCCAAGAAGCTCTCCATCACCGAAGAAAAGGCGCGCCAGGCCGATCGGGAGAACTACCTGCAGATGCAGGTCAACGACCTGTGGCGCACGCTGCCCAAGCATCGCCAGCATGCGCTGACCGCCGACGACGAGTCGCATGAGCCGGAAATTGCGTTTCCGCCCGAGCCGCAGGAGAACCTGCTGTATTTCATCGAAAAGAACGCGCCCAAGCTCGCGCCGTGGCAGCGCGAGATCGTGCGCATCGTGCGCAAGATCGCGCAGTATTTCTACCCGCAGCGGCAGACCAAGGTGATGAACGAGGGCTGGGCCACGTTCTGGCACTACACCATCCTGCACCAGCTCTACGAGGAAAAGCTGGTCAATGACGCCTTCATGATGGAGCTGCTGCAGGCGCACACCAACGTGATCTACCAGCCGCCGTACCATAGCCCGTACTACAGCGGGCTGAACCCGTACACGGTCGGCTTCCTGATCTTCCAGGACCTGCGCCGCATGTGCGAGAACCCGACCGACGAGGACTACCGCTGGGCGCCGGAGTTCGCCGGCAGCGACTGGCGCACGACGCTGGACTTTGCGATGCGCAACTTCAAGGACGAGAGCTTCCTGCTGCAGTTCCTGTCGCCGCGCGTGATCCGCGAACTGAAGCTGTTCTCGGTGCTCGACGACGACCGCGAGGGCAAGCTGCGCGTCACCGCCATCCACGACGACGAGGGCTATCGCGGGATCCGCCAGCTGATGGCTGCGCAATATGACCTGTCGACCATGGAGCCCAATATCCAGGTGACCAATGTCGATATCGGCGGCGACCGCTCGCTGACGCTGCGCCACCTGCAGAACGACCGCCGGCCGCTGGCGCACAACTTCGACGAGGTGGTGCGGCACGTGACGCGGCTGTGGGGCTTTACCGTACGGCTGGAAGTGGCCTATGAAGACGGGCGCACCGAACTCAAGTACGAGTGCAAGCCGGAACGCCGGCACCGCAAGCCGCACGGCGGCCTGAGCCTGGCCGCCTGATCCCTCGCTGTGCTTGCCGCGCGCGTTGCCTGAGGCTTCTTCAGGCAGCGGGCGCGCGCTTACGCCCCCACTCCCGCACTCTCACTCCCACTCTCACTCGCACCATCCGCGCACCAGTTCGACCGCGGGGCTGTCCGTGCCGGCGAACACCGCCTCGCCCAGCACGCGGCTCCACCAGCGCTCCGACCCGTCCGCCACGCGCCAGGCATGCAGCCGGCGCGTGTAGAGCTGCAGGTCGTATTCCTCCGTGATCCCGATTGCGCCATGCACCGCATGGGCGATGGCCGCCACTGGCGTGACGGCATCGCTGGCGCGCAGCTTGCCGATCGCGGCGCGCAGGCGGTCGGGCTCTCCGGTGCTGCTGTCGCAAGCGAGCTGCGCCGCCACGCGCGCCGCCGCCACGTGCTCGGCCATTTCGCTGACCTGGTGCTGGATCGCCTGGAACTTGCCGATGGCGCGGCCGAACTGCTGGCGGTCGTTGGCGTACTGCAGTGTCAGGTCGAGCACCCGCGACAGCGCCCCGGCCAGCTGGACGGCGTGCAGGCAGGCGCCGAGGGTGCGCAGCGTGCCGGGCGGCAGGCGGAACGCAGCCGGCGCGGCGGCGTCCGGGCGCGGCAGGCGCAGGGTCAGGTCGGCGTGCGCGCCGGTGGGCTCGGCGCGCGCGTCGGCCGCCGGCAGCAGCAGGCAACGTTCGCCGTCCTGCAGCAGGAACCACTGGGCATGGCGCGCATCGGCGACAAGGGCGGCGGGCGCGCCGTCGTCGAATCCCGCCAGCGCGATCGGTCCGTCGGGCAGGGCGATGCCATGCGCGTGCAGCACGGCGCGGGCGAAGATGGTTTGTGCCAGCGGCAGCGGCAGGACATGGCGGCCAGTGACGAACAGCACCGGCGCCAGCTCAGGCAGCGGCAGCGCGGCGCCGCCGGCGGCCTCGGGCAGCAGGCAGTCGGCAAAGCCGCTGTCGCGCAACGACTGCCACAGGGCTTGCCATGCGGCGCGGGGATCGGCCTGCTGTTCCAGCGCGCGGATCGTGGCGGGCGTGCAGCAATCGCGCAGCAGCGCGTCGAGGGCGTCGGAGTAAGCGTTATGCATGATGGATCTCGTCGGGGTGCAGGGCGTCGGGACGGTGCAGCGCTTCAGCGCAGGCCGAGACCGCGCGCGATCATGCCGCGCAGGATTTCGCGCGTGCCGCCGCGCAGCGAGTACGACGGGGCGATCTGCGTGACGTAGGCCAGCGTGCGGTACAGCGCGCCGTCGGCGGCCAGTGCCGGTTCGTCGCCCAGCGCCGCTTCTACCAGCGCCGGGATCGATTGCTCGAAGGTCGTGCCCAGGTCCTTGACCAGCGCGGCTTCGACCACCGGACTGGCGCCGGCCGCCAGGCGCGCGGTCACCGCCAGCGACATCGCGCGCAGCACCGCCAGATGCCCGGCCAGGCGGCCCGCGGTCACCGTGTCGCACCGCGCCGGCGGCAGGCGGCGCATGGCGTCAAGCCAGGTATCGAGCAGCACCACGCTGGAGTACAGCCGTTCCGGGCCGCTGCGCTCGAACGCGAGTTCGGCGTTGACCTGCTCCCAGCCGCTGCCTTCGTGGCCCACCAGCGCATCCGGTGCCAGCGCGACCTCGTCGAAGGTGACCTCGGAGAAGTGCGCATCGCCTGCCAGGTCGTGGATCGGACGCACCGAGACGCCGGGCGCGTGCAGGTTGACGATGAACTGCGACAGGCCCCCCTGGCGGTCCTGCGGCGTGCCCGAGGTGCGCACCAGCGCGATCATGAAGTGGCAGCGGTCGGCGTTGGTCGTCCAGATCTTGCGGCCGGTCAGGCGCCAGGAGCCATCGGGCTGGCGCACCGCGCGTGTCGTGACGCTGGCGAGGTCGGAGCCGGAGTTCGGCTCGCTCATGCCGATGCAGAAGAACGCTTCGCCACGGCAGATCGCGGGCAGGTAGCGCGCTTTCTGCGCATCGCTGCCGTAGCGCAGGATCAGCGGGCCGCTTTGCCGGTCGGCGATCCAGTGCGCCGATACCGGCGCGCCGCGGGCCAGCAACTCCTCCACCAGCACGAAGCGCGAGTAGGGATCGAGGCCGGCGCCGCCGTATTGCGGCGGCAGCGTGATGCCGACCCAGCCGCGCGCGGCCAGTGCGCGGCTGAACGCCGCATCGAACCCCATCCACGAGCGCGCACGGGTTTCCGGCGGCAGGGCGGGCAGGTGCTCGTCAAGAAAAGCGCGTACCTCGGCGCGGAACGCGAGCGCGTGCGGCGGCAGGGGCGTCAGGTCGAAGGTGGAAAGCAGGGCAGTCACGGTGAAGTCCTGTAGCTGTGGCACGCGAGCCCGGCGGAACGCGGCGGCTACTGCCTTGCATTCCGGATGGCTCAGGGTGGGGCACAGCGTAGTTCACGCGTGGAGCGCCAGTCCAATATCGATTTATTGCGAAGCGATACCGATTCGATATTGGCGCAGAGTGGCGCCCCGGACGGGGCGCTCCGGACCTGATGCCCTGGCGTCAGGCCGTTCCCGAACGCGACGGGCGCGGCCGGACGGCCGAGGTCACTCCGGTGCGCTCGAGGTTGACGCCCGGCAGCAGGTGCAGCAGGCGCACCAGTTCGGACTGGCGATGCGTGCCGGTCTTGCGCAGCGTATCGCGGATATGCACGCGCACCGTATGCGGCGACAGGAACTCGCGCTCGGCGATTTCATTCAGCGTCTCGCCGGCGGCGAGCCGGATGGCGATGATGCTCTCCTTGCGCGACAGACCGAACAGCGAAGTCAGCACGCCCGCATCGAGCACCGAGCGCGACTCTGAATTGCCGAACAACATCATCGCGGCCGGCAATTGCCACGGCCCTTCCACTGGCTGGCGCGAGACCAGCGGCGTGACGATGATCGGTACCGGCTGCCCGCCGGAGGTGATGTGCATCCATGAGCCGGACGCGGCCTCGGCGCCGCGGCCGCGCACGGCGCCGTCCAGCAGCGTGCGCAGCACGGCCTGCAGCGTGTCGCTGTGGGCGCGCAGCACGCCGTCCTGCAGCGACAGGTGGCTGTCGGCCTGCACCAGCGCCTCGGCCCAGCTGTTGGCGTAGCGCACGCGCAGGTCGGCCTGCAGCACCATCACGCCAAAGTCCAGCGTGTCGAGGCCGGCCAGGCCAAGGCTGGCCAGCCCGCTCAGTTCGAAATTGCGCTGCTGCATGCGCGCGGCGCGCACCCAGTGCGGCATGACGTGGGCCAGGCGCCGCTCGCGCTGGCCGGCGCTGATGCTGCCCGCGCTGGTGCCGCTCATCAGCACGCAGATTTCGGCGTTCTCGATCAGGCGGACGCCTTGTTCGAGTCCGCTGCAAGCCAGCATGGCCGCCGAACTCGCGACCACGGCGCCATCGTGCGAGGCAGCATGCATGGGCGTGCAGTCGGGACTGTCAGGCGTGTCGGCCGGCGCGCAGCAGGGGCCGGCGTGGGGCAGGTCGAGCGGACTGGGCAGCCATTCGGGAACGCTTGCGCCGCTGGTGAAGCATCCGTGGGGCGTGACGCCCAGGCGTGCATGGCCCGCGAGCTTGTCCCAGATGAGGTAACGCGGGCTGCCGGTGGAGGTGTACCGGGAAAAGAGGTCCAGGGCCGCGGGCATTGCCGCAACGTCCAGCGCGGACTCGTAGATGGAGTCGACCAGACGATGGAAATCCTCGTCCGCAGTCGGGTGTTCGCCCATGTTCACATTTCCCCCGGTGGCAAACGCCTCTTGCTTCGTGCCCACGGCAAATGGCCACGTTCTTTTGTGTTATCGCCGCTCTGGCGTTCGAATATGCGCCGATACGGTCATCGCAGCGATCCCGCCATATTCCGGTAGGCTGCATAAAACAATGATGCCAAACAATAATGTTTGTTTAATGCCCCATGGCGGGAGGGAAAACACCGATTGCAGGCGTTAGCCTCGGCCTGCTGGCGAGGGAATTGCTGCGCTGCAGCGTACTGGCGCCGCCAGCGCGGCCGCCTCTTTGGGGCGTGATGCGAATCCGCGTGACGAAAACGTCAAATTTTTCAGCGCTGAAATAGCCCGGAGCGTGTCACGCACGCCACACCTGTCCGAAATATTTGGGACATAAAGACCCTGTAATCAGGTCGGAAAATGGCTTCCGTACCCATTTCTGCGAACGTCTGCGAAGGTGGGCACGCGACTATTGCGGTGCCGGCTCTGCTTTCTCGCCGCCCGCCAACTGCACGCCCTTGCCATCCACCTGGATCGTCAGGCTGGGCGATGCCATGCGGATGCCGTGGGCGTCGAAGTTGCGCTTCAGGCGTGCATTGAACGCGCGCGTGATTTCCGCCTGCGTCAGCGGCCGGGTCTTGAACTGTGCCATCACCACTGGCCCGCTCGGGTCGAAGCGGTCCAGGCCAAGAATGTCCAGCCCCGACATCAGGTTGCGCGAGTAGCGGTAGTCGCGCGCGATTTCCGTGCCGGTGGCGCGGATCAGCTCGAGCGCGCGGTCGAGGTCGCTTTGATAACTGATGCCGATGCTGAACACGGCATAGCCATAGCCGCGCGACAGGTTCTTGACTGCCTTGATCTGGCTGTAGGGCAATGTGTGCAGTGCGCCGCGGCCGTCGCGCAGCTTGACCGTACGGATGGTCATGCCTTCGACCACGCCGGCATGGTCGGGCAACTCGATCGAGTCGCCGATGGCAATCGAATCCTCGACCACGATGAACAGCCCCGTGATCAGGTCCTGCACCAGGCTCTGCGCCCCGAAGCCGATCGCCAGCCCGACCACCCCCGCGCCTGCCAGCAGCGGTGTCACGTTGACGCCCAGGTTGGCCAGCACGGCGATTACCCCGATCACCAGCAGGGCGATGAACGAGGCATTGCGCACCAGCGGCAGAATGGTCTTGGCGCGCAGGCTGGGCTGCGCGCCGCGTCCGTGCGCGGGCGACAGCGTCTGCGTGATGGCGGTGTCGATCAGCAGCCAGACCAGCCAGGCCAGCAGCACGGTGCTGGTCACGCTGAACACGGTCTCGGTGATATGGCGGCCCGCTGCGGAAGATTCCGCCAGCCGCATCAGCGACGTGCCCCAGACACGCATCACCATGGCGACGAACACCGCCCAGATCAGCACCCGCAGCAGCGCCATGGCGAAGCGGCCGAAGCGCTGCACATAGGCCGAGCGCCGGCGGTCGCGGAAGCGTGGCGGCTGTGCCGTTGCCTTGGGCGAGCGCCCGGCGACCATCGTCAGCAGCAGCGCCGCCACGAACAGTGCCACCGAGGCCACGGTGCGGCGCAGGAGCACATCGGCGTGCCCCGCGGCCAGCAGCGTGCCGATCACAGACGCGACCACCACCGCGAGCACCGGAAGGTGCCAGGCCTGGCCGATCAGCCGCAGCAGGTCGGTCAGTCCCGGGTGCGCCTGGCGGAAGGCCAGTGGCCGCTGGCTGATCAGCTGGCCGATCTGGCGCCTGAAAACGAGCGCGAACACGCCGATGCCCAGTGCCGCGGCGATATTGGCCGTGGTCGACACCAGCGCGGCGAGGTTGGTGCCGATCACCGCGACGACGCGGCTGTCGGTGGCGCTGTCGCCCAGCGCCGCCAGTGCGCCGGTGCAGAACAGCAGCCACGGCGAGCGCGCCAGCAGCTGCCGTACCGCAACCTGGCGGTGCGCGGTGCGGAACAGGACGAAGATGACCTGGCACATCGCGGCGGCGATCGCGCCGGCCACGATGGCGTATGCGACCAGCACCGCGGCCACGGCGGCTGGCGACTGCGCGAAGGTGCGCGTCGCCATCAGCAGCGTGATGCCGAAGGCGATCACCCAGGGCCCGATATGGCGCAGCATGAAGACCCCGACATCCACCCACGACGGCACCTCGGGCAGCCTGGCGCGCTCGGTACGCGGGCGCGGCGGTGCGCGCCGGCGCCGGATGCGGTGGCCGATCTCCCACAGGCCCCAGCCAGTCGCGGCCCATACTGCCAGCACCAGCGCGAATTCGCGCAGCGAGTCCAGCGCCGAGCGGGTGCCGCGATGGGTCAGCGCGGCGCGCCATTCGTCGCCGGCGAAGCGCGAGCGCCAGCCCCAGTATTGCCATGGCCCGCGGTCCTTGCGCAGGTGCGTGTCGACTTCGTCGAGCACCTCGGCCACGGCGCCGATCAGCCCCGGTGCCGAAGCCCCGGCCGCGGCGGCGGACGCCGGCGCCGGCACTGCGCCGGAAGCGTCCAGGCCGCGCCGCATGGCTTGCAGCTGACCGACCAGCGCACGCCGTTCGCGGTCGTCCTGCAGGGTGGCGATCACCTGGTCGAGCGACTGCGCCAGCGGCACGCTGGCCGGAGCCGCCGGCGCACTCGCGGGCGCGGGTTTGGCAGGTGTCAGCAGCGTGGCAAGCGGGCCTGCGGCCGTGGCAGGCGCCGGTAGCGCACACCACAGCAGTGCGAGCGCCAGCAGCAGGACATGCGCGGCCAGGCTGGCACATGGTGCGAGCGGCGCGAGCCGGCGTGGCCACATCGATCGGGAGGGGGCGTTGCGATCGGGTTTGCACATGGCTGGATGTCCGTGCGGGGTCCGGCGTGACGCTGCCGGCCCGGCGTGGGAATGACCGTCGATCGCGCCACTGTAGCGCATCGGCGGTGCCGGGTGACCACCGCGGCATCCGGACTGCCGGGTCGTCTGCCGGACCACTGTCCGGCCATTCGTCGCTTCGGACGATGCGTCGCTTGCGCCGATCCACGAATCTCGAACCCACTCCGGCGTGGGCATTCCCGCACCCGCCGGCCCACTTCACAGTCTCACGGATCGCGGGCGCGCGCACCGGAACCGGTGGCCTGTCCGGCCCGACAACAACACACAAAGGAAAGACGGCATGGAACTCAATGCATCGGTATCGGCAGTGGTGACGGGCGGCGCTTCGGGCCTGGGCGCGGCAACGGCGCGTGCGCTGGCGGCGCACGGCGTGCGCGTGGCGCTGTTCGACCTGAACGCGGAGAAGGGCGAAGCGCTGGCGCGCGAACTGGGCGGTGTGTTCTGCCAGGTCAACGTGACTTCCGAGGCCGAGGTCGAGGCCGGCTTCGCCAAGGCGCGTGCCGCCATCGGCCAGGAACGCATCCTGGTCAACTGCGCCGGCACCGGCAATGCCATCAAGACCGCATCGCGTTCCAAGGAAGCGCCGGACCAGATCAAGCAATTCCCGTCCGATGCCTTCGAGCGCATCATCCAGATCAACCTGATCGGCACCTTCCGCTGCATCGCGCGTTCGGCCGCCGGCATGCTGACGCTGGACACCGCGGGCGGCGAGCGCGGCGTGATCATCAACACCGCCTCGGTGGCGGCGCAGGACGGCCAGATGGGGCAGGCCGCGTACTCGGCGTCCAAGGCCGGCGTGGTCGGCATGACGCTGCCGATCGCGCGCGACCTCGCGGGCGAAGGCATCCGCGTCAATACCATCCTGCCGGGCATCTTCAATACGCCGCTGCTGCAGGGCGCGGCCGAGAACGTCAAGGCCGCGCTGGCCGCATCTGTGCCGTTTCCCAAGCGCCTGGGCCAGCCGGAAGAATTTGCCTCGCTGGCGGTCGAGATGTGCCGCAACGGCTATTTCAACGGCGAATCGGTGCGGCTGGACGGCGCCATCCGGATGGCGCCGCGCTGAGCGACGCGGACTGGGTCAAATCAATACGGAGACGCGGATGGATTTCAGCTACCTGAGCACGCTGCCTGACGCCGTGCGCCATTTCGCCAGGCTGCGGCCCGACGCGGTGGCGTATGCGTTCGAGGGCCGCCAGACCACCTACGCCGACTTCGAGCGCAATACCGACCGGGTCGCGCAGGCGCTGCTGGCCGAGGGCGTCCGCGCCGGCGACCGCATTGGCTATATCGGCAAGAACAGCGACCGCTACTTCGAACTGCTGCTTGGCGCGGCCAAGGCCGGTGTCGTCACCACGCCGGCCAGCTGGCGCCTGGCGCCGCCAGAGGTCGAATTCATCGTGGGCCATTGCGATGCGGTGGTGCTGTTCGTCGGGCCGGAATCGGCGGCAATGGTGAAGTCGCTGCGGCCGGCGCTGCCGATGGTGCGCAAGGTGGTGCTGATGGAACCGTGCGCCGACGGCGGCGATGCCGCTTGCTACACCGACTGGCGCGACGCACAGCCGGCGACGCCGCCGGCACACCGTCCGGCGCCGCATGACGTGGTGTTGCAGCTATACACCTCCGGCACCACCGGGCGGCCCAAGGGCGCGATGCTGACACACCGCAACCTGACCATTGGCACCGAGGTCAGCGAACGCGAAGGCATTCCCTGGTCGCACTGGACGTCCGACGATATCTCGCTGGTGGCGATGCCTGTGGCGCATATCGGGGGCTCGGGCTGGGGCTTGCGCAATCTGCTCTCGGGCGCCAAGGGTGTGGTCGCACGCGAATTCGACCCGCGCGCTGTGCTGGATTTCATCGAGCACGAACGCGTCAGCAAGCTGTTCATGGTGCCGGCGGCGATGCAGATCGTGTTGCGCGATCCGCGCGCGCGCCAGGTGGATTACTCGCGCCTGAAGTACCTGCTGTATGGCGCCGCGCCGATTCCGGCGGCGCTGCTGCGCGAAGGCATCGAGGTGTTCGGCTGCGGCTTCGTGCAGCAGTACGGCATGACCGAGACCACCGGCACCATCGTCGCGCTGCCGCCCGAGGACCACACCACGGAAGAGGTGCCGCGCATGCGCGCTGCGGGCAAGCCGCTGCCGGGCGTGGAGATCAAGGTGGTGGACTATGAAGGGCGCGCGCTGGGTCCGGACGAAGTCGGCGAGCTCGTGGTGCGCTCGCAGCACAATATGGCCGGCTACTGGAAACAGCCCGAAGAAACCGCGCGCACCATCGATGCCGACGGCTGGCTGCGCACCGGCGACGCGGGCTATATGGATGCGGAGGGCTACCTGTACATCCATGACCGCGTCAAGGACATGATCATCAGCGGCGGCGAGAACGTCTATCCGGCCGAGGTCGAAAGCGCCATCTACGGCCACCCGCAGGTGGCCGACGTCGCGGTGATCGGCGTGCCGGACGAGAAGTGGGGCGAGGCCGTCAAGGCCATCGTCGTGCTCAAGCCAGGGCAGTCGCCGGACCGCGACGGCATCATTGCGTGGACGCGCCAGCGGCTGGCTGGCTTCAAGGTGCCGAAGAGCATCGAGTTTGTCGACGTGCTGCCGCGCAATCCGTCCGGCAAGCTGCTGCGGCGCAAGCTGCGCGAGCCGTTCTGGGAGGGGATGAACCGGCAGGTGAACTAGCCTGGCACCCTGTCCCGCTTGCGGGACAGGGTGCAACTACTTCTTCTTGATCACGCTGACCTTGCCATCGGCTTCCAGGTACAGCGCCTTGATCTCCTCGATCTTCTCGACGCCCTCTTCACGGTATTTGGCTTCCAGTTCGTCGTCGGTGATGGATTCACGCCGCATGTTCTCGCGCAGCTTGGTGCCGTCGCGCACGAGCAGGATCTTCCTCGCTTCGGCAAAGCGCTGGAATGTGGGGAAATGGTAGGCAAGCAGGTCGATCAGGCGGTTCCACGCGATCAACGTGGCAACCAGCAGCATGGCGTCGGCAACGCCTTCACCCTTGCCGGCCATGCCGTTCTGCGCAGCATCCGCAACGATCACGACCACCAGCAGGTCGGCAATGCCCAGCGAGCCGATGTCGCGCCGCACCACGAAGCGGAACATCAGGAACAGCGCCCAGTACATCACCGTGCCGCGAACGACGATCTCGAGCGGCGAGATGGTGAAGAAGAGGGCTTCGCGCCAGTCGAACGAGAGGTCCATGCCTGCAAGCGCAGCAACTTCCGGGCCACTTTGCGGGGATGGCGCTGGTGCACGCCACGCCGCCGTGCTGACGGTAATTCTTGCAGCGGCTGCGTACGGATTGCCGTGGCGCACCCGGCGGGCTCCTGCTTTCGCAGGAAGCCGCTGGTGCGAAGGTCAGTCGGCCTGGATGCCGAACTCCTTCACGATCTTCGTATAGCGCGTGGTATCCGCGGCGATCAGCTTCGACAGCGTGGCCGGCTCGCCGCCCGCCGGCGTCACCGCGATAGTGGCCATGCGGGCGACCACGTCGGGCATCTTCAGGATCTCGTTGATATGTGAGTTGAGCGTGCGCACCATGTCGGCGGGCATGTTCTTCGGACCCAGCAGCGCCTGCCAGGCACCGATCTCGACATCCTTGTAGCCCAGTTCCGCCAGCGTCGGCACATTGGGCGCGAACGGCGAGCGCTTCTGGTCTGCCACGGCCAGCGGCACCAGGCTGCCATTGCCCACGTACTGCGCCACCGCGCCGTAGGTGACGTAGGTGACCGGGACCTGGCCGCCGATCACGTCGACGATGGCGGGCGCCAGGCCGCGGTACGGCACCTGGCTGATCTTGATGCCGGCGGACTTGTTGAACAGTTCGCCCATGATGTGCATCGGCGAGCCGTTACCCGGCGTGGCATAGGTTTCCACCTTGCCCGACTTGGCGCGCGCCACCAGGTCGCTGACCTTGGTGATGCCGGTGCCCTTGTTGACCACCACGAACAGCGACTGCGTGCCGATCTGCGCGATCGGCGTGAAGTCATGCTGCACGTCGTAGGTGGCGCCGGTGCCGGCCTTGAGCACCAGCGGTGCGATGGCGACGGTGTTGGGCGCCAGCAGCAGCGTGTAGCCGTCCGGGTTGGCGCGGGCTACGTAGGCGCTGCCGATGGTGCCGGCGGCGCCGGTGCGGTTTTCCACGACCACCGACTGTTTCAGGCGCGGTGCCAGCTTTTCCGCGAACAGGCGTGCCAGGACGTCGACATCGCCGCCGGCCGGATAGGCAACGACGATGGTGATGGGTTTGCTCGGGTACGCGCCCTGGGCCAGGGCGGTGCCGGTGCCGGTGCAGAGCACGGTGGCGGCGGCGGCCAGCGTGGCCAGGACTTTGCGGCGTGCAGACTTCATGATGTTCAGACCTCGGTAAAACTTGGCGCCCGGCGGGGGCCGGGGCCACATGGCTGGTGAAGCCCGGCGCGCGGCGCCGGGGCGTCGCTACCGACTCAGAAAATGTGCTTGATGCCCAGCATCGAGCCCCACTGGTTCGCGCCCGGGCGGGGGTTGGAGCCAGGCGAGCCGCCGCTTACCGACATGGCGAGCTGGCCGTCGTTATTGATATAGCCGGCGGTGGCATAGACCGAGGTGCGCTTGCTGAAACTGTAGGTCGCGCGCAGCGCGTAGAGCATCGCCTCGTTGTCGCTGCCGTGGTAGTTCAGGAAGTAGACCTGGCCGGCCAGGTTGACTGCCGGGGTGATGTCGTAAGACACGCCGGCGTAGTACAGGTCGCTGATCGGGGTGGGGCTGCCTTCGTTGTCGCGGCGGATCCAGCCGGCGCCAAGCTTGGTGTTCTTCAGCAACATGTAGCCGCCTATCGACAGGCGGTCGTCGGTCAGGTTGCTGTTGGTCAGGCCGCCGAAGGCGCCGGGACCGCCGCGCTGCGAATCGTAGGCCGCGATCACGCCCCAGGTCTTGCTGTCATAGCCGACCATGGCCGACCACTCGCGGCACGCCTTCTTGTCGGCCGGGTTCTCGCCGGCGCAGTTGGTGCCGGCCGGGCTGGGGCCGGCGTTGACCGCGTCGCGCCCGAAGCTGTAAGTGGCACCGACCACGAAGCCGTTGAAGTTGGCCTTGTACGCGACGGCATTGTCGGCGCGCGTGTTGGGCAGGTAGCTGTCAAGCGAGCCCGAGCCGTACACGTTCGGCCCGAGGATATCGCTGTCGAGAATGGCCCAGAACAGCATCGTGTACTGGCGGCCGAACGACAGCTGGCCATACTGGTTGCTCAGCCCGACCAGCGCCTGGCGCCCGAACAGGCGGCCGCCCTGGTTGGCGTTGCCCGTGTCCGGCGAGAAGCCCGATTCCAGCACGAACAGGCCCTTCAGCCCGCCGCCCAGGTCTTCCGTGCCGCGGATGCCCCAGCGCGACGGCACCGTGGCGGTGTTGTTGGGCATGCGCACCAGGCTGTCGCCGTTGGCGCCGACATTGCTCACGTACTCGACACCGGTATCGATGACGCCATACATCGTCACCGATGATTGGGCCGAGGCCAGCAGGGGGGAAGCGGCAAGCAGCGCCGCGGCGGTTCGTGCAAGTTTCATCTACCAGTTTCCTTCCGTTTTTCCGTCTTGTAATCGTCTTTGTGGTCCGGACTGCTGCGATGGCGGCCGGGTGTCAGGGCAGGCTTGTTGTTGGCAGGGTGTTCTCCTCTTGTGGATCCTTGTGGGCTGGGATGCCTAGCAAAAATGCTGCGACAGCCGCTTTTATGTTTTATATATGGAACATCAAACAACATAAGAAACGTTGAGCAAAATATAGCCGCGAGTTTCCTAAAGCTGTGAGGAGGGTTATCCCTAGTGCGGCACGGCGACGACGCGCCGGACAGCCGCCGGCTGCACCCGCGCAGGGCCGGGCGTGCGCACGGGCGGTGCATCGGCACTACGTGGCGCGCGCCACCGGCAGTCCGGTCGCCCAGGCGTCGTGCCGCACCGGCAAAGGCGCTGCGCCCGATGCCATAAGCAAGAGCCTGGCGCGCCGTGCAAACCGGTGCGTGCACCAGCCCGGCGCGTTGACGTTTTCGTGTCGGACAGGCCTATCGTTTACCCTGATCCCGTTTCCTGAAGCGCACGCCTATGCTTTAAAAGTTTTATTCGCAAACCTAAGTTTTATATATGGAACAAAATCAACCCCCCATTCCTCCGCAGCCGGATCGGCAGCTACTGGAGGCCCTGAGCAGCGGGTTTGCGGAACGCGTGGTGACCGTCGATGGCGGCGCGCAGGTGGCGTACCGCAGTGGCGGAACCAGCGGGCCCGCCATCGTGCTGCTGCATGGCATCAGCTCCGGTGCGGCCTCGTGGCTGCCTTGCGCCAGCCTGCTGGCCGCGCAGGCGCGCGTGATCGCCTGGGACGCGCCGGGCTACGGCAATTCGACGCCGCTGGCGCAGCAGCGCCCCATGGCGTCCGACTACGCGCAACGGCTGGACGGCATGCTGCAGGCGCTGGCGATACAGCCCACCCTGATCGTCGGCCATTCGCTCGGCGCGCTGATGGCCGCGGCCTATGCCGCCAACGCGCGCAACCTGCCGGCGCGGCTGTTGCTGCTGAGCGTGGCCCAGGGCTACGGGGCGGCGGGCAAGGAAGCGCAGGCGCAGCAGGTGGCCCAGCAGCGGCTGGCGGCGCTGGACACGCTCGGCGTGGAAGGGCTGGCGCAACGCGGGCCGTCCCGGCTGCTGAGCGAGCTGGCCGATGCCGGCGCGCACGCGTGGGTGCGCTGGAACATGCAGCGGCTCGACCCGGACGGCTATCGCCAGGCGGTGGCGATGTTGTGCGGCGACGATATCGACCGTTATCTGTCGCGCCGTCCGGCGTCGCTGCCCATACGCATTGCCTGCGGCAGCCGCGACGTGGTGACCACCCCGCTGGCCTGCGGCACGCTGGCCGAACGCTTCGACCTGCCGCTGGCGCTGATCCCCGACGCCGGCCATGCCTGCTACATCGAGCAGGCCGCCGCGACCGCGCGGCTGATCCGCTCGGCGCTGCCCCAGGGCACCGCCTGATCCTTTCCGGCGCCGCCACCCGCGCGGCGCCGCTTCCCTGGCGCGCCGCTTGCGCCGCCTGATCTGAATTTTCGGGTTTACCCCAGTCAATTTTTACGGTTGCGTTGTCTATAGTCGTACCTGTGTTCAATATCTAAACCAGTGTTTCATTAGTAAAACACGACGGACGCAAAGAGCAGGTCGCATCCGGACGGCGTCGGAACACGGTCCCCCAAGCTGCAAGACATGGAGCAAAGCGCAATGGAAAGCCTCTCGTACAACCCGAACCTGGTGCCCTGGGAGCGTCCGGCGCCGAACAACGTCGCAGGCAAGGGCCATATCGAACAACCCGGCAAGGTCGCCAACATCGTCTGGCAGACCCGCGCCGCCGCCGCGACCGCCTACGAGAACGCGCTGGGCGACGCCATCGAAGCCGCCTTCGAAGGCGGTGCCCAGAACCCGCAGGACATCGTGCGCGCGTTCAACGCCGCCGGCTTCCTGGGCGTCGACGGCCAGCCCTGGACCGAAGAGCGCTTCCTCTCCGAAATGCGCCGCCTGGGCGCCTGAACCACGCCAGAACCGCGTCCCTAGCGAGAACAAGATGGAATCGAACAAGCAAGCCCGCGCCGAAGCCCGCCTGAACACCGGCCTGCGCAACTACTGGTACCCGGTCGCCGCCTCGTGGGCGGTGAGCCATGCCCCGATCGGCATCACCCGCCTGAGCCAGAACATCGTGCTGTGGCGCGACGGCGCCGGCCAGGTCCACGCGCTGGAAGACCGCTGCCCGCACCGCGGCGCGCGCCTGTCGATGGGCTGGAACCTGGGCGACCGCGTCGCCTGCTGGTACCACGGCGTGGAAGTCGGCGGCGACGGCCAGGTCAAGAGCGTGCCGGCGGTGGAAAGCTGCCCGCTGGAAGGCCGCACTTGCGTGCGCAGCTACCCGGTGCAGGAAAAGGCCGGCGCGATCTTTTTGTGGTTCGGCGACCAGGCTCCGCAAGGCGAAGGCAGCCCCGACGAGCTGCGCCTGCCGGAAGAACTGGTCAGCGAGGAACACAGCAACTTCCTGTGCGTGGCGCACTGGGACTGCAACTACCGCTACGCCATCGACAACGTGATGGACCCGATGCACGGTGCCTACCTGCACGCGGTGTCGCACTCGATGGCCTCGGGCGAGAAGTCGGCAGTGATGCAGATCCGCGAGACCGAGCACGGCCTGGTGTTCGAGAAGACCGGCCAGCGCGGCGTCAACTTCGACTGGGTGGAATTCGGCGAGACCGGCACGCTGTGGCTGCGCCTGGCGATCCCGTACCGCGCCAAGGTCGGCCCCGGCGGCCCGTTCGGCATCGTCGGCATGGCCACGCCGGTGGATGAAGACCACTGCATGGTGTTCTTCTGGCGTACCCGCCACGTGCAGGGCTGGGAGCGCGACGTATGGCGCTTCCTGTATCGCAACCGCCTGGAGCAGCTGCACTGGGACGTGCTGGAACAGGACCGCGTGGTGCTGGAAATGATGGCCCCCAACGCGCGCGACCACGAAATGCTGTACCAGCACGACGCAGGCATCACGCGCGTGCGCCGTCTGCTGAAGCGCCGCGCCGAGCAGGAAGTCGCCGACGAGCCGGTGGCGATGCTGAAGCCCGCCGGAGCCGCCAGCCATGCCTGAAGCCCTCACCAACAACACGCTGCTGGCCGGCCGCAAGGTGCTGGTCACCGGTGCCGCGCGCGGCCTCGGGCTGGCCTTCGTCAAGTCGCTGGCCGAAGCCGGCGCCAGCGTGGCGATGGCCGACATCCTGGCCGAGCGCCTGCAGCAGGAAGCCGACGCACTGCGCGCCCGCGGCCTGAAGGTGGTGCCGGTGGTGCTGGACCTGGCGGATCCCGCCTCGGTGCAGGCTTGCGCCGAGGCCGCGGTCAAGGCCCTGGGCGGCCTTGACGGCCTGGTCAACAACGCCGCCGTGACCGACTCGGGCGGCCGCGATGCCAGCGCCATCGACATCGCCACCTGGGATCGCGTGATGAACGTCAACGTGCGCGGCACCTGGCTGATGACCGCTGCCTGCCTGCCGGCGCTGCGCGCCAGTGGCCGTGGCGCGGTGGTCAACCTGGCGTCGGACACGCCGCTGTGGGGCGCGCCCAACCTGCTGGCCTATGTGGCGAGCAAGAGCGCCATCATCGGCATGACCCGCTCGCTGGCCCGTGAAATGGGCAAGGACCAGATCACCGTCAACGCGGTGGCCCCGGGCCTGACGCTGGTGGAAGCCACCGAATACGTGCCGCAGCATCGCCACGACCTGTACCGCGAGCAGCGCGCGATCCCGCGCGAGCAACTGCCCGACGACGTCTGCGGCGCGGTGCTGTTCGCCCTCTCCGACCTTGCCCGTTTCGTGACCGGCCAGACGCTGGCGGTCAACGGCGGCTTTGTCATGCATTGATCCAACTGATCCAACTGATCCACTGAAAACAGAAGGAATCCAAATGAGCGATCTTTCCCAACCAGCCAACATCAAGCGTTCGTGGGACCAGCCGGACGGCGCCTCGTTCGACCAGTGGATGGAAAGCCGCGTCGCGCGCTTCTCCACGCGCAAGTACGACTGGGACGCGCTGAAGTTCCAGGCCGACTACGACCCCAAGTACCGCCGCGCGCAGATGCGCTACCTGGGCACCGGCGGCACCGGCGTGGCCGCGGACACCAACACCGTGCCGTCGGAGCACTTCACCTTCTCCACCATGATCATCCCGGCCGGCCATGAAGGCCCGTCGCATATCCACACCGACGTGGAAGAGGTGTTCTTCGTCATGCGCGGCAAGATCAAGCTGATCCTGGAAAAGGATGGCGAGCGCTTCGAGACCATCCTGACCGACCGCGACCTGGTCTCGGTGCCGCCGGGCGTGTATCGCGAGGAAATCAACATCGGCGAGGAAGACGCGCTGATGTGCGTGATGCTCGGTGCCAAGAAGCCGATCACGCCGACGTACCCGCCCGAGCACCCGCTGACGAAGATCAAGCGGTGATGCGCCATCGGCCCGTCCGCACGCACTGACCATGAGCACCAACGCCTTCCCGACGACGCCAGCCGCCAACGAGACCCAGGACAAGTACATCGTCCCGGGCCTGGAGCGTGGGCTGCGCCTGCTCGGCGAGTTCAGCAGCAAGGACCGCACCATGTCGGCCGCCGAACTGGCGCGCCGCCTCAAGGTGCCGCGCTCCACCGTGTTCCGCCTGCTGGCCACGCTGGAAATGCTGGGCTTCGTCGAGCGCGCCGATGGCGGCCGCGATTTCCGGCTGGGCATGGCGGTGCTGCGGCTGGGGTTTGAGTACCTGGCGTCGCTGGAGTTGACCGAGCTGGGCCGCCCGCTGCTGGAGCGGCTGCGCGACGAGATCGGCTACCCGACCAACCTGGTGGTGCGCGACGGGCGTTCGATCGTCTATGTGGCCAAGGCGGTGTCACCGCGGCCGTTCGCCAGCTCGGTCAATGTCGGCACGCGTCTGCCGGCGCATGCCACGGTGCTGGGGCGCGTGCTACTGGAAGACCTGTCGCTGGCGGAATTGCGCGCGCTGTATCCGGAGGCGCAGCTGGAAGTGTTCTCCGACAGCACGCCGCGCACGGTCGATGCGCTCTTTGCCATCGTCCAGCGCGACCGCGAGCGTGGCTACGTGCTGCAGGAAGGCTTTTTCGAATCGAGCATCTCGACCATTGCCGCGCCGGTGCGCGACCGCACCGGCAAGGTGGTGGCGGCGCTGGGGGCCACCATCCCCGCCGCGCATATCGATCCGGCGCATTTCGATCCGGATCAACTGGACGCGATGGTGGAGAAGGTGAGGAACACCGCGGGCGAGCTGTCGCGCCTGCTCGACTACCGGCCGTCGCTGCACAGCGCCGGCAAGGTGGTGAATCTGTATCGGGAGTGAGGACAATGTCCATGATTGAACTCGGCGGCAAGGTTGCCGTCGTTACCGGCGGGTCCTCCGGCATCGGGCTGGCGACCGTCGAACTGCTGCTCGAAGCGGGCGCCGCCGTCGCCCTGTGCGGCCGCGACGAAGCCCGCCTGCGCGGCGCCGAAGCACAGCTGCGCGAGAAGTTCGCCGGCTGCCGGCTCCATGCCGCGACCTGCGACGTGCTCAAGCCGGAACAGGTCGCCGCCTTTGCCGCCGACGTGCAGGCCACGCTGGGCAACGTTGACATGCTGGTCAACAACGCCGGCCAGGGCCGCGTGTCCACCTTCGCCAATACCGAGGACGCGGCCTGGATGGACGAACTGCAGCTCAAGTTCTTCTCGGTGATCCACCCGACGCGCGCCTTCCTGCCGCAGCTGGAGAAGTCGGGCCAGGGCGCGATCGTCTGCGTCAACTCGCTGCTGGCGCAGCAGCCGGAGCCGCACATGGTGGCGACCTCCGCCGCGCGCGCCGGCGTGCTCAACCTGGTGCGCTCGATGGCCACCGAATTCGCGCCCAAGGGTGTCCGTGTCAACGGCATCCTGATCGGGCTGGTCGAGTCGGGCCAGTGGCGCCGCCGCTTCGAGGCGCGTGCCGAAGAAGACCGCCACCTGGACTGGGCCGCGTGGACCGCGCGCCTGGCCCAGCAGAAACATATTCCCCTTGGCCGCCTGGGCCTGCCTGTCGAGGCAGCCCGCGCCATCCTGTTCCTTGCCTCGCCGTTGTCTTCGTACACCACGGGCAGCCATATCGATATCTCCGGAGGACACTCCCGTCATGCCTAATCAACAACAGTACGAACAACAGCAGGTCACCGTTGGCTGCGCCATCACGGCGTTCCTCGAGCAGTGCGGGGTCAAGGCCGCGTTCGGCGTGATCTCGATCCACAACATGCCGATCCTGGATGCCATGGGCGAGCGCGGCAAGATCCGCTTCGTGCCGGCGCGCGGCGAAGCGGGCGGCACCAACATGGCTGACGCCTACGCCCGTACCACTGGCGGCCTGGGTGTGTGCCTGACCAGCACCGGCACCGCCGCGGGCAATGCCGCCGGCGCGATGGTTGAAGCGCTGACCGCCGGCACGCCGATGCTGCATATCACCGGCCAGATCGAGACGCCGTACCTGGACCAGAGCCTGGCCTACATCCACGAAGCGCCGGACCAGCTCACCATGCTGAAGGCCGTGTCGAAGGCCGCCTTCCGCATCCGCAGCGCCGACACCGCGATCAGCACCATCAAGCTGGCCGTGCAGACCGCGCTGACGGCGCCGACCGGCCCGGTCAGCGTCGAGATCCCCATCGACATCCAGGCCGCGCTGATCGACCTGCCGGCCGACCTGCAGCCGCTGCCGGTGCCCAGGCACGTGCCGTCGGCGCACGCGCTGGACGCGCTGGCCGAGCGCCTGGCGAATGCCAGGCGCCCGCTGCTGTGGCTGGGCGGCGGTGCGCGCCACGCCAGCAAGCAAGTGCAACGCCTGCTGGACCTGGGCTTCGGCGTGGTCACCAGCACGCAGGGCCGCGGCATCGTGGCGGAAGATGATCCGCGCTCGCTGGGCGCCTACAACCTGCACAAGCCGGTCGAGGCCTTCTACCAGACCTGCGACGCGATGCTGGTGGTGGGTTCGCGCCTGCGCGGCAATGAAACCCTGAAGTACGAACTGAAGCTGCCGCGCCCGCTGCTGCGCATCGACGCCGACCCGGCCGCCGAAGGCCGCTGCTACCTGAGCGACTACTTTGTCAGCGGCGACGCCGCGCTGGCGCTGGACGCCCTGGCAGACCGGCTCGAAAAGCGCATGAAGGTCGATCCGGCCTTCGCCGCCGACCTGCGCCGCGCGCACGACGTTGCCGTCAACGGCCTGGTCGATGGCCTGGGCCCGTACTCGGCACTGGTGCAGGCACTCCAGGGCGCGGTGGGCCGCAACTTCAACTGGGTGCGCGACGTGACCGTGTCGAACAGCACCTGGGGCAACCGCGAACTGCGCATCTTCGACTCGCGTGCCGGCGTGCACGCGCTGGGCGGCGGCATCGGCCAGGGCCTGGCCATGGGCATCGGCGCCGCGATCGGCGCGGCGGCCACTGCCTCGGGCAAGAAGACTTTCACGCTTGCCGGCGACGGCGGCTTCATCCTGAACCTGGGTGAGCTGGCTACCGCGGTGCAGGAACGCGCCGACATGGTCATCGTGCTGATGAACGACAAGGGCTACGGCGTGATCAAGAACATCCAGGACGCGCAGTACGGCGGCCGCCGCCACTACGTGGACCTGCATACGCCCGACTACGCCGCGCTGGCCAAGTCGCTGTCGCTGCGCCATGCGCGCGTCAGCAGCCTGGCCGAAGTGGGCGCCGCGCTGGAGCAGGCCACGGTCGAGCCCGGCCCGTTCCTGCTGGAAATCGACATGCTGTCGATCGGCAGCTTCAAGACCGTGTTTGCCGGCCCGCCGGTGAACAAGGAAACCCCGGCTTCGGAACAGGCCACCGTCAGCGCCTGAGGAGAGCAGAAAAATGCTGCATGTGTCCATGATTGGGTGCGGTGCGATTGGCCGGGGCGTGCTTGAGCTGCTCAAGAGCGATCCCGACGTCGCCTTCGACGTGGTGATCGTGCCCGAGAGCGCGATGGACGAGGCCCGCGGCGCGCTCTCCGCGCTGGCGCCCAGCGCCCGCGTGGCCACGCACCTGGACGACCAGCGCCCCGACCTGCTGGTCGAGTGCGCCGGCCACCATGCGCTGGAAGAGCACATCGTGCCGGCGCTGGAGCGCGGCATTCCGTGCATGGTGGTGTCGGTGGGCGCGCTTTCCGAGCCCGGCATGGCCGAGCGGCTGGAAGCGGCCGCGCGCCGTGGCGGCACGCAGGTGCAACTGCTCTCCGGCGCGATCGGTGCGATCGATGCGCTGGCCGCGGCTCGCGTCGGCGGGCTGGATGAAGTGATCTACACCGGCCGCAAGCCGGCGCGTGCGTGGATCGGCACGCCGGCCGAGAAGCTGTTCGACCTGGATGCGCTGACCGAGACGACGGTGATCTTCGAAGGCACGGCGCGCGATGCCGCACGCCTGTACCCGAAGAACGCCAACGTCGCCGCCACGGTGTCGCTGGCCGGCCTCGGGCTGGACCGCACCTCGGTGAAGCTGCTGGCCGATCCGCATGCGGTGGAGAACGTGCATCACGTGGAAGCGCGTGGGGCATTCGGAGGCTTCGAACTGACCATGCGCGGCAAGCCGCTCGCCGCCAACCCGAAGACTTCCGCGCTGACGGTGTTCAGCGTGGTGCGCGCGCTGGGCAACCGGGCGCACGCCGTATCGATTTAAAGGACCGACAGTTTGCTCCCCTCTCCCGCGTGCGGGAGAGGGGAGTCCCGCCGCAGCATGGGTGAGGGCATCGCAGCGAAATAACGCAGTAAGGCCGGCAGCGGCAACGACAGACACAGCAGGCAACGACATGAACCCACAAGAAGTACTCCCCATCTGCATCGCAGGCGAATGGCGCCTGGGGACCGGCGACCGCTACGGCACGCGCTACCCAGCCACCGGCGAAGTCGTCGCGGAACTCAACGCCGCCAGCCTGGCTGATGTGGAAGAGGCCGTGCAGGGCGCCCACCACGCCTTCCTCACCAGCGGCTGGGCCCAGCGCAAGCCGCACGAGCGCGCCGCCGTGCTGTACCGTGTGGCCGAACTGATCCGCGCACAAGCCGAACCGCTGGCACAACGCCAGCGCCTGGACAACGGCAAGCCGATCAGCGAAACGCGCGCGCTGGTCGCCAGCGCCGCCGGCACCTTCCAGTTCTTTGCCGCCGCCTGCGAAACGCTGGAAGAAACCATCACGCCGCAGCGTGGCGACTGCCTGACCATGAGCGTCTACGAGCCGATGGGCGTGGTCGCGGCGATCACGCCGTGGAACTCGCCGATCGCCAGCGAAGCGCAGAAGATGGCGCCCGCGCTCGCCGCGGGCAACGCCGTGGTGGTCAAGCCCGCCGAAGTCACGCCGCTGATGGCGCTGGAACTGGCGCGCATCTGTGAAGAAGCCGGCGTGCCCAAAGGCCTGATCAGCGTGCTGCCGGGCAAGGGTTCGGTGATCGGTGATGCCATCACCAAGCATCCGCTGGTGCGCCGGGTGTCGTTCACCGGCGGCACCACCACCGGCAAGCACATCGCGCATATCGCCGCCGACAAGATGATGCCGGTGTCGCTGGAGCTGGGCGGCAAGTCGCCGACCATGGTGTTCGACGACGCCGACCTCGACCACGCGGTCAACGGCGTGCTGTATGGCATCTTCAGTTCGTCAGGCGAGTCGTGCATCGCCGGCTCGCGCCTGTTCGTGGCGCGTTCGCAGTACGAGCCGTTCATCGACCGCCTCGCCGCAGGCGCCGCGCACCTGCGCGTGGGCGATCCCGCCGACGAACGCACCCAGATGGGTCCGCTGATCACCGATCGCCACCGCGACAGCATCGAATCGTACGTCGCGACTGGCGTGCACGAAGGCGGACAACTGCGCACCGGCGGCCTGCGCCCCGACGTGGCAGGCCTGCCCAACGGCTACTTCTACACGCCCACCATCATCGAAGGCCTGGATAACAACGCCCGCATCTGCCAGGAAGAAATCTTCGGGCCGGTGCTGGTGGCGATCCCGTTCGACGACGAGGATGACCTGATCGAACAGGCCAACGACAGCGTCTACGCGCTGGCCGCCGGCATCTGGACACGCGACTACAAGCGCGCGTGGCGCGTGGCACGTGCGGTGCAGGCGGGCAATGTGTGGATCAACACCTACAAGCAGTTCTCGATCGCGACGCCGTTCGGCGGCTGGCGCGACAGCGGCCTGGGCCGCGAGAAGGGACGGCTGGGCATCCTGCAGTACATGGAGCAGAAAAGCGTGTACTGGGGCCTGAACGAACAACCGCTGCCGTGGGCCAACCACTGAACCCGGCAGGCTGGAGAGAAGCAATGATCAAGGTATTGGGAATCGACGAGATCGTCTACGGCGCGGATGACTTTGACGCCTGCCGTGGCTTTTTCTCGGACTGGGGCCTGGCCATCAAGCGCGATGACGCGCAGGGCCTGGACTTTGAAACGCTGAACGGTTGCCGCGTGCTGGTGCGCCGCATCGAGGATCCGTCGCTGCCGCCCGCGATCGAGGCCGGCCCGACGCTGCGCGAAGTGGTGTGGGGCGTCGAGTCGCAGGCCTCGCTGGACCATCTCGCTGACGCGATCGCCGATGCGCCGGGCTTTGTAAAGCAAGGCGAGGGCGCCACGCTGCGCATCGGCTGCACCGACCCGAACGGCCTGGCAGTGCGCTTCCAGGTCACGCGCAAGCATGAGGTGCAGGTCGACTGCGCGCTGATGAATACGTGGAACGACAAGCCGCGCATGAACCAGCGCAGCCCGATCTACGACCACGCCACGCCGATCGAAGTGGGCCACGTGGTGTTCTTCGTGAAAGATGTCAAGGCCACCGAGCAGTTCTATGTGGAGAAGTTCGGCTTCGTGCCGTCGGACCGCTACCCGGACCGCGGCGCGTTCCTGCGCTGCACGGCCGATGGCGGCCACCACGACCTGTTCCTGCTGCAGCTGCCGGAGCCGAAGAGCGGCCTGAACCATGTCGCCTTCACCGTGCGCGATATCCACGAAGTCTTTGGCGGCGGCATGCATGTGTCGCGCAAGGGCTGGGACACGCAGCTCGGTCCGGGCCGGCATCCGATCTCGTCGGCGTACTTCTGGTACTTCAAGAATCCGGCCGGCGGCCTGATCGAGTACTACGCCGATGAAGACCAGCTCGACGAGCACTGGGAGCCGCGCGCCTTCGAGCCGGGCCCGACCATGTTCGCCGAATGGGCGATCGAGGGCGGCATCGACGGCAACACCCGCCGCCAGAAGAACGCGGGCGGCCCGGCGGGCAAGTTCCTGACCGAGAAGCGGTAAGAGAGAAGCGCAACAGAAGGAAGCAGCAATGAGTGCCCACCAGTCCCTGACCCTGCGCGTCCAGGCCATGCGTTTTGAAGCGCGCGGCGTGGTCAGCATCGAACTGCAAGATCCCGAAGGGAAGACCCTGCCCGAGTACAGCCCGGGCGCCCATATCGACCTGCACCTGGGCAACGGCCTGGTGCGCAGCTACTCGCTGTGCGGCGCGCCGGAAGCGCGCAACCGCTACACCGTGGGCGTGCTGCTGGACCGCGGCAGCCGCGGCGGCTCGCGCTACGTGCACGAGCAGCTGCGCGTGGGTGCCACGCTGACGGTGGGCGCGCCGCGCAACAACTTCGAGCTGGACGAGAGCGCCGCGCATACCGTGCTGGTTGCCGGTGGCATCGGCGTCACGCCGATCGTCTGCATGGCGCGCCGGCTGGCGGAGCTGGGCAAGTCGTTCACGCTGATCTACTGCGCGCGTTCGCGTGCCGAGGCGGCATTCGTCGAACAGCTGTCGGCTTACGGCGACGCGGTGCGCTTCCACTTCGACGATGAAACGGGCGCACCGCCGGACCTGAAGGCGATGCTGGGCGGACAGGACGAGCAGACGCATTTCTACTGCTGCGGCCCGGGCCCGATGCTGAATGCGTTCGAGGCCGCGTGCGAGGCGCATGCCTACCCGAACGTCCATATCGAACGCTTCGCCGCCGACCCGTCGACCGAGGCGGTGCAGGAAGGCGAATACGTGGTGCAGCTGTCGCGCACCGGCAATCTCGTCAAGGTGCCGTCGGGCAAGTCGCTGCTCGATGCGCTGCTCGATTCCGGCGTGGAAGTCGAATACAGCTGCCGCGAAGGCGTGTGCGGATCGTGCGAGACCGCCGTGCTGGAAGGCTGCCCCGACCACCGCGACAGCGTGCTGAGCAACAGCGAGCGCGCCAGCAACAAGACCATGATGGTGTGCGTGTCCGGGTGCAAGGGCAGCAAGCTGGTGCTGGATTTGTAATTCCGCGCTTGTGTTCGCCCCTCTCCCGCAGGCGGGAGAGGGGAGCAACCCCCGAAGAATCAACCGAGAAGTACCGTGTTCACACAGAGACAAGACGCAGCGTCCCCCGGCGCACCGGTGGCCGCCACCGCAGGTATCGTGACCACGGCCGACAGTGCCGGCCAGGGCGCCGCCACGGCCACCGCCCGCAGCGGCCCGCCCGGTGGCGCCATCACGCGCGGCAATATCGTCGCCCGCATCGAACGCATGCCGGGCAACGCCATGCATATCCGCGCCCGGCTGCTGATCGGCCTGGCCACCTTCTTCGATGGCTTCGACGTCATCGCCATTGCCGCCACGCTGCCGCTGCTGATCGCGCAGTGGTCGCTGACGCCGGTACAGATCGGCGTCCTGATCGCGGCGCCGTCGGTCGGCCAGCTGGTCGGGGCGCTGCTGTTCCCGGGGCTGGCCGAGCGCTTTGGCCGGTTGCGCTCGATCGGCTGGAGCGCGGGCATCATCGGCCTGATGAGCATTGCCTGCGGCCTGGCGCCGTCATTCGAGATCTTCCTGCTGCTGCGCATCGTGCAGGGCCTGGGCCTTGGCGGCGAACTGCCGGTCGCGGCCACCTATATCAACGAAGTCACGCGCGCGCATGGCCGCGGGCGCTTCGTGCTGCTGTACGAGGTGGTGTTCCCGATCGGCCTGATGGTGTCCAACGGCGTCGGCGCCTGGCTGGTGCCGCACTACGGCTGGGAGGTGATGTACTTCATCGGCGGCGTGCCGCTGGTGCTGTTCTTCATCCTGAAGCGCGTCATCCCCGAATCGCCGCGCTGGCTGGCCGAGAAGGGCCGCCTGGAAGAAGCGGATGCCGCCCTGCGCGCGTTCGAGGCCCGCGCCAGGGGCCCGCTGCCGCCGCCGCAGAATGCCAGCGCCTACGACCGCATGACCCAGCATCCGCGCCGCCGCGTGCGCGACCTGGTCGGCAAGGCCTACCGGGGGCGCACGATTGCGGTCTGGATGCTGTGGGCGACCTGCGGTTTTATCCAGTATGGCCTGTCGACGTGGCTGCCCACGGTCTACAAGACGGTCTACCACGCGCCGCTGCAACTGGCGCTGAACCTGGCCGCGGGCGCCTCGGTGCTGGGTGTGGTCGGCTCGCTGGTATGCGCGATGATCGTCGACAAGGTCGGCCGCAAGCCGGTGATCAACGTGTCGTTCCTGCTGTGCGCGCTGTCGCTGGTGCTGGCGGGCGTGTTCCACGCTTCGTCGGTATACGTGGTGGCGACCTTCTGTGCGCTGGCGATGGGCTTCCTGGCCAGCGGTTTCATCACCGCCTACGTCTATACGCCCGAGCTGTACCCGACCAGCGTGCGCGCGATGGGCTGTGGGCTTGGCGGCGCCTGGCTGAAGCTGGCCGCCATCTTCGCGCCGACACTGATCGCCGGCACCATCGGCAACGGCACGCTCAATGTGGCGTTCTTCGCGCTGGCCGTGGTCCCCGCGCTGGCGGCCATCACCGTTCACTTCTTCGGCATCGAGACCAAGGGGCAGGTGCTGGAGGAACTGGAGGTCTGAGCGGGCGCGTGCTCGTCCCGTTCATCTTTGAAGGCCGCGCCGGGATCCGGGGCGGCTTTTTTTCTTTGCTTCAGCTCATGCGCGTGCCGGTGACGGCAACGACCTTCGCCCACCGCGCGATCTCGCCCTGCAGGAACTGCCTGAACTGCACGGCGTCATTGCCCACCGGCACCAGGCCCTCGCCGCCCAGCCGCTTGCGCATCGCCGGCGAAGCCACCGCGGCACGCACCGCCTTCTCCAGCTGCGCCACCACATCGGCCGGCATGCCGGCCGGGCCGAGCAGGCCGTACCACGAGCTGTAGTCGAATCCGGGAACCACGTCGGCAATCGGCGCGATATCGGGAAACGCGGCCAGGCGCTTCGGGCTGCTCACCCCCAGTCCCTTGACCTTGCCGGCCAGCAACAGCGGCTGCACCGTGGCGACATTGCCCAGCAGCAGGTCCGCCTGGCTGGCGACCACGTCGGCCACGGCAGGTGCCGCGCCCTTGTAGGGCACGCTGACAAGGTCGATGCCGGCGTCATGCTTGAGCATTTCGCCGGCCAGGTGGTTGGCGCTGCCGATTCCTGCCACGGCGATGCTGAGCTTGCCCGGGCGGGACTTGGCCAGCGCGATCAGTTCGCGCACATTCTTCGCGCCCAGATCCGGCCGCGACACCAGCAGCAGCGGCGAGGTGGCGATCAGCGAGACCGGGGTGAAGTCCTTGAGCGGATCGAACGGCTTCTTCTCGAACAGCGCGGGATTGATCGCGTGGCTGGTGTAGCTGAGCAGCAGCGTGCTGCCGTCCGGCTCGGCCTTGGCCACCGCGGTTGCGGCGATATTGCCCGCCGCGCCGCCGCGGTTCTCGACGATGAAGGATTGCTTGAGGCGCTGCTCCAGCTCGGCGGCCAGCGCGCGGGCCACCAGGTCGGTGCCTCCGCCCGGCGTGGCGCCGACCAGCACCCTGGTTACCGCGGGCGCGGCACGCAGGCTGGCCGGCAGCAGTGTGCCGGCAGCCAGCAGCGCGAGGAAGTCGCGTCGTTGCATGGGTTGTCTCCGTTTCTCTCGTTATGGTCCTGGCGATGGGGGGATCGCTGGCGGGCGGCGCTTATGCGGCAGCCGTCTCGGACTGGCTGGCCGCATGCCCGGCCAGGATGCGCGCCATGTCTTCCTGTTGCACCAGCGGGCGCCAGGTTTCGAACAGCATGCCGAGCGCGGCCGCCTGGCGCTTCTCATAGCCGAGGAAGGCCTGCGTGATGGCGCTGCCGCGCACGCCGCCGCGTACCGAGCCGGCGCGCACGTCGCCGTAGTACTCCTTCCAGTCGTCCGGCAGCGGCTGCGAGCCCGGCACGGCCAGCCACAGGCGGAACAGGTGGCGCTTGCGGTCCGGTTCTTCATGGTCTTCAAACGGCGTGCGCGAATGCAGCGTGACGTAGTTGTTCAGCAACTGCATGTCGCCCTGTTCCAGTTCCATGGTGAAGCAGAGTTCGTCGCTGGGCATCAGTGCATCGAGCAGATCCAGCGCCTCGAGCTGTGCCGGCGTCAGGCGCGGCAGTTCCGCGAAATCGCGCTGCGCGGCGTCGGTGTTCTTGCGGTTGGTGCGCGCCGAGAAGGATTCCGGGTGGCTGCCGAAGATCGGGCAGCGGTAGTACGGCGGCTGCGAGGGGTCCTGCGTGCCCTGGTAGCTGTGAAAGAACGTGCCCTTGAGCACCGCGATCAGGTCCGGGCGCTGCTGCTGCACGGCTTCATACAGCGCGATCGAGCTGATCACCTTGCTGGTGCCGCCGGACCTGGCGGTGCGGCGGCACAGCAGGCCCACCACGTCGCAAGAGTCCTGGTGGAAGTCGAGCCCGGCATTGGTGTTATAGCCGCGCCCGCCCTTGACCTTGTATTCGCCGCCCTCGTTGCGCACGTCGTTCATGAATTCGCTGGCGCGGTTCTGCGTGCGCCCCACGCCCATGTAGAGGCTCATGCCCCAGTAGGCCAGGCGCGATTCTTCCTCGGTCCACTCGTCGACGGGGAAGCCCTTGACCAGGCACATCCCCCAGCCGCCCTGCGTGATGTCGATGGCCCGCTTGAGCACGCCGCGGGCGGCCTCGTTCAGCGGGAAGTCGGCCTGTTTCATGTCCAGCAGTGGCTTGCCCAGCGTCCTCGCATGGTTGAGGGCGTCGCGCATGCCCTGGATCTCGGCGTCGCTCATGCGCACGACCCAGCTGCGGTCTTCGCGGGCCTGGCGGGCGGTCCAGGGCAGGGGGCGTTGGGATGCGGCGATGGCTGACATGTCTGGGGTCTCCTCCGTGTTTGTGCCTGACGTTGGAACCCAGTCTATCGAGCTGGCCTATCATTAGAAAAGCGAACATATTTGAGGTTCTTCGTAAGAGTTTTTGATGAAGCTTGAGACCTTCCATACGCTTGAAGCGGTCCTGCAGACGGGTACATTTGCGGGGGCAGCGCGCCAGGGCAACGTCACGCCGAGCGCTGTCAGCATGCAGATGAAGCAGCTGGAACAGTACCTGGGCAAGCCGCTGTTCGACCGCTCCGGACTGCAGGCGCGGCCGAACCAGCTGGCCCACGAGGTGGCCGACACGATGCGCCAGGCGCTGCAAAGCCTCGAGGCGTTGCGCGTCGGCGGCGGGTTGGTGGTGGAGGGGGTAGTGCGGCTCGGGGTGATCGAGTCGCTGCAGCCGGTCGTCCTGCCCGGGATCGTGCGCTATGTCCGGGAGCGTCATCCCCGGCTGGACCTGCGCCTGGTGCGCGGGCGCAGCAGCACGCTCACGGCGGCAGTCAAGGCAGGGGATATCGACGCCGCCCTGGTGGCGCAGCCGGTATCGGGCGGCTCGGCACGGCTGCGCTGGACGCCGATGATGCGGCGCGAACTGGTGATGATTGCGCCCCCTGGCGCGACCGAGACCAACGTGGCGTCCCTGTTCCGCCTGTACGACTGGATCCGCTATGACCGCAATACGGTGTCAGGTGCGATGGCGGCGCAGTACGTGCATGCGCACGTGACCGAGATCCGCGGCACGCTGGAATTCGACAGCGCGCCGGCAATCGTGGCGATGGTCAGTGGGGGGCTGGGGGTGTCCATCCTGCAGGGCCCCGATCCGACGCTGGTACAGAACTACCCCGTGCGCCTGGTAAGGCTGGGCCGCGCGGCGCCGGTGCTGACCCTGTCGATGGTGACGCGCAAGGGCGATGACGATAACCGCTCGGTGGCGGCGGTGCGCGATGGGATGCGGCTGACGCTGGCCGCCTACCAGCGCCAGCAAGTGGCCGGGCGGCACTGAGGCGCGCCGGGCGCCATTTTCTTGTTCAGGCCTGGGCGCGCAACAGCTTGCGCAGCCCCAGATACACCGCCTCCCTTTCCTCCGGCGACAGCATCCGGATCACTTCCGCCTGCCCCTTGCGTGCCAGCGGCATCACCTGGTCGTGCAGCGCCGAGCCGGCTTCGGTGATCGCGCAGATCAGCTTCTTGCGCGGGGTGTTGCCTGCCGAAGTCAGCCGGACCAGCCCGCGGTCTTCCAGCAGCCGCAGGGTGCGGCTGACCAGTGCCTTGTCCGAGGTCGATTGCGTGACCAGCTCGGAGAAGGGCAATTCCCTGGCATGCGCCAGCAGCGCCAGGATGCGCCACTCCGGCACGGTCAGGCCGAACTGCTCGGCGTAGGGCTTGGTGACCGTGCTGCGCAGCGCGGTCACCAGCTGGCTCAGCATCGTGGTCAGGAAATTGTCGACGGTCAGGCCATTGCCGGCCTCGTCGAGGTCGGTCCAGGGGCTGGCGGTCAGGTCTGGCGCGGGCTGGCCCTGGGCGGGCGCGGCGTCACGGGGCATGCGGTCCTCTTGTCTGGTGTCTGCCGGCCGGGCTTGTTCGGGCTGGTGAGCGGGCCGGTGGGCGGGCCAGATTGTCTCATAGCCGGCAGCGAGACCGGCGCAAATGTCTCGTCATTACCACCCGGAAAAATCTTCTATACAGACATCAAAAGTCAATTGGTGATTTCAGTAAGTTGAGTTGTCAATATTGAGGGCCTACAGTGGATGCGTTCCTGTTGTGAGCATGAGTTTTACTAATAAAACAACCGCAGCGTTGTAACCCGAGCCAACCCTGTTTTTCGCGGTGCGCACAACAGCCCACTCCAACGCCGCGAATGCGCCCCCACAGGAGCTGTTGATGAGACATGATCGCCCCCGCCGCCTTTTCCTTGCCGCCACTGCCATGGCCGCGCTCGCGCTTGCCGCGGGCAGCGCGATGGCCGCGACCTATCCGGCAAAGACCGTGACCATGGTCGTGGCCTATCCGCCCGGCGGCGATACCGACGCCATGGCACGCCTGTACGCCGACAAGCTGTCCGCGCGCCTGAAGCAGCCGGTGATCGTCGAGAACCGTCCCGGCGCCGGCGGCGTGGTTGGCGCCAGCTTTGTTAGCCGGGCGCCCGCCGATGGCTACACGCTGCTCTACACGCCCAACCCGTTCACGCTGGCGCCAATGGTGCTCAAGCTTGCGCCGGCCGCCAGCTACGACCCGCTGCATGGCTTCACGCCGGTGATCCAGACCGCCGTGCAGGCGGTGCTGCTGGTGGCCAACCCCGCGGCGGGCGTCAAGACCGTGCCGGAGATGATCGCCGCGGCCAAGGCCGGCAAGACCTTTACCTACGGCAGCCCGGGTGCCGGGTCGCCGATGCACATCGCCGGCGAAATGCTGAACCGCGCCGCCGGCGTGAAGATCCAGCACGTGCCGTACAAGGGCGTGGCGCCGGCGGTCAATGACGTGGTGGCGGGGCATGTGAACTTCGCCTACGTCACGCTGGGGCCGGTGGCGCAGTACCTCAACACCGGCCGGCTGATCCCGCTGGCGATCACCGACGCGAAGCGCTCGCCGCTGCTGCCCAACGTGCCGACGCTGGCCGAGCTTGGCTACAAGGACGTGGTGGTCGGCGCCTGGCACGGGGTGATGGCGCCCAAGGGTACGCCGCCGGAAGCGGTCAAGGTGCTGAACCAGCAGCTCAATGAAGTCATCCGCTTGCCCGACGTGGCCGAGAAGATGGCTACCTTCGGCGCCAGCCCGGTGGGCGGGGCGCCGGCCGCGCTCGACAAGGTCAACGCGGGCGACTACGAGCGCCTGGGCAAGGTGATCCGCGACCTCGGCATCACTGCCGAATAAGGGCAGCCAGCGCATCGCATTCATGCAACGTTATTTGCAACACGACACGCAGGAGGCCGGCATGAGCAAGGCCATCGTGGGAACCTCCACGCCGCAGGTAACCGCGCGGGAAAAGGTCATGGGGCGCGCCCAGTATGCCGGCGACATCAAGCTGCCCGGCATGCTGCACGCCAAGGTACTGCGCAGCCCGCACCCGCATGCGCGCATCGTCGGCATCGACACGTCGGCGGCGCGCGCATTGCCGGGCGTGAAGCTGGTGGTGACCGGGCACGACGTGCCCACCCGCAACTGGGGCCCGCACCGCAAGGAGCAGCGCATCCTGGCCTGCGGCGTGGTGCGCCACGTGGGCGAGGAAGTGGCCGCCGTAGTGGCCGTCAGCGACGAGGTGGCGCGCGATGCGCTGGACCTCGTCCGCGTCGAGTACGAACCGCTGCCGGCATTGCTGACGCCGGCGGCGGCGCTGGCCGAGGGCGCGCCGGAACTGCACGCCGGCACGCGCAATATCGGCCACGAGATGCGGATCGAGCGTGGCGACGTGGAAGCGGGCTTTGCCGAGGCCGCGGCCGTGTATGAAGCCACCTACGAAATGCATTCGCAGTACCCGGGCTATCTGGAGCCGATGGCCTCCGTCGCGGCGCAGGACGGCAACGGCCGGCTGACGCTGTGGGCCTCGACCCAGTCGGTATTCCTCGCGCGCATGCGGCTGGCCGAGGCGCTGGACCGGCCGGTGTCGACCATCCGCGTGGTGCAGGCCACCACCGGCGGCGGCTTCGGCGCCAAGATCGTCGAGGAGAACAACAGCCTGATCTGCGCCTTCCTGGCCAGCAAGCTGGACCGGCCGGTGCGGCTCGTCAACAACCGGCTGGAGGACTTCCAGGGCGCGCGCGCCAGCGTGCCGATGAGGGTGTGGCTGCGCATGGGCCTGTCGCCTGACGGCATGATCGTGGCCAAGGACGTACGCATCATCGCCGAGTGCGGCGGGTATTCCGGCCTGGCCGGCGACGTCATGCACGTCACCGCCATGCGCAGCGACAACATGCACCCGGTGCAAAACGTGCGCTCGCACGCGGTGATGGCCTATACCAACAACCCGCCGCGCGGCGCGTTCCGCGGCTTCGGCGGGCAGCAGATGCAGTTCCCGCTGAACTGCCACCTGACCGTGCTGGCCGGGATGCTCGGCATCGACCCGATTGAAGTGCACAAGCGCAATGCGATTTCCGCCGGTGCGACCAGCGTGCATGGCTGGAAGATCAGCAGCACCGGCATGCTCGAGTGCCTGGAAATGACGCGCAAGGCGATCGGCTGGGACCAGAAGCGCGCCACCTCGAACTTCGCTGCGCGCGGCACCGGCACGCACCGGCGCGGCGTTGGCATCGCGGCGGCGATGCACGTCAGCGGCAACCGCACGCTGGGCAACTGGGACGGCTCGACCATCCTGCTCAAGGTCAATGAAGACGGCCGCGTGATGCTGCAGACCAGCGAATGCGACATGGGGCAGGGCGCCAACACCATGCTCAGCCAGATCTGCGCGCAGGAACTGGGTATCCCGCTGTCGCACGTGACCGTGATGGCGCCCGATACCGACACGGCGCCGTTCTGCCTGGGCTCGCTGGCGTCGCGCGTGACCATCATCGCCGGCAACGCGGCGCTGCGAGCCGCGCGCGAGGCCCGGCAGAAGCTGCTGGCACTGGCCGCGGAAAAGCTGGGTGTCGCGGCCGAGCACCTGACGATTGCCGATGGCCGCATCGTTGCATCCGGGCAGCCGGACAAGTCCGCCACGCTGGCCGAGATTGCGCGGCTGCATATCTTCCGCCACGGCGGCGAAGGCATCCATGTTCGCGCCACCTATGACGCGCCCACCGTGATGCACGATGCCGACTACTACGGCAACGTCGCGCCGTCGCACTCGTTCGCGGCGCATGCGGTCGAGGTGGAGGTCGATACCTGCACCGGCCAGGTCACCGTGGTCGACAGCTTTGTGGCCGACGACTGCGGCAAGGCCATCAACCCGCTCGCGGTGCACGGCCAGACCCACGGCGCCACGGTGCAGGCGATCGGCTGGACCCTGTATGAAAACCTGCACTACGAGGATGGCCGCCTGATGAACGGCAACTTTGCCGACTACACCATGCCCACCGCCGACGCCGTGCCGATGCTGCGCACCGACGTGGTCGAATCGAACGACCCCAACGGCCCGTACGGCGCCAAGGGCGCCAGCGAGACCGCGATCCTGCCCGGCGCGGCCGCGATTGCCAACGCCGTGTTCGATGCCGTGGGCGTGCGCATCCAGTCGCTGCCGATCACGCCGGAGAAGGTGCTGGCGGGCCTGCGCGCATTGCAGCAGCAAGATGGGGAGGCCGCCCATGCGTGATTTCGAATTCCTGGAGCCGGCCTCGGTGGCCGAAGCGAGCCGGATGCTGGCCGATCTTGGCGACAGCTGCCGCGTCTTTGCCGGCGGCACCGCGCTGATGCTCGGCATGCGCCAGCGCATGCTGACGCCCAGCCACCTGGTGTCGCTGGGGCGGCTGGGGGCGCTGCGCGGCATCAGCTTCGATGCCAGCGAAGGGCTGCGCATCGGCGCGCTGACGCTGCATGCCGAGGTGGCCCGTTCGCGGCTGGTGCAGGCGCATTACCCCATGCTGGCCAGCATGGCCGCGCGCGTGGCCAACCCGCAGGTGCGCAACCAGGGCACCATCGGCGGCAACCTCTGCTACGCCGACCCGGCCACCGATCCGCCGGGCTGCCTGATGGCGCTGGGGGCGCAGGTCGTGGTCAGCGGCAGCGGCGGCGAGCGCGTGATCCCCATCGAAGACTTCCTGGTCGACTACTACGTGACTGCGCTGGCGGCTGATGAAGTGGTCACGCAGATCCGCCTGCCCGCGCCGGGCGTGGGCGCCGACGGCCGCTATGCGCGCTTCCTGCGCACCGCCGCCGAGCACCGGCCGCTGGCCAGCGTGGCGCTGGCGGTGCGCCGCGAAGGCGCGTTCTGCGTGGAGGCCCGGCTGGCGGTGGGCGCGTCGACGCCGATCCCGGCGCGCCTGCGCCGCGCCGAAGCGCTGCTCGCCGGCAAGACCGTGACCGCTGAACTGGCCGCCGAGGCGGCCGCCATCGTCGCCACGGACATCAACGCGGTCTCGGACATGCGCGGCTCGGACACGTACCGCCGCGAGATGGTGCGCGTGGTCGCGCGCCGCACCATTGCCGAGCTGTTCGGCGTGGCCTCGGAGTAAGGAATCGCCATGAACCAAGTCAGTATCGAACTCACCGTCAACGGTGAAGAACACCAGGTGGAAGTGCCGGCCCGGCGCCTGCTCTCCGACCTGCTGCGCGACGACCTCAACCTGACCGGCACCAAGCGCGGCTGCGAGACCGGCATCTGCGGCGCCTGCTCCGTGCTGGTCGACGGCGAGGTGGTCAAGTCCTGCCTGATGCTTGCCGTGCAGGCACGCGGGCGCCATGTGATGACGGTGGAAGGGCTGGCCGCCGACGGCCAGCTGCATCCGCTGCAGCAGTGCTTCATGGACAACGGCGGGCTGCAGTGCGGCTATTGCACGCCCGGCTTCCTGATGGCGTCGTGCGCGCTGCTTGCCAACAATCCCAACCCGACGGAAGATGAGGTCCGCCACGGCCTGAACGGCAACCTGTGCCGCTGCACCGGCTATGTGGGCATCGTCGAATCCGTGCTGTCCGCCGCGGAGAAAATGCGTGGAAATTGAAAAGACCCTTGTGACCGCGGCGCCGCCGGCGCGCGTGTGGGAACTGCTGCTCGACCCCAACGTGATGGGCGCCTGCGTGCCCGGCATGGAATCGATCGAGGTGTTGAGCGATGTCGAGTACATCGCGCATATGGCGGTGAAGATCGCCTTCATCAACGCGCGCTTCCGGCTGCATACGAAGATCGTCGAGACCCGTGCGCCGCATTACCTGCGCACCGAGGGCACCGGCGAGGATGCGTCGGTGGCGAGTTCGCTGCGCCAGTCGAGCGAAATCTTCCTGACCGAACAGGATGATGGCTCGACGCAACTGCGCATCACGGTGCAGGTGGATGTGCTGGGGCGGCTCGGTACGTTCGGGCTGAGCGTGATGAAGACCAAGGCCGACCGGATGTGGGACGAGTTCGGCGCCAACCTGCTGGCGCGGCTGTCGCCGCAAGGGCAGGGGCAAGCGCAACCGCAACCGCAACCACAATCGCAACCGCAGGCAGAAGCTAAACTGCAGCCGTCCGCGCCGGTGCGCTCGCAGCCAGCCGTCGCGCCTGCCGCCAATGGCCATGCGGTGCTGCCGCCGCCGGCAGCGCCCGGCCTGTTCGCCCGCCTGCTCGGCCGCGGCGATGCCGCGCGCGGGCCGCTGAGCGACATCTGCGTCGAGCTGCGCCGCCGCGACGAGACTGTCGTGGTGCGCTGGCCCGCCGCGCAGGGCGAGCAGTGCGCGGCGTGGCTGCGCGACTACTTGCGCCAGGCCTGACGGCAGCGTCCGGCCGCCGCCGGCGCGTGGTTTGCCCGCAGAACAGGTACCCTATCGGGTTCAGGCGTGATATATGAGTGCGTTACGCCAAGACCGACACCTGCAGAGACAGACCATGACCACCGATTCGCCGCAAGAGGACGACAAGGACAGCGGCCAGGACAAGTACATCGTGCCCGGCCTGGAGCGCGGCCTGCGGCTGCTGGGTGAGTTCAGCAGCCGCGAGCGCACCCTGTCCGCCGCCGACCTGGCGCGCCGCCTCAAGGTGCCGCGCTCGACCGTGTTCCGGCTGCTGGCCACCCTTGAAATGATGGGATTCGTCGAGCGCACCGATGGCGGGCGCGAATTCCGCCTCGGCATGGCGGTGCTGCGGCTGGGGTTTGACTACCTGGCGTCGCTGGAGCTGACCGAGCTGGGCCGGCCGCTGCTCGACCGGCTGCGCGACGAGATCCACTATCCGTGCAACCTAGTGGTGCGCGACGGGCGCTCGATCGTCTACGTGGCCAAGTCGGTGGCGGCGCGTCCGTTCGCCAGCACGGTCAACGTCGGCACGCGGCTGCCGGCGCACGCCACCGTGCTGGGCCGGGTGCTGCTGGAAGACCTGACGCTGGAAGAGCTGCGCGGACTGTACCCAGAAGACCGGCTCGAAGTGTATTCCGAGAGCACCCCGCGCACGGTCCAGGAGTTGTACGAGATGGTCCAGCGCGACCGCGAGCGCGGCTACGTGCTGCATGAAGGCTTCTTCGAGGCCAGCATCTCCACCATCGCGGCGCCGGTGCGCGACCGCACCGGCAAGGTGGTGGCGGCGCTCGGCGCAACCATCCCCGCCGCGCGCATCGAACCCGACCAGCTGGACGACATGGTCGAGAAAGTCAGGCAGGCGGCCGCCGAGCTGTCGCGCCTGCTCGACTACCGTCCGGTCATGCCAAAACCGTTTGTATAGCTTGCATAGTTTGTAAGGGCAGCAACATGCGCAGCAGGCGGAAAAGAGCGGCAAGCCGCTGGGCTACGCCAGCCCCGGCGTCGGCAGCGGGCTGCACCTGGCTGGCGAGCTGTTCCGGCACAAGGCCGGCATTACGCTGCTGCACGTACCGTACAAGGGCACCACGCAGGCGCTCGACGACGTGATGGGCGGGCAGGTGCCGATGCTGTTCGGTACCTGCCCGACGCTGGCGCCGTTTATCCAGTCGGGCCAGCTGCGCGCGCTGGCCGTGACGCAGGCCAGCCGCTCGCCTGCGGCACCGGGCGTGCCGTCGCTGGCGGAGCAGGGCGTGCCCGGCATCGATGTCAGTTCCTGGTATGCGCTGCTGGTGCCCAAGGCCACGCCGCAGCCGGCGGTCGATACGCTCGGCGCCGACGTCCGGGCCTTGAATAACGCGGGGTGGGCGTCAGCGCTGGCGCTCCGGCCGATGGCCGAGCAGCGCCGACAAGTCGCGCGCCGCCGCCTTGACTTCCTTCTCTACGCGTTCGCGCAGCGTGCCATCCCGCTCGAAGCGCTGCTGCGGTCCCGCCACGCTCAGCGCCGCGACGACCTCGCCCTCGGCGCCGCGCACCGGCGCCGCGCAGGAATCGATCCCCGGCTCGTAGGCCGAAAAACTCCACGCGCAGTCGCGCTCGCGGTCGGCGCCAAGGATATCGGCCAGCCGGGCATGGGTGGCCGGGCTCTGGCCGGTCACGGTCGGCAGCGGGTCCGGGCCCAGCAATTCCCTGAGCGCTTCTGGTGGCAGGTCGGCGATCAGCATCCGGCCGGGCGTGGTCAGATGCGCGGGCACGCGGCTGCCCACCTGGATATTGCTGACCAGCGTCGCGGCCGGCATGTGGCGCAGCAGGTAGAGCGCGTCGCCGCCGTCGCGCACCACCAGGTAAGCGGACAACTGCAGCGAACCGCTCAGCGTTGCCAGCACGCGCGTGGCCAGGCTGGTCAGGTCGTTCGATGCCAGCACGCGCGACGCCAGTTTGAGGAAATTGAAGCCCACCTGGTGGCCGCCATGCGGCAGGCGTTCCACCATGCCTTCGTGCTCCAGCGTATCCAGCAGCCGCATCACGGTGACACGGTTCACGTCGATGCGGCGGCCGACCTCGCTCAGGTTGGCGGTGGGGCCGCCTTCGGCGATATAGCGCAGCAGGCGCAGGCCGCGGATCACCGGCGAGACCAGCTGGGCTTCGCGGGCGTCTTCGGTTTCGGCGCTGTCGTCGAGATCGGGTTCGGTCGGTGGACGGGACTTGGGCATCTCAGGTTTTGCTGTTAACGGAAGACGGCCGCGCGCGCGGCCGTCAGGCTGGTGATTTCTATTGCGGGGCCCGTTGGTATGCGAGGGCGCTATGGTTTACCACCACCCCTGGCAGGCGCTCCCCTCTCCCGCGAAGTGGGAGAGGGGAGCAAGGCCGGGCGTTGGACGTTCACCCCAGCGCCACGTTCCAGGCGTCGTAATCGTACACCCAGTCGGCATTGCCGCCTTCCTTCAGCCAGGCATTGCTGCGCGAGCCGATCTGGATGCGGCTGGTGCGCTCGTGGCGCGCCGCCTGGTAGCGGGCCAGCGCGGCGGGCACGGCGGCAGCGCCATCCTTTGCCGCATCAGCCAGGCAGCGCGCCAGCACCACGCCATCCTCGATCGCCATGCCGGCACCCTGCGCCATGAACGGCATCATCGGATGGCAGGCATCGCCCAGCAGCGTGACCGGGCCGGACGACCACTGCGGCAGCGGGTCGCGCACGTACAGCGCGGAAATCAGCACCTCGTCGCAGGCATAGAGCAATGCGCGCGCCTCCGGATGGAAGCCGGCATACGCGCTGCGCAGGTCCTCCACGCGGCCTGGCGTGGTCCACGACTCATGCCGCCATGCCTCCTGCGCCACCGTGGCAAAGACAAAGATGTCGCGGCCGCGGTTGAGCGGGAAGGTGACGATCTGCGTGGCGGCATCCGGCCCCCACCACTTGGTGAAAGCGTTCAGGTTCGGTGCGCCGGCCAGCTTTTCGGCGGGCACCACGGCGCGGTATGCCACCACGCCGGTGAAGATCGGGCTTTCCTGGCCGAGCAGCGCGGTGCGCACAGTGGAGTGGATGCCGTCGGCTCCGACCAGTACGTCGGCACGCTCTTCCGCGCCGTTGGCAAAGCGCAGCGTGGCGCCAGCGGCGTCCGGGATGATCGCCACCGCCTTGTGATCCAGGCGCACGTTCGCTGCGGGCACCGCGGCCTCCAGCGCAGTCATCAGGTCGGCGCGGTGCATGGTGAGCTGCGGGGCGCCGTAGCGGCGCTCGGCGTCCTCCTGCATCGGCAGGCGCGAGGTTTCTTCGCCGGTATCCCAGATACGGCTGATGCGGTGGGTGGGGCGCGCGGCGGTCTCGCGCAGCGCGTCGCCGACGCCCAGGCCGTCCAGCGCGCGCACCGCGTTGGGCGTGAGGTTGATGTCCGCGCCAACGCGGGCAAAGCGCGACGCCTGTTCATAAACCACCGCGTCCAGGCCGAGCTTGCGCAGCGCAATGGCCGCGGCCAGCCCGCCGATGCCGGCGCCGTTGATGGCGATCTTCAAAGTCATGTTGCCGTTCCGGTAACGCCAGCGAGGCGTTCCGAAACCGGTGGGGCGCGCGCTGACTTGTTATGTTCATAAATGAACTATATGTTCATAAAAAGTCTATGCGCGAGGGGGTGGAGCGTCAACCAAGGGTTAACGCGTAGCGAAAGCCTCGCCGGGCTACCGGTGCTTCTGCCGCAGCGCTGCTTCCACGGCCATGCCGATCGCCAGCAGCCTGCGGTCGGCGCCGTGCCGTCCGAACAGCATCAGGCCCACCGGCGCCTCGCGGGGGCGATGGCAAGGGACCGACAGCGCGCACAGGTCGAGCATGTTGGCGATGGCCGGGTTGCGCAGCAGCAGACGGTTGGTGGCGAAGAAGGCATCGTCCTCGTCGAGGTCGGCGATGCGCGGCGCTACGATCGGCACGGTCGGCAGCACCACGGCGTCGAAGCCCGCCAGTTCGGCATCCGCCTGCCGGCACAGCGCCGCGCGGTGCTCGCGCATGCGCAGGTAGTCGGCGGCGAGCTGCCCGTCGGCCAGCCGGATGCGTGACAGCACGCGCGGGTCGTAGCGATCGCCGTGCGCCGCTATCAGCCTGCCGTGCCAGGCGCTGGCCTCGGCGGCTACCAGCCCGCCGCCGTGGCCGAGGTCGCCGAGCTGGCCCCAGCTGTCGAAGTCCACGTCCTGCAGCAGCGCGCCCGCGGCGGAAAGCCGGCGCAGGGCGTCGCTGAACGTCTGCGCGACCACATAGTCGATGCCATCCAGCACCATCCCGCCGGGCACGGCCAGCCGCAGTCCGGCGAGGCTGGCCGGCGCCGCGGGCGGCGCTTCGCCGGCCATCACCGCGTCGACAGCGGCGCAGCACGCCACGGAATTGGCCAGGCATCCGACCGAGTCGTAGCTGGGCGACAGCGGCACGGTCCCCTGCAGCGGCACCCGGCTGGCGGTGGGCTTGAAGCCGACGATGCCGCACAGCGCCGCCGGGATGCGGCAGGAGCCACCGGTGTCCGAGCCGATCGCGGCCAGCGCCATGCCGTCGGTCACCGACACCGCAGCGCCGGACGACGAGCCGCCCGGAATGCGGCCGCCCTGCCGGTCGAACGGGTTGCGCGGCGTGCCATAGTGGGGGTTGATGCCAACCCCCGAGTAGGCAAACTCGGTCATGTTGGTCCGCCCGACGAAGACCGCGCCCGCGGCGCGCAGCCGCGCAATCGCCGGGGCATCGGCGCTGGCGGTACGCTCGGGCAGCACCTGCGCGCCGGCGCGGGTGATATCGCCCTGCACGTCGAACAAGTCCTTCACCGACACCGGCACCCCGGCCAGGGCACCGGCCACGCCCTGTTCGCGCAGCATGTCGCTGGCCTGCGCCTGCTTGCGGGCGGCCATGCTGACGCCGTGCGGGAAGACGCGCGCGCCCTCGCCGCCGGGATTGCAGATGCGTTCGACACACGAGGCCAGCAGGGACAGCGCGTTGGCGCTGCCCTCGGTCAGCTGGCGCCTGGCGGTGGCTACGGTGGTTTCCATGATCAGGCCGGGTCGTAGTAGTGAATTTCCAGCAGCATGCAGCCGCCGTTGGACCGGAACGGGCCGTGGAACGCGCCGGGCGGGCGGCAGGCGTAGGTGTTGGGCTCGAAGGCTTCGCCACCGTCGCCGTTGGCATCGTTGCCGACGGTCAGGTCGCCGCTGAGCAGGTACACCTCCTCCCAGTACTCGTGGACGAACGGGGCCTTGGTGAAGATGCCCGGGTCGAAGCGCAGCAGGCGGGTACGGCTGCCGCTTCGGCCGCCTTCGTCCAGCGCGCCGGACAGGATCTTCTGCTGGATGCCGGCGGGGTAGCCCTCCGGCACTTCCCAGCCGGAGGCCAGGTCCAGGGTATGGAACTCGTCGTGAAGCTTGTTGATTGCCATTGCTGATCTCCGTCTTCGAGGCAAGGGTGGGGACAATTGGAGCGTCAGGCCGCCTGCGGCAGGCGGGCCAGTTCGTCCTGCAGGGAATAGCTGCCGAGCATGTTGTCGACCAGGCCCGACGCGCGCTTCCAGTCATAGGTGCGGTAGGCGTGGCCCTTGGTGACGAAGGTGGCACCGGCGTAGAACATCTCGTACTGGTTGTGGCGCGAGGCAAACTCGGAACCCACGGCATCCCAGGCGAGCTTGAAGAACTTGACGCGCTCCTCCGGGCTGCAGACCGGCGACTTCTGCGTCTTGGCGATGATCTCGGCCAGCGTCGGGTTGGCGAAGTCCTCGATGCTGGAGGGCAGCATGATCATGCCGCCGCCGGCCAGCTCGCGCAGCGTGTTGAGGACCTTGGCGTAAAGCTGCTGCGTCACCACCTGCGAGCCGTACAGCATGCCGCGGTCGGGTATGAAGTAGCCGTTGTGGTTGACCTGACCTTTGGCTTCCATGCCATAGACCCACGCCTCGACCATGCCCGCCTCGGCGGCGAGCTGGCCTAGCAGTTCCTTGACCTGCGGGAAGCCGGCAGTGCCGTTGATCTCGGTGATGCGGTGCGCCAGGCCGACCAGGAAGCGCAGCTTGACCATCAGCCGCACCTGGCACTGGTAGTTCTGGTACACATGCGCCGGCGTGGCATGGAACTGCTTTGCGCACATGCCGACGTCGCCCGCGACGAAGATCCGCTCCCACGGCACCTTGACGTCGTCGAAGTAGAGCACCGCATCGTTCTCGTCGAAGCGGCTGGCCAGCGGGTTGTCGAAGACCGAGGTGGCGCTGGCCTCGTAGGACTTGCGCGACATTACCTTCAGGCCCTTGGTGTTCATCGGCACCGCGAAGGACAGCGCGTACATCTCGTCGCCCTCGCGCAGCGGCTGGATGCAGCTGCAGAAGACCTCGTTGGCCATGATGCCGCTGGTGGCGAGCATCTTGGCGCCGCGCACGGTAATGCCTTCCGCGTCCTGGTCGACGATGCCCACCGCCAGGTACTTGTCTTCCTGCTCGTGCGCGGCCTTGGCCTGGTTGGCCTGCGGGTTGACGATCACATAGGTGAGGAACAGGTCGTTGTCGCGGGCATAGCGGTAGTAGTCGCGCAAGGCGCCGGCGCGTGCCGGGTCGGCCTGCTCGAACACTTCTATCCCCATGTACATGCCGGCGATGCAGGACGCGACATGATCAGGCGAGCGGCCCATGAAGCCGTAGTGCAGGGCGGTCCAGGCTTCCAGCATCTCGCGGCGCCCGACCAGTTCGTTGTAGCTGGTGGGAAGCTCCCAGATGCGGCTGACGCGCCGGTCGCCGCCTGCCGGCTGGAAGGTCATCTTGTCGACGTTCTCGGGCCGCGCCTGGAAGTCATAGAGATTGGCGTAGCTGCGGATCGAGTTGCGGAAGGCGGGATGCGCCGTGACGTCGGTGACGCGCGTGCCATCGAGGTACACTTCGCGCCCATCGCGCAGCATGGCGATGTGCTGGTTGCCGTTCTTGATCATGTCGTTCTCCTGTGCTGACTGCTTGTGTTGTGGGATTTAAGCGGCGGCGGCGCTGTCTTCCAGCGCCCTGTATTTGCCGCCGAAGAAGATCAGCGGCCGGCCGCCGTGGCAGGCCTGATGGCGCACCACCCGTCCGATGAAAATCACGTGGTCGCCGCCGTCGTGCTGCGCATAGGGCTCGCATTCAAAGGTCGCCAGCGTGTCCGGCAGCAGCACGTGGCTGTCGCCGCGGTCGCCGGTGTCGCCAAAGTCGATGCCTTCCCACTTGCCCGAGTTGGCGCGGGCGAAGCGGTTCGAGATATCCTGCTGCGCCTCGGCCAGCACATTGACCGCGTAGCGCGGCGCGCTGCACAGGTCAGCCAGGCTCAGGCAGCGGCGATCGACCGAGAACAGCACCAGAGGCGGATCCAGCGATACCGAGTTGAACGACGCCACCGTGATGCCGACCGGGACCTCGCCGGCGCGCGGCGCGGTGATCACGGCGACGCCGGTTGCGAACATGGCCAGCGCGTTGCGGAAACGGCGCTGCGCGTCAGCGTCCATCACGTTCTGATCGACAGATGATTCAGCCATCACGACTCCTACGCATGTTTGGGCAACCGGTCCGGCCGCCTCGGTTCGCATGCATGTTGTTTGCTTAATTAGCTTTGTAACTTAGGTTTAATTGAATGCTAAGAAACTGCGGTATTCAAGTTGGTGGAAACCCTAGGCGGGGGGCTTGGCGCGCACGCCGGGCCGCCGCGTGAATGCCGAAAAGCCTTGTGGCGCAACGGTTTGCGGGAGGCGGGGGAAGAGAGTGGGGGTGTTGCGATGGCGCGTGCGACAGCACGGAGCAACCCTATCGGCAGCATGGAGGCCGGCCCAGGGGCGCGCTGCGCGGTGCTAGACTCGGTCGCACTTTCCCTGACCAGCGGGTTTGCGCGGGTTCGCTTCCCCCCGGTCGTACTCTCTCCGCAGCCAGGAATGCGCCCCATGCAAAACGAGCAAGACAACCTCCCCATCTACATGGACTACAGCGCGACGACGCCGGTGGACCGCCGCGTCGTCGACAAGATGGTGCCTTTCCTGCACCAGCAGTTCGGCAACCCGGCATCGCGCAGCCATAGCTACGGCTGGCAGGCGGAAGCAGCGGTGGAAGCCGCCCGCGCGCATGTCGCGGCGCTGCTCAATGCCGACCCGCGCGAGATCGTCTGGACCTCCGGCGCCACCGAAGGGAACAACCTTGCAATCAAGGGCGCGGCGCATTTCTACCGCGGCAAGGGCAATCACATCATCACGGTCAAGACCGAGCACAAGGCCGTGCTCGATACCTGCCGCGAACTGGAGCGTCAAGGCTTCGTCGTCACGTATCTCGATGTGGGAACGGACGGCCTGATCGACCTCGATGTCCTGCGCGCGGCGCTGCGGCCGGACACCATCCTGGTGTCGGTGATGATGGTCAACAACGAGATCGGCGTGATCCAGCCGGTCGCGCAGATCGGCGAGATCTGCCGCGCGGCGGGCATCGTGTTCCACTGCGACGCGGTGCAAGCCGCGGGCAAGATCCCTGTCGACCTGGCGGCACTGAAGATCGACCTGCTGACCGTGACCGCGCACAAGGTCTACGGGCCGAAGGGGATCGGCGCGCTGTACGTGCGCCGCAAGCCGCGCATCCGGCTGGAGGCGCAGATCCACGGCGGCGGCCATGAGCGCGGCATGCGATCCGGCACGCTGCCGACGCACCAGATCGTGGGCATGGGTGAGGCCTTCCGGCTGGCGCGGCTGGAACTGGAAGAGGAGGGCCGCCGTGTCGGCACGCTGCGCGACCGGCTGCTGGCGGGGCTGTCGCGGCTGGACGAGGTCTACGTCAACGGCAGCCTGGCGCACCGCATCCCGCACAACCTGAACATCAGCTTCAACTACGTCGAGGGCGAATCGCTGATCATGGGCATCAAGGACGTGGCGGTGTCGTCCGGTTCGGCCTGTACCTCGGCATCGCTCGAACCTTCATTCGTGCTGCGCGCGCTGGGCCGCAGCGACGAACTGGCACACAGCTCGATCCGCTTTACGCTGGGCCGCTACACCACCGAGGCCGAAGTCGACGAAGTCATCCGTCAGGTCAGCGGCACGGTGTCGAAACTGCGCGAGCTCAGCCCGCTATGGGAGATGCACCAGGAGGGCATCGATGTCGGCACCGTGCAATGGGCCGCGCATTGACGGCGGCGTGCCGCTAGCCTTTCAGCCGGCGCGCCTGCAGGTGCTCCAGGTCGAGCGCGGCACGGTCGCCGTTGGCGACGAGGCGGTCGACCACCGAGCACAGCACCTTGAACTCGGTGCGGGTGACGCCGTCGAACAGCACGTCGTTGATCTGCTGCTGCACCGGCAGCAGTTCATTGAGCAGCTTGTTGCCCGCCGTGGTGATGGTCAGGCGCATCTTGCGCTTGTCGTCGGGATGCGCTTTCTTGTCGATCAGGCCGAGCTTCTTCAGCTTGCCGGTCTCGATGGTGATGAACGGCCCGCTCAGGTGCAGGTGGTCGGCCAGCTGGTTCACCGTCACCTCGCCTTGCTGCGACAGGTGGGCGATCGAGCGGATCAGCGAATATTGCACGCCGGTCAGCCCGACCAGGCTGCCAAAGCCGTCCCGCACCGACAGCAGCCGCGCGGCGAACGGCAGCAGGCCATTGACGAGGTGTCGGAACTCGCGGTCCGAGCCATCGACCAGGCAAGCCGGATGCGTGATTGTCAGGGTCTTGTTTGCAGGAGTCGTAGCCATCGGCGGATTGTTCAGTTAGCTTGTAATGCAAGCTTTGTGCCAAATTCTACCAAACTCGTCGCGCGGCCTGCCGTGCTGTCCGGTCCCACTTTTTACGCCAACGCGTTGCCTGTATGAACCCGATCTCCCTACCCGAAGCGCAAACGCTGCTGGCCCGCTATGTCGAGGCCAAGGACAACAACCGTCCCGCGCTGATCCACGAGGCATTCGCGCCGGATGCGACGCTGACCTTCTCGATCGACACCGACACCATCAGCTTTCCGGCAAAGACGGAAGGCGCCGCGGCGATCGCTGCGACGCTGGTGACGGACTTCGCAAAGACATTTGACCGCTGCCGGACCTACTATGTCGGTGATTTCTCGCCCGCGGCGGATGGGACCACGCTGACGGTGCCGTGGCTGGTGCTGATGCGCGAGACGGCGGCCCACACCTTGCGCGCGGGGAAGGGCATCTACCGCTGGGGCTTCGCCCGGCAGCCGGATGGCTTGTACCGCATCGGCAGCCTGCACATCCATATCGAGCGGATGGACGTCGTGCCGGATGCCGGCGCGGCGATGCTGGCGGGCTTGCAGGCCGCGCTGCCGTATCCCTGGCTGCCATCGCCGACGCTGCAGGCCGCTGTCGCCGCCCAGGCAGCGGCGGATGCCAGGCTGGCGTTCCTGAAGGAATTCGTCTAGGCGGTCTTGCCGGCAGGACGAACCTGCCGGCCTGCCACGTCAAAGCCCCAGCACCAGCTTGGCGATGATATTGCGCTGGATCTCGTTCGATCCGCCATAGATCGACGCCTTGCGGTAGTTGAAATAGCGCGGCGCCAGCACGGCCGCATAGTCCGGCCCCACGCGCGGCGGGGCCTCGCGGCCCTGGATACCGGCCCAGGTGTCCTGCACGAACGGCAGAGCCGCGGGACCGGCGGCCTCGACCGCCAGCTCGCTGACCGCCTGCAACGTCTCCGTGCCGGTGAGCTTCAGCATGCTCGACGCCGCCCCGACCGACGTGCCCGATTCCACGCCCGAGAACACGCGCAATTCCACCGCCTCGAGCGCGGCCGTACGCACATGCAGCGCCGCCAGCTTGCGCCGGAAGGCGGGGTCGTCGAGCAACCGTCCGCCATCGTCGGCGGCCTGCTCCGCGGCGATGTGCGCGACCTTGGCCAGCTGCTTGCGCAGCATCGGGCTGTAGGTTCCGCCGCGCTCGAACTCCAGCAGGTACTTGGCATAGGTCCAGCCCTTGCCTTCCTCGCCGATGCGGTTCTCCGCGGGCACGCGCACGTTCTCGAAGAAGACCTGGTTCACTTCCTGCTGCCCGGGCATGGGACCGTCCAGTGTAGGCAGCGGCGACACCGTGATGCCGGGCGCATGCATGTCCAGGAGCAGGAACGAGATGCCTTCCTGTCGCTTCGATTCTCGGCTGGTGCGCACCAGGCAGAACATCCAGTCGGCCCATTGCGCATGCGTGGTCCAGATCTTGGAGCCGTTCAGGATGTAATGCTCGCCCTCGCTGTCGGTGCCATGGTCGGCGCGCAGCTGCAGCGAGGCGAGGTCGGAGCCTGAATTGGGCTCCGAATAACCCTGGCACCACCACACGTCCGAAGCCAGGATCGGCGGCAGGAAGCGCGCCTTCTGCGCGGACGTGCCGTATTTCATCAGCACCGGCGCCACCATCTTCAGGCCCATCGGCGACACCGGCGGGCAGCCCGCCGCGGCTAGTTCGGACTGGAAGATAAAGCGTTGCGTCGGCGTCCAGCCCGGGCCGCCGTATTCCTGCGGCCAGTTGGGCGCGGCCCAGCCGCGCGCATGCAGCGCCTTCTGCCAGCGCACCTGGCCGGCCTTGTCCAGGTAGCCGTTCTTGGACTGCGCCATCATCGCGCGCAGTTCGCCGTCATACGCCTGGGCGATCCAGGCGCGCACGTCTTCACGGAAATGCTGGTCTTGCGGGGAGAAATCGAGATGCATCGACGGGCCTCGCTGGGGTAGTCGTCAGGGATTTGCGATTCAGGCGGCGGCGGGATAGAGCAGGTCGGCGTAGCGGCGCAGGTGATGCTCGGCCGAGCCGAACTGCAGGTCGATCGCGGTGACGCGCTTGAAATAGTGGCCGACGGCCAGCTCATCGGTGACGCCCATGCCGCCGTGGATCTGCACCGCACCCTGGCCGACGAAGGCACCGGCCTGGCCGGCCTGGACCTTGGCCGCGCACGCCGCCTGCGCGAAGGCTGCCGGCGCGCCGCCGGCCTGCATCGCGGCGACCTGCGTCAGCGCCACGGATTGCTCCAGCTGCATATACATGTCGGCCATGCGGTGCTGCAGCACCTGGAATGTGCCGATCGGCACGCCGAACTGCTTGCGCTGGCGCGCGTAGTCGATGGTGTCGGCCAGCATGCGCGCCATCGCGCCGTTGGCTTCGGCGGCCAGTGCGACCATGGCGTGGTCGCACAGTCGATCGATCAGCGCGAAAGCCTCGCCTTCGGCGTCGATGCGCTGGCTGGCCGGCACCTGTACGTTGTCGAGCAGCACTTCGGCCGCGCGCAGGCCGTCGAAGGTCGGGTATTCGCGCAGTGTCACGCCCGGCGTGTCCCGTGCGACCCAGAACAGGCTGATGCCGTCCCGGTCGCGGCGCGCGCCGGCGGTGCGGGCGCTGACCACCAGGTGCGAAGCGAAGGGCGCGCCGACCACGGCATGCTTGTGCCCGCTCAGCTTGTAGCCGTTGCCCGCGCGCGTGGCGCTGGCCTGCACGTCATGCCGGCAATAGCGGCTGCTGGGTTCGGCATGCGCCCACGCGGCGGTGGCCTCGCCGCCGATGATGGCGGGCAGCCATTGCGCCGCCAGCTCCGGGCTGCCCTGCGCCAGGGCGCCGCCGCCCAGCACCACGGTGCCCAGGTACGGCTCCAGCACCAGGTGGCGGCCGATCTGTTCCATCACGATCATGTGCTCGGCAGCGCCGCCGCCGAGCCCGCCGAGTGCCTCCGGAAAACCGGCGCCCAGGATGCCGAGGTCGCGCGCAAGGGCGCGCCAGCAATCGGGGCGCCAGCCCGCGGTGGACTGCACCGCGGCACGGCGCGCTTCAAACTCGTAATGGTCGGCCAGGTAACGCGCGAGCGTGTCGCGCAGCATCGATTGTTCTTCGCTGAACTTGAAATCCACCTCGGCTCCTTCGGGAATGGGGGAAGGCGTGGTTGCGGTAGCCCTGCGACAGCATGATCCGGGCACGCTGCCGGGCGGCGCATCGTCGCATCGGACGAAGGTGCGCAGGCGCCGCACACGGTCGATTCATGCGGCGCCGCATCAAAATTCCGGTGCCGCGCTTCGTCGCTTCCGACGATGGTTGAACCAGCAGGTCCTTCACAGAATGCGGGATCACCCATCCCAATCCAGCGAACCCCTGTCGAGGAGCCCAACGCCATGCATCCGTCCATCCACGCGCAACGCACGCCAGAGAAGCCGGCCGTCATCATGGGCAGCAGCGGCGCAGTCGTCACGTATCGCGAACTGGACGAGCGTTCGAACCAGGTGGCGCACCTGTTCTGCGCAATGGGCCTGCGCCCGGGCGACCGGGTGGCCTTCATGCTGGAAAACCATCCGCGCATGTTCGAGCTGTGCTGGGGCGCGCAACGCAGCGGCATCGTCTATATCTGCCTGAGCACCAGGCTGAACGCGTCCGACGCCGCCTACATCGTCAACGACAGTGCCGCGCAGGTGCTGGTGACCACGCATGCCCAGGCGGAGATCGCGGCCACGCTGGTGGCGCAGACGCCGGCGCTGAAGCGCCGGCTGATGCTCGACGGCACGGTGCCCGGCTACGAGGCTTATGAACCGGCATTGGCAAGCTGCCCTGCCACGCGCATCGCAGAGGAAGTGACCGGCGGCGACATGCTCTATTCCTCCGGCACCACGGGCCGGCCCAAGGGTGTGTACGCGCCGCCGGGCAGCCCCCGCATCGAGGATCCCACCACGCTGACCAGCCTGTGCCAGCGGCTCTACGGCTTCGATGCCGAGACCCGCTACCTGTCGCCGGCGCCGCTGTACCATGCCGCGCCGCTGCGCTACAACATGTCGGTGCAGGCGCTGGGAGGCACCGCGGTGGTGATGGAACATTTCGACGCGGAGCAGTACCTGCAGCTGGTGCAGCAGCACCGCATCACGCATACGCAGCTGGTGCCGACGATGTTCTCGCGCATGCTCAAGCTGCCCGAGGCGCAGCGCCAGGCCTATGACGTGTCGTCGCTGCGCGTGGCGATCCATGCCGCCGCGCCGTGCCCGGTGCAGGTCAAGGAGGCGATGATCGCCTGGTGGGGGCCGGTGATCTGGGAATACTACGCCGGCACCGAAGGCAACGGCGTGACCGTGGTCAGCACGCAGGAATGGCTGGAGCGCAAGGGCACCGTGGGCCGGGCCATGGTCGGCAAGCTGCGCATCTGCGGGCCCGACGGCGAATTGCAGCCTCCGGGCGAGCCGGGCACGATCTATTTTGCCGAAGGCCGTGCCTTCGAATACCACAACGACCCGGCCAAGACGGCCGAATCGCGCCATCCCCGGCATCCGGACTGGAGCACCATCGGCGACGTCGGCTATGCCGATGCGGACGGCTACCTGTTCCTGACCGATCGCAAGGCCAACATGATCATCTCGGGCGGCGTCAACATCTATCCGCAGGAGGCCGAGAACCTGCTGATGACGCACCCCAAGGTGCTGGACGTGGCGGTGATCGGCGTGCCCAACGAGGATTTCGGCGAAGAGGTCAAGGCCGTGGTGCAGCCGGCCGACATGGCGCAGGCCGGGCCGGAACTGGCGGCCGAGCTGATTGCGTTCTGCCGCGCCAACCTGTCCACCATCAAATGCCCGCGCTCGGTCGACTTCGAGTCCGAGCTGCCACGCCTGCCGACCGGCAAGCTGCTCAAGCGGCTGCTGCGCGACCGTTACTGGACCGGCCACGGCAACAAGCTGGTGTGACGGCTGCGCTGGCCCCCGGCCGGCGGGCCCTTAATCCAGCCGGAAGGCCGCCTGAAGAGACCCTGAACCCTCGGCGGCGCGCGTCCGCTTGCGTTTACGCCATAATTCCGTGTTCCATCACAGTCACGCCGGCCCGCCTGCGCCGCAGTGCGGGCGGGCGCATCGCTTCGCATTGCCGCTCCGCCGGTGCTGCGCGGAAGACGACAAAAGGCCAATGGCAAGTATCGAGGAGACCGGGCGGCGCATGCCGTCTGCCACCGGCGCCGGCGCCGCAGCGCTGGCCGCCAAGCTGCGTCCGCCGCTGCTGACGCCGTTCCAGGTCGAGCGCACGGCGATCTGCGACACCGTGTGCGCCGCGGACTTCGTCAAGCTCGTGCTGGTGCGCGCGCCCGCGGGCTTTGGCAAGACCACCGCCATGCTGCAGTGCCGTGCGCGCCTGGAAGCCGCCGGCGGGCGTACCGCCTGGCTCACGCTTGACCGCTCCGACAACGATGCCACGCGCTTCCTCGGCTCGATCGAGGCCGCCATCGCGCAGGCACTCGGCGCCGCCGCCCAGCCGCCCCGCTCGGGGCTGGTGCAGGATCCCGGCGAGCAGGCGCTGGCGCTGATCGACCGGCTGGCCAGCCACAGCGGCGCCTTCACGCTGTTCCTCGACGATTTCGAATCGATCCAGAACGCCGCCGTCAGCGGCCTGGTGTGGCAGATGGTCGAAAGCCTGCCACCGGGCTGCCGTGTCGTGATCGGCACGCGCTGGGTGCCGGAGAGCGGCCTGGGACGGCTGCGCGCGCGTGGCGAGCTGCTCGAGATCGAGCCGGCGCAACTGCGCTTCAGCGCCAGCGAGACCGAATCCTTCTTGCGCCATGCGCGCGGGCTCAAGCTGCAGCCGTCCGCCATCAGCGCGTTGCACCGGCGTACCGAAGGCTGGGCCACGGCGCTGTGGCTGGCCTCGGTGGCAATGGAGCGGCGCAGCCAGCCCGAGGGCTTCATCGCCGGCTTTTCCGGCTCCAACGCTGCGATTGCAGACTACCTGGTCGAAGATGTCTTCCTGCACCTGCCCGAGGCGGTGCGGGATTTCCTGTTGCGGACCTCGATCCTGGACCAGCTCTGCGGCCCGCTGTGCGACGCGGTCTGCCAGGCCACTCCGCCATCCGCCGGTGGCGCCGGCAGCAGCGACGAGATCCTGGCCTGGCTGGAGCGCGCCAACCTGTTCCTGCTGCCGCTGGAGAGCGAACGCTACGGCGAGCGCGGCACCGGCGCGGCGCCGGAGCAGTGGTACCGCTATCACAGCCTGTTTTCCGGCTTCCTGCGCGGCCAGCTGGCGCAGTCGATGCCGGAGGCCGTGCCCCAATTGCACCTCGCCGCCTCGCGCTGGTATGAAGCGCAGGGCCGCCCGGTGCCCGCCATCGAGCACGCGCTCGCGGCCGGCGCGCTGGGCCACGCCCTGGAATTGCTGGACGGCGCCGTCGACGACCTGCTGGGGCAGGGCCGCATGCGGCTGCTGACGCGCTGGCTGGAGGCGGTGCCGGCGGAGGAGCTCGCGCGCTGGCCGAAGCTGCAGATCGCGCATGCGTGGGCGGTGTCGTTCACGCGCGGCCCGGCCGACGCGATCGCGCTGCTGCAGGCGATCCCGACCGAGGGTGCGGCCGGCGACCTGCTCGCGCATATCCGCGCGCTGCGCCACGTGCTGCTCAACATGATGGACCGCTTCGACGACGCCCGAGCCTTCGCCCGCAACGAAGTCCCGCCGCTGCCGATGGGCTACGCTTTCCCGGACGCGATCCTGGGCACGTCCATGGCGCGGCTGGCCGCAGTCATCGGCGACTATCCCGAGGCGCGCCGGCTGCTGCAGATCGCGCGCCAGGCGGTGCGTGGCTCGGACAGCAACTTCAACAAGATCTTCTCGGAATCGGTGGAGGGCCTGATCGACCTGCGCCAGGGCCGGTTGCAGCAGGCGCTGGCGCGCTTCCGCATCGCCGCGCGCACGATGCTGCCGAACCGCTTCGGCCCGACCAACGGCAATGCCATGGCCGGCATCCTGCTCGCCGAAGGGCTGTACGAGAGCGGCGATACCGAACGCGCCAGCCGGCTGCTTACCGTGTATTTGCCGCTGTCGCGCGACCTCGGCCTGCCGGACCAGATCATCACCGGCCACACGGTGCTGGCCCGCATCGCCTTCGAGCGGGGCGAAGCCGACCAGGCGCACGAATGGCTGGCGCAGCTGGAGGCGCTCGGCCACCACCGCGGGCTGACCCGGCTGGTGATGGCGGCAATGCTGGAGCGCGCGCGGCTGGCACTGCGCCAGGGCAATGTGCACGCCGCGCAAGAGGCGATCGAGCGAGCCGCCGATCCGGCGCTGTGGCGCACGCGTCCGGGCGTCAGCTCGTTTGCCAGCGACGTCGAGGACATCTTTGTCGGAAGGCTGCGGCTGGATGTACACGCCCGCCCCGGGGCACAGGTGCGCGAGGCGATCGAGCGCGAACTGGCGGCCGCGACCAGCAACCAGCTGATGCGCCGCGCGCTCAAGCTGCGCATCCTGCTGGCGCACGCGTGCCAGCGCAACGGCGACGGCGCGCATGCCCTCGTGGTGATGGGGGAGGCGTTGCGCTTCGGCGCGGCCGAGGGCTTTGTGAGGATTTTTGCCGACGAAGGCGACGACGTGCGCCGGCTGGTGGCCGATGCCTGCGCTCGCCAGGGCGCCAGCCTGCCATCCGCCTACGTGGGAAAACTGCTGCAGGCATGCGGCCAGCAAGCCGGTGACACGCCGGCCGGCGCGACCGGACGGCCCGCACCGCCGGCACTGGTGGAGCCGCTGACGCCCAAGGAGCAGAAGGTGCTGCAACTGCTGGCCGAGGGCTTTTCCAACGTCGCCATGGCCGAGCGCCTGTTCGTGTCCGAGACCACGGTGCGCACGCACCTGCGCAATATCAGCGCCAAGCTGCACGCCAGCAACCGCACCCAGGCAGTGGCGATCGCGCGGCAGCTGGGCCTGCTCTGAGTCGGGCGCCGCGCGCGTGACTGCGCGCGGCGCCTGGGCCCGGATGCCGACTCAAATGCCGATGAACTCGGCGAACTCCGTCAGCGGCGCACGCGCCGCGCGCAACTGGTTGGCCGGCGCCTCGGGATCCTCGTAGCCGATCGCCATGCCGGTGAACAGCATGCGCTCGGCAGGCAGTTGCAGGAAGCTGCCGATGGTCTCCGGATACATCGCCCAGCATTCCTGCGCGCAGCTGTCGAGCCCTTCTTCGCGCAGCAGCAGCATCACGGTCTGCAGGTACATGCCAAGGTCCGACCACTGCGGCGGGCCCATGCGCCGGTCCACGGTGCAGAACAGCGCCAGCGGCGCGCCGAAGAAGGTGAAGTTGTTGGCGAACTGCGCCAGCCGCCGCGCCTTGTCTTCGCGCGGGATGCCGAGGTAGTGGTAGAGCGCCTCGCCCACCTCGAAGCGCCGGTCGCGGTAGGGCGCAACCAGCTCGGGCGGGTAGACGTGGTATTCGCGGTCTTCGCCCTTGGGCGTGTGCGCGATGCGCTCGCGCATGATGCCGCGCAGGCGCTCCAGCGCCTCGCCGCCGATCACGTGGACATGCCACGGCTGCAGGTTGCCGCCCGACGGCGCGCGCGCCGCGGCATCGAGCACGCGGCGGATGGTGTCGGCTGGCACGGGCTTGTCCAGGAAGCCGCGTACGGACTTGCGGCTGGCGACGGCTTGACTGACTTTCATGCTGACTCCGGAAGGGTACGGTGGGGGCGCTGGCTTCAGGCGCTTCAGGTGCTTCAGGCGAACGGCGGTTCGCCGCACCAGTCGAAGAAGTCCGGCAGGTCTTGCGAGACGGTGTCGGGGAACGCGGCAGGTCGCTTCTCCAGGAACGCGCTGACGCCTTCCTTGACGTCGGCGGAGCGCCCGCGCGACTGGATCGCCCGGCTGTCGAGCTTGTGCGCCTCCATGGGGTGGCTGGCTCCGGCCATGCGCCAGATCAGCTGGCGCGAGATCGCGACCGACACCGGCGCGGCGTTGTCGGCGATCTCCCGCGCGATCGCCCGCGCTGCCGGCAGCAGGTCTTCGGGCGCATGCAGCGAGCGTACCAGCCCGCGCTCATGCGCCTCCTGTGCCGAGAACACCCGGCCGGTATAGCACCATTCCAGCGCCGTCGAAACGCCGACCACGCGCGACAGGAACCACGACGACGCGGCCTCCGGCGTAATGCCGCGGCGCGCGAACACGAAGCCGAACTTGGCGTCGGTCGACGCCAGCCGGATATCCATTGGCAACTGCATGGTCACGCCCACGCCGACCGCGGCGCCGTTGACCGCGGCAATCACCGGCTTGAGGCTGCGGAAGATGCGCAGCGACACGCGGCCGCCACCGTCGCGGTGCGCCGTGTCCGGGCTGGCGCCATAGCGCTTCTCGAAATCGAAGGTCGAGCCGCCGCCGGACAGGTCGGCGCCGGCGCAGAAGGCGCGGCCCGAGCCGGTGACGATCACCGCACGGACGTTGTCGTCGGCATCGGTGGCGTCGAAGGCGGCAATCAGGTCCTGCATCATCTGCGCGGTGAAGGCGTTGAGCTGGTCCGGGCGATGCAGCGTGATGGTGGCGACACCGTCTTCGACGGCGTAGCGCAGGGTTTCGAACGAAGGCGGGGCTTGCGTCATGGCGACTCCTGCAGGGGAAGGGGGGGCGAAAAATGCCGGGCCCGGGGGCCGCGAGGGTGCGGGCCGGCGTGCGGGGACAGCCAACACTAGTGCAGAATGCGCCGCCCGCAATCGTCGCTTCCGACGAAGCCTCGCGCAGGCCCGCGCCGTAGACTGGCCCGAACGCCGGCAAGGCCCGCTAGCTGACAGCAAAAGGACAATCATGAAGACTCGAATCACCGAACTGCTTGGCATCCGCTACCCCATCATCCAGGGCGGCATGCAATGGGTCGGCTACGCGGAAATGGCCGCGGCCGTCTCCAACGCCGGCGGGCTGGGCATCCTCACCGCGCTGACGCAGCCGACCCCCGAGGCGCTGGGCGAAGAAATCCGCCGCTGCCGCGATATGACCGACAAGCCATTCGGCGTGAACCTGACGCTGCTGCCTTCGATCAACCCGCCGCCGTACGCGCGCTACCTCGACGTCATCATCGAGAACGGCGTCACGGTGCTGGAGACCGCGGGCAACAACCCGAAGGAACACATCGCCCGCGCCAAGGCTGCCGGCATGAAGGTGATCCACAAGTGCGTGGCGATCCGCCATGCGCTGTCGGCCGAGCGCCTGGGCGTCGACGCGGTGTCGATCGACGGCTTCGAGTGCGCCGGCCACCCCGGTGAGGACGATGTCCCGGGCATGGTGCTGATTCCGCTGGCGGCACGCAAATTGTCGGTGCCGGTAATCGCCTCGGGCGGCATTGCCGACGGCCGCGGCATGGCCGCCGCGCTGGTCCTGGGCGCCGAGGGCGTGAACATGGGCACGCGCTTCTGCGCCACCCAGGAAGCGCCGATCCACGACAACGTCAAGCAGGCGCTGGTGCAGGCCAGCGAGCGCGACACCAACCTGATCTTCCGCACGCTGCACAACACCGCGCGCGTGCTGAAGAACGCCGTGTCGGATGAAGTCGTGAGCATCGAGCGCCGCCCCGACGGCGCGCAGTTCGAAGACGTCAAGCATCTCGTTGCCGGCGTGCGCGGCAAGGCCGCGCTGAAGGCGGGCGAGACCGATGGCGGCATCATCAGCGCCGGCCAGTGCGTGGGCCTGATCGACGACGTGCCGAGCTGCGAGGAACTGCTCGCGCGCATGGTCCGCGAATGCCGCGAGCACCTTGGCTCCGCCTCGCGCTGCTTCGCCTGACGCCATGGCCGAAGCCGGAATCGAGGCGGCAATGCCGCAAGCGGCCGACAGCACCGGTGGCATGGCCGTGCCCGAGGGCTTCGTGCCGCTGCCGCAACCGGGCGGCTACATGGCCAACTTCGGCCAGCTCTACCTGAACCGCGAACGCCGCACGCTGGCGGTGCGCATCGACGAGAGCCATCTCAACAACCTGGGCATCCCGCACGGCGGCATGCTGGCGACGCTGGCCGATACCGCCATCGGCATGATGATGTCGCTGGAGACCGGCCGCGAGAAGAGCGCGGTCACCGTCAACCTGAGCCTGGACTTCCTGGACTCCGCGCGGCTGGGCGACTGGGTCGAGGCGCGCGTGGAGTTCGACAAGCTCGGCTCGCGGCTGCGCTACGGCACTTGCCGGCTGGTCAGCGGCGAGCGCTGCCTGCTGCGCGCCACCGCGATCTTCGCGGTGCTCGGCCCGCGCAGCTGACACCGCCCTGAGTTCGCCCTGAGTTCGCCCTGAGTTCGCCCTGAGGCGGCCGGCTAACTTCGTCGCTTCCGACGACGCTGGCCGGCCGGCCCGGGACAACAATACGGGCCAACCCTGCCGGCAGTCGCCGGCACCCCGCATCAAGCACCGGCCGGTCGCGGGGCGGCTGGCACCGAACAAGGAGATCACATGGCAGAGGCATATATCGTCGCCGCGGCACGGACCGCCGGCGGGCGCAAGGGCGGCAAGCTGTCGGGCTGGCATCCGGCCGACCTCGCCGCGCAGGTGCTCGATGCGCTGGTCGAGCGCACCGGCGCGGATCCCGCGCTGGTCGAAGACGTCATCATGGGCTGCGTCAGCCAGGTCGGCGAGCAGGCCGGCAACGTGGCGCGCAACGCCATCCTCGCCTCGCGGCTGCCGGAAAGCGTGCCGGGCACGTCGGTCGACCGCCAGTGCGGCTCGTCGCAGCAGGCGCTGCACTTTGCCGCGCAGGCGGTGATGTCGGGCGCGATGGATATCGTGATCGCGGCCGGTGTGGAAAGCATGACGCGCGTGCCGATGGGCCTGTCGTCGCAGCTGCCGGCCAAGAACGGCTTTGGCGTGCCCAAGAGCCCTGGTATCGAGGCGCGCTACCCCGGCGTGCAGTTCAGCCAGTTCACCGGCGCCGAGATGATCGCGCGCAAGTACAACCTGTCGCGCGAGCAGCTCGATGCCTACGCGCTGCTGAGCCACCAGCGCGCGGCGGCAGCGACCAAGGCGGGTCGCTTCAATGCCGAGATCATCCCGGTCGAAGTGCGCACCGCCGACGGTGCCAATGGCGAAATGCATACCGCCGACGAAGGCATTCGCTATGACGCCACGCAGGAAAGCATCGGCGCGGTCAAGCTGATCGCCGAAGGCGGCCGCGTGACCGCTGCCTCCTCGAGCCAGATCTGCGACGGCGCCGCTGGCCTGCTGGTGGTCAACGAGGCTGGCCTGAAGAAGCTCGGCGTCAAGCCACTGGCGCGCGTGCACCATATGACCGTGATCGGCCACGACCCGGTGGTGATGCTCGAAGCGCCGCTGCCGGCCACCATGCACGCGCTGAAGAAGGCCGGCATGAGCATCAACGAGATCGACCTGTTCGAAGTCAACGAAGCCTTCGCGCCGGTGCCGCTGGCCTGGCTGCAGGCGACCGGCGCCGATCCGGAGCGCCTCAACGTGCATGGCGGCGCGATCGCGCTGGGCCATCCGCTGGGCGGCTCGGGCGCCAAGCTGATGACGACGCTGGTGCATGCGCTGCATACGCACGGCAAGCGCTACGGCCTGCAGACCATGTGCGAAGGCGGCGGGCTGGCCAACGTGACCATCGTCGAACGCCTGTAAGGCGTGGGCGCCTGTGTCGGGCGCCTGAGGCAGGAATGCGGCAGTAACAGGTAGTAAAGGGAGAAGGACCGGCGGCGCGGGCATGTCAAACTGCCCGCGCCAGTTGCCGGAGCGCAGTTGTTGGAGCGATTACCACCGCGTTCACGCCAAAGAGAAAACCCGCCGTCAGGCGGGTTTGTCGTTGTTGCGCGGGGTGCCTGTGGCTTTCAGGCAAAGGTCAGTGCGCTACGGCGTTCCGGCCGATCCAGGTGCGGGATGTTGTTGAAGCTCAGCAAGCGCTGCACGCCGCGGCCGACGATGATTTCGCAAAACGCGGTATTGCGGAACTGCAGGTTCATTTCGATGGCGCTGGCCGCGGGGGCACCGAGCAGGTCGGCCGTGGCGCGGCCGATGGCGCCGCCGGAACTGACCACGAGGATGGCGTCTTCACGTGTGGTGCCCTCGCAGGCCTGCGCCAGTGCGCCGGAGATGCGTGCGCCGAAATCTCCCCAGCTTTCGGTCATGTCGGCCAGGCCATCCTGGGTCCAGGCGTGGTAGGCGGCGCGGAACGTGCGCCAGTAGTCGTTGTAGTCGCCGTTCTGGTGGGCGCGGTGGTCGGCGCCGCCGGTGTGGCAGCGGTATAGCGCCTCACCGTCGTATTCGTTCAGGCCCACATGGGTCGCGATCTGCGTTGCCGGCTCGCCCATCGCCGTCAGGATTTCACGGGCAGTGTCTTGCTGGCGCACCAGGCTGCCAGCCGCCACGCGCGCGAAACGGACGCCGCGCTCGCTGAAGTACTCCCCCAGCCAGCGCGCCTGCTGGCGGCCGGTCTCCGACAGGCAATCGTAGTTGGCGGCGCCAAACGAGGCTTGTCCGTGACGGACGAGGAAAAGCGTGGCCATGTGCGGTCTCAGTAGGCATAGAAGCAGTCAGCGTGGACGCATTCTAGAGAGACCGTGCGCCGCCGCCAAGCAAGCCCTACGGAATTCATAGCCGCCATGGGCGCGCTGCATTACCGCGCTGTTTTACTGCATCAAGCGGCGTCGGCGGCATTCGGCGGCGGTAGCGGCGTCATGCCAGCGCGTTGTCAGTGACGCCGAGGTAGCCCGCCATCATGCGGCTCAGTTCGGGGATCATCCGTTCATCGTCGAGATGGAGCGGCCCGGAATCATTCAGCAGGGCATTGACCAGCACGCTGAAAACGGCCTGCATGGCAAAGCGCACGCGCAGCTCGGCGATATCCGCGGGTAGCGACAGCCGTGGCACCAGCAGTTGCACCATGCGCTCGACGATCGCTTCGCCGCTCTGCCGGTGGGGCTGCCACTCTTCCGGCTTCGTCGACGCATGCCGCAGCGAAGCGCGCATCACGCCGCGATTGGCCAGCGTGCCCAGCACCATGAAGCGCGCGGCCTTGTCCAGCAGCACGGAGGTCGGCACGTCTTCCCAGCGCTCCTGTGCGAGGTAGCGTTCGATCGATGCCGACGTTTCCTCCATTACCAGCGCGCGCAACGCCTCGAAAAAGGCCATCTTGTCGCGGAAGCGGCCATAGAAGGCGCCGACCGACACCTGGCACGCAGCGGCGATCTGGGCCACCGAAACCGCGGCGAAATCGCGCTTCGCCAGCAATTCGCGGCCTGCGCCGAGCAGGGCCTGCTCGGTTTCGCGCGCGCGCCGCTGCCGTGGCGGCTGCAGGATCGAAGGCGTATCGATACGGGGAAAGGAGGAGGTGGCCGAAAGGCCGGACGACGTCGCTGGCATAGGGATTTTCCGTATTCGAATTCGGATTCGCTTTTGAAAAATACCGGTGCGCGCCGCGCTGCGTCAAGGCTTTTGTCGGGTGGCCGGTTGCTGCCAACGGGTGGGTGGCCACACATGCGCGCACGGCACGCATGCCCGTTGCACCGCGTCGCGGATGCCCTGGCGGGCAGCATCAGAGCGAGCCGAACACCACGCCGAGACCATATGTGAACGAAGCGGCCATGCCGCCGATCAGGATCTGCCGCTGCGCTGAAAACCGATGTTTCGGCGTTTTGGTCGTGTCACCGCAATTGTCAGCGGAAGCGCGGACTGAGGTCGTCGCGCATCCAGTCGATAAACGCGCGCGTGCGCGCCGGCAGCAGGCGCGCATGGGGATAGATCAGCGACAGCGGCCAGGCCGGCTGCTCGAACGTCTCCAGCACGATGCGCAGCTTGCGCGCCTGGACCAGCTCCACCACCTGGTACGAAAGAAAGTTGCCAAAGCCGGCGCCCTCCGCGCAAGCGGCCACGGCGGGCGCGGTCTGGTTGAACTCGAGGTTACCCGTCACCTGCACCTGGAACGGCTTGCCGTTTTCCTGGAACGTCCACCAGTGCGCGGCATTGCCGGTGAAGCGCACGCAATTGGCGCGCGCGAGGTCGTCGGGGTGGCGCGGCATGCCATGCTTGCGCAGGTAGGCGGGGGTGGCCACGACCACGCGGCGGATATGGCCGACCGGCTGCGCCACCAGTGTTGAATCCGCCAGCGGGCCGATGCGTACGCCCACGTCGAGTTCTTCTTCCAGCAGGTTCACCACGCGGTCGGTGAATTCCATGCGGCAGCGCACGCGCGGATAGCGCTGCACGAAGCGCGTGACCGCCGGCGCGATATACATCTGGCCGAACAGCACTGGCGCGGTCAATGTGAGCTGGCCGCTGGGCTCGACATGGCTGGCGGTCAGGCCGGCCTCGACTTCATCGATGGTGGCCAGGATGCGGCGGCAGCTGTCCAGGTAGCTGCGCCCTTCGCCGGTCAGCGACAGCCGCCGCGTGGTGCGGTTGAGCAGCCGCACCTGCAGCTCGGATTCGAGCGCGGCCAGTGTGCGCACCACCGCGGGCAGGGAGGTGTGCAGCGTCGCCGCGGCGGCCGTCAGGCTGCCCGCGTCGACGATCCGCACGAAGGTCTGCATGGCTCGAAGCTTGTCCATGGCGCCACACATTACTCCAATTTTTGGAGTAGTCAATTATCAAGTACCCCATTTATTGCATCGCCTTCCGCGTCCAGAATCCGGCTATCCCAACCCCCGAGGAGTGTGTCATGCAAGCCGCCAGCCATCCCGCCGAGCCCCGCGTTCCGCTCGTCCTTTACCGCTCGCCGCTGTCGGGCCACGCCCATCGCGCCGAGTTGTTTCTGTCGCTGCTGGGATTGCCGTACCGGCTGGTCGACGTCGACCTGCGCGGCGGCGAACAGCATCGCGAACCGTTCCTGCGGCTCAACCCCTTCGGCCAGGTGCCGGTGCTGGACGACAACGGCGTGGTGCTGGGCGATTCCAACGCGATCCTGGTCTACCTGGCCTCGCGCTACGACGATGGCCGCTGGCTGCCGCGCGACCCGGTCGGGATGGCGCGGGTGCAGCGATGGCTGTCGGTGGCCGCTGGTGAAATCGCCTTCGGTCCCAATGCTGCGCGCCTGGGCGTGCTGTTCGGCCGGCCGGTGCCACTGGAGGACGCCATCGCCCGCGCGCAGCGGTTGTTCGTGCTGATGGAATCCCTGCTGGCCGAGCAGCCGTTCCTGGCCGCGGCCCATGCCACGCTCGCCGACGTCGCCGCCTACAGCTACATCGCCCGCGCCGAAGAAGGCAACGTGCCGCTGGCGCCGTACCCAGCGCTGAATGCGTGGCTACGCCGCATCGAAGCGCTGCCCGGCTTCGTGCCGATGATCGTATCCCGGCCCGGCCGGGCTGCCTGAGGCCGGCTAAACCCAGGGCCGCCGCGCGAGCGCCGGCCGCACTGCCAAGGAGTCCATCATGGAACTGCCCGTCTGGCCGCATGCCGGCCTGCCTTTCCACTCTGGGGAACTGGTCGCGCAGGAGCGCGCCGGCAAGCGCGAACGCATGGCGACGGCCGGCGGGCGGGTGATCCGCGGCGAGATGCCCGAACAGCATCGCGACTTCTTTGCCCAGTTGCCATTCCTGCTGGTCGGCGCGGTCGATGCCGTCGGCCTGCCGTGGGCATCGGTGCTCGCCGGCGCGCCCGGGTTTGCTCACAGCCCTGACTCCACGCACTTGCGCATCGATGCCCTGCCACTGCCCGGCGATCCGCTGGAACACGCTCTGGAACACGGCGCCCGCATCGGCTTGCTTGGCATCGAGCTCCCCACGCGCCGGCGCAACCGCATGAATGGCATCGTGGTCGCGCTTGACCAGGGCGGGTTCACGGTCGAGGTCGAGCAAAGCTTCGGGAACTGTCCGCGTTATATCCAGCTGCGCGAAGCCACCGCGGCCGTGCCGGGAACGCCCATGCCGGCCTCGCACGGCACGACGCTGGATGACGAGGCGGCAGCATGGCTGCGCGCGGCCGATACGCTTTTCATCGCCACCAGCCATGCCGCCTCGGCGGAGGAGGGCGAGCACACCGGCGGCGTCGATGTGTCGCATCGCGGCGGCAAGCCGGGCTTTATCCGCGTGGACGACGGTGGCACGCTGACCTTCCCGGATTTCAACGGCAACAACTTCTTCAATACTGTTGGCAACCTGCTGGCGAACCCGCGCGCCGGGCTGGTGGTTCCCGATCTTGCCGAAGGCGCACTGCTCCATGTCGGCGGGCATGCCGAAGTGATCTGGGATGGCGCCGAGCTGGCAGCGTTCGCCGGGGCGGAGCGGCTGGTGCGGCTGCATGTCGAGCGGGTGGTGCGGCGCCCGTCGGTGCTGCCGACGCGCTGGCAGTTGCGCGAATACTCGCCGGGGCTGGCTGCAACGGGAGCCTGGCCGGCGGTTTGAGCGGTGCGCCTCACTCTGCGACGGGCGGGCGGACCCGATCCCGCTGGCCGTGGGGCATCTAAAGGCGCCGTGCTTCCGGTCAGCCGTGTCTGCGGTATTTCAGTGCGGCACAGTGGCCGACCAGCGTGCTGATGCAGCAGGCATCGCCGCTCCATTCGCCGCCGATGACGATGCCGTCCGGGCCCGCGATCAGCTTGCGCTGGCAATGGCCCGGCACCGGCGTGCGCTCCATCCCGGCATCGCGGGGGCCGCTTCCTGGCGGGCGCGCTGCCGGGATGGTCTCGTTCCAGACGTAGGCAGTGCCGGACGGCATCGCCTGAACCGCCTGTGGCGGTCCCCACTGGCGCTTGGCCTCGTCGACAGATACGTTCTTCCAGGAGTCGAAGATGTCCTGCATCGCGCCGCCGCCCAGGCTGGCACACGCGCCGGTGAAGGCCCCGGCCCAGAGGATGGCCAGGCACGCGCGCAAGCGCACAGGGCCACGGGCCGTTTCGGCAGGTCGGAACAGGTTGGCAGGCATGGACACTCCGCATCGGCGCGCCCGGCGGCAAGGGCAGGTCCGTCGAGACTAACGGAAGGGCGCGCTTGCTCACAAGCACGGTCTGCGCGCCAGCACACACACCCGGCAGCCGGCGGCGCGGTTCAGTCGGCGAACAGGTCCAGGGTTTGCTGTCCGGCCACGCGGGTGGGCCTGCGTGGGGCGGGCCCGGATGCGGCGCGCGCCGGCCGCACCACGTCCTGCGGCATGGCCGGCGGAGTCAGCTCGAACAGGCTCGCTACCGGCAGCGGGACCGTTTCCGGCATCCACTGTGCCATGCGCGGGGCCAGGATATGGTAGGTGTCCAGGTCGAAGTGCGCCGGTGCATCGGCCAGTGCGCGGGCCTCGTCCAGCGTGGCTGCGCAACCCAGATAGCACCAGTCGCTGGCGACATGCCACCACGCGCGTCCGGCATGTTCCTCGCGCCATGCCACGGGGCCATCGAAAGGCCACGCCACCAGTGCCAGCGTTTCCAGTGCGGTGGCCATCCGGGCGCGGTGCGCGGCGGACGGCTCGGCGCCGACGCATGCGCCGGCGCAGCGGTGGACCTGCCGCGCGAAGCAGGGGCTGCCCCGGCGCGTGGTCTTTTCCAGTGACAGCGTTGCCATGCACAATCCGTGTTCTTCGGCCAGCGCACGCAAGCGCGCCTCGGCCGCGCCGCGGCTGCCGAAGGCGCCGAACAGATCGCGGTGCCGGCAGAAATCGGTGTCACGGCTGGTGCGCAGGCGCGGCACTGGCAACTGCGGCGGCAGCTCCCATGCGTAGAGCCGGGCATTGCTGCGCAGCAGCTGGTTATGGACAGGCTGCATCGCCTTGACCAGCCTGGCTTCGAGCAGCAGCGCGCCGGTCTCGCCGCCGGTCTCGCGCCACTCGACCCGGCGCACCAGCCGCGCCAGCCGCATATCCTTGCCGTAGCGGTAGTCCCCGGAGAAATGGGCGCCGATGCGCTGGCGCAGGTGCACGCTCTTGCCTACGTACAGCGGGACGTCGTCGTCGCCATAGAAGATATAGACACCCGGGGTGGCAGGCACGTCTTCCAGCGCGGTCTCGTCCAGACCTGCGGGCAGGCTGGCGCGTCGTACCAGGGAGCGCACTGCGGATTCGACCAGTTCGACCGAATAGGTGTCGTGGATCTTCTGCCAGAACTGCCAGAGCAGTTCGGCATCGGCCAGGGCGCGGTGGCGGCCCTTGGGCGTCAGGCCAAAGCGGGCAATCAGCGCATCGAGGCCATGGCGTTCCACGGATGGGTACAGCGAGCGCGACAGGCGTATCGTGCACAGCACATCCGCACGGAATGTGACGCCGGCGCGCCGGAAGGCATTCTTCAGGAAGCCATAGTCGAAGCGGGCGTTATGGGCCACGAAAAGACGGCCCTGCAGGCGCTCTGCAAGTGGCTCGGCGAGTGACTCGAACGTTGGCTGTCCGCGCACCATTTCGTCGGAGATGCCGGTCATGCGCTGGATAAACGGCGGGATCCCCATGCCGGGGTCCAGCAACGTGTCCCATTCTGTAATCCCGTCCGGGCCGACCTCGACGACGCCGATCTCGGTGATCCGGTCACGCTGGGCATCGGCACCGGTGGTTTCCAGGTCGACGAAAACGATCGGCCGCGACAGCGCCGTGGCGAGCGCCAGGGCATCTGCAAAGTGTTTGCCATCCGCGGGCATGCGCGACGGCAGGTAAGTAGGCATATCCGGCATCAGCCGATTTTAAGTGCCCAGCGATGGCGGCACGAAGAAGTTTTCCGAAACCCCTTGCCAAGCCCGTTGGCGTCGCTTAATATTCGCCCCCTCGCAACACAACGCAGCGCTGCAAGGCAGCACTGGCAAGGGTTGCGGGGTCGACCGGGAGGTTGGCGCAGCGAAGTTTGCAGCGCTGACCGCAGCAAAAAAAGCTTGCTGAAACGGTTGACGAAACGAAGAAAGCTCTGCATAATCTCGTTTCTCTGCTGCAGACAACGCAGCGCGCTGAACGGCAAAGCCGGTGAGCGTAGTTCTTTAACAAACAAACAACCGATAAGTGTGGGCGCTGGGTAGCGGACGCCACTGTCTTCGGACGGTGCTGCTTCACAAGTTATACAGTGCTCGCACAGCAAAACGTGACTGGGTCTTCGGATCTGGTCAGTCAGTTTTCTGAGAGTGAGCGACCGCTCGAAAGAGCGAGGGAGCCGCGAGGCTTCCACACAGAGATTGAACTGAAGAGTTTGATCCTGGCTCAGATTGAACGCTGGCGGCATGCCTTACACATGCAAGTCGAACGGCAGCACGGGCTTCGGCCTGGTGGCGAGTGGCGAACGGGTGAGTAATACATCGGAACGTGCCCTGTCGTGGGGGATAACTAGTCGAAAGATTAGCTAATACCGCATACGACCTGAGGGTGAAAGCGGGGGACCGGTAACGGCCTCGCGCGACAGGAGCGGCCGATGTCTGATTAGCTAGTTGGTGGGGTAAGAGCCTACCAAGGCGACGATCAGTAGCTGGTCTGAGAGGACGATCAGCCACACTGGGACTGAGACACGGCCCAGACTCCTACGGGAGGCAGCAGTGGGGAATTTTGGACAATGGGGGCAACCCTGATCCAGCAATGCCGCGTGTGTGAAGAAGGCCTTCGGGTTGTAAAGCACTTTTGTCCGGAAAGAAATGGCTCTGGTTAATACCCGGGGTCGATGACGGTACCGGAAGAATAAGCACCGGCTAACTACGTGCCAGCAGCCGCGGTAATACGTAGGGTGCGAGCGTTAATCGGAATTACTGGGCGTAAAGCGTGCGCAGGCGGTTTGATAAGACAGGCGTGAAATCCCCGAGCTTAACTTGGGAATGGCGCTTGTGACTGTCAGGCTAGAGTATGTCAGAGGGGGGTAGAATTCCACGTGTAGCAGTGAAATGCGTAGAGATGTGGAGGAATACCGATGGCGAAGGCAGCCCCCTGGGACGTCACTGACGCTCATGCACGAAAGCGTGGGGAGCAAACAGGATTAGATACCCTGGTAGTCCACGCCCTAAACGATGTCAACTAGTTGTTGGGGATTCATTTCTTCAGTAACGTAGCTAACGCGTGAAGTTGACCGCCTGGGGAGTACGGTCGCAAGATTAAAACTCAAAGGAATTGACGGGGACCCGCACAAGCGGTGGATGATGTGGATTAATTCGATGCAACGCGAAAAACCTTACCTACCCTTGACATGCCACTAACGAAGCAGAGATGCATCAGGTGCCCGAAAGGGAAAGTGGACACAGGTGCTGCATGGCTGTCGTCAGCTCGTGTCGTGAGATGTTGGGTTAAGTCCCGCAACGAGCGCAACCCTTGTCTCTAGTTGCTACGCAAGAGCACTCTAGAGAGACTGCCGGTGACAAACCGGAGGAAGGTGGGGATGACGTCAAGTCCTCATGGCCCTTATGGGTAGGGCTTCACACGTCATACAATGGTGCGTACAGAGGGTTGCCAACCCGCGAGGGGGAGCTAATCCCAGAAAACGCATCGTAGTCCGGATCGTAGTCTGCAACTCGACTACGTGAAGCTGGAATCGCTAGTAATCGCGGATCAGCATGCCGCGGTGAATACGTTCCCGGGTCTTGTACACACCGCCCGTCACACCATGGGAGTGGGTTTTGCCAGAAGTAGTTAGCCTAACCGCAAGGAGGGCGATTACCACGGCAGGGTTCATGACTGGGGTGAAGTCGTAACAAGGTAGCCGTATCGGAAGGTGCGGCTGGATCACCTCCTTTCTAGAGGCTTGTGTCTCAAGCCTAGCGTTCACACTTATCGGTTTGTTTGCTGTTACAGCCAAGGGTCTGTAGCTCAGGTGGTTAGAGCACCGTCTTGATAAGGCGGGGGTCGTAGGTTCAAGTCCTACCAGACCCACCAAGTTATCCATGCGGGGGATTAGCTCAGCTGGGAGAGCACCTGCTTTGCAAGCAGGGGGTCGTCGGTTCGATCCCGTCATCCTCCACCATCGCTTCGATGGGTCTGGTTATCTTGGATTGGTGGTCAAATGCAAGCGCTTAAGGATTGAGCGTTTGCATTTGGCATTGCCAAGCGATCGGAACGATCGGCTGTTCTTTAACAATATGGGATGTAGTAAAGGTGTCGCGCGAGCGTTGATGAGACGCTGCAGTACCCAACGCGATACCGGGTTGTGATTGTATCAACCAAAATGTATTTAAGTGATCGAAAGATGACTTGGAATACGGCACAAATGCGAGAACTCAACCTGTAGTGAGCGTGTCGACGAGACACACTTGTTATAGGGTCAAGCGAACAAGTGCATGTGGTGGATGCCTTGGCGATCACAGGCGATGAAGGACGCGGTAGCCTGCGAAAAGCTTCGGGGAGCTGGCAAACAAGCTTTGATCCGGAGATGTCCGAATGGGGAAACCCGGCCCGTATGGGTCATCCCTGACTGAATACATAGGTCAGGGAAGCGAACGCGGCGAACTGAAACATCTAAGTAGCTGCAGGAACAGAAATCAACCGAGATTCCCAGAGTAGTGGCGAACGAAATGGGAACAGCCTTGTACTCTTTAGCAGCATTGTTAGCAGAACGGGATGGAAAGCCCGGCCATAGCAGGTGATAGCCCTGTATGCGAAAACAGCGTTGTGGAACTAGGTGTACGACAAGTAGGGCGGGACACGTGAAATCCTGTCTGAAGATGGGGGGACCATCCTCCAAGGCTAAATACTCGTGATCGACCGATAGTGAACCAGTACCGTGAGGGAAAGGCGAAAAGAACCCCGGGAGGGGAGTGAAATAGATCCTGAAACCGCATGCATACAAACAGTCGGAGCCTGGCAACGGGTGACGGCGTACCTTTTGTATAATGGGTCAGCGACTTACATTCAGTGGCAAGCTTAACCGATTAGGGCAGGCGTAGCGAAAGCGAGTCCGAACAGGGCGTTGAGTCGCTGGGTGTAGACCCGAAACCAGATGATCTATCCATGGCCAGGTTGAAGGTGCGGTAACACGTACTGGAGGACCGAACCCACTAACGTTGAAAAGTTAGGGGATGAGCTGTGGATAGGGGTGAAAGGCTAAACAAATCTGGAAATAGCTGGTTCTCTCCGAAAACTATTTAGGTAGTGCCTCGTGTGTCACCTTCGGGGGTAGAGCACTGTCATGGTTGGGGGGTCTATTGCTGATTACCCCGCCATAGCAAACTCCGAATACCGAAGAGTGCAATCACGGGAGACAGACATCGGGTGCTAACGTCCGGTGTCAAGAGGGAAACAACCCAGACCGCCAGCTAAGGTCCCCAAATATAGCTAAGTGGGAAACGAAGTGGGAAGGCTAAAACAGTCAGGAGGTTGGCTTAGAAGCAGCCACCCTTTAAAGAAAGCGTAATAGCTCACTGATCGAGTCGTCCTGCGCGGAAGATGTAACGGGGCTAAGCTATATACCGAAGCTGCGGACGCACAGCAATGTGCGTGGTAGGAGAGCGTTCTGTAAGCCTGTGAAGGTGTCTTGTAAAGGATGCTGGAGGTATCAGAAGTGCGAATGCTGACATGAGTAGCGATAAAGGGGGTGAAAGGCCCCCTCGCCGTAAGCCCAAGGTTTCCTACGCAACGTTCATCGGCGTAGGGTGAGTCGGCCCCTAAGGCGAGGCAGAGATGCGTAGCTGATGGGAAGCAGGTTAATATTCCTGCACCGTCGTATGATGCGATGGGGGGACGGATCGCGGAAGGTTGTCCGGGTGTTGGAAGTCCCGGTCCCTGCATTGGAGAAGGCGCTTAGGCAAATCCGGGCGCGGAATTCAAGGATGTGGGGCGAGCGGCCTAGTGCTGCGAAGCAATTGGAAGTGGTTCCAAGAAAAGCCTCTAAGCTTCAGTCATACGAGACCGTACCGCAAACCGACACAGGTGGGCGAGATGAGTATTCTAAGGCGCTTGAGAGAACTCGGGAGAAGGAACTCGGCAAATTGGTACCGTAACTTCGGGATAAGGTACGCCCTGGTAGCTTGACTGGCCTGCGCCAGAAGGGTGAAGGGGTTGCAATAAAATGGTGGCTGCGACTGTTTAATAAAAACACAGCACTCTGCAAACACGAAAGTGGACGTATAGGGTGTGACGCCTGCCCGGTGCCGGAAGATTAAATGATGGGGTGCAAGCTCTTGATTGAAGTCCCGGTAAACGGCGGCCGTAACTATAACGGTCCTAAGGTAGCGAAATTCCTTGTCGGGTAAGTTCCGACCTGCACGAATGGCGTAACGATGGCCACACTGTCTCCTCCCGAGACTCAGCGAAGTTGAAGTGTTTGTGATGATGCAATCTCCCCGCGGCTAGACGGAAAGACCCCATGAACCTTTACTGTAGCTTTGCATTGGACTTTGAACCGATCTGTGTAGGATAGGTGGGAGGCTTTGAAGCGTGGACGCTAGTTCACGTGGAGCCGTCCTTGAAATACCACCCTGGTTTGTTTGAGGTTCTAACCTTGGCCCGTGAATCCGGGTCGGGGACAGTGCATGGTAGGCAGTTTGACTGGGGCGGTCTCCTCCCAAAGTGTAACGGAGGAGTTCGAAGGTACGCTTGGTACGGTCGGACATCGTACCTAAAGTGCAATGGCAAAAGCGTGCTTAACTGCGAGACCGACAAGTCGAGCAGGTGCGAAAGCAGGACATAGTGATCCGGTGGTTCTGAATGGAAGGGCCATCGCTCAACGGATAAAAGGTACTCTGGGGATAACAGGCTGATACCGCCCAAGAGTTCATATCGACGGCGGTGTTTGGCACCTCGATGTCGGCTCATCTCATCCTGGGGCTGTAGCCGGTCCCAAGGGTATGGCTGTTCGCCATTTAAAGAGGTACGTGAGCTGGGTTTAAAACGTCGTGAGACAGTTTGGTCCCTATCTGCCGTGGGCGTTGGAATCTTGACGGGGGCTGCTCCTAGTACGAGAGGACCGGAGTGGACGTACCGCTGGTGTACCTGTTGTCTCGCCAGAGGCATCGCAGGGTAGCTATGTACGGAAGAGATAACCGCTGAAAGCATCTAAGCGGGAAACTCGCCTGAAGATGAGGATTCCCTGGAGGCTTGACCTCCTTGAAGGGTCGTTCGAGACCAGGACGTTGATAGGCTGGGTGTGGAAGCGCAGTAATGCGTTAAGCTAACCAGTACTAATTGCCCGTAAGGCTTGATCCTATAACCAGTGTGTTTCACCTGGTGTGTGTGATCGTGTCGGTGCCCTCGGTTGGCACAATACGCACAACCCAAGACTACATCCCGATTCGCAGCGTTGGCCTCAACCTCAGCGCTGCACCCCCTTATGCCTGGTGACCATAGCGAGTTGGAACCACCCCTTCCCATCCCGAACAGGTCCGTGAAACGACTCCGCGCCGATGATAGTGCGGATTACCCGTGTGAAAGTAGGTCATCGCCAGGCTCTTATTGTGCAAAACCCCTCGACAGCGTGTGCTGCGAGGGGTTTTTGCTTTGGGATTTTCGAATTGGATTCTGGGCGGTTTTGCGGAGACATGTCGTATTTGGTGATTTGGTGACATGTTGTCGGCCGTTGAGCCGCCTGAGCGCGGGTGCCCGTTCGAACTTGCTACGCTCCCGGGAGGGTGCCTGCGGCAACGGACTATTGAACGAACCCGAAGCAGGGTGGGTGGTGGCCACCTGCTAACGAGGGCGTCGGTGGGACGCCTTCGGCTGCGCTACGCGCGGGTTCTGGTTGGGCAGCCAGGCTTGGCGACCAGGGCGATCGACTACGAAGGTCTTGGCGTGGCAGAGTCCAAAAGCCAAAAAGCATCTCGCCAACAGCGACCAAAGCCCTCAGGCCGTTTCAACCACCCGAATCTCCACCAGCAACTTCTTGAGTTCCGGCACACAAGATCCACAGTTGCCGCCGGCCTTGACGCAGGCGGTGATCTCAGCTGGCGTCTTCAAATCGTGCTTCCGGACAGCATCGCAAATGGTGTTACGCCCCACGCCAAAGCACGAGCATACCGTCGGCCCTGCATCGGCACCTTTCTCCATCGGCTGGCCGAGCAGCAGGCCGATGCGATCCGCATCTTCCAGCCGCTCGCGACCAAACAAGCCTGACAGCCATGACCGCGACGGCAATTCGGGCCGGGTCGACACATAGACGCAGGCTTCAAGCCGGTCGTTGACGACATAGCCAGCGTGGTAGACGCCCGCAGTGCGGTCTTCATATTCGAGCCAGTCCGCGTCCGGATCCGCCACGCCGAGCAGTTCACGCGCCCACGAGGCACGGTCGGCAACGGCTTCGCGGCCGGCAAATTCGTAGCGCTGGAATTGGCGGCCTTGCACGCGCGTCCAGTATGTCAGCGCCTCGGCCGGCAGCTCGCTCCGGCTCAGCACGAAGCCGTGCCAGCTGACGCCAAACGGCTCAACCCGCACGGGCGTGTGCTTGAATTCCGGCTCGCCGGAAACCGGATCGACCACCGGATTGACCAGCGCACCCACGCGCGCATCAGAACTGAACTGCCCGTTCCAGTGGATCGGCACGAACACGCTGCCACGCGGAATACCACCGCCATGGCGTACGCGCGCCACCATCGCGCCCCAGCGGGTGCTGACGCGCGCCAGTTTGCCTTCGCCCACGCCGCACAGCAGCGCATCCTGCGGATGCATGTCGACAAAGGGCTCGGGCAGGTGGTCGGCCAGCCGCGCCGACTTGCCGGTACGCGTCATGGTGTGCCACTGGTCACGCACGCGGCCAGTGTTCAGGATCAGCGGGAATTCGTCGTCCGGCGCGTTGGCGGGCGCGCGCGTCGGCGTGGCGACAAAGTGGGCCAGGCCGTCAGCGTGCGCATAGCGGCCATCGCCAAACAGTCGTTGCGAATCGGCCGCGCCATTGGCAGGGACTGGCCATTGGACCGGCTCCAGACTGTCATAGCGGGCCTTGTCCAGGCCGGCCAGTCCGCCGATATCGAACACGCGCGGCGCGTCGTCGTTGCGCCAGGCGCTCAGGCGTGCGTGCTCGTCAAAGATCTCGTGCGGCCCGGCATAGTCGAAGCCGTTGAAGCCCATGCGGCGTGCCACGTCGCACAGGATGTCCCAGTCGGCGCGGGCTTCGGCCGGTGCGGCCAGGAAGGCGCGCTGGCGCGAAATGCGGCGTTCGGAGTTGGTGACGGTGCCGTCCTTCTCGCCCCAGCCCAGCGCGGGCAGCAGCACGTGCGCGCCTGCGTTGGTGTCGGTGCGTTCGATGATGTCGCTGGCCACTACCAGTTCGCACTTGGCGAGTGCGCGGCGCACCTGGTCGGCGTCGGGCAGGCTGACCACCGGGTTGGTGGCGATCACCCAGACTGCCTTGACGCGGCCGGCTTCGATCGCTTCGAACAATTCCACCGCCTTCAGGCCGGTGCGGTCCGCCACCACTGGCGACTGCCAGAAGCTCTGCACCACGTCGCGATGCAGCGGGTTGGCCAGCTCCATATGCGCGGCCAGCATGTTGGCCAGGCCGCCGACCTCGCGCCCACCCATGGCGTTGGGCTGCCCGGTCAGCGAGAACGGGCCCATGCCGGGCCGGCCGATGCGGCCGGTCAGCAGGTGGCAGTTGATGATGCTATTGACCTTGTCAGTGCCGGCGGAGGACTGGTTGACGCCCTGCGAGAACGCGGTCACGGTCTTTTCCGTGCCGGCGAACAGGGCATAGAAGTCCAGTACATCCTGCACGCCGAGCTTGCAGGCGCGGGCGACGGCGGCCGGATCGGCGCAATCGACATCGGCTGCCTGCAGGGCCTGGTCCAGTCCGGCAGTGCTTGCGGCGATGAAGGCCGCATCGGCGCGGCCTTCGCGCGCCAGGTAGCTGAGCAGGCCATTGAACAGCCATACGTCAGTTCCCGGGCGAACCGCCAGGTGCAGGTCGGCCAGTTCGCAGGTGGCGGTGCGGCGCGGGTCGATCGCCACGATCTTCATCTCGGGGCGCGCTTCCTTGGCCTTGGACAGGCGCTGGAACAGGATCGGGTGGCACCACGCGGTGTTGGAACCCACCAGCACCACCAGGTCGGCCAGTTCCAGGTCTTCATAGCTGCCCGGTACCAGGTCTTCGCCGAATGCGCGCTTGTGGCCGGCGACGGCCGATGACATGCACAGGCGCGAGTTGGTGTCGATATTGGCGCTGCCGATGAAGCCCTTCATCAGCTTGTTGGCGACGTAGTAGTCCTCGGTCAGCAACTGGCCCGAGACATAGAGCGCGACCGAGTCGGGACCATGGCGGCGGATGATGTCGCTGAAGCCCTGCGCCACGGTATCGAGCGCATGGTCCCAGGATACCTGCTGCAACTGGCCATTGGCATCGCGCAGCTTGGGATGGAGCAGGCGGCCTTCCAGGTCCACGGTCTCGCCCAGCGCCGAGCCCTTGACGCAGAGCCGGCCGTGGTTGGACGGATGCTGCGCGTCACCCGCGATCTCGACCTGGCCGTCGGCGCGCACGGTGGCACGCACGCCGCAGCCGACGCCGCAGTACGGGCAGGTCGTGGCGGTGGTAGTGGTCAGGGTTGCAGATACAACCGGGATGTCGGACAGGTTCACGCGTTCTCCGTGCGGGGGCGTTATATAGCTTTGTTCATGCTCAGGCAGCGAGCGCTTCGCACTGCGCCTTGCCAAACAGCAGGCGCTGGCGCAGCGCGCCAACCGGCGTGCGCCGCTGGATCATGTCGAAATACCACGGGCCGTCCTGCACGTCGCCGTACAGCACGGCGCCGACCAGGCAGCCGTCCTGCAGCACCAGGCGCTTGTAGACGCCGCGGCGCGCGTCGCGCAGCACCAGGTCTTCGGAGCCTTCAATACCGATGAAATCGCCAGCGGAATACAGGTCGACGCCGGTCACTTTCAGTTTAGTCGCGGTGGCCTGCTGCACGTAGCGGCGATGGCCGGCGCCGGCGAGATGGGCAGCGCACACGCGCGCCTGGTCCCAGATCGGCGCGACCAGCCCGAAGGTGGCCTGGCGATGCTGCACGCACTCGCCGACGGCATAGATGCGCGGATCGTAGGTCTGCAGCGTGTCGTCGACGACGATGGCGCGCTCGCAGTGCAGGCCGGCACTGGCGGCCAGTTCGATGTTGGGCTTTACGCCGGCGGTCATCACCACCAGGTCGGCGGGGATTTCGGTGCCGTCCTTGAAGCGCACGCCGGTGACGCGCTCGGTACCGAGGATTTCCGCCGTCTGCGCGCCTAGCAGGAAACGCAGGCCCTTGCGTTCCAGCGCTCCCTTGAGCAGCGTGGCGGCGGGCTTGTCGAGCTGGCGTTCCATCAGGCTGTCGGCCAGGTGCACCACGGTCACGTCCATGCCCTGGCGCAGCAGGCCGTTGGCCGCTTCCAGGCCGAGCAGGCCGCCGCCGATCACCACCGCGTGGCGATGATTGCGCGCGGCATGCAGCATGGTCTCGACGTCCTGGATGTCGCGGAAGGCGATCACGCCCTCGAGCTGGTGCCCAGGCACCGGGATGATGAACGGCTTGGAGCCGGTGGCCAGCAGCAGGCGGTCATAGCGCACTTCGCGTCCCGAGGCGGAACGCACCACGCGGCGCGGGCGGTCAATCGACACCACGGGGTCGCCGGCGAGCAGCTCGATGCCGTTTTCCTCATACCACTCGCGCGTGTTGAGCATGATGTCCGCCACCGTCTTCTCGCCAGCCAGCACCGGCGACAGCAGGATGCGGTTGTAGTTGCCGTGCGGCTCGGCGCCAAACACCGTGATGTCGTACAGGTCCGGGGCGAGCTTGAGCAGTTCCTCGACGGTACGCATGCCGGCCATGCCGTTGCCGACGACGACCAGGCGCGGACGGGCTTGGTTGGAATCGGATGGCGTCATGCCGGTATCTCCGTGGCTGGGCTGGAAGGCGTTGGGGAACATTCGGGGGCGCGACGTAAGGGTGGGTAGAAGGGATCAGGCGGCCAGCTCTTCCTCGGCCTCGCGCATCACCACGCTGGCCGCGACCCACACTTTGCCGTCGTAGACGCGCGCGCCGTAGGCGTTGACCGACTGCTCCGGCGCTTCCAGGCATTCGCCGGTGCGCAGGTCGAAGTGGTGCTTGTAGATGGGCGAGGCCACTACCAGGCGCTCTCCCAGGTTGCCAACCAGCCCGCGCGACAGCACCGCGGCTTGCGAGTTGGGATCGAAGTTATCGATGGCGTAGACCTCTTCGCCGCGGCCGATGCGGAACACGGCGATCTGCTTGTCGTCGACCAGTGCGCATACACCAGTATTGGGCACGATATCGCGAACGGTGCAGACCGCGGTCCAGGTTTCGGGATGGTGGGGATGGCTCATCACGTTCTCCTTGAATGCTTGCACGATCAGGCTGCTTTTGCGGGCACGGCGACCACGGGAATGTGGCCCAGCCGGGAGCGCTGCAATTTCCGTTCCTCCGGCGATGCCGGGCGGATCTGGCCGCGTTCTTCGATAAAGACCAGGTTGTCGTCGCGGCGGTCGCTGTTGACGAAATGGCGGAAGCGCTTGCGCGTTTCGGGATCGGTCACGGCCTTCTTCCACTCGTCTTCATAGGTGTCGACCACGTGCTGCATTTCGGTCTCCAGCTCGGCGGCGATGCCGAGCTTGTCGTCCAGCACCACGGCCTTCAGGTAGTCCAGGCCGCCTTCGAGGTTGTCGCGCCAGACGCTGGTGCGCTGCAGTCGGTCGGCGGTGCGCACGTAGAACATCAGGAAGCGGTCGATGTAGCGGACCAGCGTGTCGTGGTCGAGGTCGCTGGCCAGCAGTTCGGCGTGGCGCGGCTTCATGCCGCCGTTGCCGCACACGTACAGGTTCCAGCCCTTGTCGGTGGCGATCACGCCCACGTCCTTGCCCTGCGCCTCGGCGCATTCGCGGGTACAGCCGGACACGCCGAACTTGATCTTGTGCGGCGCGCGCAGGCCCTTGTAGCGGTTCTCCAGCTCGACGGCGAGGCCGACCGAATCGCCCACGCCATAACGGCACCATGTGGAGCCCACGCACGACTTCACCGTGCGCAACGACTTGCCGTAGGCATGGCCCGATTCAAAGCCGGCGGCGATCAGCTCTTCCCAGATAAAGGGCAGCTCCTCGGCGCGTGCACCAAACAGATCCACGCGCTGGCCGCCGGTGATCTTGGTGTACAGGCCGTACTTCTTGGCCACCTGGCCGACCGCGATCAGGCCCTCGGGCGTGACTTCGCCGCCCGGCATGCGCGGCACCACCGAATAGGTGCCGTCCTTCTGGATGTTGGCCAGGTAGTAGTCGTTGGAGTCCTGCAGGCTGGCGTGCTCTTCCTTCAGCACGAACTCGTTCCAGCACGAAGCCAGGATGCTGCCCACCGTCGGCTTGCAGATATCGCAGCCTATGCCCTTGCCGTGCGCTTCCAGCAGCGCGTCGAAGCTCTTGAACTTGCCCACGCGCACCAGGTGGTAGAGCTCCTGGCGCGAGAAGGGGAAGTGCTCGCAGAGGTGGTTGTTGACCGCCATCCCTTGCTTCTTCATCTCGGCTTTCATGATCTGCGTGACCAGCGGCACGCAGCCGCCGCAGGCGGTGCCGGCCTTGGTGCAGGTCTTGAGCGCGCCGATGCTGGTGGCGCCGTCGCACACGGCGCCGCAGATCTCGCCCTTGGAGACGTTGTTGCAGGAGCAGATCTGCGCGGTGTCGGGCAGCGCGTCGGCGCCCAGCGCCGGCTTGGCCTTGCCGCTGCTGTCCGGCAGGATCAGGAATTCCGGCGATTCGGGCAGCTCGATCTTGTTGAGCATCATCTGCAGCAGCGTGCCGTATTCGCTGGCATCGCCGATCAGCACGCCGCCCAGCAGGTACTTGCCGCAATCAGACACCACCAGCTTCTTGTAGACCTCCTTGCGGTCGTCGCTGAACTGGTAGATGCGCGCGCCCGGCACGGTGCCGTGCGGGTCGCCGATGCTGGCCACGTCTACGCCCATCAGCTTGAGCTTGGTGCTCATGTCGGCGCCGGCAAACTCGGCGGCTTCGCCGCGCAGGTGGCGCGCGGCCACGCGGGCCATGTCGTAGCCCGGGGCCACCAGGCCGTAGATCTTGCCGTCCCACAGCGCGCATTCGCCGATCGCGTAGATGTCCGGGTCGGAGGTGCGGCAGTTGTTGTCGACCGAGATGCCGCCGCGCGCACCGACTTCCAGGCCGCTGGCGCGCGCCAGTTCGTCGCGCGGGCGGATGCCGGCCGAGAACACGATCATGTCGGTGTCGAGATGCGTGCCGTCGGCGAACACCATGCGATGGGTGCCGTCCTCGCCGTCGACGATCTCGACGGTGTTCTTGCCGGTGTGGGCGGTCACGCCCAGGCCTGCGATCTTCTGGCGCAGCATGCGGCCGCCGCCTTCGTCGACCTGCACCGCCATCAGGCGCGGCGCGAATTCCACCACATGCGTCTCCAGGCCCATGTCGCGCAGCGCCTTGGCGCATTCCAGGCCGAGCAGGCCGCCGCCGATCACCACGCCGGTTTTCGAGCGCGCGCCGCATTCCTGCATCGCTTCCAGGTCTTCGATGGTGCGATAGACGAAGCAGTCCTTGCGGTCCTTTCCTGGCACCGGCGGCACGAACGGGTAGGAGCCGGTGGCGAGGATCAGCTTGTCATAGGACAGGGTCTCGCCGGTGGAGACCTTGACCGTGCGCGCGGCGCGGTCGATCTCGACCGCACGGGCGTTCAGGCGCAGCAGCATGTTGTTGTGCTGCTCGAAGAAGCCTGCCGGCACCAGCGACAGGTCTTCGGCCGACTTGCCGGAGAAGAACTCGGACAGGTGCACGCGATCGTAGGCGGGACGCGGTTCTTCGCACAGGACGGTCACTTCCAGGTTTTCTGCACCGGCTTCCGCCAGCGATTCCAGGAACTTGTGACCTACCATGCCGTGGCCGACGATGATCAGTTTCATGATGCTTTCCTTGTCCGGTAGTCAGTCTTTGCTGCTTGATGTGCTGTGGGGTGCCGTGGGGGCGATGCTTGAAATCAGTTGGCCAGCGCGCTGTCGTACAGCGCCTGCTCCTGGGCCTTGTGCTCGGCGCTGAAGCGGATGGCGATGGCGCACAGGGCAGCGATGGTGGCCAGCACGCCCAGCACGGTCAGCGTGTGCTGCAGGTCGCCCAGGCCCTTGAGCAGGAAGCCCGCGGCGACGGCGCCAACGTTGCCGCCCGCGCCGATGATCCCGGCCACGCCGCCAAGCGCCTTGCGGTCGATAAAGGGCACCAGGGCGTAGGTCGCGCCGCAGGCCATGTGGGTGAACAGGCCGAACAGCAGCATCGCGACCACGGCCAGCGTCACGCTGCCGGCCTGCGCGAACCACAGCAGGCCCAGGCCTTCGCCCATGATCAGGACGAACAGCAGCGTGGCACGTGCATCCAGGCCGCGGCGGCGGGCTGCCTTGTCCGACAGCCAGCCACCCAGGGCGCGGGCAAACAGCGCCAGCAGGCCGAAGCTGGCGGCAGCCATGCCTGCGGCCTTCAGGCTCAGGCCGAAACGGTCCACGTAGTAGGAGGCGGCAATGTTGTGGATGAAGATTTCCACGCCGAAGCAGGCACCGTAGGTGATGAACAGCAGCCACACGCGATAGTTGGCGCTGGCGGCGCGGAAGCTGGCCCAGCCGCCGCCCTTGCCGCCATCCTTGCCGGTGATCGCGATGCCACGGGCGCGCAGGTCCGAGTAGTTGCCTTCCGGGCAGTCCTGCGTGAAGCGCCAGTAGACGACGGCCATGATCAGCATCAGCACGCCCGGCACCACCAGTGCGAAGCGCCAGCCGAGTGCATGGTCAGCGCCCAGCATCAGCACCGCGGCCAGCAGCAGCGGCATGATGGCCTGCGCGGCGCCACCGCCGGCATTGCCCCAGCCGGCCGAGGCCGCGTTGGCGGTGCCGACCACGTTGGGCGCGAACATCACCGAGGTGTGGTACTGCGTGATGACGAAGCTGGCACCGACCGCGCCGATCAGCAGGCGGAACACCAGGAAGGTCTCGTAGTTCTGCGCCAGCGCCACGCCCAGCACGGGCAGCGCGCCCACCAGCAACAGACCGGTATAGGTCTTGCGCGGGCCGAAGCGGTCGCACATCGGGCCGATCACCAGCCGCACCAGGATGGTCACGGCCACCGCCGCGATATTGATGTTGGCGATCTGGCCCGGGGTCAGGCCGAACTCGCCCTTGAGGACCGGCATCAGCGGCGCGCAGGCAAACCACGCGAAGAAACAGACGAAGAACGCCATCCAGGTCAGGTGGAAGGCGCGCATCTGCGGGGTGCTCAAGCTCAGCAGCTCGATGCGGGTGGCTTTGCCGGTCATCGTCACTTGCTCCATAAAAACAAATGGCGTCCCGCGAGCCGACACATCGATAGTCTGATGAGCCAGTTCAGGGGACGCCGTTGTCCTGACAGCCGCTACATGGGATAGCCGCTGCGTTATGTGGGGTGGGCCGGTCGCCGTTGACGGGCCCGGACTACATTACGCAAGGGGTGTGCCAGAGCTTGAAGTGACGGCGGATAGGGGTTTCGTGCGCGCAGTGGCGCTGGCGGCAAGTTCCGATGCGCTGTGCTGGGGCGACCGGCGGATCGCCGGCACAGTCATGGTGCAGTGCAGTGTGCCGCGCCGGTGCGGCGCAGCAAGGGGCGCATGCGGCTTACGGTTCGCCTTCGGTGCGACGGGGGCCGACGGGGGTGATCTGCATGTCGCGCGGAGACACCAGCGCGCCGTCCTCGTCGACCAGGGCCGCGCGTACCAGCTTGCCGCTGGCCTGCGAGCGGATCTGCACCGGGCCTTCGCCGCAGGACGTCATGTGGCTGTCGCCCCACTGCATCAGGCCGATCAGCACCGGCAGCAGCTCCACGGCCGCACGGGTGGGACGGTACTCGAAGCGCTCGCGCTCGCCCGGCTCGCGGTAGCCGACCTTGCGCAGCAGCCCGGCTTCGGTCAGCGTCTTGAGCCGCGTGGAGAGCACCGCAGGGGAGCACTCCAGCCTGCGCAGGAAATCGTCGAAGCGCGTCACGCCGTGGAAGACGTCGCGCAGGATCAGGATCGTCCACTTTTCACCGATCAGCGAAAGCGTGGCAGCGATCGAGCATTGGCGGAGGTCGGACGCAGTGACGTTCATGATGCAGGCAGCATAGCATGCTGACTTCATTTGCAAAAGTCAGGTTGTCGCCTATACTCTGGCTACAGATAATGTATTCAGGGGTGTGGCATGACAGGCAGGACCGGAGCGACGACAGGGCACGCAGCCAGCGAACCACCCGCAGAAAGCTGGCCGGTGGGCCGGGGCGGGCAGGTGATGGTGCGCCGCACGCATGAGCAAGATCGCGGCGCACTGCGCGCCATGATCGACGGACTGTCGCGTGAAAGCCGTTACTTCCGCTTCCTGACCGGTGGGCGGGTGGTCGACGAGGTCGTCGACGGGCTGGCCCGGCCCGTGCCGGGTGGCATGGCGCTGGTGGTGGTCGCGCCCGACGCGCAAGGGACGCCGGCCATTGTCGCCAGTGCCGAATACGTGGTGACTGGCCGCGTGGCCGAGTTTGCGGTGGTCGTCGCCGATGGCTGGCAAGGGCAGGGCCTGGGCCGGCGCCTGATCACGCGGCTGCGCGAGCACGCCCGCGCGGCTGGCCTGCGCGCCATGCGCGGCGATGTGCTCAGCGAAAACCGCCGCATGCTGGCGATCCTGCGGGACCTGGGCTTCAGCAGCCGCCGCAATCCCGAAGACAGCTTCCTGCACGAAGTCTCGATGACGCTGCGGGAGGAAGCCAGCAGCGGCCAATGGTTGCCGGCGGACTGGTTTGGCGCGTCCTGAGCCCTACGTCATGCCTCAGCCGGCGTCGCGTTTCCCGCGCGAAGTCGCGGTGCAGCCGACTGAAGCGGTGATGATGCTGGCGATTGCCAGCCACTGCATCGGGCTCAGTTGCTCATGCAGGAACACCAGCCCCGCGAGCGCGCCCATGGCCGGCTCCATGCTCAGCAGGATGCCAAAGGTGCGCCGGTGCAGGCGCTTGAGCGCCACCATTTCCAGCGAATAGGGAATCGCGCTGGACAACACGCCCACCGCCAGTCCCGCCAGCAGCAGCGGCGGGCTGAGCAGCGCGCTGCCGGCATGCGCCACCCCGAACGGCAGCACCACCAGCGCCGCCATTGTCAGCCCCAGCGAGGTAGCCTGGCCGCCATGCGCGTTGCCGGCCTTCTGCCCGAACACGATATAGAGCGCCCAGCCCACGCCGGCAGCGAGCGCATAGCCGATGCCGACCGGGTCGAGCGTGCCTGCCGCCTCGCCCACCGGCAGCAACAGCAGCAAGCCCGCCACCGCGCACGCAATCCAGAGGAAGTCGATGGCGCGCCTTGACGACAGCACCGCCACCGCCAGCGGCCCGGTGAATTCGATCGCGATCGCCAGCCCGAGCGGCACCGTGCGCAGCGACATGTAGAAGAGCAGGTTGGTCGCGCCAAGTGCCGCGCCATACAGCGCGATGGCCAGCGCATTGGCCCGCGTCAGCGGGATGCGCCATGGCCGCCATACGCACAGCAGGATCAGGGCCGAGAAGCTGACCCGCAGCGCCGTGGTGCCTTGCGCGCCGAGCGCGTCGAACAAATGCTTGGCGAACGACGTGCCCACGCACAGCGAGGCCATCGAGCCGGTCAGGGCCAGGACGGCGATCAGGGTCGTGCTTTTTCCGGAGGCGGTGTGCGGCAATTGGAATCCTGGGGGGGAAGCTCGCGTCTGGTGCGCGATGCAGCCGCATCATGCGGCAACTCCCGCCGTGGCGCCATATACAGGTCGCGATGCGCGCCGCTGTACAGTTGTTCCGGCCTGCCCGGGTTTCAGTGGCTGTGCGCCGCCACCTTGCGCCGCTTGCCGGGCTTGCGCGCGCAGTCGGGGCAGCGTCCCAGCAGCGTCAGTTCGTGGTGCTCGACCTCGAACCCCGGCGGCGTGATCTCCTCCAGGTGTCCCGGGCACCCCTCCAGCGGAAACACACGGTCGCACGACAGGCACTGGAAGTAGTGCCGGTGGTGCCGGTGCGTGACCGCCTCGCCCGGCTGGTCCGCCAGTTCGTAGCGGTCCGCCTGGCCGGGCAGCTCGACCGCATGCAGCTGCGCATCCTCCAGCAACGCGCGGATATTGCGATAGACGGTGGCGAGTCCCAGCGACGGCACCTCGCGCTGCGCCGCCTCCAGGATCTCCGCCGGGCTCAGCGGCCGGCCGGCTTCCTTCAGCGCCGCCAGCACGGCGCCACGTTGACGGGTCATGCGTTCCATGACTAAAATCTTAATGAGAAATTATTATCATTAAAGCGCGTGCCGGTGCCAGCCGCCATGCGCTGCTCTTACGGGGTGTCAGACATCATGCTGCCTTCGCAGCCAATCCTTGCCGGGCGTACCCGCATCGCCGGTCCTGCCGCGCCACTGCGGCCGCTTGCCGCGCTGATGCTGGCGTGGTCCGCACTGGCGGATGCCGCCGATGCTACCAAGGCCACCAAGGCCACCGATGCGCCCGATATTACGCTGCCGGCGGTCTCGGTGGTCGGCACCGCATCATACAACCCGCCAGACGCTACGGGCGCCACCCGCACCGACACCCCGCTGCGCGAGATCCCGCAATCCGTGCGCGTGGTGCCGCGTGCCATGCTCGACGATATCGGCGCGACCCGCTTCGACCAGACCTTCGACTATGTCAGCGGCGTGGCGCGCCAGAACAACTTCGGCGGCCTGTGGGACAACTTTGCCATGCGCGGCTTCACCGGCCACGAGAACACCGGTGCCGGCTATCTCGTCAACGGCTTCGCCGCCAACCGAGGCTATACCGCGCCGATGGACGCGGCCACCATCGATCGCGTCGAAGTGCTCAAGGGTCCCACCTCGTCGCTGTACGGCACCAGCGAGCCCGGCGGCACCTTCAACGTCGTGACGCGCCAGCCTCAGTTTCGGCCGGCGCAGGTCTATTCGATGGAGCTGGGCACGCGCGACGGCTACCGGGTGGGCGCGGACATCACCGGCCCGCTTGGCGAGAACCTGGCAGGCAGGCTGGTCGCCGTGGCCGACCACCAGGGCAGCACGCGCGACTTCATCCACAGCCAGCGCTACCTGGTGGCGCCGTCGTTCACATGGGCGCCGGGCAACGACACCATCCTGCAGTACGCGGCGGAATTCCAGCGCTACACCACGCCGATGGACCGCGGCGTGGTTGCGGTCGACGGGCAGCTCGGCCGGATCCCGCGCTCGCGCTTCCTGGGGGAGCCGGGCGACGGCGACATGCGGCTGGACAGCCAGTCGCACCAGCTCAGCGTGGAGCACCAGTTCTCCGGAAACTGGAAAGGGCGGCTCGCGCTGTCGTACCGCGGCGGCGCGCTGACCGGGCATTCGAGTGAAGCGGCAACACTGGCCGCCGATGGCCGCACGCTGTGGCGCCAGCATCGCTACCGCGATTTCCAGTCGGACGATGTCTCGCTGCAGGCCAGCGTGACCGGCAAGTTCACCACCGGTCCGGTCGGGCATGAACTGCTGCTGGGCATGGACGCCTACCGCTTCGGCAATACCATGGCGATCCTGCGCAAGAACCCCAGCGCTGCCGCGCCCTATGCGATCGATATCTACGATCCGGTCTATGGCCAGCCGGCGCCACCCATGCCTTGGAACACGGACACGTACGAGCGCCAGCGCAATCTCGGCGCCTATCTGCAGGACCAGCTCAGCCTTGGCGAGCGCTGGCGCGTGCTGGCCGGGGCGCGTTTCGACGCCTTCGACCAGTCGCTGGACAACTACCTGAACGGCACCCGCACCACGCAGCACCAGAACGCGGTGTCGCCGCGCGTGGGTGTGAGCTACCTCGCCAGCCACAACGTCTCGCTGTTTGCCAATGCGAGCCAGTCGTTCCGTCCCAATGCCGGCACGGATGCCGCGGGCCAGCCGTTCGACCCGGAGCGCGGCCGCGCCGTCGAGGCCGGCGTCAAGTTCGACAGCGATGACCGCCGCACCGGCGCCACGCTGGCGGTGTTCGAGATCCGCAAGCGCAACGTGCTGGCCACCGACCCGAGCGACCCGTCGTACTACATTGCCGCCGGCGAGGCGCGCAGCCGCGGCGTGGAACTTGATGTGGCGGGGCAATTGGGCAAGCACTGGCGCGTCTCGGGCAGTTTTGCGCTGACCGATGCCGAGATCACGCAGGACACGCGCTTCGCACCGGGCACGCCGCTGACCAATGTGCCGCGCACCAGCGGCAGCCTGCTGGCGGTCTACGAAGACGCGGCGCCGGTGGGCCAGCGCTATGGCATCGGCGCGGGCTTGCGCTACGTGGGGCGGCGTTCCGGCGATGTGCGCGATTCGTTCTCGCTGCCCGCCTACGTGGTGGCGGATCTGCACGGCTACTGGCAATACAGCCGCAAGCTGCGCGTCACGTTCAACGTGGGCAACCTGTTCGACAGGACTTACTACGCCAGCTCGTACAGCAGCCTGTGGATTGCCCCGGGCGCCGGCCGCAGTGCGCGGCTCGGCGTGCAGCTGAGCTATTGACCCTGCACGGCCTTGGCCCGTGCCATTGTTTTTGCCGCGGACCGCGCGGCCGGCTCCCCCGCCGGCCGCGGTCCCTTGATGTACTGCATGGACGCGTCATCGCGATTCATCGGCAACGCGCATGGACTCCCCTCATGTTCGCGTGGCAGGTCGCACGGATGGCGTAGCGGTCTCGCGGCGCTCTTACTCCGCCGGCGTGTGCTGCTCAGCGAGGCGCGGCTGCTACCGGCGCCGGCACCGGCGCCTGCGCCGCGCCGGGCGCTGCCGAAGCCGGCGTGCGCGGCGCGGCCGGTGCCGCCGGTGCCGCTGGTCCGGCTGGCGCAGGGCGGGTGCCATTTCCCGCGTTGTCCGCCACTTCGCGCCAGCCGCCGCCGAGCGACTTGTACAGCGACACCCGGCTGGTCAGCCCGGCCAGCTTGTACGTGACCAGCGACTGTTGCGCGGCGTAGAGCTGGCGCTGCGCATCGAAGACGCCGAAGTAATCATCGACTCCGTTCTTGAAGCGCATTTCCGACAGCCGCCGGGTCTCGCTGCCTTCGCGCACCAGCGCTTCCTGCGCCTTGACCTGGCGCTCGTAGGTGGCGCGCGCCGCCATGCTGTCGGCCACTTCGCGGAAAGCGGTCTGGATGGTCTTTTCGTAGTTGGCCACGTTGATGTCCTTGCGCACGTTGGCGGCATCCAGCCCGGCACGGTTGCGTCCCGCATCGAAGATCGGCACCGTCAGCTGCGGCGCGAACAGCCACGCCATGCCGCCGGAGAACAGCCCGGCCAGGCTGGTGCTGGCTACGCCCAGCGCGCCGGTCAGCGAGATGCGCGGGAAGAACGCCGCGCGCGCGGCGCCGATATTGGCGTTGGCGGCCTTGAGCTGGTGCTCGGCGTCGAGGATGTCGGGGCGCCGCTCCAGCAGGCTCGATGGCAGCCCCTCCGGGAACTCTTGCATCAGCGTGCGCGGTTCGAGCGGATCCGCGGTCGCGCCCGCCGTAGTGTTGCCATCCTCGGCCACCGACTTCGGCAACTGGGTGCCGACCAGCAGCGTCAGCGCGTTCTCATCCTGCGCCACCTGCCGCGTGTACTGTTCCACGCCCACCTGCGCGGTCTGGACCTGGGTTTGCGCGCGATGCTGGTCCAGCTGCGCCATCGCGCCCACCTGGCGCCCGCGCCGCACCATCTCGGCCGCTTCCTGCTGCGTCTTCAGCGTGTCCTGCGACAGCCGCAGCAGCTCGCGGTCGGCGCGCAGCGTCAGGTAGGCGTTGGCGACCTCGGCCACCAGCGCGATCTGCGCGCTGCGGCGCGCCTGCTCGGTCGCCAGGTATTGCTCCAGCGCCGCATGCTTGAGGCTGCGCACCCGGCCGAAGAAATCGAGTTCGAAGGCGGTGAAGCCGATACCGGCGTTGTAGGTGGTGATCTGCTGCGACTGGCCCGGCGCGCGCAGCCGCGGCGACAGGCGCTGCGACACCATGCCGGCGTTGGCTTCCACCGTCGGGAACTGCGCCGCACGTTCGATCTGGTAGAGCGCGCGGGCTTCGTCGATGGCCAGGGTGGACATGCGCAGGTCGCGGTTGTTCGCCAGCGCAAGTTCGATCAGCTGGCGCAGTTGCGGGTCGACGAAGACATCGCGCCAGCCGAGATCTGCGGCGGAAGGGCCGGGCGGCTGCACCGCCTGGCCAGGCTGGCCAGGCTGGCCGGCGGCGGTGCGGGCCTGCGGCGTGCGGTAGGCGGCACCCTCCGGCCACGCCGAAGCGATCGGCGCGTCGGGCCGCTGGTATTGCGGCTCCAGCGTGCAGGCTGCCAGCGCCAGCGACAGCGCCAACACCGAGGTGCGGGGCAGCAGGCGTTGTGCGGGGAAAGAGTGGCGGCTCAGGCTTGGCATGACGGGTTCCCGGAGAGTCAGTGAAAGGCGGTTTTTGTTCAGCCCAGCAGCGCGCGCCGCATGAAGCGCGAGATCGCCAGCCGCGGCTGGCCCTGGCGGGCGATGTTATGCGCGGGATCGCTGAACAGCAGGCGGATCAGGCTGTGGCGCGCCGCCATGTCGGCATGCAATGCGATACCAAGCAGCTGTCGATCGCGCCGTACCACGCGGCAAGGAATCCAGCCGGTCTGGGCCAGCCACATCGCACCCTCGGCGCCCGGACGGAAGGAGGCTGCCAGCGGCGTCGTCACGCCCGCGCCGTTGCAAGAGAGGTCGCGCGTGTTGACGCGGTACTCGCGCCCGTCCACGCGCAGCAAGGCCGCGGCGCGATGCGGGAATCGCTCTTCCTTGCGCGGCCGCGGCAGTTCCACGCACACCAGGAACGAAGCCAGGTACAGCATCAGCGCTACGCCCGTCCATACCGTATTGAAGGCCAGCCCCTGCGCATCGGCATCGACCACCAGCGCGCGGCCCAGCCCCAGCGCCGATAACGCCAGCAGGCCCGCGTACAGCGCCGCGAACTTGCCGTGGATCACCAGCTTCGATCGGTCCAGCCCCTTGTTGGTGACCTTGAACGGCCGTCCGAACGGCTTGAACATCGCGCTGACCAGCGACGCCGTCACCGCGAGCGACGCGACGATCTGCGTGACTTCGGTAAAGATCGGCAGCGCGCGCTGGCCCGTGATCCAGATGCTGTAGGCCCAGTACGCCACCAGCGCGGGCAGGCCGTACGCGAGGAACTGCAGCGGCTCGCCGTACAGCGTAGAGACGCCGAAGTACCAGTACAGCAGCGGTCCCGCCAGCAGCATCAGCGTGAATGGCCGCGACAGCCAGTGCAGCAGGCCATGCACGTAGTGCAGCCGATGCATCGCGGCATAGCCGCGCCCGCGCAGCGGCCCGTCGGCGGTCAGCGCCACCTGCACCGTGCCCAGCCCCCAGCGGCTGCGCTGGCTGATGTACTCGGGCAGGCCTTCGGCGGACAGCCCCACGCTGAGCCGCTCGTTGAGCCAGCGCGTGATATAGCCGTGCCGCAGCAGCCGGTAGGTGAGGTGGATGTCTTCGGTGACCGTGCCGGTAGGGAAGCCGCCGATATGCTCGACCAGGTCGCGCCGCACCACGAACGAGGTGCCGATGCAGAACGCCGTGCCCCACGCATCCTTGGCCGGCTGCATCACGTCGAAGAAGGCGCGCTGCTCGTCGACCCAGCACTCGGTGGCGCGCAGGTTGTACTGGATCGGGTCGGCGTTGTAGTAGAACTGGGGCGTCTGCACCACGCCCACGCGCGGGTCGCCGAACAGGCCCACAGTGCGCAGCAGGATGTTGCGGTGGGGCGCGAAGTCGGCGTCGAGCACCAGGATGTAGGGTGCGCCGCCGGCTTCGGCGCTGTGGCGCAGGCCGTTGTTGAGGTTCCCTGCCTTGGCGTGGGTATTGTCCGGGCGCGTCACGTAGTACGCGCCCACGCGGCCGCAGAACTCGCGCAGCCAGTCGCGGCGCGTGTCGTCGAGCACCCAGACGCGGAAATCGGGATAGTCGATTGCCAGCGCCGAGACGATGGTCTTCTCCAGGATGTCCAGTCCTTCGTTGTAGGTGGCGATGAAGATGTCTACGCGCGGCACTTGCGTGGCGCGGCGCAGCGCGGCTTCGCCGGCGTCGGCGGCATGCGAGTGGTTGCTGTTGCGGCCGAGCACCACGATCGACAGCAGCGTGTAGGTCAGCGTCATGCATTCGAATGCAAAGAACACATGCGCCCATGCGCTGGCGAAGGTCGGCTGCCACGGGGGCAGCGTCTCGCGGACGCGCCACGTCAGGTACACCAGCAGCAGCAGGAAGGTGATGCCGCCGAACAGCATGCGGTCAGCGGGCCGGTCCTGACGGCACAGCAGCGTCAGCAGCACCATCGCGAGCAGCACGCCGCCGTTAATGGCCAGCAGCGACTGGTTCTCGAGGAAGAGGGTGAACATCGTCACTCCTTGCCGGGGGCGGCGTTGGGGGCATTGGAGGCGTTGGCGTTGGCCGCGGCAATGGCTGGCGGCGGGCACGACGGGTCCAGGCAGCCGCCGGGACGGAACGGGTTCCAGCGCGCTGCCGCGAGCACGGCCCACGCGGTGGCACCAAGGTGCGGCAGGTGGAAATAGTAGAAGTCCTCCGTGGTCGACGTGGGCCCGATCGACAGCCCGGTGCTGATGCGCGCATCGGGCGTGGCGTAGAGCATGCCGGACGGCGCGCGCTGCGACAGCAGCAGCGGCCACAACGGCTGCGCCTGCTGCGCGCGCCCGGCTGCCTGCAGCACCAGCGCGGCCTGTCCGGTGCCTTCGGTCCAGATGCCGTCGGGACTCGCCTTGAAACCGTAGCCCGCGCCGGCGCGATGGCGCGCGTCGACCCAGCCGAGGCCGCGGTGCCAGTCCTTGGGCGGATCGGGCAGGGCGATCAGCGGCCACAGCACGGCATCGAGCGCGGACGGGGCGGCATTGAGGGCACGGCCGTCATCGCGTGTTCCGATTGCGAAGCGGCCCTCTCGCGCTTGCCACATGGCGTCGACAAAGCCGCGCGAGCGCGCCGCGCCGTCGCGCCAGCGCGGCTCGTTGCGCCGGCTGGCGAGCCAGCTGAAGGCGGCATAGGTATCGACGTTATGCTCGGTCGACTTCCAGCCCTGGCGGATCTGCTTCGGCTCGTGGCCGAAGAAGCCGCCGGTATAGCCCGCGGGCGCGCCGGTATCCGGCACGGTAGCGTGCACCCAGCCCATCAGCGCCGCGGCCCCGTCCAGGTAGCGTGCGTCGCGCGTGGCCTCGTGCACGGCCAGCAACAGCAGCGCGGCCCAGGCGACGTTGCCGGTGGCGGTGCCGGCCTGGTAGGCGTCCTCGAACCAGCGCTTGCTGGGCTCGTCCCACCAGCCGGGCAACGGTGCCGGCCCCGCGGGCAAGGGGCCGGCGCGATAGGCGTTGCGCAGCCGCGCGTCCCGGTAATGGCGGTCCTGCCGGCTCGCCTGCAGCACCGCGTCGGCAATGCGGCGCGCTTCGGCGGGGCGCTTGCACGCGACCAGCGCGATGCCGGCCAGCGCGTTGTCGTAGACGAAGGCGGCGTTGCGCAGCGCCGGCATCAGCGGCTCGCCGCCCGGCGTGGGCTCGTAGCTGGCGAGGAAGACCGGGCCACTGCCGGGTTCACGGCCGACGCGCTCGGCCAAGGCCTTGCAGCCTTCGGCCAGCAGGGTTTGCTGCGACGCCTGCGCATGCGCGGCGGCAGGGGCGAGCGCCAGCGCTGCCGGCAGCAGCAGCGCAGCGGCGAGCCGGCGCAAGCGCGGCGGGGACAACGGTGGTCGCATCATGCTCGTCTCCGTGGTGTCCGGTCAGGTCCGTTCGGGTTCCGTTCGGGTTCCGTTCGGGTCCGTTCGGGTTCGTTCAGGCCAGCGCGCTCAGGTCAGCGATGCCCGCAACTGGCCCAGCCAGCTGCGGTCCAGCGTCACGCGCGCCCAGCGGCCCATGCCGCAGTGCCCCGAGGTCGCCGGCGCGGCACCGCCGGCGCTGGTCGTGGCTGCCGATGCCGCGGCATTCGGCTTGTCCGGCAGCTTGCCCAGCGGACGGTCGAGCTTTGCGATGACGTAGATCTCGTTCTTCTCGATCGGCGGGAACGGCACGAAGTAGCGCGCCTGGTCGCCGTCGGGCGCGCGCGGCAGGATCTCCGCCACCGATGCCGGCAGCGCCGCAGGCAGCCCGTCGACATGCACGTTCAGGCGCGCCCCCGGTAGCAGGTTGTCGCTGAGGCTGCGCGGGAACACCGCCACCACGCGCGTCTGCGCGCAGTTGCTGGCGCGAGCCAGCGTGGCGCCCGCTGCCACGCGCATGCCGGGCTGCGCCACCAGGTCTTCGATGGTGCCGGGCTCGGTCGCGCGGATCTCCAGGTTGGACAGGCGGTCGATGCGCTGCTGCTCCGTGGCGATCAGCTCGTCGACGGACTTGCCGTACGTTTCCAGCTGTTCGAGTTCGGCGGTCAGCTGCGCGGATTCGGCGCTCAGCGTCTGGCGCCGCTGCGCCAGCGTGGCACTGGGCCCGTCCGCGGACGAGGCGTAGACCTTGTTGCGTGACGCCTCGCTGTCGCCGACGGCGCTGTCCAGTTCGGCTTTGACTGCGGCCTTGGCGTTGGTCAGCATCGACAACTGGTAGCGCGAGGCATTGGTATAGGCCTCGCTCACCGCGCCCGCCCACTGCATGCTCTGGTTGCGGTTGACGATCTCCTGCTGCTGGTCCTCCTGCGCGGCCGCCGACGCCAGCCGTGCCTGCAGCGCGCGTACCCGCGTGGCGTGCTCGCGCTGCGCGGCGCCGTTATAGCGCTGCAGGTCCTGCTCGGTGGCGGCCGTCAGCCGGCGGTTCGATTCCAGCCGTGCGCGCGCGGAATCGTACCGCTGCTGCGTATCGAGCTTCTTGCCGGTCAGCTCGACCAGCAGCGAGCGGTCGATGTTCGGGTTCTGCACCATCATCAACGGCTGGTTGGCGGTGACGCTCTGGCCCGCGGCCACCTTCTGCTGCACGACGATGCCTTCGACCGGCGAGGTCACCAGGCTGACGGGACTGTTGATCACGGCCCGCTCCGACGAACGCGTAAACACATTCGGAAACATGATCGTCAGCACCGCCCACACGATGAACAGCACCACGCCATAGCCGGCCATGCGCGGCACGATATGCCACAGCGGTACGGCGACTGGCTGCTGGCGCTGGACCAGGCCGTCGCCGTGCGGCTGGCGCTGCGGCGCCGGGGCCAGCGTCTGGCGTGGTGGCGGGGATGATCGCGGGGGCGGTGGGTTGTTGCGCTGGTCGGCCATGGTCGTTGTTCTCCGGCAAGCAGGTCAAAAAACATCCCTTCCGGCTGCTGGCACCGCAGGCCGGACGAGCAAAATCCCAGGCAAGCGCGCGGCGTCGCGCAAGAGCTGTCGCGCGATGCCCGGCCTGCTAGTCCCCAATTCAGCTTGTTGTCTGCAGCACGCGCGCTGCGGCAATCAGCCGCCGCGGCGTACTTTGCATCGGACCTCGATCCGGTCCGTGGATTTGTCCGTTTTGTTTCGGACAGCGTTGAACAATGGCCGATCGCTGTTGCGAGCAGCAAGCCGATGGCCACGAGGTGGCAGCCTGTTGACGCTAAGAATCTTGCAGTCAGGCCGCCGCGAGTGAGTTAAGGCTAGTCAGTTGCCCCTTGGCTTGCTGTAAGAATGTGTAAGGGGAGGTCCTTGTCTTGCTTAATACGGCCCTAATACTGGCAGTGCGAAAGCAGGACGCGAGGGGTGCACAGAGGGGCCAGGAACGTTGTCCGGCGCGGGCTGCAGACTGGCGGACAGACGCCGACTATTCGCTTACTTATCGTTGCGCATGGTCGTCCGCAGCAAGCGGCGGCGCGACTTGTTCCAGCGGACGGCGTTCGGCGTCGATGCCAAAGCGCAACGCCAGCAGGCCCGCGATGATGACGAGTGCCGCACCGAGGCCATAGCCCGCTGCCACCGCCTCGCGGCTGCCGCTTTCGATCAGCGCGCCCAGCAACAGCGGCGCGATGAACCCACCGGAGCCTGTGCCGAGGGCGTAGAACACCGAGATGGCCAGGGCACGCATTTCCAGCGGGAATACCTCGCTGGCGGTGAGATAGGCGGAGCTGGCCGCCGCCGAAGCCAGGAAGAACACGGCGGACCAGCACAACGCCTGCGAGCGCGCATCGAGCCAGCCCTCGACAAAGGCCCAGCCGGTCAGCGCCAGCCCGATGCCGGACAGCACATAGGTCGCGGCGATCATGCGGCGGCGCCCGATCTGGTCGAACAGCGGGCCGAGCAGGAAGGGCCCGGCGGCATTGCCCAGCGCGAACGGGAAAATGTACAGCGCCACGCGCGCATCCGGCACGTGGTAGAAGCGGGTCAGCACCAGCGCATAAGTGAAGAAGATAGCGTTGTAGAAGAACGCCTGCGCCACCATCAGCGCCAGCGTGATCGTGCTGCGCTGGCGATAGCGCCGCAGCAGCAGGCGCAGGACCTCGCCCACGCCGGGGGCGGCACGCCGGCGCATCGCCACCGCGGCGCAGTCCGATGCGACCGGCGGCAGCGGCCCGTGGCTCGCGCGCACCTCCGCCTCGATCGCGGCGACCACGCGCTCGGCTTCGTCCAGCCGCCCGTGCGTGGCCAGCCAGCGCGGGCTCTCGGGCACGTGCCGGCGCACCAGCACGATCGCCACCGCCAGCACCGCACCCAGCGCAAAGCACGCGCGCCAGCCCCATACCGGCCCCAGCACGCGTGGATCGAGCACCACCAGGCTCAGGCCCGCGCCCAATGCCGCGCCAAGCCAGAAGCTGCCGTTGATCGCCAGGTTGACGCGCCCGCGCACGCGCGCGGGAATCAGTTCGTCGATGGCGGAGTTGATTGCGGCGTATTCGCCGCCGATGCCCAGCCCGGTCAGGAAACGGCAGGCGGCAAAGAAGGCAAAGCCCGGCGCGAACGCAGTGGCCAGCGTCGCTACCATGTAGACGGCGAGCGTGGCCAGGAACAGCCGCTTGCGCCCGAGCCGGTCGGCCATGCGCCCGAATACCAGCGCGCCGATGACCGCCCCGAGGATATAGAGCGAGCCGGTCCAGCCGACCTGCGTCGCACTCAGCGACAGCGTGTCGGGCCGCTCCAGCACGGCCCCGACCGAGCCGACCAGCGTGACCTCGAGCCCGTCGAGCACCCAGGCAATGCCCAGCGCGATGGTGACGCGCCAGTGCCAGCGCGACCACGGCAGGCGGTCCAGCCGCCCGGGGATGTCGGTGCGGAATGCGGTATCGAGCGGAAGGGTGGCGAGCGCGCTATCGGCTGGCGTTGCGTTCGGCATTGCCAACCAGTATAGGCGCCGTGGCGCCCGGCTTCAGCGGTACAGCACCGTGGGCAGCCAGAGGCCGATGCCGGGGAAGACGTACAGCAGCACCAGCGCGATCAGCTGGATGCCCATGAACGGCAGCATGCCGAGAAAGATCTGGTTCAGCGTCACGTGCGGCGGCGCCACGCCTTTCAGGTAGAAGGCGGCCATTGCCACCGGCGGCGACAGGAACGCGGTCTGCAGGTTCAGCGCCACCAGCAGGCCGAAGAACAGCGGATCGATGCCGAAGTTGTCCAGCAGCGGGATGAAGATCGGCATGAAGATGATGATGATCTCGGTCCATTCCAGCGGCCAGCCGAGCAGGAAGATGATGACCTGCGCCAGGATCATGAACTGCACCGGCGACAGGTTCAGCGACAGCACCCATTGCTCGACCAGCGCCTGCCCGCCCAGCAGCGCGAACGCCGCCGAGAAGATCGACGAGCCCACGAACAGCCAGCACACCATGGCGCTGGTCTTGGCCGTCAGCAGCACCGACTCCTTGACCACGCGGAAATTCAGCTGGCGATAGGCGGCCGCCAGCAGCGCGCCGCCGAGCGATCCCACCGCCGCAGCTTCGGTCGGCGTGGCCAGCCCGAACACGATCGAGCCCAGCACGGCCAGGATCAGCAGCGCCAGCGGGAAGAACGATGCCAGCAGCATCTTGAAGATCTCCAGCCGCGCGAAGCTGAAGCGCCAGTAGAAATAGACCATCAGCACCACCACCACGCCAAGCGTGATCCAGAACCAGCGCGGCGCGGGCGATGCCGCGGCTGCGGGCTGAGTATCGGGCGACGCGGTCGCCGTTGCCGGCGCCGAAGGCGCGGCGGCTGGCGCATCCGGTGCCGGCGCCGGCACTGTTCCCACCGGTGGCGCCGGCGTTTCCTCCGGTGGTGCCTGCAGATCATCCAGCGGCGCGCTGCTTTCCTCGGCCGAGCCAAGCGACAGCGGCGCTTCGACAGCGACGGTGGCAGCCGGCGCGGTCACTGCCTCGTACAACGTGCCCATGATCACCGCCACGGCCAGCGCGGGCAGCAGCACGATGCCCAGCTGGCGCGCGAACGCGGCGGTGGGCATGTCCGCATTGCGCGGCCCTTTGAACGCGCGCAGCATGCCGGTGCCGAAGGCCGGTAGCGCGCGTACCGCGCCGCCGGCCTGCAGCGTGTTGGCCAGCGCCGGTAGTGGTACGACCCGCTCGGCTTCGGGCAGCGGCGGTGCCAGCGAAGGCTTCAGCTTGGCGATGATCAGGATGTAGACGATGTAGAGGCCAGTCAGCATCAGCCCCGGGAAGAACGCACCGGCATAGAGCTGCACTACCGACACACCTGCCGTGGCGCCATACACGATCAGCAGTACCGAGGGCGGGATCAGGATGCCCAGGCAGCCGCCGGCGGTGACCGCGCCGGCCGACAACGCCGTGTTGTAGCCCGCGCGCAGCATCGCGGGAAACGCCAGCAGGCCCATCAGGGTGACCACCGCGCCGACAATGCCGGTGGCGGTGGCAAAGATCGCGCACGTCACCAGCGTGGCCACCGCCAGCGAGCCGGGGATCCAGGCCAGCGCCAGGTGCAGGCTGCGGAACAGCTTCTCGATCAGGTTGGAGCGCTCGACCAGGTAGCCCATGAAGACGAACAGCGGGATCGAGATCAGCACGTCATTGGTCATGACGGCATAGGCCCGCTGCACCATCAGGTCCAGCGTCTGCTGCACCGCGATCTCGGGATTGGCGTGGCGATAGGCCAGCCATGAAAACAGCACGCCCATGCCCATCAGCGTGAACGCGGTAGGGAATCCCAGCATGATGGCCACCACGATCAGCGCGAGCATCAGCAGGCCGAGATGCCCGTTGGTCCAGTCGCCCGGCGCGGGCATGAACCAGATCACCGCGCCGACAATCAGCGCCATCAGCGTGACGCCGAACCAGAGTTCCTTTCTCATCGCGCGGCGTCCTCGCGGTGGGGTGGTGGGGGCGTGTCAACGAGCTCTGCTGTCGGCGTGCCTTGCACCATTTCCTTGAGCTTGTCGACGTCAACTTCCTCGACATCGCCCTCGCGCGGCGGCCAGTGGCCGCGCTGCAGGCACAGCACGCAGCGGATGGTCTCGGCCAGTCCCTGCAGCAGCAACAGCGCGCCGGCAATCGGGATGACCGCCTTGAACGGGTAGATCGGCGGGCCATCGGCGGCGATCGACGAATGTTCGTTCTGCGCCAGCGAGATCTCGAAGAAATCGATGCCGGCCCAGGCCAGCGCGATCACGCCAGGAAAGAAGAAGGCCAGGTAGAGCACCAGGTCGATTCCCGCCTGCATGCGCGGCGACAGGAAGCCATAGAGGATATCGCCGCGCACGTGCCCGCGCTTGGCCAGCGTGTAGGCGCCCGCCAGCATGAAGAGCGTGCCGTACAGCATGTTGCTGGCATCGAATACCCACGCGTGCGGCGCGCCCAGCGCGTAGCGCGAGAACACCTCGTAGCTGATCATCAGCGTCAGCGCGATGATCAGCCACGAGCCGGCCTGGCCCACGAATGTGCTTACCCGGTCGATGCCGAACAGCAGGCGTTGCACGACGGTACCCCCGCGCTACTCAGGTGCGCTTGGCGAAGTAGTGGTTCGTTGCCAACCGGAAGTCGACGTTGGTGTCGTTCTGCCAGCGGGTGGCGCGCTGCGCGAAGGCCTTCATCGAGTCGTTGACCTTCTTGAACATCGGGTTTTCCTTTTCCTTGCGCGCCACGATCTCGTCCCAGACCTTGAGTTGTGCCTGCAGCACCGAGTTGGGCGTGGCGTAGAACTTCACGCCCTGCGCCTGCAGCGCCTGGTAGTCCTTGGAATAGCGGTCGATTGCCTTCATCGACATATCCGCCGAGGCCGCCTCCACCGCGTTGGCGATCAGCGCCTTCATCCTGGCGGGCAGCGCGTCATAGCGCTTCTTGTTGAACAGGATCTCGAACTGCTCCGAGGACTGGTGGAAGCTGCGCAGCATGCAGACCTTGGACACGTCCTGGAAGCCCAGCGCACGGTCCGAACTGGCATTGTTGAATTCGGCGGCGTCGAGCAGGCCCCGGTCCAGGGCCGGCACGATCTCCGCGCCCGGCAGCGCGTTCACCGCGGCGCCCAGCCCGGTGAAGATATCGATCGACAGGCCGACCGTGCGGAACTTCAGCCCCTTGAAATCCTCCGGCTTGGTGATGGGCTTCTTGAACCAGCCCAGCGGCTGCGTCGGCATCGGCCCGTACAGGAACGAGACCACGTCGAGATTCAGGCTGCGATAGATCTCTTCCTGCAATTGCTTGCCGCCGCCGTACTTGTGCCATGCCAGTAGCATGTTCGGGTCCATGCCCCACGCGGGGCCGGAACCCCACAGCGCCAGCGCGGAGTTCTTGCCGTACCAGTACGCAATCACGCCATGGCCGCCGTCGAGGGTGCCCTTGCTGACGGCGTCGATCAGGTCGAACGCCTTGACCACCGCGCCGGCGGGCAGCAGTTCGATCTTCAGGTCGCCGCCCGACATGCCGTTCACCTTCGCGACAAAGTCGCCGGCAAACTCGTGGAAGATGTCCTTGGTCGGCCATGTGCTCTGCCAGCGCATGGTGATGGGGCCCTGCGCCTTCACGATCGCAGGGAATCCCATGGCTGCTGCACCAGCTGCCGCGCCGGCGGCACCGCCCAGAAAGCCGCGCCGCGAGACGTCACCCCTGACACCCGCGCCACTCGAGGCACCACCCTCGGCCATCGCCTGCTTCGCCTGTGTTTTCCTCGTCCTGGATGCCATGATTGCCTCCATCTGTGGGTGGGGTGGGCGCGAGCGCCGGCAATGGGCCGAGGCAGCTCGCCGCCGTCTTGAATACCGGAAAAGTCGGGAAAATCGGGAAACGGTGGACCGGCAGGCTGCGCGCGCTGCGCAGGGTGGTCCTTGATTCCCTTCATGGTAGGAAAGGGACAGAGAACCACAATCTAGGGATTACCCGCGCGGTGTGGGCCGCCGCACTTTGGTTTCGTCGCGCGGGCGTGATGCGGCAATGCCGCAGAGTTCAGGCGCGCGCGATGCCTACCGTGAATTCGCCGTCGATCGCGCCGCCGGGTTCCGCGGGTTGGCTCACGCGCACCGTGCTGGGCCGGCTGCCGGCGATCGGATCCCGTGTGGTCGGCCGTGTCGGCACGCCGTGTGCGCGGTAGGCAGGGTGGCTGCCGAGCACCTGGCGGCTGAGCGCATCGTCGAAGTACAGCTGGCTGGTCAGGATTTCCGACTGCGCCAGCAGCACCTTGTAATGGATATGGATGGCGCGCGCCGGATACCAGCCGGGATAGATGGTGGTGAACGTCGCGACGCCGTCGGCCCCGGTGGCCTGCACGCCGCGCAGGTAGCGCGCTTGCCGGTTGGCGGCGCTTTCGCCGCTGTAGCTGCCTTCGGCGTCGCAGTGCCAGACGCTGACCAGCGCGCCCTGGACGGGCGCACAGTTGTGTTGCGCCTCGACCACGCGCAGGCGCAGCCGCAGCGGCTGGCCGGGGCGGCCGTCGCGGATGTCGGCGCGCACCAGCGCGTCGTCCAGGTAGAAGGGCCCTTCGGTGGCCTCAGGGGTGAGCAGGCAGGCCGCCGGCGCCTGCGCTTGCGCGGTGCCGATGCCGGCGAGCGCAAACAGGCCGCCCAGTTCTTGCAGGAAGCGGCGGCGTGCGGCGTCGGGATGGGCTGTCCCGACAAAGCCGGCTGCAGGGCGCACGTCCATGTGGGTCTCCGAGGGATGCGGGGTGCGCGCTGCTGCGCGAGTCGCGGGTCAGCCGGTTGGGTAATGGGCGGGACGCTTCAGCGTCCCATCGCTTTCAGCATGGAGTAGCCATGGCTGGTGATGCGGGGTTCCTGCCGGCAACCGTGCAGGACTTCAAGCTGGACCAGTTGTTTTTCGACCAGGGCCTTCAGGTCGGTGGGATCGATCTGGCGGGAATCGCTCGAATCGAGGGAGTCGGGGCCATCGCTCAAGAGCAATAGCGTGGCAAGTTCATGCGGGCTCAGCACGTTCATCTCCTTGGCTAGAAGGGGGCGTTTGCTGGGAGTCTGCAGGGCGCACGCGGCGCCCGCGCGAAGAAGCGCACCGTGGAGACCAATGCACTTGCGGCGGCGCGTGCTGCGCTGCGGCACGAATGCTGCAGTGCGGTGCGCGTTCGCATGCCCGGTCTCAGGCGGCTAGCTTCTTTGACGGCACCGCTGGCGCGCGGTTCCTTGCCAGGCTCTCGCCGTTACAAGTTGCCCCGCTGCGTGGCGGTGTCGGAGCCATTATCAGCCAGCAACGATGACAGTGTGATGGCCATGCCGGCGGCGTGGGCTTGGCCGGCGGCGCGCGCGGCTGGTCGCTCGCGGTCGGCCATTAGCGGTCGGCTATTAGCGGTCGGTCATTAGCGGTCGGTCATTCGCTTTGGCACTGAATGCTATTCGAAACCTTAACTTCCGGTGCGCGGCGCCGGCGTGACAGAATGCCGCGACCAGGCCGGTCGGCCTGCGCGGCCCCTGTTCTTCCTCACACGCATCCCGCACGGAGATCCTTGCATGCTGGCGGCGCGCCTGCTCCTCTGTCTTGCCTTTGTCATGGCCATGCTGACCCACGTTTCCTCCGCAGCCGGCGGCTCGCCGGCCACCGAACTCCACGCCGCCGCGGCAAGCGGTGACGCCGCACGGGTCGGCGCGCTGCTTGCCAGCGGCGCCGCCATCGACGCGCGCGATGCGCAGGGACGTACCGCGCTGCTGGTCGCCGCGCACCGCAACCAGGTGCAGGCGGCAAAGGTCCTGATCGAGGCCGGCGCCGACGTCAATGCCAAGGATGCGATCCAGGACAGCCCCTACCTCTACGCCGGCGCGCGCGGCCACAACGAGATCCTGCGCCTCGCGCTGGCCCACGGCGCGGACCTGCGCAGCACCAACCGCTACGGCGGCACCGCGCTGATCCCCGCCGCCGAGCGCGGGCATGTCGAAACCGTGCGCATGCTGATCGCGGCGGGCGTGGACGTCGACCACGTCAACCGGCTGAAATGGACGGCGCTGCTCGAGGCCATCATCCTCGGCAACGGCGGCACCGCGCATACCGAGATCGTGCGCCTGCTGGTGCAGGCGCGCGCCGACGTGAACCTCGCCGACGGCGAGGGCGTTACTCCGCTGCAGCATGCGCGCCAGCGCGGCTACGTGCAGATCGAGCGCCTGCTTGCTGCTGCGGGCGCGCGCTGACGCGCCATCGACGCGACGGGCAGTGACCCGTTCAGGCGAATCGCCGTCACCGTGCCTCATATATACTGTCAGTATGCATACAAAATGGTGAAGGCGATGTCTCCGAGAGCAAAGCGCAGCACAACGAGTGAAAGCGGCCGTACGGCAACCGCGGAGCCGGAAGCGGATCCGGCCAAGGAACTGCTCTGGGCCCGTCCGGGGTTTCTTGTGCGGCGGCTTCACCAGATCCACGTGGCGATGTTTTTCGAGGAATGCAAGGCGCCCAACATCACGCCGGTCCAGTACGCCATCCTGACCGTGTTGTCGGTGCTGCCGGGGCTGGACCAGACCTCGCTGGGACAGGAAGTGGGGCTGGACCGCACCACGACCATGGACGTGGTGCGCCGTCTGGAAGACCGCGGCCTGGTCGAGCGCCATGAAAACCCCGCAGACCGGCGTACGCGTCATGTCCACCTGACGCGCGAAGGCAAGAGCGTGGTCTCGTCGCTGCGTGCCGACATGGCACGCGCGCAGGAACGCATGCTCGCGCCGTTGAAGCCCGCGCAGCGGGAGGTCTTCATGGAGTTGCTGGCGACGCTGGTGGAAGCCAACAACCAGTACAGCCGCACGGTGCTGCGGAGCATGTAAGCAAATCGGCGGGCTTCGTGCGATCCCCTCTCCCATTTATGAAAGAGGGGAGGCCACCATCGCGGGGTTTGACCGGTCAGTCGCCTCAGACCGGATAAACCAGGTCGTTCGCAATGATGGTGGTGTCATACACCACCTGCCGCTCGCGCAGCAGCAGCCTCCCGCCCTGGCGGCGGAAGCGGTCGTGATAGGTGCCGGCGAGGTGGATCGTGGTGGGGCCCTCCACCAGCGTCTGCAACAGCATGAAATTGGCCTGTGCCACGATATCGCCTTCGGCCGTTTCAGCGCTGACCCGCGTGTTGGTCACCAGGTGCAGGTTGTAGCGCGGCGCGAACATCTGCGTATTGGCGATCGCCGCGGCGCGGTCGCGCATCATGCCGATGCCTTCGGCATACACCAGCCCTACGGGCAGGTTGCGTTCGGCGTTCTCGCGCGCGGTGATACGGTAGAGCGCGTCCTCGGTGAAGAAGCCCGGCCATTGCTCGACCATGCCGGCGTCGAGCACCGCGCAATAGTCCGCGTGGAAGGCATCGATCTCCAGCCGCAGTTCGATCGCGCGCGCGGTGCCGAGGGTGCTCTCGCGATAGAGGGAGTAGTTCATCGGTTTCATATTGCTTTGGATTCCCGTCAGGCGGCGTTCAGAATCCCATCACGCCGCGGTAGTACTGGTACATTGCGCGGATCGCGGATTCGGAGATCAGGAAGTTGGAAGTGCCGATCTGCTGCGCGTCCAGCTTGAGCACGTTGAGGTCGCTGCTGGAGCGGCGCACGCCTTCCTGCACGAACTTCATCGCCTCGTTGTCTTCCAGCCCAAGGAAGCCGGCGGGGCCCATCAGGTTGCCCTGGCGCAGGCGGTGCTGCGTCATTTCCTCGGAATCGTCCTCGTAGCCGAACATGGTCCACAGCATCAGCATGCTGTCAGGGCCATTGGGCACGATCTGGCGCACGCCCAGGGTGTTCATCTCGCGCTGCACGATCAGGTTCGGCCAGATCGTCTGCATCGTCACCGACCACGGCGAGTCGAACTCGCGCACGTATTCCAGGAAGCGTTCGTCCTCCAGGCGCATGCCTTCGTGGTACGAGCGCATCTCCTTCTTGTTCTCGTCGCTGACGGCTGCATACTTGTCTTCCTTCTTGGCCGATGCCATGGTGCCATGGCGGCCATGCACGGGATCGGCGATCATCGCCGACTCGTTACCCGCCACCAGCAGGCCGAACACCACCAGGAAGGAGTGCAGCAGCGTGGCGTGGTACGGGTCCTTCAGGTTCTCGTGGTACATCTTCCAGTTGCACGGCAATTCGTTCTTGTAATAGCCGAGTACCTTGAGCGGCTTGCCATTGAAGACGATGTCGAAGTCCTTCAGGATCTCCGGCGTCATGTAGTCTTCCAGGCTTTCCATGTCGGGCGCGTAAGAGGCAAAGATCGCGCCGTTGCGCGTTGCCACGTGCAGCTTCACCAGGCCGTGGTCTTCGTTGCGGAAGTCCTTCGGCATGCCGCCGGCGCGATTGACGCCGCGCTTGAACGGAACGCCCTGCAGGTTGCCCTTCAGGTCGTAGGACCACTGGTGGTACGGGCAGACGAATTCCTTGGTGTTACCCTGGCTGTGGCGGCAGAACTCTGCGCCGCGGTGCGCGCACCGGTTCTCGAACACGTTGATCGAGCCGTCCTCGGCGCGCGACACGACCACCGGCGTCGCGCCGACATATGAACGCTTGAAGTCACCGGCGTGCGGGATCTCTGCTTCGAGTGCGACGTAGTTCCACGAGCGGCCGCGGAAAATCTTCTGCAGCTCCAGATCATGGACGGCCTGGCTGGTGTAGACCCAGTCCGGGATGTAGTGGAGGCCGTCCTCGGGCCAGCGGCATTCATCCAGTCCCGGGTTCTTCTTGCCCAGCGTGTGCTGGATCACCGCTTGTGTCTGGTACATGTGGGGTCCTCTCAGAGTGTGATGGAGCTGTCTGCTTCTGCCTGCCGTTCGCGCACAACCTGCCGCAGCGGCAGGGTGTCGTCGCACAGGCGTGCGAAATGTGCCGAGACGTCGTGTCCGACCAGTGAGCGCAGCTGGCGCAGGTCGCCGCCGGCATTCACGGCAATGGCATGGCTCAGGCGGCCGTGGCGGGTGCCGAGCAGCATGAACTTCGGGGCGGCATCGTCGTGGGCCGCGATACCGCGCCAGGCATAGCGGATATCCGGATGCGCCGCGCCGAGCATCTGCACGTTGCAGCCGAACTGGTCGGTCCAGAACCACGGCAGTGCCGCGGGTTCCGCATCCACGCCCAGCATGGACGCCGCCGCGATGCGTGCCTGTTCATTGGCGCTTTGCCAGGACTCAAGCCGCATCTCGGTGCCGAACAGCGCCTGGTACTGGCTGCAGCAGTCGCCAGCGGCGTAGATTCCTTCCGCGCTGGTACGGCACTGTTCGTCGACCTGGATGCCGCCATTCTGCGGATGCAGCGCCAGGCCAGCGCCGGCGGCGAGTGTCACTTCCGGGGTCAGGCCAATGGCGACCACCACCAGCGGGGCGTGCAGCGCGGAGCCGTCGTCGAGCCGCATCTGCACGGCATCGCCCTGCACATCGCAGTGAGCGATGCCGCAGCCAAGGCGCAGGGTCACGCCTTGCGCCCGCACCCGGTCTGCCAGCCACGTGCCAAGCTCCGCCGGCAGGGCGCGGCCAAGCAGGCGGTCCGCGCTCTCGACCAGTGTGACCTTCAGGCCCATGCCTGCAGCGGTCGAAGCAGTCTCCAGGCCAAGGAAGCCGCCGCCGACCACCACAAGTTCGCCAACGCGCCGCATGGCGTCGCGCAGGTGCGCCGCGTCGTCCAGCGAACGCAGGTAATGCACATGCTGCGTGCCGCGCGGCAGCGCCGGCAGCGCGCGGGCATTGCCGCCGGTGGCGAGCAGGCAGGCGTCATAGCCGATGGCGCTGCCGTCAGCCAGGTGCGCGACGTGCCGCGCGGCATCGAGCGCGGTGACGCAGGCGCCCAGCCGCAGATCGATGCCCTGGTCGGCATAGTAGCTGGCGGGGTGCACGCCGATCTTGCCGTCCTGCCCGGCGTCGGCAAGCACGGACTTGGACAGCGGCGGGCGCTCGTATGGCGCGTGGCGCTCGCCGCCTGCCATGACGATGCGGCCGGCGTAGCCAAGGCCGCGCAGCGAGGCGGCGGCCATGGCCCCGGCCTGGCCGGCGCCGACGATCAGGATAGGCGTGTGCTGTGTCATGACCGGCTCCCTTACAGCTCGACCCACACCCGGCTGTCTTCGATCTTGACCGGATAGGTGCGGATATCGCCGGTGGCCGGCGCGCACATCGCCTTGCCGGTGCGGATGTCGAAGCGGGCCTGGTGCAGCGGGCATTCGATGCAGCCGTCTTCCAGGTAGCCGTCCGACAGCAGGGCGTACTGGTGCGTGCAGACGTTGTCGGTGACAAAGTACGCGTCATCGCTGCGATAGAGGGCAAGCTGGCGATCGCCCAGCGTCAGCGGCATCACCTCGTCGTTCTGCAGCGTATCGGCCGCATCGATGTGAATCCATGCCATGGTCATCTCCGTAAATCTAATTTGTCAGTATGCTGAATATATAAGATCAGTGTACTGATGTTTATGGCGCGAAATATCCTCGTTAACCCTGGCTGGCGCGGGCGGTGCCGGGCGTTGCCGTTGCCGCACTGTGCTGCGACGCCGGACGTGCCTGCCAGCGCGCCAGGATCTCGCCCATGATGCCGCGGCGGAACGTCAGCACGCAGACCACGAAGATCAACCCGGTCACCATGCTGACCGATTCGCCCAGCGTATCGAACCAGCCGATCCCGGTCATGGCCGCCAGCGCGTTGCCCGCATCCCCCAGCTTGTTCTCCAGCGCAACAATGACCAGCGCGCCGACCAGCGGGCCGGACAGCGTGCCCATGCCGCCGACCAGTGTCATCAGGATCACAGAGCCCGACATCATCCAGTGGACATCGGTCAGCGTGGCGAAGCCCAGCACCAGGGTCTTGAGCGCGCCGGCCAGCCCCGCCAGCGCAGACGACAGCACGAACGCCAGCAGCTTGAACCGATCCGCGTCATAGCCCAGCGAGACCGTGCGCGGCTCGTTCTCCTTGATCGCGCGCAGGATCTGCCCGAAGGGCGAGTTGACGATGCGCATGATGCCAAGGAAGGCCGCGGCCGTGATCGCCAGCACGACGTAGTACATGGTGTGGTCGGACGTCAGCGGCAGCACGCCGAACAGCTCGCCGCGCGGCACCGCCTGCATGCCGTCTTCGCCGCCGGTCACCGGTGCCTGCAGGCAGAAGAAGTAGAACATCTGCGCCAGCGCCAGCGTGATCATGGCGAAGTAGATGCCCTGGCGGCGAATCGCCAGCGCGCCGAACACCAGCCCCAGCAAGGCGCCGAAGGCGGTGCCGGCGAGCAGCGCCAGTTCCGGCGTCAGGTGCAGCGACTTCATCGCATAGCCACAGGCGTAGGCCGCGCCGCCGAAGAAGGCGGCATGGCCGAACGACACCAGGCCGGTATAGCCCAGCAGCAGGTTGAAGGCGCAGGCAAACAGCGCGAAGCACAGCAGCTTCATCACCAGCACGGGGTAGGCACCCAGCCAGGGCGCGAGCAGCAGGGCTGCCAGCAGCAGTCCGTACGCGAGCAGCGGCCGCGTTGCGTAAGTGGGGCTTGCCATCATTTCTCCTTTCCAAACAGGCCGGCCGGTCGCACCAGCAGCACGCAGACCATGGCGACGAAGACCACGGTCGCGGAGGCTTCGGGGTAGTAGACCTTGGTGATGCCTTCGAACACACCCAGCCCCAGGCCGGTAAAGATCGAACCGAGGATCGAGCCCATGCCGCCGATCACCACCACCGCGAACACCGTGATGATCAGGTTCTGCCCCATCAGCGGCGACACCTGCATCACCGGCGCGGCGAGCACGCCCGCGAGCGCCGCCAGGCCCACGCCAAAGGCATAGGTCAGCGTTACCAGCAGGGGCACGTTGACGCCGAACGCCTCCACCATGCGCGGATTCTCGGTGCCGGCGCGCAGATAGGCGCCCAGCCGGGTCTTCTCGATCATGTACCAGGTGACGAAGCACACCGTCAGCGAAGCCACTACCACCCAGGCACGGTAGTTGGGCAGCACCATGAAGCCCAGCTGGCTGACACCGGTCAGCGCTTCCGGGGTGGGGTAGGTGAGGCCGGAGACACCATAGACCGAGCGCAGCAAGCCTTCGATCAGCAGGCAGATGCCGAGCGTCAGCAGCAGCCCGTACAGGTGGTCGAAGCGGTACAGGTGACGCAGCATGGTGCGCTCCAGCACCACGCCCAGCGCACCGGCCACCAGCGGCGCCAGCAGCAGCATCAGCCAGTAGTTGATCCCAAGGTAGTTCAGGCCCATCCACGCCAGCACCGCGCCCAGCATGAACAACGCGCCATGCGCGAAGTTGATCACGTTGAGCAGGCCGAAGATCACGGCCAGCCCCAGGCTCAGGATCGCGTAGAACGATCCGTTGACCAGCCCCAGCAGCAGCTGGCTCAGCAGCGCGGGCAGGGGCACTCCAAACAATTCCATGACAAGGTCTCCTTACACGCCCAGCAGGGCGTTGAGCGCGGGCATCTTCCGTTCCAGCTCGTTGGCGGCGAAGGCCTCCACGATGCGGCCGTGCTCCATCACGAAGAAGCGGTCCGCCAGCGGCGCCGCGAAGCGGAAGTTCTGTTCCACCATGACGATGGTGTAGCCCCGGCGGCGCAGCGTGGCGATCATCTTCGCCAGCTTCTGCACGATCACCGGCGCCAGCCCTTCCGAGATCTCGTCGAGCAGCAGCACGCTGGCGCCGGTGCGCAGGATGCGCGCCACCGCCAGCATCTGCTGCTCGCCGCCCGACATGCGCGTGCCCTGGCTCTTGCGCCGCTCGTGCAGGTTGGGAAACATCTCGTAGATCTCGGCAACGGACATGGGCTCGCGCAGTCCCGTCGCGCCCGGCGCTGCCTCGAAGGCTGGCGGCAGCATCAGGTTCTCTTCGCACGACAGGCTGGCGAAAATGGCGCGCTCCTCGGGGCAATACCCCAGCCCCAGCGGCGCGATGCGGTGCGTCTTCATGCCGATGGTTTCCTGGCCGAACACGCGTACCGAACCTTTGCGCGTGCCGACCAGTCCCATGATGGCGCGCAGCGTGGTGGTGCGACCCGCGCCGTTGCGCCCGAGCAGCGTCACCACTTCGCCCGGCTGGACCGCCAGGTCCACGCCGTGCAGGATGTGCGATTCGCCGTACCAGGCCTGCAGGCCCCGCAACTCCAGGGCCGGTGTGGCGGTTGCGGTCATGCGGCCTCCTGCTGGTCTTCCGTGGTTCCCATATAGGCTTCCTTCACCTGCGGATTGCGGGATATTTCGTCATACGTGCCCTCGGCCAGCACTGCGCCGCGCTGCAGCACCGTGATGCGATCGACGATCGACGACACCACGCCCATGTTGTGCTCCACCATCAGCACGGTCCGTCCCGCCGACACGCGCTTGATCAGCGCGGTCACGGTCTCGACGTCCTCATGGCCCATGCCCTGCGTGGGCTCGTCCAGCAGCATCAGCTCGGGATCGGTGGCGAGCGTGGTGGCCAGTTCCAGCGCGCGCTTGCGCCCATAGGCCAGTTCCGCCGTGCCGAGATGGGCGAAGCCCGCCAGGCCCACGTCGTCCAGCAATTCCATGGCACGCGCATCCAGATGCGACAGCGAGCGCTTGCCGCGCCAGAAATGCCACGACGTACCCAGCTTGCGCTGCAGTGCGATGCGCACGTTCTCCAGCACGCTCAGCTGTGGGAACACCGCCGAAATCTGGAACGAGCGGATCACGCCCATGCGGGCGATCTGCGCCGGCCGCAGCGCGGTGATGTCGGCACCGTTGAAATGGATGGAGCCGGACGACGGGGCATGGAACTTGGTCAGCAGGTTGAAACAGGTGGTCTTGCCGGCGCCATTGGGGCCGATCAACGCATGGATCGAGCCACGCCGCACCGACAGGCTGACATCGCTGACGGCGGTAAAGCCCTTGAACGCCTTGGTCAGCCCCTGCGTGCGCAGGATTACGTCTTGCTCAGGCATTGGCGCGCTCACTTCTTGACCAGCTGGCATTCGCTGGCGGAGAGGGGACGGAAGGCCTCGTCGCCGGGGATCGTGCCGATGTACTTGACCAGGTCCCACGGGCCTTTCGATTCCGCCGGCGTCTTGGCCTGGGCCAGGTACATGTCGTGCACCATGCGGCCATCGATACGGACCTTGCCATTGCGCACAAAGGCGTCGTTGACGGGCAGGGCGCGCATCTTGTCCGCCACCGCCGGGCCCTCGACAGTCTTGGCGGCTTCCACGGCCTTCAGGTAGTGCAGCACACCGGAATAGACGCCGATCTGCCCGTGCGTGGGATACGCCTTCTGCCGCTTGTAGTAGCGCTCGACGAACTCCTTCGACTTTGCGTCGAGGTCGAGCCTGAACGGATCGACATAGGTCAGGCCCTGCGCGGCGGGCAGGCCCAGGCTCTTGATATCGGTGATGAAGGTGGAAGGCGTGATCACCGTCTGGCCTGCCTTGATCAGCCCGAATTCGCCGGCCGCCTTGACGCCGTTGATCATGTCGTTGCCGGCATTGGCCAGCACCACCACCTTGGCCTTGGAGGCCGAGGCCGCGACCACCGGGCTGCTGAAGTCGCTGGCATTGAGCGGATGGCGCGTGCTGCCTACGTTCTTGCCGCCGCCGGCATCGACCGCCTTGCGGAAGTCGGCTTCCAGCGACTGGCCAAAGGCGTAGTCCACGGTGATGTAGTACCAGCTGTTGCGGCCCTGGTCGATCAGGCGCCGGACCAGCGGATACGACACCGAGTAGGTGTCCCACGCCCAGTGGAAGCCGGTCGGCGAGCAGTTCTGGTTGGTCAGCGCCATGGCGCCGCCGGTGGAAACGATATCGATCTTCTGCTTCTGGCGCGCGACTTCCTGCACCGCCAGCGCGGTCGACGAGTTGGGGAAGTCGATCACCATGTCGACGCCGTCGGTATCGAACCAGCGGCGCGCCAGCGACGACGCGATATCGGCCTTGTTCTGGTGGTCGGCGGACAGCACCGTGACGGGCTTGCCCAGCGCCTTGCCGCCGAACTCCTCGACGGCCATCTGGGCGGCGACGACCGAGCCCTTGCCGGACAGGTCGGCATAGGAGCCGGACATATCGGTGATGACGCCGATCTTCACGCCGCTGGCGTCGGCCAGGGCGGGAGTGGCCTGCGCCAGGCCGAGCAGGGCGGACGACGCGGCAAGGGTGCGGAGGATGGGAGAGGAGGACATGGGGGCTCCAGGTTGTCTGCGCGAAGGGATGGAAGTTGGCGATGGCTGCATTCGCCCGACGCGGACGCCATCGCTGCGCTCGCTCGGGAAACAAATCAGTATGCTGAAGTTATGCTCAGGAAAAGGGCGGATTTCTCCGCCCTGAAAGTGCGCCGGGGTGCAGCGCTCAGGTGGACAGGTCGCGTCCGCGCGTCTCTGGCACGAACACCATGCCGATGACGAAGGCGAGTCCGGCGATGACCACCGGATACCACAGGCCAAAGTACAAGTCGCCGCTGGACACGTTCATCGCCGTGACCACGAACGACAGCATGCCGCCAACCCATCCGGCACCAAGATGGAAAGGCAGCGACAGCGAGGTGTAGCGCACCCTGGCCGGGAACAGCTCGACCATGAAGGCGGCCATCGGGCCATACACCATGGCCAGGAACAGGATCGGCACCAGCAGCAGCACGAACACCATCGGCGTATTCATCCTGGCGGGATCGGCATGCTCGGGCCAGCCGGCCGCGATCAGTGCGCCCTTGATGGCTGCGCGGTCGAAGCCCTGCAGGGTACGATCGCCGATCCGCACTTCCGCCTGTGCCGGGTCGCTGGCCGGCACGAAGGTGTAGCCCACGCCCAGGTCGGTCAGGTAGCCGCGGATCTTGTCGCAGGCCGACACCGGTTCGCCGAACAGGCGCGCCTTGCAGTCGCCGGCGGTCACCTGCACCGTGCCTTGCCGCTGGAACTGCTCCAGCGCGGGATTGGCGTAGTGGGTCAGTCCCTTGAACACCGGCTGGGTGCAAAGCGCAGCCAGCAGGCACGCCGCCATCATGATGTACTTGCGGCCGATGCGGTCCGACAGCCAGCCGAAGAACAGGTAGCACGGCGTGGCCACGACCAGTGCGACCGCGATCAGCTTGTGTACGGTTTCGATCGGCACGTGCAGCGTCTTGTTCAGGAAGAACATGCTGTAGAAATGGCCAGTGCCGAAGATCGCGCCGAGTCCGGCGGCCACCACGAACAGCAGCAGCACCGACTTCAGGTTTTTCCACTGGGTGAAGCTCTCGCGGATGGGGGACTTCGAGGTGGCATTGCCCGCCTTCATGCGCGCGAACACCGGTGATTCATGCAGCTTGCCGCGGATGTAGACCGAGATCACCAGCATGACCAGCGACACGATGAACGGGATGCGCCAGCCCCACGCGCGGAATTCCGCTTCGGTCAGGAAGGTCTTGAGCAGGTAGACCACGAACAGCGAGGCCAGCAGCCCCAGCGTTGCGGTGGTCTGCAGCGAGCTGGTGTAGAGGCCGCGCTTGCTGGCCGGCGAGTGCTCGGCGACGTACGTGACTGCGCCGCCCACTTCGCCGCCAAGCGCCAGGCCCTGCAGCAGCCGCAGCAGGACCAGCAGCACCGTGGCGGTGATGCCGATCTGCTCGTACGTCGGCAGCACGCCCACGCCCACCGTGGCCACCCCCATCAGCAGGATGGTGACCAGGAAGGTGTACTTGCGCCCGATCAGGTCGCCCAGGCGCCCGAACAGCAGCGCCCCCACGGGGCGGATCAGGAAGCCGGCGCCAAAGGTGGCCAGGCTGGCCAGGAAGGCGGCGGTTTCATTGCCCGGCGGAAAGAACAGTGCGCCGAAGTACACCGCCAGCGCCGCGTAGATGTAGAAGTCATACCACTCCATCAGGGCGCCGAAGGATGAGGCAAGGATGACCTTGCGTTCTTCGGCAGTCATGCCGGAGGTTGGGGCGCGCGTCTCCGCGCGGGTCAGGCTGATCGTCATGGCGGGGGTCCTCTTGGTCAGGCCGTTGTCTCTATTGTTTGTCTGCTTCCCGGTGGTGCCGGCGCCGGTAGTGCGGGTCGTTGATGACCCGCCACTGTGCAGCGCCGCATCCTGCCGGTGCATCAGTCAGTATGCTGATGAGAAACGCAGTATGCTGAGCAAAATGCGGGCCAATGCCAGCGCCACATGGTGTCTTGCGACGGCGCTGGAAAGCCCGATTTAAACGGCTATTTCATATTGTCAGCATACTGAGCATCTGAAATCAGTGTACTGAGCGTCCCCGGCCATCGTTATAGGTGTTAACCCTCCGCGCGGCGTCTGGACTTTTGAATTTCCGCTGACTAGAATCCGAAACTAATCAGTGTACTGAGCAATTAACAAGACCACGCGTTTGCGCACGCGAGACAAGCTCGGCACGACGCGATTCAACCCATCAGGAGCCCCCACCAGCATGACCTACGTGAAGAAGATCGCCCTGGAAGAGCATTTCATGACCCCCGGCTTCCAGGCCTATTCCAAAGGGTTCACGCAGCATATCGACCCGGCGGTGTTCGCCGAGCTCGGTCGCCGCCTTGCCGATTTCGACGAAGAGCGCCTGGCCGAGATGGACCGCTGCGGCATCGACATCACCGTGCTGTCGCAAACCGGACCCGGCGTGCAGGGCGAGCCCGACGCCGGCCTGGCGCTGGCGCGGGCGCGCGAGAGCAATGACTTCCTGGCGGCGCAGATCGCCCGCCATCCGACGCGCTATGCCGGCTTTGCCGCGCTGCCGATGCAGGATCCCGAGCAGGCCGCCGCAGAACTGGAGCGCACCGTGCTGCAACTCGGCTTCAAGGGCTCGCTGGTAAACGGCCATACGCATGGTCGCTACTACGACGACCCTGCGTATGACGCGTTCTGGGAACGCATGCAGGCGCTGGATGTGCCGATGTACCTGCATCCGACCGATGCCTTCGTGTCGCCGCAGGTGCTCGCCGGCCATCCGGAGCTCGCCGGCGCGGCGTGGGGGTGGGGCGTGGAAACCGCATCGCACGCGCTGCGCCTGCTGTTCAGCGGCGTATTCGACCGCTTCCCGCGGCTGAAGCTGATCCTCGGCCATATGGGCGAGGGCCTGCCGTACCAGCGCTGGCGCTTCGACAGCCGCTTCGCGGTCTATTCGCACGGCGTCAAGCTGGAGCGCGCGCCTTCCGAGTACATCGGCACCAATATCGTCATCACCACCTCGGGCGTGTGCTCGCACGGCGCGCTGATGGGCGCCATCGCCGAGCTGGGGCCGGAGGCGGTGATGTTCTCGGTCGACTATCCCTATGAATCCACCGAAGTGGCCGCGCAGTTCATCGACAGCGCGCCGCTCGACGACACCACGCGCGCGCTGGTCTGCCATGGCAACGCGCAACGCCTGCTCAAGCTCTGATCGCACAAACCGGGAACCCCCATGCAAAAAGCCTTTCGTATCGGCCAGATCGTCCCCAGCTCTAACACGACGATGGAAACCGAAATCCCCGCCATGCTGATGGCGCGCCAGCAGATCCGCCCGGAACGCTTCACTTTCCATTCGAGCCGCATGCGGATGAAAAGGGTGGTCAAGGAAGAGCTGGCGGCGATGGATGCCGAGTCCGACCGCTGCGCGGTGGAGCTCAGCGATGCCCGCGTCGACGTGCTCGGCTATGCCTGTCTGGTCGCGATCATGGCAATGGGCCACGGCTACCACCGGCAGTCCGAACAGCGCCTGAAGGCGCACACCACGGCCAACGGCGGCGACGCGCCGGTCATCACCAGTGCCGGCGCATTGGTGGATGCGCTCAAGGTGATGGGCGCAAAGCGCATTGCAGTGGTCGCGCCCTACATGAAGCCGCTGACCGAACTGGTCGTGGACTACATCCGCAACGAGGGCTATGAAGTGGTGGACTACCGCGCGCTGGAAATCCCCGACAACCTGGAAGTCGGCCGCCACGATCCCGCGCGCCTGCCCGCCATCGTCGCGCAGATGAACACAAGGGACGTGGATGTGATCGTGCTGTCGGCCTGCGTGCAGATGCCGTCGCTGCCGGCGGTGGCCAAGGTCGAGGCGATGACTGGCAAGCCGGTGCTCACTGCCGCCATTGCTACCACCTACGCGATGCTCAAGGCGCTGGATCTGGAGCCCGTGGTCCCCGGCGCGGGCGCGCTGCTGTCCGGTGCCTACTGAGGAGCGGCCATGAGCACCTTCCTGTATGGGAGCCACGTCCACGCCAATGGCATCCGCCAGCATTACCTGCGCTACGGCGGCAATGTGGACGAGCGTGCCGCGCGCGACGCCGTCATTATCGTGCCAGGCATCACCAGCCCAGCGATCACCTGGGGCTTTGTCGGCGAACGCTTCGGCACGTGCTTGGACACCTACATCCTCGACGTGCGCGGCCGCGGGCTGTCGTCGGCGGAGCCGGAACTCGACTACGGCCTCGATGCACAGGCGCGCGACGTCGTGGCCTTTGCGGAGGCACTGGGCCTGCAGCGCTACAGCGTGGTCGGCCATTCTATGGGCGCACGGATCGGCCTGCGTGCCGCGGCGGGGCAGCCGGGCGGGCTGGCTCGGCTGGTGATGGTCGATCCGCCCGTCTCGGGACCCGGGCGTCGCCCGTATCCGGCGCAGCTGCCGTGGTACGTCGATTCGATCCGGCTGTCCCGGGACGGCACCGACCTGGAAGGCATGCGCCGCTTCTGCCCGACCTGGACCGACGAGCAGCTGCGCCTGCGTGCCGAATGGCTGCACACCTGCAATGAAGACGCGGTGGTGCGCAGCTTCGAAGATTTCCACCGCGACGATATCCACGCCGACATGCCGAAGGTCAGGGTGCCAACGCTGCTGGTGACTGCTGGTCGTGGCGACGTAGTGAAGCCTGAAGACGTCGCGGAAATCCGCACGTTGCTGCCCGGCGTGCTGGTCAGCCACGTCGCCAATGCCGGCCACATGATCCCGTGGGATGACGAAGCGGGCTTTTACGCGGCGCTTGGGGATTTCCTCGGTGCGCCGCTGGCGCAATCGCTGGCGCAATCGCTGGCGCAACCTGCGAGCAAGGAGCCGACATGCCAGTAAGTGACCACCAGATGATCGAGGCCTGGCGCAAGGTGCTGCGGCTGTCCCGGCTGGAGCCGGGCCAGACCGTCACCATCCTGACCAGTGCCGCCACCCACCCGCAGACGCTGTCCGCCGCGCTCACCGCCGCGCAGTCGATGGGCGCGATCGTCAACCGGCTCGACCTGCCGCCCGTCAACGGCGAAAAGGCGCTGAGCCGCGATGCGCTCGCCTACCTCGGTACCACGCCGCTGACCGGCAACCCGGCCGCCATCGCCGCGCTGAAGGCGAGCGACCTGGTGCTGGACCTGATGACGCTGCTGTTCTCGCCCGAGCAGCACGAGATCCTGCAGGGCGGGACCAAAATCCTGCTGGCCGTCGAGCCGCCCGAGGTGCTGGCGCGCATGGTGCCCTGCGAGGCCGATCGCGAACGCGTGAAGGCGGCCTCGCAGCGGCTGGCAAGCGCAAGGGAAATGCACGTCGTCTCGCCCGCGGGCACCGACCTGCGCTGCCCGCTGGGCGAATTCCCTGCCATCAGCGAGTACGGCTTTGTCGACGAGCCCGGGCGCTGGGACCACTGGCCCAGCGGCTTCGCACTGACCTGGCCGAACGAAGGCGCTGCAAGCGGCACCATCGTGCTGGACAAGGGCGACATCCTGCTGCCACAGAAGACCTACGTCACCGAGCCGATCCGCCTGACGGTGGAAGCGGGCTTTGCGACGCGCATCGAAGGCGGGCTCCATGCCGAGCTGCTGAGCGAATACATGGCGTCATTCAACGATCCGGAAGCCTATGCGATCTCGCATATCGGCTGGGGGCTGCAGCCCCGCGCGCATTGGTCGACGCTGGGCCTGTACGACCGCGAGGCCACCATCGGCATGGATGCGCGCGCGTTCGAGGGCAATTTCCTGTTTTCGCTCGGCCCCAACAACGAGGCCGGCGGCCATCGCACCACGGCCTGCCATATCGACATCCCGGTGCGCCGCTGCACCGTGCGCCTCGACGGCGTCGACGTGGTGACCGCAGGCAAGGTGACCGACGGTTTCCGCTATCCGGAGGACAAGTCGTGATCCACAAGGAAATCGGCGCGTACCAGCGCCAGGGCTTCGGCAGTGCGCTGGAGCTGGACGGCCCCTTCGGGCTGCTGATCGTGGACTTCGTCAACGGCTTTGCCGATCCGGCGGTATTCGGCGGCGGCAATATCCGCGACGCCATCGCCAACACCGTGCCGCTGCTCGCGGTGGCGCGGCGCGAAGGCTGGCCGATCGCGCACAGCCGCATCGTGTACGCCGATGACGGGGCCGACCACAACGTCTTCTCGATGAAGGTGCCGAACATGCTGACGCTGAAGGAGCACGCTTTCAACAGCGCCATTGTGGAAGAACTGGCGCCGCACCCGGGCGAACTGGTGGTGCGCAAGACCGTGCCATCTGCGTTCTTCGGCACGTCGCTGGCGGCCTGGCTGACGCAGCGCGGTGTGCGCACGCTGGTGGTGGCCGGCGCCGTCACCAGCGGCTGCGTGCGGGCCAGCGTGGTCGATGCGATGCAGTACGGATTCCGCCCGCTGGTGCTGTCCGACTGCGTGGGCGACCGCGCGCTGGCGCCGCATGAGGCCAACCTGTTCGACATGGCGCAGAAGTACGCAACGGTCGCCACGCGGGCAGAGGGGCTTGCCGCCATTGGCGTGCGGGAATAGGCGCCTGAAGGGGGCCGGCGGCCGCCGGGATGCGGTAAAGCCGCAATTGACAGGGCCGCCGGCATTTCCATAGGATTTTGGTCAGTATGCTGAATAAACTACGCTTATCATCGGAACGGACAGGGCAATGACATCGTCGATGGAACCGGATCACCCGGATAGCGCCCGCGGCCAGGGCGTCGGCGCCCGCGTGGCGCGCAAGGAGGACGCGCGGCACCTGCATGGCAAGGGCCGCTTCGTCGCGGACATTGCCATGCCGGACCTGCAGGAAGTAGCGTTCCTGCGCAGCCCGGTCGCGCACGCCCGGCTGCTGTCGGTGACCAAGCCGTCCGGGCACGCCACCGCGGTGATTGTGCGTGAAGACATGACGGCGGCCAGCGACATCGTCGCCGATTCGGCGTTCCCGTCCTACCAGCCCTCGGCGCAGCCGCCGCTGGCCAGCGGCAAGGTGCGCTTCGTCGGCGAACCGGTGGCGATGGCGTTCGCGCCCACGCGCGCCGAGGCCGAAGACATCGCCGAGCAGGTTGCCGTGTCGTTCGACGAACTGCCCGCACTGGCCGACGTGACCCAGGCCCGCCAGCTTGCCGGCGAGGTGCGTGTGCATGAGCACTGGCGCGACAACACCTTCCTGACGCTGACCGCCGACAAGAACTTCGAGGCGCGCCAGCGCGAGGCCACGGTCGTGGTGCGCCGCAAGATCGACCTGGCTCGCCAGTGCATGGTGCCGATGGAAGGCAAGGCGGTGCTGGCCTACTGGGACCACCAGTTCGACCAGCTGGTGGTCTACAGCGCGACGCAGGTGCCGCACATGATCCGCACGATCCTGGCGCACTGCCTGGGGCTTGAGCAGGAGCGCGTGCGGGTGATCTCGCCGGACGTGGGCGGCGCCTTCGGCTACAAGTGCGTGCTGCAGCAGGAAGAACTGTGCATCGCCTGGCTGGCGCTGACCTACAAGCGCCCGTTCCGCTTTATCGAGGACCGCCGCGAGCACCTGACCGCCGGCGCGAACTCGCGCGAGCATCACTACGACCTGACCGCTTATGCCGATGCGCGCGGCCGCCTGCTGGCGCTGGATGCAAAGATCGTGATCGATGGCGGCGCCTACTCGGTGTGGCCATTCACCATCGGGCTGGAGCCGGGGCAGGCGATCGGCAACCTGCCGGGGCCGTACGCCTTTGACGGCTACCGCTGCGAAACCGCTTGCGTGGCGACGAACAAGCCGGGCTTCGTGCCGTATCGGGGCGTGGCGCGTACCGGCGTCTGCTTTGCGATGGAACTGATGATCGACGCCATTGCCCGCAAAGTCGGGCGCGAACCCTGGGAAGTGCGCTGCGAAAACCTGGTGCCCCCGGAGGCCATGCCCTATGTCAACGTCACCAACAAGCACTTCGACGGTGGCGACTATCCCGCCAGCGTACGCAAGGCCATGGAAATGATTGACCTGCCCGCGATCCGCGCGCGCCAGCAGGCGGGGCCGCAGGGAAGCACCTATGTCGGCGTGGGCTTCGGTACGTACACCGAGCAATCGGCGCACGGTACATCGGTGTTCGCCGCGTGGGGCACGCCGGTGATCCCCGGCTTCGATTCGGCGACAGTGCGGATCACGCCGGACGGCGGGCTGGAAGTGCGGGTCGGCGTGCATTCGCACGGGCAGGGCATGGAGACCACCTTTGCGCAGATCGCCAACGAGATCCTCGGCATCGATATCGCGCGGATCAAGGTGGTGCATGGTGATACCGGTCTGACGCCATTCTCGACGGGCACGTATGCTTCGCGCTCGCTGGTGATGTCGGGCGGCGCGGTGTCGCGCGCTTGCAAGGCGCTGCTGCCCCGCCTGCTGAAGATCGGCGCGCACATGCTCGGCCAGCCGCAGGACGCCGTGGCGTTCCGCGCTGGCGCCGTGGCGGCGGGGGAGGCGGGGGAGGCGGGGGAGGGGGGTACCGCCGATATCGCGCGCATCGCCAACGCCTGGTACATCAACCCGCATCTGCTGCCGCCGGACGTCGATGCGCAGGGGCTGGAAGTCACGATGGGCTTCAAGCCCGCCGTCGATACCGGCAGCTTTACCTACGCCACGCATGCGGTGGCGGTGGAAGTCGATATCGATTCCGGCCACGTCGAGATCCTCGACTACGTGGTGGTAGAGGACTGCGGCACCATGATCAACCCGATGGTGGTGGAAGGGCAGACCTACGGCGGCGTGGCGCAGGGCATCGGCACCGCGATGTTCGAAGCCATGCACTACGACGGCAACGGCCAGCCGCTGGCATCGACGCTGGCGGACTACATGCTGCCGGGTCCGACCGAGATCCCGTCGATCCGCATCCACCATTTCGAGACGCCGTCGCCGCATACGGAGTTTGGCGCCAAGGGCATGGGCGAGGGCGGGGCGATCGCGCCGCCGGCGGCCATCTTCAATGCCGTCAACGACGCGTTGCGCGATTTCGGCGTAGAGCTGAAAGAGACGCCGCTGACGCCGCGCAAGATCCTGGAAGCGCTGGAGACGGCCGAGGCCGATGCGCATAAACGGAAGGCAGCCTGACCGATGAAAGCTGGTGCATTCTCCTACCACGCGCCCGGCTCGCTGCCGGAGGCGCTGTCCCGCCTGGGCGCGGGCACCGACATTTCCAAGGCCATGGGCGGCGGGCAATCGCTCGGGCCCATGCTGAACCTGCGCCTGACCCGGCCCGAGACGGTGGTCGATGTGTCGGCGCTGCGTGAATTGCGCGACGTGACCGCGACCGCCGACGGCATCCGCATCGGCGCCTGCGTGACCCACGCGCAGATCGAGGACGGCGTGTTCGAAGCGCTGCGCGGCACCATGCTGCAGGGGGTTGCCGGCGGCATCGCCTATCGGGCGATCCGCAACCGCGGCACCGTCGGCGGCAGCCTTGCACATGCCGATCCGGCTGCCGACTGGGTCGTGGCGATGACCGCGCTGGGTGCGCGCATCGAGATCGCCTCCGCAGCCGGCATGCGCGAAGTACCGATGGAGTCGTTCATGCTCGGCGCCTACACCACGGTGCTGGCCGACGGCGAGCTGATCGCCGCGGTGCGGGTGCCGCCGCACACCGCGCACAGCCGCTGGGGCTACCACAAGCTGTGCCGCAAGACCGGCGAATTCGCCGAAGCCAGCTGCGCCGCGTACTTCGACGCGAGCCGCCGCTTCGCCCGCATCGTGCTCGGCGCGCTGGACGGCCCGCCGATGGTGCTGCCCGGCCTGACCCGCGCCGTCGCGGCGCAGGGCGCCGCCGCGCTGACGGCCGATGCCGTCGCCGAAGCTGTCGCCCAGGCCGCGCCGGGCAAGGACGCCATCGACCGCAAGCTGTACCGAACCGTCGTGATGCGCTGCGTCACGCAACTGCTGAACTGAGGAGCGCCGTGCAGACCATCGAATTCACCGTCAACGGCCGCCTGGTATCCGGCGCGTGCGCGGACCGGACGCACCTGGGCGACTACCTGCGCGATACGCATCGCCTGACCGGCACTCACCTTGGCTGCGAGCACGGCGTGTGCGGCGCCTGCACCGTGCTAGTCGACGACAAGCCGGTGCGCTCGTGCATCACCTTTGCCGCCGCCTGCCAGGGCGCCGACATCGTCACGGTGGAGGGCTACGAGGACGACGCGGTCATGGCCGACCTGCGCGTCGCCTTTAACCGGCATCACGCGCTGCAATGCGGCTTCTGCACGCCGGGGATGCTGGCCACCGCGCGCGATATCGTGCTGCGCCTGCCCTACGCAGACGAGGCCACCATCCGCCATGAACTGTCGGGCAACCTGTGCCGCTGCACCGGCTATATGGGCATCGTCGCCGCCATCCGTTCGGTGCTGGACGCGCGCCGCGCGGCCGCCGGCGTGATTGCACGGCATGCCGGTGCTGCCACAGCCACCGAGCCGTTCGCAAGCTTCACGGTCGCGGACGAGGCGCTTGGCACGCAGCCGCACCTCGCGGCGGCCGGCAGCGCCGAGCCGGAACGCTCGGCCGACCGCAAGGGCTGGTCGCGCATCGAGGGCGGCTTCACCGTGCCTTATGCGTTGGACCAGGTATGGGCCTTCATGGCGGACCTGCCGGCCGTGGCGGGATGCCTGCCTGGCGCCGTGCTGACTGAAGTGGCCGGGGAAAAGGTCAAGGGCCATATCGCCATCAAGTTCGGCCCCATGTCGGCAAGGTTCGAAGGCGCCGCGCGCCTGCAGCGCGACGACGCGAACAAGCGCGGCGTGCTGAAGGGTGCGGGACAGGACTCGCTCAGCAACTCCAAGGCCGCGGGCGATATTGCCTACCAGCTCAAGGCCTTGGCCGCCGCCGAGACCGAAGTCGCGGTCGACCTGCAGTATTCGCTGCAAGGGCCGCTGGCCCAGTTCTCGCGCTCGGGGCTGGTGCGCGACTTCGTGCGGCGGATGATCGCCGACTTCGGCAAGTCGGTGGCACGCAGGATGGACCCGACGCTATCCGACGCCGAACGCAATCAGGCCGTGCGCCTGAACCCGGTGGCAATGTTCTTCGGCGTGCTGTGGGAGCGTGTGAAGCGCTTGTTCGGCGCCCGCTGAACAACGCTGGCCGGCTAGGCGGGAGGAGTAGAGGAGTAGAGGAGTAGAGGAGTAGAGGAGTGGAGGCGCGGCCTCCCTTGCCCGCCTTACCCCGGATGCACTACAACCAGTAGTGCGGTGGCAGTGGTCTTGCCGCCATTGGAGATCGCATGTGCGACATCAGCCGCATAGCGCGCGGTCTCGCCGTGCCGCAACTTCTTCTCGTCGGCGCCGGCGCGCACCGTCATCGACCCGCCCAATACCGTCAGGTGTTCCTGCGTGCCGGCCTCGTGCGGCTCGGAGGCCAGCACGCCGCCGGCCTGGATGGTCAGCTCATACCACTCGAAGCGCCCGGCCAGATCGATCGGGCCCAGGATGCGCAGGTCGCAGCGGGTATCGGGGCTTTTCAGCGACGGGATCGCGTGCGGCTGGACCACGGTGATGCCGCCCCCGGGGCGCTCCGCGGCGCCGCCGGCGAGGAAATCGGTCAGGCTCACGCCGAGCGCATTGGCCAGGCGCCACAGCACCGCTACGGTGGGGTTGGCCAGGTTGCGTTCGATCTGCGACAGCATCGACTTGGATACGCCGGCGCGGCGCGACAGCTCGTCGAGCGACAGGCGCTGCTGCTGGCGCAAGGCCTGCAGCGCCAGGCCGACGGCCGGCGGACCCTCGGCCTGCGGGGCCTGGAGCGGGGCTTGCGTCATGGATGGATGTTCGTTATATTGCGCAAAACGTTCGATATAAAGAACGTGTTCGATTTATCGATCGAATCGTAGCACACCACAGCACATCCCCAGCACACCACTGCACACCACCGGGAGCCAGCCATGTCGAATGCCGAGGCATTCTACGCATCCATCCGCACCGAACTCGACACGATCCGCGAGGCCGGGCTGTTCAAGCAGGAGCGCGTGATCGCCACGCCGCAGGGCGCGCGGGTGCGCACCACCGATGGCCGCGAGGTGATCAATTTGTGCGCAAACAACTACCTTGGACTGTCGTCGCACCCGCAGGTGATCGAGGCCGCGCACGAGGCGCTGCGCACGCATGGCTTCGGCCTGAGCTCCGTGCGCTTTATCTGCGGTACGCAGGACCTGCACAAGACGCTGGAAGCGCGGCTGTCGGCGTTCCTGGGCACCGAAGACACCATCCTCTACGGCTCCGCGTTCGATGCCAACGGCGGGCTGTTCGAGACGCTGCTGGGCGCCGAGGACGCGGTCATCAGCGATGCGCTCAACCATGCGTCGATCATCGACGGCATCCGCCTGAGCAAGGCGCGCCGCTACCGCTACCAGCACAACGATCTCGACGATCTGCGCGTGCAGCTGGCGCAGGCGCGCGCGGACGGCGCGCGTTTCATGCTGGTGTTTTCCGACGGCGTGTTCTCGATGGACGGCACCATCGCGCGGCTGGACGAGATGCGCGCGATTTGCGACGAGTACGGCGCGCTGCTGGGCATCGACGAATGCCATGCGACGGGCTTCCTCGGAGCGCGCGGGCGCGGCACGCATGAGCTGCGCGGTGTGTTCGGCAAGATCGACATCATCACCGGCACGCTGGGCAAGGCGCTGGGCGGCGCTTCCGGCGGCTTTACCAGCGCGCGCAAGGAAGTGGTGGCGCTGCTGCGCCAGCGCTCGCGCCCGTACCTGTTCTCCAATACGGTGGCGCCGGCGATCGTCGGGGCATCGGTCGCGGTGCTCGATATCCTCGAAGCCAGCACCGAGTTGCGCGACCGGCTGGAACGCAACACGAGGTTTTTCCGCGCGGGCCTGGACAAGCTGGGCTTCGACGTCAAGGCCGGCGAACACCCCATCATCCCGATCATGGTCTACGACGCCGACAAGGCGCAGCAGCTCGCGCAGCGGCTGCTGGAACTGGGGGTGTACGTGGTGGGCTTCTTCTACCCGGTGGTGCCCAAGGGGCAGGCCCGCATCCGCGTGCAGATGAGCGCGCTGCATGACGAGGCCGCGCTGCAGGCGGCGCTGGATGCGTTCGGCCAGGCCGGCCGCGAACTGGGGCTGATCTGATGGCCGACGGCACTCCCAGAATCCTGATCGTCGGCGCCAACGGCCAGATCGGCTCGGAACTGGCACTGGCGCTGGCCGAACGCTACGGCCGCACCAACGTCATCACCTCCGATGTGGTGCCGACCGGCCGCCACGTGCACATCACGCACGAGATGCTCAACGCCACCGACCGCGGCGATCTGGCCACCGTGGTCGAGCGCCATGGGATCACGCAGGTCTACCTGCTGGCGGCGGCGCTGTCTGCCACTGGCGAGAAAGCGCCGCAGTGGGCCTGGAACCTGAACATGACCAGCCTGCTCAACGTGCTGGAGCTGGCGCGGCAGACCGGGCTGGAGCGCGTGTTCTGGCCCAGCTCGATCGCGGCGTTCGGCCCGACCACGCCGTCGGTGGATACGCCGCAGAAGACCGTGATGGAGCCGACCACCGTCTATGGCATTTCCAAGCAGGCGGGCGAGGGCTGGTGCCGCTGGTACCACGCCAACCATGGCGTCGACGTGCGCAGCGTGCGCTATCCGGGGCTGATCTCGCACAAGACGCCGCCGGGCGGCGGCACCACGGACTATGCGGTCGACATCTTCCATGCAGCCGTGAAGGGCGAGCCTTACACCTGCTTCCTGAAGGAAGACGAGGCCCTGCCGATGATGTACATGCCCGACGCGCTGCGCGCCACCATCGAGCTGATGGAGGCGCCGGCCGAACGGCTGGGCGAGCGCGGCAGCTACAACATCGCCGGCACCACCTTCACGCCCGCGCAGATCGCCGCGGCGATCCGCGAGCACGTGCCCGGCTTCGAGATCCGCTACGAGCCCGACTACCGCCAGGCGATCGCGCAAGGCTGGCCGGATTCGATCGACGATTCGGTGGCGCGCGCGGACTGGGGCTGGAAGGCGCAGTACGGACTGAAGGAAATGGTCGCGGACATGCTGGCCAACCTGAGGGCGACACTGGCCGCCTGAGCGCTACGGCACGGCAGCGTCGATCGCGATCCGCACGCCTTCGCTGCCGACCGCGAGCGGGCCGCTGCGCCCGACCAGGTCGCCCGACTGCGGCATGGCATTGCCGCTCGCGGAAAGGCGCGCTTCCACCACTACCTGCGTGTGTCCCGACAGCTTGCGGTCGGGCCGCATCGCCATTGCGTCGTCCAGCGTGAACGTCAGCGGCAGGTCGCGCGCCTGCCGGCGCAGCACCGCCAGCGGCAGGCGCGAGCCATCGACAGGAAGGGCGTAGACGAAGAGGGTGTCGCCCGGCTGCGGCGTGCGCCCCGCCTTTTCACTGAGCGTGACCATGCCGGTAATCCTCGCCGGCTGCGCGATGGACGTGCCGCGCGCCGCGGCAAGGTTGGCGGCAACGCGTGCCGCGGTCTGCGAGTCCGGCGGCAGCAGCCGGTACAGGTGTTCCCAATAGCCGATCGCCGCTGCCGTGTCGCCACGTTCCACCGCCGCGCTGGCCGCCAGTGCCAGCGCCTTGGGGTCATCCGGATCCAGCGCCAGTGCCCGGCTGATCTCCGCCATTGGCAGACCTTGCAGTGAGCCATTGCTGAGACTGGCCAGCACATCGGCGTAATCGGAGCGCAGCGAGGCCACGTCGGGCGCCAGCTCCACGGCGCGGGCGTAGGCCGCGGCGGCGTCGGCATACCGCTCCAGCACAGCGTAGGATCGCGCCAGCATGGCCCAGCCTTCGGGATCGGCCGGGGCTTCGCGCAGCCGCTGGGCCAGCTGGTTGACCATGCCTTCGACCTGCGCGCCGCTGAGCTGGTGCTGGCTGCCGGTCGCTTGCGGCATGTCGTCGGCGCGCCAGAGCGCGACCGGGTTGCCCAGGTGCAGGTAGAGCAGGATGGCGGCGCTGGGCAACGCCGCCAGCAGCGTGGCGGCGAGCAGCGGCGAGGTGCCGGCCCGGCGCGTGCCGGTGGCGGTGTCGGCGGTCTCGTCCAGCAGCCGGCGGCCGAGTTCGTCGCGGGCTTCCGCGTGCCGGGCCGCGCTCAGCGTACCGACACGCAGGTCGGCGTCGAGTTCGCGCAGCTGGTCGCGGTACAGGTCGACCAGCAGCGTGCGCTCCGGCATGGCGGGATCGGCGGGGGCGTGGCGGCGCAGCAGCGGCCACAGCAGCCCGGCCATGGCGGTGGTGATCGTTGCGGCGGCGAGCAGCCAGAAGGTCGTCATGGTTGTCGGGGGGCGGCAGGATCGGCGGCGTCGTTGAGCAGGCTTTCCAGGTCGCGCCGTGCGCCGCCGTCAAGTGGAGTGTCCGTGCCGCCATGCCTCGCGCGGGCGCGCACGATCGCCCAGGCAACACCGGCAACCAGAAGCAGCGGGCCAAACCACAACAGCCACGTCAGCGGCCGCAGCGGCGGCTTGTACAGCACGAAGTCGCCATAGCGTTGCGCCAGGTAATCCTTGACCGCCTGGTCGCTGGCGCCGCCGCGCAGTTGCTCGCGGATCTGGCGGCGCAGGTCGACGGCCAGGTCGGCATTGGAATCGGCCAGCGTCTGGTTCTGGCACACCAGGCAGCGCAGTTCGTTGGAGAGCGCATGCACGCGCGCATCGAGCTCTGCCTCGGTCGGCGCTGCGGTCGCCTGCAGCGACAGGCAGCATAGCCACAGTGCTAGCGCTGTCCGTAGCCTACGCATGGCCGCTTCTCTGCCGCTGCAGGCGCTCGATCAGCGGGATCAGCTTCTGCTCCAGCACCTCGCGCGTGACCGGGCCGACCTGGCGGTAGCGCACCACGCCCTGCTGGTCGATGACAAAGGTTTCGGGCACGCCATAGACGCCGTAGTCGATGCCCACGCGCCCGTCGGCATCGACCAGCGATGCTGTATAGGGATTGCCCAGCCGCTGCAGCCAGTCGCGCGCGGCGCCGGCCTCGTCCTTGTAGTTCAGGCCGTACAGCGGCACCGGCGCGCGCGCGGCGAAGTCGACCAGCACCGGGTGCTCGGTGCGGCAGGCCGCGCACCACGACGCCCACACGTTCAGCAGCCACACCTTGCCGCGCATGTCGGCGGACGCCAGCGTGCGGCCTTCCGGCTCCAGCAGCGGCAGCGTGAAGGCTGGCGCGGCCTTGCCGACCAGCGGCGAGGGCAGCTCGCGCGGATCGTGGCGCAGGCCCGCGGCCAGCGCGACGGCCAGCGCGAGGAAGGCGGCGAGCGGCAGCAGGAAGCGCGTCATGCCGGCGTCTCCTCGCGCGTGGAGGCCAGTGCGGGCGCGGCAGGGGCATTCGCAGGCGCAGGAGCGGCTTCGGCCGCGGCGAGGCGGCGCAGCCGGTAGCGCTTGTCACACGCCGCCAGCAGGCCACCCAGCGCCATCAGCACGCAGCCAGCCCAGATCCAGTCGACAAAGGGCTTGACGTGGATGCGCACGGCCCAGGCGCTGCCGTCGACGCCGTTGGCCACGTTCTCGCCCAGCGCCACGTACAGGTCGCGCGTCAGGCCGCTGTCGATCGCGGCTTCGGTGGTTGGCATGTCCTGGCTGCGGTAGATGCGCCGTTCGGGATGGAGCACCGCCACGCGCTTGCCGTCGCGCGATGCGGTCAGCGTGCCGCGCAGCGCGTCGTAGTTGGGGCCGGCGGCCTGCCTCACGCCGGCGAAGCGGAAGTCGTAGCCGCCGACGCTGACGGTATCGCCCGCGCGCATCGGCAGTTCGCGCAGGCTTTCCTGCCCGGTGACCAGCGTCACGCCTGCGATGAAGATGCCGACGCCGGCGTGCGCGAGCAGCATGCCCCAGTAGCTGGGCGCGAGCTGGCGCAGCGCAACGAGCCGGCGTCCCTGCTGGTGGCGCAGCCGTGCCGCCAGGCTCGCCACCGCGCTCAGCACGCACCACGCCGCCAGCAGCAGCCCCAGCCCGGTCATGGCGGAGGCGTTGCGAAGCACCAGCAACAGCCCCAGGCCGATGGCCACGCTGGCGATGCCGGCCCAGCGCAGCCGCCGCGCCATGTCGGGCAGGCCACCATGGCGCCAGCGCGCCAGCGGCGCCGCGCCCATCAGCAGCACCGCGGGTGCCATCAGCGGCACGAACACCTGCTCGAAGTAAGCGGGGCCGACCGAGATCTTGCCCAGCCCCAGCACATCGACCAGCAGCGGGTAGAGCGTGCCGAGCAGCACCGTTGCCGCCGCCACCGCCAGCAGCACGTTATTGGCCAGCAGCAGCGATTCACGCGAGATCGCGGCAAACTCGACACGCCGCGACAAGCGCGGCGCGCGCCATGCGTACAGCGCCAGCGCGATGCCGGTGACGAGGCCGAGCAGGGCCAGGATGAAGACGCCGCGCTTCGGATCGACCGCGAACGCGTGGACCGAGGTCAGCACGCCGGAGCGGACCAGGAAGGTACCGAGCAGGCTCAGCGAGAACGTGAAGATGGCGAGCAGCACGGTCCACGCGCGGAACGCCCCGCGTTTCTCCGTGACCGCCAGCGAATGCATCAGCGCGGTGCCGGCCAGCCACGGCATGAACGAGGCGTTCTCGACCGGGTCCCAGAACCACCAGCCGCCCCAGCCCAGTTCGTAGTACGCCCACGCGCTGCCCAGCATGATGCCCAGCGTCAGGAACGCCCACGCCACCGTGGTCCACGGCCGCGACCAGCGCGCCCAGGCGGCATCGACGCGCCCGGCCAGCAGCGCCGCCACGGCAAAGGCAAAGGTCACCGAGAAGCCGACATAGCCCATGTAGAGCAGCGGCGGGTGGAATACCATGCCCGGGTCCTGCAGCAGCGGATTGAGGTCGCGCCCGGCCATTGCCGGCGGCAGCAGCCGCACGAAGGGGTTGGAGGCAAACAGCAGGAACAGCAGGAAGCCCGCGCTGATCGCGCCCATCACGCCCAGCACGCGAGCCACCGCGGCCAGCGGCAGCTGGCGGCTGTAGTGCGCCACCGCCAGCGACCACAGCGCCAGCATCAGCGTCCACAGCAGCATCGAGCCTTCATGCCCGCCCCATACCGCTGCCATGCGGTAGGCCAGCGGCAGCGCGCTGTTGGCGTTGGCGGCGACATAGCGCACGCTGAAGTCGTTGGCGACGAAGCTCCATGTCAGCGCCGCGAACGACGCTGCAACCAGCGCGCATTGCACGCGCGCCGCCGGCCGTGCCACTGCCATCCACGCCAGCCTGCCGCGCGCCGCGCCGGCAAGCGGCACCACTGCCTGCACCAGCGCGACCAGCAACGCGACGATCAGCGCGAAATGTCCCAGCTCGGCAATCATTGGCGCGCTCCCTGCGCCGGCGCCCCGGCCATGCGGCGGTTCACCTGTTCAGCCTGCTTCAGCGCATCGGCGGCTTCGGGCGGCATGTAGTTCTCGTCGTGCTTGGCCAGCACCTCGCTGGCGACGAAGGTGCCGTCGGCTTCCAGCTTGCCGCGCGCGACCACGCCCTTGCCCTCGCGGAACAGGTCGGGCAGCAGGCCGCGGTAGCGCACCGGCACCTGCCGCGCGGTGTCGGTGACGACGAAGCGCACGGTCATGCCGTCGCCTTCGCGCCGGATCGAGCCGGGTTCGACCAGTCCGCCGAGCCGGAAGCTGCGCGCCACCGGCGCCTCCTGCGCGGCTACCTGGCTCGGGCTGAAGAAAAACACCAGGTTGGAGCGAAAGGCATTGAGCACCAGCGCCAGCGCGATGCCGCCACAGGCCAGGGCCGCGGCGAGCATGCCGAAACGGCGCTGGCGCGGCGTCATCGGCGCGTGCCGGCCTGTTGCGCGCTGGCGCGGCTGCGGCGCGCCAGCAGCACCAGTTCCAGCGCCAGCAGCAGCGCGGTCATGCCGAAGGCGCCGGCGATGAAGATGCCGTGGTGCCCGTATTGCAGCACATTCGGCAACAGCGACGACAGGCTCATGATGTCTCTCCGTTGACTGGTGCCTCGCCGCGCTCGCGCAGGATGCAGCGCACGCGCACCAGCGCGACGGCGATGGTGTACATCCAGCATGCCAGCGTCATCAGCAGCATGCCGGCCAGCATCGTGGCCGCCATCGACGGCGCCGCGGTCAGGCTGACAGAAGCGCCCTGGTGCAGCGTGTTCCACCACTGCACCGAGAAGTAGATCACCGGGATGTTGGCTACGCCCACCAGCGCCAGCACCGCGCAGGCGCGCTCGGCGCGGCGCGGCTCGTCGATGGCAGATTCCAGCGCGATAAAGCCCAGGTACAGGAACAGCAACAGCAGTTCGGAGGTAAGCCGCGCATCCCAGACCCACCACGTGCCCCAGGTCGGCTGGCCCCACAGCGCGCCGGTCCACAGCGCCAGCGCCGTGAACAGCGCCCCGGTGGGCGCCAGTGCCGATGCCATCATCGACGACAGCCGCGTGCGCAGCACCAGCGCCAGCGCGCAGTAGCCCGCCATGACCAGGTAGATGAACATCGACATCCATGCCGCCGGCACGTGGATGAAGATGATGCGGTAGACCTCGCCCTGCTGCGCATCGGTGGGCGCCACGGCAAAGCCGACCCACAGGCCGGCCAGAGCGAACACCGCCGCCGCGGCGAAGAACCAGGGCACCATGCGTCCCGCCAGCGGATAGAAGCGCACTGGCGCGGCAAAAGCCATCCAGCGGCCGCCGCTACGCGGGTGCGGCGCCTCGGCCGAGTGCAGCGAAGGCAGCGGCTGGCTCATGCCGGCGTCTCCATGGCGATGCGCAGCCCGACGGCGGTGGCCAGCGGGCACAGGAACAGCGACAGTGCCAGGCACGCGCCCAGCAGAGAGAACTGCGGCACGACGTCGAGCCCGGCATCGGCGGCCGCCGCGGCGCTGGCGCCGAATACCAGCACGGGCACGCACAGCGGCAGCACCAGGATGCACAGCAGCACCGCGCCGCCGCGCACGCCCAGCGTCAGCGCGGCGCCCACCGCGCCGATCAGGCTCAGCGCCGGCGTGCCGACCAGCAGCGAGGCCGACAGCAGCAGCGACGCGCTCCACGGCAGCCCGTACTGCTGCGACAGCAATGGCGTCAGCAGCAACAGCGGCAGGCCGCTGGTCAGCCAGTGCGCGGCAATCTTGGCCAGCACCAGCAGCGCCAGCGGATGCGGCGACAGCAGCAGCTGGTCAAGGCTGCCATCCGCATGCTCCTGCGCGAACAGCCGCGACAGCGACAGCATCGACGCCAGCAGCGCCGTGACCCACAGGATGCCGGGCGCCAGCGCGCGCAGCTGCTGCGGCTCGGGGCCGATCGCCAGCGGGAACAGGCTGGCCGCGATGACAAAGAACACCACGCTGCCGAGCAGGCTGCCGCGCCGGCGCCAGGACAGCGACACGTCGTGCGCGACGATGGCGGCGAGGGTGCGGGTCATGCCGGCGCCTCCAGCCGCAGCACCGCGCCGCCGGCGCCGAGCAACTGGTGGGTGGCGATCACCGCCATGCCGCCCGTTGCCAGGTGCGCGTCGAGCTGCGCGTCGAAGCGCGCGCAGGCGTCGGCATCCAGCGCCGCCACCGGTTCGTCAAGCAGCCACAGCGCGCGCCGCGCCAGCGACAAGCGCGCCAGCGCCACGCGCCGGCGCTGGCCCTGCGACAGCGCGCGCACTGGTGTGTGCGCGACGCGCTCCAGCGCCTGCGCTGCGAGGGCACGGTCGACCGCGCCCGCATCATCGGCGCCGGCCATGCGCGCGGCAAAGCGCAGGTTTTCCGTTGGACTCAGGTCCGGGTCGATGCCATTGGCATGGCCGACATAGGCCAGCGCCTGCAGGTAGGCGGGGTCGCCCGTGCGCAGCGGCCGTCCGTGCCAGTGCAGCGTGCCTTCGTCCGGCATGGCCAGGCCGCACAGCACGCGCAGCAGGCTGGTCTTGCCGCTGCCGTTGGCGCCCAGTACCTGCAGCAGCGAACCGGGCGACAGCGACAGGTCGAGGCCGCGCAGCACCGGGCGGCCGGCGCGCGACAGGCCCAGCCCTTCACCGCTCAGCGCGGGCGGGATCCAACCGGGCCGGGCAACGGGTTGCTGCACGCGTCATTTCTCCTCGGCCTTGGATACGTCCGGCAGGTGGTGCGCGATACCCTTGTGGCAGTCGATGCAGGTCTTTTCCTTGTTGGCTAGGTAGGTCGAGTGCATGGCCTGCGCGCGCGGGCTCTGCCGCGTGAAGTCCATCGACTGGTAGTCATGGCAGTTACGGCATTCCAGCGAATCGTTGGCCTTGAAGCGGGCCCATTCGTGCTGCGCCAGCGTGAGCCGGTGCGCCTGGAATTTTTCGCGCGTGTCGACGGTGCCGAAAATCTTGGCCCAGACCTCCTTGGACGCCTGCATCTTGCGCGCCATCTTGTCGGTCCAGTTGTGCGGCACGTGGCAGTCCGAGCATTTGGCGCGCACGCCGCTGCGGTTGGTGAAGTGGATGGTGCCCTGCAGTTCCTGATAGACGTTGTCGCGCATCTCGTGGCAGCCGGTGCAGAACTGCTCGGTGTTGGTCAGTTCCAGCGCGGTGTTGAACGCGCCCCAGAACACCAGGCCGGCAATAAAGCCGCCCAGCGTCAGGAAGCCCAGGCTGAAATACGCGCTGGGCCGGTTGATGGTCCGCCAGTAGCGCTTGAGCAGGTCGAGCATGGCGCGCATCCGCAATGAGGTTGTTGTCGGGGCCGGGCGCTGCTATTTGGCCGCTCCCTTGGTGTCGGCCGCTCCTTTGGCGCCGGGCTTGCGCTTGAGCATCTGCTCGACATCGATGAAGGTATTGCCCACCAGCGGCTTGGCGTCCGCCTGCGGCACATGGCATTGCGTGCAGAAATAGCGGCGCGGCGACACATCGGCCAGCACGTTGTTGTCGCGGTCCATGTAATGCGTGATGCTGACCGGGATCGCCTGGGTTTCTTCGGTGCGGGTGCGCGCGTGGCAGAACATGCAGCGGTTGAAATCCTTGTCGACCTGGTAGCCGTCGATCTTGTGCGGGATCGTCGGCGGCTGCATGGTGTAGTTGCGGTTGCGGCGGATGTCCTTGTTCTCGGTCGGGTACATGATCGGGGCCTTCGATTCGTTGCCGATAGGCGTGTTCCCGCGCATGGCATCGACCAACCCTTGTTGCTGTTGCTGCTGCGCGCGCACCGGCAGCGGCAATGCCGCCAGGACCCCCAGCAGCAGCGTGAGCAAGGCCAGCAGTGGCAGCCAGGATCGACTCGGTTTCATGGCGTCTCCTGTTGTATCGGCCGTGCTAGACCTTGACGATCTTGACCGCGCACTTCTTGAAGTCGGTCTGCAGCGAGATCGGGCAGGTCGCGTCCAGCGTTACCTTGTTGATCAGCTGGCTGGCGTCGAACCACGGCACGAACACCAGCCCGCGCGGCGGCGCGTCGCGCCCGCGGGTCTCCAGGCGTGAGCGCATGCGCCCGCGCCGCGACACCACTTCCACTTCCACGCCGCGCCGCAGGCCCATGGCCTTGGCATCTTCCGGATGCATGAACACCACCGCGTTGGGGAAGGCGCGGTACAGCTCGGGCACGCGGCGCGTCATCGAGCCGGAATGCCAGTGCTCGAGTACGCGGCCCGTGACCAGCCAGTACGGGTATTCCTTGTCGGGCGATTCGGCCGGCGGCTCGTAGGGCAGGGCGAAGATCACCGCCTTGCCGTCGGGGTGGCCGTAGAACTGGTAGCCGGTGCCGGCCTTGACATAGGGATCGCTGCCTTCGCGGTAGCGCCAGCGCGTTTCCTTGCCGTTGACGACCGGCCAGCGCAGGCCGCGCGCCTCATGGTAGGCGTTGAACGGCGCCAGGTCATGGCCGTGCCCGCGACCGAAGGTGGCGTATTCCTCGAACAGTCCCTTCTGCACATAGAAGCCGAAGGCCTTGGCCTCGGCGTTGTTGTACTCGGCGCTGACTTCCTTGAGCGGGAACTTGTCGACCTGCCCGTTGCGGTAGAGCACGTCGAACAGTGTCTTTCCGCGGTATTCCGGCTTCTTCGCGATCAGGTCGGCGGGCCAGACGTCCTCCACCTTGAAGCGCTTGGAGAACTCCATCAGCTGCCACAGGTCCGAGCGCGCCTCGCCGGGCGCATCGACCAGCTGGTGCCAGAACTGCGTGCGGCGCTCGGCATTGCCGTAGGCGCCTTCCTTCTCGACCCACATCGCGCTGGGCAGGATCAGGTCGGCGGCCAGCGCGGTGACGGTGGGGTAGGCATCTGACACCACGATGAAGTTGGCAGGATTGCGATAGCCCGGCAAGCCCTCTTCCATCAGGTTGGCCGCTGCCTGCATGTTGTTGTTGACCTGCACCCAGTACGCGTTGAGCTTGCCGTCCTTGAGCATGCGGTTCTGCAGCACGGCGTGGAAGCCCGGTTTGTCGGGGATGGTGCCCGCCGGCAGCTTCCAGATGCGCTCGGCTTCTTCGCGGTGCTTGGGATTGGTCACCACCATGTCGGCCGGCAGCCGGTGCGAGAAGGTGCCCACCTCGCGCGCGGTGCCGCACGCAGACGGCTGCCCGGTCAGCGAGAACGGGCTGTTGCCCGGCGTGGCGATCTTGCCGGTCAGCAGGTGCAGGTTGTAGACCATGTTGTTCGCCCAGCTGCCGCGCGTATGCTGGTTGAAGCCCATGGTCCACAGCGACATCACCTTGACGTTGGGATCGGCATAGAGCTCGGCAAGCTGGTCGAGCTTGGCCTTGGGCACGCCCGACAGCTTGCTGACGGTATCGGCGTCGTACTTGGCCACGAAGCGCGCGAAGTCGTCGAACGTGATCGGGCGCGAGGCGCCGGGATCGGCCGCGTTCTTGGCCGCCTTCTGCAGCGGATGCTCCGGACGCAGGCCGTAGCCGATGTTGGTCACGCCTTCCTTGAAGACCGTATGCTTGTTGACGAAGTCCTTGTTGACCTTGTTGTTCTTGATGATGTAGTGGGCGATGTAGTTCATCATCGCCAGGTCGGTCTGCGGCGCGAAGATGATTGGGATGTCGGCCAGGTCGAAGGAACGGTGCGTAAAGGTGGACAGCACCGCCACGCGCGTCTTCGGGTGGCTCAGGCGCCGGTCGGTGATGCGGGTCCACAGGATGGGATGCATCTCGGCCATGTTCGAGCCCCACAGGACGAAGGCATCGGCGGCTTCGAAATCGTCGTAGCAGCCCATCGGCTCGTCCATGCCGAAGGTGCGCATGAAGCCCTGCACCGCGGAAGCCATGCAGTGCCGCGCGTTGGGGTCGATATTGTTGGAGCGGAAGCCGGCCTTGTACAGCTTGGACGCGGCATAGCCTTCCCACACGGTCCACTGGCCCGAACCGAACATGCCCACCGCGGTCGGGCCTTTCTCTTTCAGCACGCGCTTGAACTGCTGCTCCATCTCGTCAAAGGCCCGCTCCCACGTGACCGGCGCGAATTCGCCGTTCTTGTCGTACTTGCCGTTCTTCATGCGCAGCAGCGGCTTGGTCAGCCGGTCCTGGCCGTACATGATCTTCGACAGGAAATAGCCCTTGACGCAGTTCAGCCCTTTGTTGACCTCGGCCTGCGGGTCGCCATTCGTGGCGACGACCTTGTTGTCCCTGACCGCGACCGTGACCCCGCAGCCGGTGCCGCAGAAGCGGCACGGCGCCTTGGACCATTTCAGCTTGGTGGCCTCGCTGTCCGTGACAAAGTTGGCGGCGCCGGCCGGCAGCGTGACGCCGGCCACCGATGCCGTCGCGGCGACAGCGGTCTGCTTGATGAAATCGCGGCGTGAGATGTTCATCTTGCGCCCTCCTCGTAGATGGTCTCGCTCATGGCTTCGGCGTCTTCGTTGTGCTGGTAGACAAGCGCGGCCGACAGCACGCCGGGGAGCTGGTGGAGGTAGGTGAGGTTCGCGGCAATGGCGCGCGAGGTGGGCGCTTCGATGGTGACCACGAGCTTGCCGGCATCGCTGGCGGCGTGGACTTCGGCGCCGGTAATGGCTTCGATGGCGCTGCGTACCTGCGCCACGCTGGCCGGATGCGCATGCACGACGATGCCGGCAATATGCCACTCGTCGCTGGCGGGCAGCGGCTGGATGGGGATCGCACATCTGGCTGCGGGCATGCGGAAGCTCCGGTTCAATGCCGTTTCAGTCTGTGCTGCAGCTTGTTTTTATCTAAAAACATCGCGCCCATGGCGCGCCACGCGTTTAGTGCGTCGGGGGGCCGCTGACCAGCTGGGTCATCCAGACAATGAACCCATAGCCTGCCACGACGATGACGGACAACACCGGCACCATCACGGCGGTCAGGAACAGGAAGCTGCGCAGTTCTTCCTTCTTGCGCTGCGGATCGTGGACTTCCCCGGTTTCCATCATGGCTCGACGTAATCGGTGAACATGGTCAGGGCGATGCACCTGATGCGTAACACCATTAAAGGTAGCGCAGTCGAAGGTGTCAAGACTGCACTCGTGCGGCGTTCTGGCGGCTTGGGCAAGGCCTGATGCAATGTCCTACGCAATCAGCCCGCGCGCACGCGCCAGCGCGACCGCCTCGGTGCGGCTCTGCGCGCCCAGCTTGGCATGGATGCGGCGCAGATGCGACTTGACCGTCAGTTCCGAGACGAACAGCTTTTGCGCGATAACCCGATTGCGGTATCCCGCCGACAGCATGTGCAGCACCTCGAGTTCACGCGCGGTCAGCGGATCGGCCGATCCTGCCCTGGCCGTGGGCGGTTCGGCCGCCAGCGCGCTTGCCTGCGTACCGGCATCCGGGCCTTGCCCCAGCCGCGCCAGCAGGCCGGCCACGAACGGCGCCGCCACGCCCAGCGCCGCGGCTTGCTGCAGGTGCGTGGCGGCCCAGTCGCGCAGCAGCGCGGCCACGCGCTCGCCTTCGTCCAAAAAGCTGCGCACAAAGCCTTCATGGCTCGCCAGCCGCAGTGCCTCGGTGACATCCTGCAGTGCCGCCTCGCGCTGGCCCAGGCCGTCGAGAGCGGCGGCGCGCAGCAGGCGCAGGCGGATCAGGCGCCAGTAGCGCTGGTGCGCCAGCGCAGCGGCGATGGCGGGCTCAAGCAGGTCGCGAGCCTGCGCGAACTCGCCTTGCGCGATGGCAAGGCGGCAGCGCGCCACGGTGGGCCGCTCGATATCGTTGGCGTGGCCGGCGGCGTCGTCGGCTTCCCAGGCGCCGTAGAGCTGCGCGGCACGCACCGCCTGCGCGGCGGCTTCTAGCCGGCCTTCCAGCGTGGCGACGCGCGCGCGCTCCAGCCACGCCGAGCACACCGCGCGTGCGACGTTGGCCTGCTGGCCGAGCTGCTCCAGCTCGGCCAGGCGTTGCAGCCACTGGCCGCGGTCGCCGCGCAACAGCGCTACGCGGGCGCTCAGCACGTGGCAGGCGATCAGTGCGTCGGGCGGGCCATTGCCCTTGCTGTAGGGCAGCGCGTCGGCGAGCAGGCGCGCGGCTTCGTCGACGGCGTCGTGTTCGTACAGCGCCTGCGCCCGGCAGATGTCGCTGGAAGGCTTGCCGCCAGTGACTTCGCCGGGCGCCGCGCTCCAGCCGCCCCAGCTGCCGCCGGAGGCTGCGCGAAAGCGCGCCAGCGCATTGCCGAGCCGGCCTTCCACGAGGTCGATCACGCCTTCCAGGCTGTCGGTGATGCCGCGCATCGGCAGCGGGCGTGGCGCACGCTGCATCGCGCGCGACAGCACGCTGCGGGCCTCGTCGTAGCGGTGCGTGCAGATCAGCGCATAGGCCAGCGAGTTGGCCAGGATGCAGTACTGGAAGCTGTCATCGGGCGCGAGCCGGTGCAGGTGGGTTGCGGCGGCGTCGCGGCAGGCGTGGACCCGGTCGGCCATGGCCAGCACCACGCAGTGCAGTGTCTGCGCCTCGACGGCCAGGCCGGTATCGGCATCCGCTCCCTGCGCCAGGACGGGCTCGACCGCCGCCATCGCCTCGCCGTGGCGGCGGTTGAGCAGGAGGGCCCAGGCGCGCGTCAGCGCCAGCGCGGGCTGCTGCGCCAGCGCCGCCGGTGCCACCTGGTCGAACCAGCGCAGCAGCAGCCGCACGCGGCCGGTGGCCAGCAGCGTGCCGGATTCGCTGGCGATCGCGGCCAGCGCCTCGTCGTGGTGGCCGGCCTGCAGCAGGTGATCCACGGCCGCCACCGGGTAGCCATTGGCCAGGTACCAGCGTGCGGCGGCAAGATGCAGCTGCGGCGCGCGGCCAGGTGCCTGCGCGGACAGCCGGTGCTGCAGGAAACTGGCGAATAGGCGGTGGTAGCGGTACCAGTTGCGCTCGGCATCAAGCGGGAACAGCAACAGGTTGGCGCGTTCGAGGTGATCGAGCATCTGGCGCGCGTCGCCGCGGCCGGTGAGCGCATCGCACAGCGGTGCGCTGAGCTGGCCGAGCACGCTGGTATCGAGCAGGAAGGCACGGCAGGCATCGGACTGCCGCGCCAGGATGTCTTCGGCAAGGAACTCGCCCAGCTCCAGGTGCGTGCCGGAAAACGCGGCGACAAAGGCCGCGTGGTCGCTGCGTTGCTGCAGCGACAGCGCCGCGAGGTAGATCGCGGTGGCCCAGCCCTCGGTGCCGCGATGCAGCGTGGCGATGTCGTGGTCGCGCAGCGGCAGGCCGCAGCGGTCGCGTAGCAGCCCGGAGGTCTCTTGTAGCGAAAAGCGCAGCGCCGCCGGTGCGATCTCCAGCAGCTGGCCCCGCGCGCGCAGCCGGCCCAGCCCGAGCTCCGGCGTCGCCCGGGACCCGGCCACCAGCGTGCCGCACGGCGGCAGCGCCGCGATCAGCTGCTGCAAAAAGTCGAGCGCGGGCGCGCCATGCAGCGTTTCGAGGTCATCCAGCACGATCGCGAACGGCTGTGATGCGTTGCCCACCCGCTCTAGCAGGGTATGCGCCAGCCGCGGCCCGCTGGCACCCGGCTCGGCAGTGCCCCCGCGCGGGCCGCGCAATGGCGCCAGGCCCGATTCCAGGTGCACCAGCAGGCGCTCCAGGTCGTTGTCGCCGGCATCCAGGCGCAGCCAGGCGACCGCGTGATGCTGCGCCGCGCAATGCGCGGCGTACTGCTGCATCAGCGTGGTCTTGCCGAAGCCGGCGGCGGCGCGCAGCACGATCACGCGTGCCGCGCGCGCCTCGGCCATCTGCGCCACCAGATGCGGGCGGTGCAGCATCGTCGCATGCGCCACCGGCGGGGCGAGCTTGGAGGCAAGGACGGCGGGCCGGGCCGGGACAGCACCGGAAGTGGCATGAAGGGCAGGCAGGTGCAAGGACGATCCTGGGGCGCCCGGAGCGCGGGCGGGGGCTGGAGTGGGGCCGATTCTTCCACGTGCCTCAGGGTTGCGTCCTAGTTCGTTTGGACGAATTTGGCCGCGGGCGGGATTTTGCTTCTTTCGATGGACGACACTGCCGCGCGCTGCGCCTAAAGTGGCCCGCACTCCCGCTGGGTGCGCAGCAGGGTTCAATACCGACACCTCCCCGGAGCGGCCCGCAGAGGCCGGCCGGCAGCGTGGCGCAGCACAGGCCGGCACGGGCGCTGTCCGGATGCCGCCGGCCCATGACAGGAAACCAAGGAGACAAGCAATGCAGCAAGGCAGGCGCAGGGTACTGCGGCAACTGGGTCTTGGCGTCGCGGGCGCGGCACTGGGAGGCACCGGCTGGACGGCACGCGCGCAGGGCGCGGCCTACCCGGGGCGCACGGTGCGTATCGTGATGCCGTACGCCGCGGGCGGCACCGGCGACGTGGCCGCGCGCGCCATCGCCGATGGCCTGGCCAAGGCGTGGGGCAAGGCGGTGGTGGTCGACAACCGGCCCGGCGCCGGCGGCATGATCGGTGCCGACATGGTGGCCAAGGCCGACCCCGACGGCTATACGCTGCTGTTCGCGCTGACCGGGCTGGTGCAGGCGCCCAGCCTCTATACCAAGGCCACCTTCAACCCGGTGCGCGACTTCGCGCCGATCTCGGAACTGGCGACGTCGCACCTCGCGCTGGTGGTGCAGCCGGACGTGCCCGCGGCCAATGTCAGGCAACTGGTCGACTACATCCGCAAGCTTGGCAAGCCGCTGCCGTACGGTTCGTACGGGCTGGGTTCGAGCGGGCACCTCTACATGGAGATCTTCGGCCGCAACGCGGGCGTGCAGCTGACCCACGTGCCTTACAAGGGCGAGGGGCCGATGCTCAACGACCTGCTCGGCGGCCAGCTGCCTGCCGGCATGGTGGCCGCGGTGTCGGCGCGCCAGCATGCGCGCACCGGCAAGCTCAAGGTGATCGCCGTTGCCGGGCACGCGCGCTCGCCGCTGCTGCCCGACGTGCCGACGTTCCAGGAGGGCGGCGTGCCGGGCCTGGAGCGGCAGGGATGGATCGGCCTGTTCGCGCCGACGGGAACGCCACGCGCCATCGTCGACAAGGTGTCGGTCGACGTCAATCGCGTGCTGACCAACGCCGAGCTGCGCGCGCGCATGGTCGAACTTGGCATCTCGCTGAAGGGGTCATCGCCGGCGGCGTTCACCGAGGTGGTGAAGCAGGAGCAGGCCTACTGGGCCGAGGCGATCCGCGCCTCCGATATCCGGCTCGATTGAACGAAAGAACGGGCGGCCGTGCCGCCCGTATGACACGCCTACTGGTAAGTCACCACCATCACGTAGCCGTCCGGCTTGCCGCGCCGCCCGCCAAGCAGGCTGCGGAACACCGGCTCCACGCGCATCTTTGCCGTGGCGACATGCGCATGCGCGCTGGCGCGCACCGGCTTCATCGGCACTGGCGCCGAGACCGTCCGTCCCGATGCATCGATGCAGCGCGCCTGCACTTGTGTCGCCGCAGGCGCGAAGCCGCATGACGGATTGGCGATGGCGCCGCGAAACCTGATCGTGCCCGTTTGCGCCGCCGCGATGCCGGCCAGCGCCAGCGCCAGGACTCCACCCGCTATCAGCTGCCCGGTGATGCCGGGAACTGCCCCGCTTCGTTTCATTGATCTCATGTCATCACTCCGCTGTCGGTGTGGTGCGGATGCAAGCCCCCGAGCAATGCGGTGCTGCCACTGCACGACTGGAAGGGACAGTACATGCGCCGCTTGATGATAGTGGCCGCAATAGCCGTTTCCAGAGATTTGGAACAATGCTGTGACTATTGTTCCGGCGAGCGGAGCGCAGGGCGCGAAGGCGCCCTGGGCGGGTTCAGCCAGCCTCGCCAGTGCCTTGCCGCAGGATCAGGCGCGAGCGTGCGAAACCGGCGTGCGTGCGCAGCGCCTGCATCAGCTGCTCGGATGGCACGCGGTCGAGATCGGTCACCACATAGCCGGTGGTGCCGCGCGTCTGCAGGTGCTGGCCGGTAATGTTGACCCCTTCCTGCGCCAGCAGCGTATTGAGCGCGGCCAGCGCGCCCGGCGCGTTGCCATGCACGTTGAGCAGTCGCGCCGGTGCCTGCAGCGGGCCCGGATCGACCTCGGGGAAGTTCACCGCGCCGATGGTGCCGCCGGTCGCGAGGAAGTGCGCCAGCTTGGCCGCGACCTCGGCGCCGATATTCTCCTGCGCCTCTTCGGTGCTGCCGCCGACGTGCGGGGTCAGCAGGACGTTGGGCAGGTTCTGCAGCTCGCTCACGAAGGGATCATTGTTGGTCTTGGGCTCCTGCGGGAACACGTCGATGGCAGCGCCGCCGAGGCGCTTTTCGCGCAGCGCCTCGGCCAGCGCGGCAATGTCGACCACGCTGCCGCGCGAGGCATTGATCAGGATCGCGCCGGGCTTGAACGCGGCCAGCACGCTGGCATCGATCATGTTCTTCGTGCGCGGCGTGGCCGGGACGTGCAGCGTCACGACCTCGGCCTGCGACACCGCTTCCTCGAGCGAGCCCGCGGCACGCGCGGAGCCGTGCGACAGCCGCGCCAGCACGTCGTAGTAGACCACGCGCATGCCCATCGACTCGGCCAGCACGCCGACCTGCGAGCCGATATTGCCGTAGCCGACGATGGCGATGGTCTTGCCGCGCGCCTCGAAGGCGCCGCTGGCCCCTTTGGCCCACTTGCCGGCATGCGCCAGCGTGTTTTTCTCGGGGATCCGGCGCAGCAGCATCACCGCTTCGGACACCACCAGTTCGGCCACCGAGCGCGTGTTGGAAAAGGGCGCGTTGAATACCGGGATGCCGGCGTGCGTGGCGGCCTCCAGGTCGACCTGCGAGGTGCCGATGCAGAAGCAGCCGATCGACAGCAGGCCCGGGGCGCTGCGGATATCGTCGCCGCGCAGGTGCGTGGCCGAGCGGATGCCGACCACATCGTGGCTGGCCAGCACTTCGCGCAATTCAGGTCCGGCCAGTGCGCCGGCACGGCGCTCGACCTGAAGGCCGGCTTCAGCCAGCCGTGCGTTGGCGCTCTGGTGGATGTTCTCGAGCAGGATTGCAGTGGTCACGTTCGTTTTCCGCCTGGAGGGATGGGTATACCCTCCATTCTGCGCGCAAAACGGCACGGGCCCCGGGGAGTCCCTGCTGCCGGCAATGACACCGGCATTGGCACCGCCGTGCCGGGGGCAATGCGCCCGTGCGTTGCCCCGTGCCGGTTCAGCGCGAGCGGCGCGAGTCGCCGCCGAGCGGGTCGACGATGATCATGGTCTGGCGCAGCACCCCGCCGTCATCGAAGTAGGCGCTGAAATGCGCGCTCTGCAGTCCGTCCTTGTACATCCGCCACGACCACGCTTCGCGCTTCATCAGGGGGTAGTACTGGATGGGTTCGCGGGGCAGGCCGAAATGCTCCTGCATGTCTTTCTTGGTCCAGACATTGACCTGGGCACGGTAGACCTCCGTTTCGGTCAGCATCTGGCGGTAGCTGGTGAGCCTGCCGCCGGCATCGAAATCGGCGGCGTAGACCTCATGCCCGAAGGGCTGGCGCGACCACAGCCAGCGGGTGGTGCCGTTGGCCAGGCGGAAGGTCTCGGTGGGTGGCCCGAAAGTCTGTTGTACGGCACTTTCCGGGCTGCCGATCAACTTCTGGCCGGTCTGTACGGGCTGCAGCGTGGCGCAGCCCCCCAGCGTGCCGGCCAGCCATGCGGCCGCGCAAAGGCGGCCGGCCAGCCGAAGTTGCATGCGAAGCTGCATGGCGTTCTCCTGCGGGCGTCATGCCCGCATCCGCCATTCTCCGGCCAGTGCGATGGCCGGCGCAACAGGTGCCCGGTACGTGGGGACGCCGGGCGCTGCCGTGACGATCAGCAGCGGCCTTTCTTGGCCTGTCCCGGAGGGCAGAAGGACTCGTTGCCGTACTGGTCGACGCGGCAGTTGCCCTTCTTGGCTTGGCCCGGCGGGCAGCCGGGACCGGCGCCGCCGCCGTAGCTGTCATACGGGGCAACCACGCAGCCGCCGAGCAGGGCGCTACAGGCGACGAGCAGGGCCAGGACGGATTTCATCGATTTCTCCTTGTTGTGGGGATCCAAATGCGCACGAGGATAATGCGTCGACCTGTCGTCAATTGTAAGGAATGGTGAATAGGCGAGCCGCTCCCGGCGCCGGGCATGGCGCCTCGGATGCGTGCGGGAATATCCGGGCCGCGTTAGGGCAGGTGCCGGCCCGGCAGCCGGGCGGGCGGCGCGCCGGTTGGACGGACTGCCTGGCCCGCGGTGCCTTGCCGGCGTGCCAGCCCGGTCCTGGCCTGGCCGGACGCGCGAGGCGCAGTCAGCCGGCGTTCGCCGTCGATGCGCTCCCCCGGCGCGGAGAATGCCCCGATCCTGACAGGCTCGCCCATGCCGCCGGTAACGTGCTGCGCATGGGCGATGCCTGAGGCCGCAGCGAGCAGCGCGGCGGCAACGAGGGGAAGGGCGGGGAGGCGGTGCATGGGAAGTTCCGGTCGTCGGTGCCGTACGGCGCGCGGCAGACGGATGTGTCGCGGCATCGTGCGGGCCACGGGAGCATAGTCGAGCTCCCGGTCCGCGGGTGTAATCGATTGTTAATCGGCGGCCAGGTTCGTGTGTGAAGGCTGGCCACCGGCCCGCTAGCTCGCCGCGCCGTGCGCCGCCAGTACCGGGTCGCCCTCGATCGCCGTCGAAGGCTTGCCGTCCGGCCCCACCGGCACATCGCCCACCAGCGTCACGCGGTACAGCTCGCGGTCGAAATCGAGGTCGAAGATATCGGACGGCGCCAGGTGCGCGGTGGCGCGGTTGTCCCAGAATGCAACGCTGTTTGAGGTGTTCGGCGCGTTTTCGTCATCAGTCATCCTATGACATTGAGCAAATCACACCAAGAGGATCTGAGCAGGGATAACGGTTTACGCCGGCCAAATTTGCGGAGGTAAGGGGCACCATATGGCACATCGCGCACCAGATAGCTTGACGATACCGGGGTAATCCCCAGCACAATCTTTGCCGTAACCTCGTAAAATGTTGTACGACAACGTATTACGTTAGCCCTGCGGAGACCCAAGATGCGCGAGAACCGGATCCGGAAGATGTGGGCGGCAGGCCAGGCCGTGGTCAATGGCTGGCTGTCCATCCCCAGTGCCTTTGCCGCCGAGACCATGGCCCACCAGGGCTGGGACTCGCTGACCGTCGACCTGCAGCACGGCGCGCTCGACTATGCCGATGCCCTGGCGCTGCTGACCGCGATCTCGACCACGGACACCGTGCCGGTCGTGCGCGTTCCGTGGAACGAGCCCGGCATCCTGATGAAGGTGCTCGACGCCGGCGCATACGGCGTGATCTGCCCGATGGTCAACACCCGCGCCGATGCCGAGCGCCTGGTGGCCGCCACGCGCTACCCGCCGCTGGGCGCGCGCAGCTTCGGGCCGATCCGCGGGCTGCTGTATGGCGGCGCCGACTACGCGCAGCATGCCAATGACACCGTGGTGGTGCTGGCGATGATCGAGACCCGGCAGGGGCTGGAAAACCTGGACGAGATCCTGTCGGTCGACGGGCTCGACGGCGTCTATATCGGCCCGTCCGACCTGTCGCTCGCGCTGGGCTGCCGGCCTACCTTCGATGACGTCGACCCGCCCGTGGCACAGGCGATCGAGCACGTGGTGGCCCGTGCCAGGGCGAAGGGGCGGGTCGCGGGCGTTCATAACGGCGCGCCGGCGGCCGCATTGCGCCGCATCGGGCAAGGCTTCAGCTTCGTCACGGTGGGCTCCGATGCGCGGCTGATGGCCGCGGGCGCGCAGCAGGTCATGGCCGAGATGCGCGCCGGACAGTCACAGCAGACCGCAGCACCGGCGCCCGACAGCGGCGGCTACTAAGCCCGCCTGGCTACATACAACACCGAACCGTACCGAACGCAAGGAGAGCAAAACGTGAAACTCGGATTCATTGGTCTTGGCATCATGGGCAGCCCGATGGCGCAGAACCTGATCGCCGGCGGGCATGAAGTCAGGCTGTCGAGCCGCAGTGGCGCGCCGCAGGCGCTGGTGGACCTGGGCGGCATCGCCTGCGCGTCGGGCCGCGAAGTGGCGCAGGGCGCCGACGTCATCTTCCTGATGGTGCCCGACACCCCGCACGTGGAAGCGGCACTGTTCGGCGAAGACGGCATCGCCGCTGGCCTGGGCGAGGGCAAGACCGTGGTCGACATGAGCTCGATCTCGCCGATCGCCACCAAGGAATTCGCCAGCCGCATCAATGCGCTGGGCTGCCAGTACCTCGATGCGCCGGTGTCCGGCGGCGAGGTCGGTGCGCGCAACGGCACGCTCTCGATCATGGTGGGCGGGCCCGAAGCCACCTTCGAGGCCGTGCGGCCGCTGTTCGAGCTGATGGGCAAGAACATCACGCTGGTCGGCGACAACGGCGCCGGCCAGACCGCCAAGGTCGCCAACCAGATCATCGTGGCGCTGAACATCGAGGCCGTGGCCGAGGCGCTGCTGTTCGCAGCCAAGGCCGGCGCCGACCCGGCGCGCGTGCGCCAGGCGCTGATGGGCGGCTTTGCCTCGTCCAAGGTGCTGGAGGTGCATGGCGAACGCATGATCAAGCGCACCTTCGAGCCCGGCTTCCGCATCGGGCTGCACCAGAAAGACCTGAACCTCGCGCTGTCCAATGCGCGCGAAATGGGCCTGTCGCTGCCCAATACGGCGACCTGCCAGGAGCTGTTCAACGCGTGCGTGAGCCATGGCGGCGCTGGCTGGGACCATTCCGCAATGGTGCGCGCGCTGGAGCTGATGGCCAACCACGAAATCGGATCCTGAACATGACTGCAACCACGACCTCCAGCCAACCCGCCGACAGCATCGCCTGGATCCGGCTGTCTTCCAGCTACCTGCCGCTGGCCACGCCGATCAGCGACGCCAAGGTGCTGACCGGCCGGCAGAAGCCGATGACCGAGGTGGCGATCCTGTTCGCCGAGATCCGCACCGCCAACGGCCACGAGGGGCTGGGCTTCAGCTACAGCAAGCGCGCAGGCGGCCCCGGCCAGTTCGCGCACGCGGCGGAGATTGCGCCGGCGCTGATCGGCGAGGATCCGAGCGATATCGCGCGGCTGTGGGACAAGCTGTGCTGGGCGGGCGCTTCGGTTGGCCGCAGCGGCCTGTCGACGCAGGCCATCGGTGCCTTCGACGTGGCGCTGTGGGACCTTAAGGCCCGGCGCGCCGGCCTGTCGCTGGCCAAGCTGCTGGGCGCTCATCGCGATGCGGTGCGCTGCTACAACACCTCGGGCGGTTTCCTGCATACCCCGCTGGACCAGTTGATGGTCAATGCCGCGGCGTCGGTCGAGCGCGGCATCGGCGGCATCAAGCTCAAGGTGGGCCAGCCCGACGGCGCGCTCGATATCAAGCGCGTGGCCGCGGTGCGCGAGCACCTGGGCGACGCGGTGCCGATCATGGTCGACGCCAACCAGCAATGGGACCGCCCGACCGCGCAGCGCATGTGCCGCACCTTTGAATCGTTCAACCTGGTGTGGATCGAAGAGCCGCTCGACGCCTACGACCACGAGGGCCACGCCGCGCTGGCGACGCAGTTCGACACCCCGATCGCCACCGGCGAAATGCTGACCAGCGCCGCCGAGCACTGGGACCTGATCCGCCACCGCGCCGCCGACTACCTGATGCCCGATGCGCCGCGGGTAGGGGGCATCACGCCCTTCCTCAAGGTGGCGGCGCTGGCCGAGCACGCAGGCCTGATGCTCGCGCCGCATTTTGCGATGGAGCTGCACGTGCACCTTGCCGCGGCGTATCCGCGCGAGCCGTGGGTCGAGCATTTCGACTGGCTCGAGCCGCTGTTCAACGAGCGCCTGCAGATCAGCAACGGCCGCATCCAGGTGCCGACCGCGCCGGGGCTGGGCCTGAGCCTAAGCGAACAGGCCAGGGCCTGGACGCGCCAGCAGGCGGAATTCGGCCAGCAGCCGTAAGCCGCAAGCACGACATACCAGACACAAGCACAAGACACAAGACACAAGACGCACAGCACACAGGAGACAACCCATGAAAAAGCTGATCGCATCCCTGCTGCTCGGTGCAGCCATGGCCACCGCGCACGCCGCCTGGCCGGAAAAACCCGTCACGCTGCTGGTGCCGTTCCCCGCGGGCGGCTCCAGCGACAACGTCGCCCGCATCCTGGGCGCCAAGATGCAGGCGCAGTTCGGCGGCAGCTTCGTGGTCGACAACAAGCCGGGCGCGGCGGGCATGATCGGCGCCGCCATGGTCAAGCGCGCGCCGGCCGATGGCTACACGGTGTTCGTGTCTTCGCTGGGCCCGTTCGTGATCGGCCCGCACCTGACCAGGAACGCCGGCTACGATCCGCTCAAGGATTTCGACTACATCAGCGTGGCGGTGCAGGCGCCCAACGTGCTGGCCGTTCCCGCCAATTCGCCGCACAAGAGCCTGCAGGACGTGATTGCCTACGAGAAGGCGCATCCCAACAAGATGACCTTTGCCTCGGCGGGCAACGGCACCAGCGACCACCTGACCGCCGAGCTGTTCTGGCAGCAGACCGGCACCACCGGCCTGCACGTGCCCTACAAGGGCGGCGCGCCGGCGCTGAATGACCTGCTGGGCGGGCAGGTCGATGCCACCTTCATGAACATCAACACCGCGATCCCGCATATCAAGGCCGGCAAGCTGCGCGCGCTGGCCATCACCAGCAGCAAGCGCTCGCCGATCCTGCCTGACGTGCCGACCATGGAAGAGTCGGGCGTGAAGGGCGTGACGGTCTACTCGTGGCAGGCCGTGGCCGCGCCCAAGGGGCTGCCGCCGGAGATCAAGTCCAAGCTGCATGCCGCCGTGGTCGCGGCGCTTAATGACCCGGCAGTCAAGCCCAAGCTGCTCGACCTGGGCTTCGAGATCGTCGCCAATACGCCGGAGCAGTTCACGGCGTTCCAGGCGTCGGAGTATGCGCGCTGGAAGAAGGTGATCGAGGTGGGCAAGATCACGGCTGACTGAGGCCGCTGATCCCGGGGCATGCTCAGCGCCGTGCCAGCCGCTTGAGCGCCCCCGGCTCCAGCAGTTCGATCTGCCGGTACTGGCGCCGGATCCATCCGGCGTCTTCCCATGCCTGCAGGTACTTGGCCACGGTCTGGCGCGAGCGGTTGACCATGTCGCCCAGGTCTTCGGCGCTGATATGCACGACGTGCTCGGTGCGGTCGGCCAGTTCCAGCAGCCGCGCCGCCATGCGCGCATCGACCGGCGCCTGCGCCGCGCTCTCGGCGTGGTCGAAGGCCACGCGCAGCCGCGCGCAGATCTGCTGCACGATCAATTGCATCCCCTCCGGGTGTTGCGCCAGGATCTGGCCGAACGCGCGCCGGTCCAGTACCAGCAACTCGGTATTGCCGACCGCGAAGGCGTCATGCGTGCGCGGCTTGCCATCGAGCAGCGAAATCTCGCCAAACCAGCGGCCCCGCCCGATCACCGAATACACCGACTCGCGCCCTGCGCTGCTGACCCGGCTCATGCGCGCGCGCCCCGACACCACCATGCAGAAGTAAGTCGGCGGATCGCCGCGCGCGAAGATCATCTCGCCATCGGCAAAGCGCAGCCGGCGTGCGGCGGCGGCCACGGCGTCGAGCACGCCTGGCGGCGCATTGCGCAGCCAGCCGCTGGCCAGCACGCTGCGCGGCAGCGGCCGCGCGGGTTCGATGCGCTTCACATTGCTTGCCACGTGTTCTCCCAATGCCTTCCAGTGCCCTTCCGGTGGAGCCGAGATTGTCTACTACTTAACAGACTTTGGCACGGTGCGCCGCGACAATGCCCGGGCTACTTCACAGAACTCACCCCCGGGAGACCCACGCAGATGGCGCAGATCCAGCTCGTCGATTCAGTAAGGGACCGCGTTTCCGACGCGGAATGGCAAATGCGCGTCGACCTCGCCGCGGCCTACCGGCTGGTGGCCCACTTCGGCTGGGACGACCTGATCTTCACGCATATCTCGGCGCGCGTGCCCGATGCGCCGGACCAGTTCCTGATCAATCCGTACGGCATGATGTTCGACGAGATCACTGCGTCGAGCCTGGTCAAGGTCGACCATGAAGGCCAGCCCGTGCTGGAAACGCCGTACGACGTCAACCCGGCTGGCTTCATCATCCACAGCGCCGTGCACGAAGCGCGCCCCGAAGTCGGCTGCGTGATGCACACCCATACCTCGCACGGCGTTGCCGTTTCCGCGCAGCAGGCGGGCTTGCTGCCGATCTCGCAGCAGTCGATGTTCGCGCTGACCGGGCTGGCCTACCACGACTATGAAGGCGTGGCACTGCGCGAGGACGAGAAGGCGCGGCTGGTGGCCGACCTGGGCCGCTGCAAGCAGATGATCCTGCGCAACCACGGCCTGCTGACGTGCGGGCGTACCGTGTCAGATGCCTTCCTGACCATGTACACGCTGGAGTCGGCCTGCCGCATCCAGATCCTGGCGCAGAGCGGCGGCACGCCGCTGACCCTGGTGCCTGAAGCCGCCAGCGCCAACATGGGCCAGCAGGCGCGCCAGGCCACCAAGGGCAAGGGCTCCAACCTGGCCTGGCCGGGCCTGCTGCGCCGGCTCGACCGCATCAACCCCGACTATCGCAACTGAGCAGCAACTGACCATGGCCATCCTTGTTCACCTGCCGTCGTTCATGGCGGTCCCCATCACCGCCCTGCTGCGCGAGGCGGCGCCGGATATCACTGTCTGGAACGGCCGCGAGGCTGCCGTGCCGGAAGAGGTCGAGGCCATCATCGCCTGGGGCCTGAAGCCCGGCGTGGTGCCCGCCTACCCGAAGCTGCGGCTGGTTTGCGCCGCCACTGCCGGCGTCGACAAGCTGCTGGCCGCGCCGGACCTGCCGCAGGGCATGCCGGTCACGCGCATCGTCGATCCCGGCCAGCAGACCGGCATCGCCCACTTCGTGCTCGCCATGGCGCTGCGCCATACCCGCGAGCTGGGGGTGTATGCCGGGCAGCAGCGCAGCGGCGAATGGAAGCGCCATCGCGGGCGTTCGCTGGAGCGCTGCCGCGTGGGCGTGCTGGGGCTGGGCGAGATCGGCAGCGAGGTGGCGCGCATGTTCGCCGCCATCGGCTTCCCGGTGGCGGGCTGGAGCCGCAGCGCCAAGCACCTGCCCGGCGTGGCCGACTTCACCGGCGACGACGGGCTGGACGCCATGCTGGCGCAGACCGATATCCTGGTCTGCACGCTGCCGCTGACGCCGCGGACCAATGGCATGCTCGACCGCAAGACGCTGTCGCGGCTGCCGCAGGGCGCTTACTTTATCAACGTGGGGCGCGGCGAGCATGTGGTCGAAGCCGACCTGCTCGCGCTGATCGACGAAGGCCACCTCTGCGGCGCGGCGCTGGACGTGTTCGCCAAGGAGCCGCCGGCAGCCGACGATCCGATCTGGACCCACCCGCGCATCGAAGCGACGCCGCATATTGCCGCCGATCCTTCCTACGAGCTGGTGGCGCAGCAGTGCATCGAGAACCTGCGCCGCGCGCGCGACGGCCGGCCGCTGCTGAACCAGGTGGACCGGCAGGCCGGCTACTGAGCGGCGCGCCCGCGTTGCGTTACAGCGGCGCGGGCTGCGGCGCTGCAGGTACGGCCGCGGCGGCTGGCTTGCTGCCGGCGCCGCTGTACGAAAAGTACTTTGCCTTGGCGTTGCGGGCCCAGTAGGCCACGGTGAAGTGCTTGCCGTCGCGGCCGTAGAGCAACTCCAGGCTGCCGTTGGCGGCGCCCCATTCCGCATAGCCGTTCCCGGCCGAGGCCTCGGTCTTGCGCAGCGAGGCGTAGCGCGCGTCGAGCTTGCCGCGCACGTCTTCCAGCGCCGTACGGTCGAAGGTCATGGTGATCAGCGCCACCGTATCCTGCGCGTCGCAGTTCAGCGTCACGCGCGTCAGGCCGGCCAGGTGGAAGCGCTCCAGGCGCTTGAGTTCCACCGTATCGCCGCCTGCCCATTCGGACTTGCCGGTGCGGGCGTGGTTTTCGGCCGGGGCGAGCCGCGTGCATTTTGACTTGCCGAGCTCCAGGCCGAGCGGTGCCGCGGTGTTGGAGGCGGCAGCGGTGGTGGCGGCGGTAGTCGTAGGGGCGGTGGCGGTGGCCGCTGCCTGCGGGGCGGCATGCGCGGCAAATGCTGCAAACGCGGCCAGCAGGGCGGCGCAGTGAGGGAAAGCCTTCTTCATCTTCAGGTGCGGAACGGATTCACTATGTGGGGGATCGATAGGTTACCGCGGATTCTACGGCTTTCCCTTGCGCGTCTGTAGGGTCCGCCTGTTCACCGGGCACGAACTCTACAACTCGCCGGTCGGGCAGGGCGCGATGCTTACCCAGCCGCTTACCGCCGCTGCGCCAGCCAGATCCCCGCCCCGATCGCTGCGAGCCCGACCCCGTGGTACCAGCGCGGCCAGTCGCCCAGCAGCAGCGTCGACAGCAGCGCCGCGAACACCGGTGTCAGCGTGATGAAGAACACCGGCAGTTGCGCGCCCGCGCGTGCGATGGCGCGGTCCCAGGCGAAGTAGGCCAGCAGCGACGGAATCGTCGCCACGTAGAGCAGGATCGCGGCGACCTTGCCGTTCCATGGCAGCGGCTGCTCCTGCGCCATCAGTTCCCATGCCGTCACCGGCGCGCTCGCCAGCACGCCGGCGACGATCTGGGCGAACAGCAGGACCGGCAGAGGTACGTCGGGCCGCTGCTTGCGCAGCAGCCAGGTGTAGGCGCTCCAGGCGATGGTGGCCGCCAGCATGTAGAGGTCGCCGGGCACGAGGTCGAGCTGGGCCAGCCGCGCGGGCTCGCCGCGCACCAGCACGAAAGACACGCCGACCAGGCACAGCAGGGCGCCCGCGACTTGCAGTGGCTTGACCCGTTCGCGGAAGCAAAGCGCGCCGATCACGATCAGAAAGAGCGGCGTGGACGCGCCGATCAGCGTCACGTTGATCGGCGTCGACGTGGTCAGCGCCAGGTACTGCAGCGCGTTATAGCTGCCGATGGACAGCACGCCCATGGCCATGATGACGCCGGCGTGCCGGCGCAGCGCCGCACGATGTTCCAGCACGCCGCGCCAGGCGAATGGCGCCAGCAGCAGGCCGGCCAGCACCCAGCGCACGGCGTTCAGCGTGATCGGCGGTATCGTGCCCGCCGCAAGGCGGCCGACGATGGCATTGCCGGCCCAGCTCAGCGGCGGGAAGGTCAGCAGGAACAGGGTGGTCCAGTCGATGCGTCCGGAACCGGCGCGGATTGCTTGCATGGCGAAGGGGGTGTTGGCGGATCGCGCATTATCCGCCAACACTGGCAAGGTCCGCAGCGGCGGGGCCGCAAATCAGGCGTTGGTCTTGCGTCCCACGCTGCGGATCAGCTGAGTGACCCGCGTCATGTACTGGTCGAATGCCTGGTTCGCCTGCGCCTGGCTGTCGATGGGTTTGGCGACGGTGCGTCCTTCCGCCTCCAGCTTGCCCAGGATATCCGGCTTGGCCAGCGCTTCGCCAATCGCCTTGCGCAGCACCGCGACCCGGTCCGCCGGCGTGCCGGCCTTGACGAAGTAGCCGCCGCCGATGGTGTATTCGAAGTCGGGAATCTGCTTGCTTTGCGAGATCAGCGGGATGTGCTTCAGCGCCGGCGGCAGTGCCCTGGAGAAGCTGGTCAGGATGCGCAGCCTGCCTTGCTGCTGCATGGCGTCGAAGCTCGACTGGTAAGGCAGGATAGCGAAGTCGACCTCGCCGCCGGCCAGCCCCTGCAGCGCCGGCGCGCCGCCCTTGTACGGCACGTGCAGCAGCGGTGCCCCGAGCCTGGCGGCCAGCGCGTCGCCCATCAGGTGATAGATCGAATCGATGCCGACGGTGGCATACGTCAGCGGCTTGGCCTTGCTCTGCTTCGCGAGATCGAGGAACTTGTCCAGGCTGTCGGCGGCCAGGCCGTTCCTGACCATCAGCACGATATTGGCGTCGCTGATCGGCGCGGCCAGCATGAAGTCCTGCCGCTTGTAGCGCGCGGACGGGTTCAGCAGCGGAGCCAGGAACACCTCGTTGATCGAGCCGTGGAAGAAGGTGTAGCCGTCGGCCGGTGCGGCCAGCACCTTGTTGGCGCCGATCAGGCCGGTGCCGCCGCCATAGTTCTCGACCACGACCTGCTGCCTGATGCTCTTGCCGATCGATTCGCCGAAAATCCGGGCGGAGGTGTCGCTGGCACCGCCGGCCGGATACGGCACCACCAGCGCCAGCGGCCGGGCGGGAAAGCTTTCAGCGGCAAGCGCGGGTATTGCGCTCAGTGCGCCCAGTGCGCCCAGTGCCGAGCTGCCGGCGGCACAGCCGGCCAGTTGCAGGAAGCGGCGGCGGTTCAGTGAATGCATGAAGACTCCCGAAAAAAGGCGGTGCTCAAACCAGGTAGCTCTGCGCTAGGTGCGCCCAGAAAGCGGCGCCCACGGGCAAGGCCTTGTCATTGAAGTCGTACAGCGGGTTGTGGACCATGCAGCCGCCGTCCTCGCCCAGGCCGTTGCCGAGCCGGATATAAGCACCGGGCCGTTGCTCCAGCATGTAGGCGAAGTCTTCGCTGCCCATCACCGGCGGGCGCTCCACCACGTTTCCGGCGCCCACCAGCCGGATGGCAGCCTGGCGTGCGTACTCGGTCTGCCCGGCGTGATTGACCAGCACCGGATACTTGCGTTCGTAGACCACCTCGAACTGCATCTGGTAGCTCTGCGCCTGTGCCGCGACGAATTCGCGGATGCGCGTTTCCACAAGGGAGCGCACCTTGGGGTCCAGCGTGCGTACGCCGATCTTGATGGTCGCGTTTTCCGGCACGACGTTGTAGGTGCTTCCGGCCTGGATCGAGCCCACCGTGATGACCGCCGACTTCAGGGCATCGATCTCGCGGCTGACAATCGACTGCAGGCCCAGCACGATGCTGGCCGCGCATTGCATCGGGTCGATGCCGTGGTGCGGCATGGCACCATGCGCGCCGCGGCCGCGCAGCGTGACCGTGGCACGGTCGAACGATGCCATCGCCGGGCCGGCGATCACGCCGATCTGGCCGACCGGCATTCCCGGCGAGTTATGCAGCGCGTAGACCTCGTCGCACGGGAAGCGCTCGAACAGGCCGTCCTCCAGCATGCGCAGCGCGCCGCCTTCGTTTTCCTCGGCCGGCTGGAAGATCAGGTTCAGCGTGCCGTTGAAATCGACTGACTCGGCCAGGTATTTCGCCGCGCACAGCAGGATCGCCGTGTGCCCGTCGTGGCCGCAAGCGTGCATCTTGCCGGCGATGGTGCTGGCGTAGGCCAGGCCGGTCTGCTCCTGGATCGGCAGCGCATCCATGTCGGCGCGGATGCCGAGTGCCTTGGTGCCGTCGCCCTTGCGCAGGGTGCCGACCAGGCCGGTCGAGCCCAGGCCCCGATGCACCGCGTAACCCCACGCCGCCAGCTGTTCGGCGACCAGGTCGCTGGTGCGGCGCTCCTCGAAGGCGAGCTCGGGATGGGCGTGGATCTGGTGGCGGATGCGGACGAACTCCGGCGCGATGGCCTGGACGGCCTGCCGCAGGCTGGTGGTTGGGGGCTGGGTCATGGTTGTCGGCGTACGTGGTATTCCGGCCTATTCTCTACGCCCTTGGCCGCCGCATCCATGACAATGTTTGGGCAGAAACGTTGTATAAATAGCAACAATCCAAAAACGGCCCGGCTCGACCGGGGGCAGGACCTGGCAAAGGGGGAGCAAAGACATGGATGACGTGCTGGACCGCAAGCGGGCGATGTGCCTGCTGCAGATCATTGAAACCGGCACCGTGCGCGGCGCGGCGGAGGTACTCGAACTGGATCCCTCGGTGGTAAGCCGAGCCGTGGCCAAGCTGGAACAGGACACCGGCCTGACGCTGCTGGAGCGGCGCGGGCGAGGCGTGGTCGCCACCGACGCCGGGCGCCTGCTGGCGCTGTTCGCGCGGCGCCAGCAGGATCTCAACGACACCTTCCTGGCAGAGGTCAACAACCTGAAGAACGCCCAGCGCGGCCATATCGAGCTGGTCTTCGGCGAGGGTTTCGTCGACCTCGTGCTGGAGCCGGTGCTGCAAGGCTTCCTGAGCAAGCACCCGGACGTCACCTGCAGCATCCAGGTGGCGGGCACCGACGAAACCGTCCGCCATATCCTGGAAGACCTGGCGCATATCGGCTTCGCCTTCCAGCCGCCTGACGATGTGCGCCTGCGTTCGCACTATTCGCGGCTGTCGCCGATCCGCGTGCATGTCCGCAAGGACCATCCGCTCGCGCGCCGCCGGCGCGCGCTGACCCTGGCGGACCTGGCCGCGCACCAGGGCGCGGCGCTGGCGGAATCGTTCGGCGTGCGCAAGCACGTGCAGGCGGCGGAGCTGGACGAGCACATCACGCTGAAGCCGATGCTGGTGACCAACTCATTCAAGGTGCTGTGGGAATTCGCCGCAATGGGGCTCGGCTACATCCTGACGCCGCGCTCGGTGCCGCTGAAGGGCGCGCAGTTCCGGCAGCTGGTGTCGCTGCCGCTGGCCAACCCGATCCTGAACAACAGCCGCATCCATATCATCACGCGCGCGGGCAGGCACCTGTCGCCGGTGGCCAGCAGCATGCTGCGGCATGTGATGAAGGCTTTCCCCATGATCTGAGCGGGCACCGCAGGCATCATTGCATCGGATGCAACGGATAGCCTGCTTTCTTGTCATGCCTGAACGCGCGAAGGCGGTGCCGCGGCCTCGCGCAACCATTGCGCGAACTGGCGGATCAGCCCCTGCTTGGGGTTGTCGCCGCGCCAGACGACATAGCAGTTGTGGCTCGCCGGGAAGCTGGCCGGCAGCGGTTGCACCAGCCTGCCGGCGGCGATCGCCTCGCGTGCCAGCAGCGCCCGTGTCAGCGCCAGGCCGAGTCCATTGGCGGCGGCTTCGATCAGCAGCGCGCGGCAGTCGAACACGATACCGTCGCCGGGTTCGTCCAGCACCACGCCGGCCGCCGCGCCCCATTGCGCCCAGCGGAAGCGCGCGTGCCGCAGCCGCGGCAGTTGCGCGGTATCGGCGGCGGTCATGCCGGCATGCTGTTGCGCGAAGGCGGGGCTGCAGACGGCGATGATGTCGTCGTCCAGCAGCTTCACGTTCTGGTAGCCGCTGAAGGGCGCGGGGCCGTAGCGCAGGCTGACGTCGAGGTCGGAGCGGGCGAAGTCGGGATCCTCGGTGCTGGCGGCGATCGACAGGTCAAGTCCGGGCAGTGCCTCGCGCAGTGACTGCAGTTTCGGCACCAGCCATGCGCCGGCCAGTTCCGGACTGACATTGACGTTCAGCGACTGGCGTTCGCGCGCGCGCCGCTCGGTGGCGCCCGTCAGCGACAGCTCGACCGCGCGCAGCGCGCGGTCCAGTTCGTCGGCCAGCTCGCGGCCGGTGGCGGTCAGTTCCAGCTGGCGGCCGGCGCGCACGAACAGCGCGCAGCCCAGCAGTGTCTCCAGCGCACGGATGTGCCGGCTGATGGCGCCATGCGTGACGCACAGCGCATCGGCCGCGCGCGTCATGCTGCCCGTGCGCGCGGTGGCGGCAAAGGCCTGCAGGACCTGCATGGAAGGGAGCCGGCGGATCATGGCTGTGATCTTGCCTCACAGGTCATGGCAAAACAAGTCGATTGTCCCGCCATGGGCGCGCGTCCGATACTGGGCCTCCTACCGCCACCCCGAAGCGGCCACCCCGAAGCCGGAGCGTTCCCCGAGGAGACCTAATGAAACTGCAGCTGAAGATCAACGGCAAACGCCATGCCGTCGAGGCCGAGCGCGACATGCCCCTGCTGTGGGTGCTGCGCGACTACCTGGGCTTTAGCGGCACCAAGTTCGGCTGCGGCGCCGGGCTGTGCGGCGCGTGCACCGTGCATGTCGACGGCAAGGCCGTGCGCGCCTGCATCACGCCTGTTGGCACCGTGGCGCGTGCCGACATTACTACCATCGAAGGATTGTCGGCCGACAATTCCCACCCGATCCAGCGTGCGTGGATTGTCGAGCAGGTGCCGCAGTGCGGCTATTGCCAATCGGGCATGATCATGGCGGCCAGCGCGCTGCTGAAGGAGAAGCCGGCACCGGGCCCGGAAGATGTTCGCGCCGCCATGACCAACCTGTGCCGCTGCGGCACGTACCCGCGCGTCGAACGCGCGATCCTGCGCGCGGCCCGTGCAAGCGGCGCGGGCGCCGCGGACGAGAGGGCGCAATCATGAGCGCGCAACCGTTTGGCCGCCGCCGCTTCCTGCGGGCCACCGGCGCCGTGCCGGCGGCGCTGGTGCTTGGCTTCCACCTGCCGCTGGCCAAGGCCGGCGCGACCCTCGCGCTGCCAGCGCGCGACCCTGACGATGTCAACGCCTGGTTGCGCATCGCCGGCGATGGCAGCGTGACCATCATGGTCCCGTCGGCCGAACTGGGGCAGGGCGTGATGACTTCCGCGCCGATGCTCGTCGCCGAAGAGCTGGAGTGCGACTGGCAGCAGGTGCGTGCCGAGCTGGCGCCGACCGATCCGGTCTACAACAACCGCATGTTCAAGGTGCAGGCCACCGCGAGCAGCACCTCGGCGCGCTGGTCGTTCGAACCGCTGCGCCGCATCGGCGCCACCGCGCGCGAGATGCTGCGCGAGGCCGCCGCGCAGACCTGGGGCGTGCCGCCAGCGGAATGCCGCGCGGTGCAGGGCAGCGTGCAGCACCGGCCCACCGGCCGCGTGCTCGGCTATGGCGAGCTGGCGTCCCGCGCTGCCGCGCTGCCGCGTCCCGCCAGCGTGGCGCTGAAGGACCCGCGTGACTGGAAGCTGATCGGCCGCGCTACCAACCGGCTCGACATCCCGCCGAAGACGTGCGGCGCCGCCGTGTTCGGTGTCGATGTCAGCGTGCCCGGCATGCTGGTCGGTTCGGTCACGGCGTGCCCGGTGTTCGGCGGCAAGCTGCGCCGGGTCGATGCGCGTGCTGCAATGGCCGTGCCCGGGGTGCGCCGCGTCGTGCCGCTCGACGATGCCGTGGTGGTGCTGGCCGACAGCTACTGGTCCGCACAGAAGGGCCTGAAGGCGCTGCAGCCGGACTGGCAGTTGCCACCAGGTGCGCCCGCATCCGACGACGCGTTGATGGCCCGCTACCGTGACGCGGCCCGCAGCGCCGCCGCGGTGGCGCTGCGCAACGGCGACCCCGAGGCCGCGATGCACGGCGCGCCGGTCTACACCGCCGAGTATGAAGTGCCATACCTCGCGCACGCGACGATGGAGCCGATGAACGCCACTGCCCACGTGCGTGCCGACAACGCCGAGATCTGGGGGCCGACCCAGGTCTGCGGCGAAATCGCGCAGCGGCTGGCGCCAGTGCTGGGCCTGCCCGCCGAGCGCATTCGCGTGCATTCGACCTTCGTCGGCGGCGGCTTTGGCCGGCGCGAGGAGTTCGATGTCTTTATCCAGGCGGCCCTGGCATCGAAGGCCGCGGGGCAGCCGGTCAAGCTGATCTGGTCGCGCGAGGAAGATATCCGGCACGATTTCTATCGCCCGGCCGCGGTAGCGCAATTCAGCGCGGTGCTGGCACCCGGCAAGGCCGGCGGGCAACCTGCCATCCGCGCCATGGAAGCGCGGCTGGCGTGCTCCTCCATCTACGTGCGCAATTTCCCGGACCGCGTAAAGAACGGCGTCGATCCGAAATCGGTCGAGGGCGTGGTCGACCTGCCGTATGCGCTGCCCGACCTGGCGGTGCGCTACGCGATGGTCAATTCCGCGGTGCCGGTCGGATTCTGGCGCGGTGTGGGCTATACCCAGAACACGTTCTTCGCCGAGAGCTTTATCGACGAGCTGGCCCATCGTGCCGGCGCCGATCCGCTGCAGTTCCGGCTCGGCCTGCTCGCGGAGCGCCCGCGCGCAGCGACGCTGTTGCGGCGGCTTGCGCAACAGGCCGGCTGGGGCGGCGCGCCGGCGGGGTGCTTCCAGGGCATGGCGCTGTCGCAGGCATGGGGCTCGCTGTGCGCGACGGTGGTGGAGCTGTCGGTGCAGCACAAGCGCATCACGCTACACCGCATCGTCAATGCGATCGATTGCGGCACCGTGATCAATCCCGCCACGGTCGAGCGCCAGCTGGAAGGCGCCAGTATCTGGGGCCTGAGCGCGGCGCTGTCGGGCGCTATCACCATTCGCGACGGCGCCGTGCAGCAATCCAACTTCCACGACTATCCCCTGCTGGCGTTCTCGCAGACACCGCGATTCGAAGCGGTGCTGGTGCAAAGCGGCGAGCGCATCGGCGGCGTCGGTGAATCTGCGGTGCCGACGCTGGCGCCGGCGCTGGCCAACGCGTTGTTCGCTGCCACGGGCGAGCGAGTTCGCGCATTGCCGCTGGCGCGGAGTGGGTTTGCGCTGGCGTAGTCGCGACGTGGCGAGGCGGCTATTGACGAAAGCGCCGCCACGCGTCCGCTGGATGACGGAAATGTGACAGATTTTTTAACCTGCCCTGGCGAACGATGATCTGCTAGCCTGAATTGCTCAGGCCAGACGCCTTGTTGCCACTCGCGGGAAGAGGAATCATGAAGCCAAAGCCCGATTTCCGGTCCGGTTTCAGCAGGACCCTGTCCAAGTTGTTGGCGGTCGTGTGGCTGTCGGTCGGCGCGGTGACGCTGGCCAGGGCAGGAGATATCACCGGCGCCGGCTCTACCTTCGTCTATCCGCTGATGTCCAAGTGGGCGGCGACTTACTACGCGCGCACCGGCCAGCAGGTCAACTACCATCCCATCGGCTCGGGGAACGGGATCCGGCAGATCCGGGCTGCGGGCGTGACGTTCGGCGCCACGGACATGCCGCTCAAGCCGGACGACCTGCGCGCCGCGGGGCTGGCGCAGTTTCCGATCGTGGTGGGCGGGGTCGTGCCGGTGCTGAACCTGGACGGGATCGCAGCGGGGCAATTGCGCATGACCGGGGCGCTGCTGACCGACATCTACCAGGGACGGATCGTCAACTGGAACGACCCCGCCATCGCGGCGGCGAATCCCGGGCTGGCGCTTCCTGACCAGAAGATCGTGGTCGTCCACCGCAGCGACAGTTCCGGCACCACCTTCAACTGGACCGATTACCTGGCCAAGGTCAGCCCGCAATGGAGCGAAAGCGTTGGCGCAGGCACCACGGTGAAATGGCCGGTTGGCGTCGGGGCAAATGGAAACGAAGGCGTTGCCACCTATATCCGCAATGTGAAGGGCGCCATTGGCTACGTGGAGCTGACCTACGCCTTGCAGCGGAAGCTGGCCTATGCCGCGGTCCGGAACCGCGATGGCGTGTTTGTCCAGCCATCGCGCGAAACCTTCAGCGCCGCGGTCAAGGCGGCCGAATGGAATCCCAGGGCGGACTTCTACCAGGTGCTGACGAATGCCTCCGGCCCGCAGGCCTGGCCGATCACCGGTGTTGTCTTTGTCCTGATCTCGAAGAACAATAACAAGGCCGCGGAGACCCGCGACGCCCTCGCTTTCTTCCGCTGGGCTCTTTTCGAGGGACAGGCCGACGCCGCCGCGGAGCACTACGTCGCGTTGCCTGATGGCCTGGTCCGCCAGGTCGAAACCTATTGGAAAGAGGCTTTGCCGTAACCAGCCCGCATGGCCGGGCATTCCGATCATGAACGATGCACCCGACCCCATGGAGAGCGCCCGCGCGACGGCAGCGGACGAGGCCGCGCAAGATATCGTGGCGGATATTGCATGCGGGCTGAACGGCAACGAACTCTACATCAACCGTGAACTGAGCCAGCTGGAGTTCTACGACCGCATCCTGCAACAGGCCGCGGACATTGCCGTGCCGTTGCTGGAGCGGTTGCGCGCGCTGTGCACGGTCAGCAGCAGCCTGGACGAGTTCTATGAAATCCGTGTCGCGGCGCTTAAGGAACGCTGCCTGCTGCAGTCTGCTCCCGTCGGGCCCGACGGGCTGACGCCACAGGAGGTTTTTGCAAGGGTCAACCAGCGGGTTGGCGACCTGGTCGGACAGCAATACCGGCTGTTCAACGAGGTGCTGATCCCGGCCATGGCCGAGCAGCAGATCCGCTTCCTGCGGCGTCCGAGCTGGGATCCCGCGCAGGCGGAATGGATCCGGCAGTTCTTTTTCAATGAGCTGATGCCGGTGCTGACGCCCATCCGCCTGGATCCGGCGCATCCGTTTCCTCGTGTGCTGAACAAGAGCCTGAACTTCGCGGTGGAACTGGAAGGTAGGGACGCCTTCGGACGTGCCTCGGGCAATGCCATCGTGCAGGCGCCGCGGGCGCTGCCGCGCGTCATCGCATTGCCTGAGGAGGTTTCCGGATGCCGGCATGGCTTCGTCTTTCTCTCGTCCGTCCTGCACGCGCATGTCGGCGAACTGTTCACCGGCATGACGGTCCGCGGCTGCTACCAGTTCCGCGTGACCCGCAACAGCGAGCTGTTTGTCGACGAGGATGAAGTCAAGAACTTGCGCGAGGCCCTGCAGGGCGAGCTGCCGCAACGGCATTTCGGCGATGCGGTGCGGCTGGAGGTGGCGGACAACTGCACGCCAGCCATGGCCGGCTTCCTGCAGGAACAGTTCGGCTTGTCCGCGAGCGAAGTGTTTTCAGTCAATGGCCCGGTCAACCTGGTGCGCCTGCTGCAGGTGCCCGACCAGGTCGACCGGCCTGACCTGAAGTACGTGCCGTTCCGGGCGGGCTTGCCAAAGCGGCTGATGGAGCATCCCGACATCTTCCACGCCATTCGCGAGGGCGATATCCTGCTGCATCACCCGTTCCAGTCGTTCGCGCCGGTGGTGGATTTCGTCAGGCAGGCGGCCCAGGATCCCGGTGTGGTGGCGATCCGCCAGACGGTGTATCGGGCCGGGCAAGACTCGGTGCTGCTGTCGGCGCTGATCGACGCGGCGCGCAACGGCAAGGAAGTCACTGTGGTGGTGGAGTTGCTTGCCCGCTTCGACGAAGAGGCCAACATCAACTGGGCGGCGCAACTGGAGCAGGTCGGCGCCCATGTCATCTATGGGGTGGTCGGCTACCGCGCCCATGCCAAGATGGTCCTGGTCTTGCGCCGCGAAGACGGCAGGCTCAGGCGCTATGTTCATCTCGGCACGGGCAATTACCACAGCCGTGCCACGCGTTCCTATACCGATTTCGGCCTGCTGACCTGCGATGCGTCGCTGACGCAGGATGTGGCGCAGGTCTTCAGCCAGCTGACCGGCCTGGGGCAGACCAACACCATGGCGCATATCTGGCTGTCGCCGTTTACGCTGAAGAAGGAGCTGCTGGCGGCAATCCGGGGCGAAGCCGCGCATGCCAGTGCCGGCCACAAGGGATGGATCATCGCCAAGATGAACGCCTTGCTGGAGCCGGAACTGATCCAGGCGCTGTACGACGCGTCACGTGCCGGTGTGCGGATCGAACTGATCGTCAGGGGGGCCTGCGCGCTGCGGCCGGGCGTTGCGGGACTTTCCGAGAACATCGAGGTGAGATCGGTGACCGGCCGCTTCCTCGAACATTCGCGCGTCTTCTATTTCCACGACGGCGGCGCCGAGCGGGTCATGCTTGGCAGTGGCGACTGGGTGGAGCGCAGCCTGTCCCGGCGCATCGAGATCTGCTTTCCTGTCCTCGATGCGGGGCTGAAGGCGCGGGTCATCGCGGAAGGCCTGGCCCCCTACCTGGGCGACCGGTGTGACGCCTGGAAACTGGGACCGGACGGCAAATACCGGCGACGGGGCTCCTCGGGCCGCGAAGCCGTGCAAGACGGCCTGCTGGCTGCGCTGACCTGAGCGCTGCCAGCGGCACGGCAGGCCAGGCGTCAGAAGCTGCGGTCGGCGGCCCTGGCGCGCCGCTTCCGGCGCGCGCTGGACCGGGCCGCGACTGCGGCGAGCGATGCGCGTCCTCACGCATGCGCACCGTCCAGGTAGGGATCAATGGAGCGCGCCGGATCGGCGGAGGGCCCGGTGCGGTCCATGCCGGCGAGGGTGCGGGCACCGTCGGTGTAAGGATCGACGTTGCGCGCGCCGTCGGCAAACGGGCTGCGAGCGTCCTGCACGCCGCGTGCGCCGTCGGTGAACGGGCTGCGAGCGTCCTGCACGGCGCGTGCGCCATCGGCGAACGGGCTGCGTGCGTCCTGGACGGCACGTGCGCCTTCGCTGAACGGGTCCCGCGCGCCCGGTGCGGCTTGTGCGCCGGCGGCAGCAGCGGCCAGGGCGATAGCGAAGACGATGCGTTGCGTGAATTGGATGGCCATGATCGGTTTCCTTTATGTCTCAGTGGATCTGCGAGGGACTGCGTGGATCTGCGCGGCCGGGGCTTCTGTCTTTGCCGACGTTTGCCGCCGGGCCACGAGAAGCATTAAAGGAGACCGGTGTATCTGCCCTGTAGCGATGTAGAGCGGATTCTGTCAAGACACGTATCGTTGCCCGTGCCGGATACAAAGCGGTACAAACGAACGTCCGGTGGAGCGGCTTGGCTCGGGCCGGTCACGCGAGAGATCCGGCTGGAGTGCGCTGCGCGCGGCCTCGAACGCCAGCGAGTCGGCAAAGTCGGGCATCGAAGGCCCGTGATCACCTCACCCTGGTCCAGTCTGGCCATTCCGGTCTGGCCGGCTGCATGAAACCAGGATCCGGCGCACAATGGCGTGGCAATAAGGGATGGATGCCACCTTTCCTGCCACCCAAGGACGCCGATCATGCATCACGTAGCGCTTGCCCTGTACCCCGGCTTCCAGGCGATGAACCTGGCGGTTTCCACGGTGCTGGAATTCACCAACCGGACGCTCGGCACGCCGCTGTACCAGGTCCACCTGCTGTCGGAGCAGGGCGGGCCGGTGATGTGTTCCGGCGGTTTCGCCGTGAGCACCGAGCCGTTCGGCAGGCGCCGCTTCGATACCGTGCTGGTGGTGGGCGACAACGACGTCACGCCCACGCCGCCTGCGCTGGTCAGGTTCCTGCAGCGAGCGGCGCGCACCTCGCGGCGCATCGGCGCCACCTGCACCGGAGCCTTCAACCTCGCGGAGGCCGGGCTGCTGGATGGCCGCCGCGCCACCACGCACTGGTACTACGCGGAGCAGCTGCGGCGGCGCTTCCCCAGCGTGGGCGTGGAAGAGGACCGCATCTTCATCATCGATGGCCCGGTGTGGACGTCGGCCGGCATGTCGGCCTGCATCGACCTGGCGCTGGCGCTGGTGGAGAAAGACGCCGGCGGCGCAGTCGCGCGCGACGTGGCAAAAAAGCTGGTCGTGTACCACCGCCGTGCCGGCGGGCAATCGCAGTTCTCGGCACTGCTCGACCTGGATCCGCGCTCGGACCGTATCCGTGCCGCGCTGGACTTCGCGCGGCAGAATCTCCAAAGCGACCTTTCCGTGGAACAGCTGGCGGAAGCGGCGCACCTGAGCCCACGGCAGTTCGCGCGTGCGTTCCGGGACGAGACCGGGCAGACGCCGGCGAAGGCTGTCGAGCACCTGCGCGTCGAAGCAGCGAGGCTGATGATGGAAAGCGGCCGCCATGCCATCGACGTGGTGGCGCGGGATACCGGATTCGGCGACCGCGAGCGCATGCGCCGTGCCTTTCTGCGTGCCTTCGGCCAGCCGCCGCAGGCGATCCGGCGCCTGGCGCGCGGCGTTGAACCGCAGGCGGCGTAGGGGGCGAGAAGAGAAAGTGGATCAGGGGCTACAATGCGGCCGCACTTCGATCCACCCCCTTCAGGTTTGCGCGCCGCTGCCGTTGTACCGGCAACGCCAACCAGCACCCTGTGAGCATTGCCGACATGACCCGCCAACCCCAGTCCCCCAGCCCGCTGCAGGCCGCATTCCTGCGCCACGAATCCACGCTTGCCCCGTCCACCCGCATGTTCGGCGACGACGACAGCACGGTCTACCGCACCTTGCTGGAATCGACCAAGGCCATTCCCTGGAAGATCGACTGGGCCACCATGGCCTTCACCTACATTGGCCCGCAGATCGAGGCGCTGCTCGGCTGGGCGCCGTCGACCTGGAAGACGGTCAACGACTGGGCCGAGCGCATGCATCCGGATGACCGCGCCGCGGTGGTGGAGTTCTGCGTGGCCCAGTCGCAGGCCGGCACCGACCATGAGGCCGACTACCGCGCGCTGACCCGCGACGGCGGCTATGTCTGGCTGCGCGACGTGGTGCACGTAGTGCGCAACGCGCAGGGCGGGGTCGATTCGCTGGTCGGCTTCATGTTCGACATCAGCGAACGCAAGCGTACCGAGGAAGAACTGGCGCGGCTGCAGCAGGAGCTGGAAGACCTGTCGTTCCGCGACAGCCTGACCGGCGTGGGCAACCGCAGGCTGTTCGACAGCGCGATGGAACGCGAATGGGAAGCCGGCAAGGGATCGGGCAGGCCGCTGTCGCTGGTGCTGGTCGATATCGATTTCTTTAAGTCCTACAACGACTACTACGGCCACCTGCAGGGCGATGCCTGCCTGAAGCAGGTCGCAGGCCTGCTGGCGCAGGCGGCCGGATCGGATGTGTTCCTGGCGCGCTTCGGCGGCGAAGAATTTGTCATGGTGCTGCCTGATACAGATGCCGAAGCCGCCATGCGCCTGGCCGAGCGCTGCCGCGCGCTGATCGCCGCGCAGGCCATCCCGCATGTACGCTCGCCCTACAGCCAGTGTGTGACGGCGAGCTTTGGCATCGGCACCATCGTGCCGTCCGAGCGCGAGGAAGCGTCGGCCTTCATCAACCTGACCGACGCGCAGCTGTACCACGCCAAGGACAACGGGCGTAACCGCATCGCGGCGGTGGACAAGGCGGGGCGCAGCGGCGAGGCGTTCCGGCTGCATTCGCGCTGAGAAGAGCGCCTGGGGCGGTGAATGCCTCCCGTCCGGCATCCGTCACACCGATTGAAGCGTTTTTGTAATAACCGCCTGACGCGATTGCAACTGGCCAATGGCGCGCCGGTGCCTGCCCGGTCATTCCGGCGCAGCATACTGCCCGCGCACGGTGGAAAAGTGCGTGCGAATCTATACGGCACGTTTGTTGCTGGACAAGGGCAGGTGAGCCATCCGGCCCGTCACCTCGTCCACGTCCCAACGGACATCACCAGGGAGCCGCCATGAATATCGTCTGGCTAGTTGGCGCGGTTGTCATCATCCTCGCGGTGCTCAGCTTCTTTGGCCTGCGCTGATCGACAATCGCCTGGCGCTGGCGCGGTATCTTTCCGCGACCACAGCGCTGACTTTTACTTATGGGGGCGCGTACCGGGCGCGCCCCTACAACTCCGGTGTTCCCAGCGCGCGGCTGATGCGCAGTGCCGCCAGCGTGCCGATCACTCCTGACAGCAGGTAGAGGCTGACCGCCACCAGCCCGAACAGCGACGACAGTCCCAGCGCCACCAGCGGCGCGAACGCGGCGCCGAACAGCCAGCCGAAATCCGTGGTCAGTGCCGCCCCGGTATAGCGGAACCTGCGTTCGAAGTTCGACGTCACCACACCTGCCGCCTGCCCGTACGACAGCCCCAGCAAGCCGAACCCGACCAGGATGAAAATATTCTGGCCAGTGGCGCTGCCACCCAGCAGCCACGGCGTGACCAGGCTGAACACACCGATCAGCACCGCCATCGTCGCCAGCGTCGTGCGGCGGCCGATGCGGTCCGCCAGCCAGCCCGAGATCAGCGTGCCGATAAAAGCGATAAAGCCGCCCGCGATCTGCACCGCCAGCACCGCGGAAATCGCCTGCTCCTGGTGCAGCACCGCCCACGACAGCGGGAACACCGTGACCAGGTGGAACAACGCATAGCTGGCCAGCGCCGCGAACGCGCCAAGGAAGATGTTGAAGCCCTGCGCATTGACCATCTGCAGCGTGCTGATCGGCTCCAGTTCGTCTTCTTCGAGCAGTTGCGTGTATTCGTGCGTGACCACCAGCCGCAGCCGCGCGAACAGCGCCACCACGTTGATGGCGAAGGCCACGTAGAACGGGTAGCGCCAGCCCCATTCGATGAACTCCTGCGGGGTCAGGCTGGTATGCAGGAACAGGAACAGCGCGCCGGCGATGATAAAGCCCGAGGGCGCGCCAAGCTGGCCCACCATCGCATACCAGCCGCGCTTGTTCTCCGGCGCGTTCAGCGCCAGCAGGGACGGCAGCCCGTCCCATGAACCGCCGAAGGCAATGCCCTGCAGGAAGCGGAACAGTGCCAGCAGGTAGATCGACGCGGCCCCGATCGACGCGTACGACGGCAGGAATGCAATCCCCACCGTGGCGGTGCCCAGCAGGAACAGCGATGCGGTCAGCTTGATGCCGCGGCCCCAACGCCGCTGGATGCGCATGAACAGCCCCGTGCCGAACGGCCGCCCGATGAATGCGAAGGAAAAGATGGTGAAGCTGTACAGCAGCCCGGTCAGCTCGCTCGCGAACGGGAAGTAGACCGCCGGGAAGACGAGCACGGAAGCGATGCCGTACACGAAGAAATCGAAGTACTCCGACGCTCGCCCGATTACCACGCCTGTGGCGATTTCGGCAGGAGCCACCTCATGGTGGCCGGGCGCCGGAGGTGCAGTCGGCGATGCTCGGTGCTGGTGGGACAGGCTGGCCATCGTCAGTCTCCTCTCGACAGGAGTGCTTCGATACTGCACTTAAACTCGCACAGTCACAAGAATAGCGCCTAAACTGCCTTAGAAAATCGAAAGGTGGATTCATCGGTGCTTGCCGATATTCCTCAGACGCCACTTCTGTGACTATGGGCCACTTCGACGCTGCAGTACCGCATACCCGTATGCCGAGAAGATTACTGCAAGGATGTGCTGCGGTAGTCGCGCTGGCGTGCCTGTCCGGCTGTAACGCAGTGCTGCTTTCGCCATCCGGCGACATGGCCCTGCGGCAGCGCGACCTGATCATCATCGCCACCTGCCTGATGCTGCTGATCATCGTGCCGGTGATCATCCTCACGCTGGCATTTGCGTGGCGCTACCGCGAAAGCGCGACCGACGCGCCCTACAACCCCGACTGGGACCATTCCACGGTGCTGGAACTCGCGATCTGGGCCGCGCCGCTGCTGATCATCATCGCGCTGGGTGCGGTGACCTGGGTCAGCACCCACCAGCTCGATCCCTACCGGCCACTCACGCGCATCGACGCCGGCCGGCCCGTTCCCGCCGACGTCAAGCCGTTGCCGGTGCAGGTGGTGGCCATGGACTGGAAGTGGCTGTTCCTGTATCCGGAGCAGGGCATCGCCACGGTCAACGAGCTGGCCGCGCCGGTGGACCGGCCCATCGCCTTCCACATCACCGCCACCTCGGTGATGAACGCATTCTTCGTGCCGTCGCTGGCCGGCATGGTCTACGCCATGCCCGGCATGGAAACCAAGCTGCACGCCGTGATCAACAAGCCCGGCGAGTACGAGGGCATGTCGGCCAACTACAGTGGCGCGGGCTTCTCCAACATGCGCTTCAAGTTCCACGGGCTGTCGAACGAAGACTTCGACCGCTGGATCCAGCAGGTCAAGTCCTCGGGCCAGGGCTTGTCGACGGATGCGTACCTGCAGCTCGCGCAGCCGAGCGAGCGCGTGCCGGTGCAGCGCTATGCCAACGTGGCGGCCGGCCTCTATGACCTGATCCTGAACCGCTGCGTGAGCGGCGGCCGGTGCATGGCCGACACCATGGCACTCGACCGCAGCCGCGGCAAGTTCGACCCGTCACGCGAGATCTGCACCGCGAGCAACACCCAGGCCGTTGCGCCCGCCTTTGCGACCGAAGTCGCGCGCAACGAAGGCCGGCTGCTGCTGCGGTAAGACGCGGATCCCTTTTTCCCAGCGGTACTGGCCAGCTACCATCGGCCACGGTTGGTTACTTCAGGCCCCAGGTGAACAAATATGCCCGAGCGCTCGGAACTCGCCAATTTGATCTTCGGACGGCTGACGTGGGAGGCCATCCCGCTGCATGAGCCCATCCTGATCGCCACCTTTGCCGCGGTGGTGCTCGGCGGGCTGGTGCTCGTGGGCGCGGTGACCAAGTACGGCCTGTGGGGCTACCTGTGGCGTGAGTGGTTCACCAGCATCGACCACAAGAAGATCGGGATCATGTACGTGATCCTGGGCATCATCATGCTGCTGCGCGGGTTTGCCGACGCGGTCATGATGCGCATCCAGCAGGCCATTGCCTTCGGCGACAACGCGGGTTACCTGCCGCCGCACCACTACGACCAGATCTTTACCGCGCACGGCGTGATCATGATCTTCTTCGTGGCCATGCCGCTGGTCACGGGGCTGATGAACTTCGTCATGCCGCTGCAGATCGGCGCGCGCGACGTGGCCTTCCCGTTCCTCAACAACTTCAGCTTCTGGATGACCACCGGCGGCGCCATCCTGGTGATGATGTCGCTGTTCCTCGGCGAGTTCGCGCGCACCGGCTGGCTGGCGTATCCGCCGCTGTCCGGCATCATCCACAGTCCGGACGTTGGCGTCGACTACTACATATGGTCATTGCAGATTGCCGGGGTCGGGACATTGCTATCCGGCATCAACCTGCTGGTGACCATCGTCAAGATGCGCGCGCCGGGCATGACGCTGATGCGCATGCCGATCTTCACCTGGACCGCGCTGTGCACCAACGTGCTGATCATCGCCGCCTTCCCGGTGCTGACCGCCGCACTGGCGCTGCTGTCGCTCGACCGCTACGTCGGCACCAATTTCTTCACCGCCGACCAGGGCGGCAGCGCCATGCTGTACGTCAACCTGATCTGGATCTGGGGCCACCCCGAGGTCTACATCCTGGTGCTGCCGGTGTTCGGCATCTTCTCCGAGGTGGTCGCCACCTTCTGCCGCAAGCGCCTGTTCGGCTATGCGTCGATGGTCTACGCCACGGTGGTGATCACGGTGCTTTCCTACCTGGTCTGGCTGCACCACTTCTTCACCATGGGCTCGGGCGCCAGCGTCAATTCCTTCTTCGGGATCACGACGATGATCATCTCGATCCCGACCGGCGCCAAGATCTTCAACTGGCTGTTCACGATGTACCACGGCAAGATCCGCTTCGAGGCGCCGATGCTGTGGACCATCGGCTTCATGGTCACCTTCGTGATCGGCGGCATGACCGGCGTGCTGCTGGCGGTGCCGCCAGCGGACTTCTCGCTGCACAACAGCCTGTTCCTGATCGCCCACTTCCACAACGTGATCATCGGCGGCGTGGTGTTCGGGCTGATGGCCGGCATCCACTACTGGTTTCCCAAGGCTTTCGGCTACCGCCTGGTCTCGTCGTGGGGCAAGGCGTCGTTCTGGTTCTGGCTGACCGGCTTCTACTTCGCCTTCATGCCGCTGTACTGGCTCGGGCTGCTTGGCGTCACGCGCCGCATGAACCGTTTCGAGGATCCATCGCTGCAGATCTGGTTCCAGATCGCCGCCTTCGGCGCCGCGCTGGTCGCCATCGGCATCGCCTGCTTCATCATCCAGCTGGTGGTCAGCTTCCTGCGCCGCGAAGAACTGCGCGACCTGACCGGCGACCCCTGGAACGGCCGCACGCTGGAATGGTCGACCTCGTCGCCGCCGCCGCAATACAACTTTGCCTTCACGCCGGTGGTGCACGACACCGACGCCTGGTGGCACATGAAGCAGAACGGCTACACCCGCCCGCTGCAGGGCTTCAACCCCATCCACATGCCGAAGAACACCGCGGCCGGCATCGTGCTGGCGGGGCTGTCCACACTGTGCGGCTTCGGCCTGATCTGGCACATCTGGTGGCTGGTGGTGGCGTCGTTCGCGGCGACCATCATCGGGGCGATCATCCATACCTTCAACTACAAGCGCGACTACTACATTCCGGCCGAGCAGGTGGTCGGAACCGAATCGGCGCGCACACAACTGATGGCCGGCCATGGTTGAGACGACCTATCCCCAGTACGTGAGCGGGACCTCCGCGGCGGATGAAGTGCCGCCGGGGGGCTTCACCTTCCACCTGACCGAAGAGCACCACCCGCAGAACGGCACGCTGCTCGGGTTCTGGCTCTACCTGATGAGCGACTGCCTGATCTTCGCGTGCCTGTTCGCCGCCTACGGCGTGCTCGGCCGGGAATACGCGGGCGGGCCGACCGGGGCCGAACTGTTTGAACTACCGCTGGTGGCGCTTAACACCACCTTCCTGCTGCTGTCATCGATCACCTATGGCTTTGCCATGCTGCAGATGCAGCAGAACCGCGTCGCCGGCACGCAGATCTGGCTGGCGATCACCGGCGTCTTTGGCGCGGCCTTCCTGGCGGTCGAACTGTATGAATTCGCGCACCTGATCCACCAGGGCGCCGGGCCGCAGCGCAGCGCCTTCCTGACCTCGTTCTTCGCGCTGGTCGGCACGCACGGGCTGCACGTGACCTTCGGCATCGTCTGGCTGATCGTGCTGATGATCCAGGTGACGCGGCACGGGCTGATTACCGCCAACAAGCGCAGGCTGATGTGCCTGTCGATGTTCTGGCACTTCCTGGACGTCGTCTGGATCGGCGTCTTTACCTTCGTCTACCTGATGGGATCGCTGCCATGAGCGCGCACGACGAGACGCTGGGTGGCCACGGGCATGGCCACGGCCACGAGCACGAGGAAGACGTCGGCCCGCACGCCACGCTGGGCGGCTACCTGACCGGCTTCGTGCTGTCGGTCTTCCTGACCGCGGTGCCGTTCTGGCTGGTGATGGGCGAAGTGTTCGAGAAATCCCACACCACGGCCATCGTCATCCTGCTGATCGGCGCGGTGCAGATCGTGGTCCACATGATCTACTTCCTGCACATGAACGCCAAATCGGAAGGCGGATGGAACATGCTGTCGCTGATGTTCACGCTGACGCTGGTGGTGATCACGCTGTCGGGATCGCTGTGGGTGATGTTCCACCTGAACAGCAACATGATGCCCAAGATGCATCACGAGCGCACCGTGGAGCCCGGCGCGACCATCGTGCCGCCCAAGGCCCCGTAGCCCCGCATACCCGCCAGTCCTGCTAGTGGGCCGCTGCCTTCTGTGCGCGGCCTTGCGTACGCGGCTTCGCCGCGTGGGCTCCCGCGGCCCCGACCAGCAGCCAGCAGCACAACTGCACCGAACGCTCCATCAGCCGGCGCCGCCCGGCGCTGTCGGCTTCGATGTAGTCGACGCACTGGTGGAACAGGTAAGGCACGACATAGGCGCAGAATTCATCGATGAGCGGGCGCGGGAGTTGCGGACACAGTTCGAGCCGCTCGATGTCGTCGGCCATCTCGGCGGCAATGTCGTCAAGCACCACGCGGATCGCCGCACGTAGCGCCGGCTGCGGGCCGGTGATGCCGCATACCCCCACCACGAAGGCATCGGGGTGATGCCGGGCATACAGGAACAGCGCCTCGCACGCGCGGCTGGCCACTTCGTTGGGATTGTCGCGCGCGGCGGCCCAGCGCACCGAGCGCAGCATCGGGCGCAACTCGGCGCTGGCCTCGGCCACCGCGGTCAGCGCCAGGTCTTCCATGTCCCGGAAATGCCGGTAGAAAGTATTGGGATTGAGGTCGGCCTCGCGAGCGATCTCGCGCAGCTTGAGTGCGGCGAAGCTGCGCTGGGCGGCGGCCAGCTTCAGCGCGGCGTCGATC